>NZ_JACEHH010000240.1 GCF_014154935.1 Stieleria mannarensis
CGAACGGCGGTGGTCACCGCGTCAGCGCGATTGACCTGAACTCAAAAACAAACTCGACTCGCCGACTGCGGTGCACCACTTGGTTCGCGCGTCCGGCCACGACGACAGGTTGAGCCATCGCCGCTGACAGCCACTGTAACTGATCGAAAACGCCAAGGGAAATCCAGTGCCCCAATCAGCAGCCCACATTCGGGCGTCGGATTGTCTTGGATCGTACTCGTACTCAGCAACGCGGTACTCGTGCTCGTACTCGATCGACAGGCGTCGATTTGCCTTCTTCGGCCGAGTCGG
>NZ_JACEHH010000241.1 GCF_014154935.1 Stieleria mannarensis
GATGCGTTCAATCAACAAAGAAGCCTGACCCCTTTGATGCGTTCACCTCGAATAGTCGTTTAATCAACATCCTTGTCGAAACGTCACGACGAATCACCGCGAGGCGGCCACTCCCTCAACGCTCACCAACGAAGACACACCCAAGGAACCACTGACCATGTCGAATTAAAAATCCAAAAATTGTGGCACCCGCCACTTGCATATGTCGGACTTCATAGTCGTCACGCATCACCGGGCCGGCGGTGAAGATGTTCCATTTGAATCCGAGGTGACCGCCGGCTCCGCGTGCA
>NZ_JACEHH010000242.1 GCF_014154935.1 Stieleria mannarensis
ACGTGTGTCCTCTGGCAGCTTCGCTGCCAACAGGGAACAGCTGAGACAGCGGTTCTACACTGCGATTGTAGAACCTTTGTCCCAATTGTTCCCCCACCGCCGTCCCGGCGGAGCGCGTTTCCTCTGGCAGCTTCGCTGCCATCAGGAAACAGCTGAGACAGCGGTTCTACACTGCGATTGTAGAACCTTTGTCCCAAATATTCCCCCACCGCCGTCCCGGCGGAACACGTTCCCTCTGGCAGCTTCGCTGCCATCAGGAAACAGCTGAGACAGCGGTTCG
>NZ_JACEHH010000243.1 GCF_014154935.1 Stieleria mannarensis
CAGCTCAAGTTTGACTTCGCAAGTGAGGATGAAATCAACGATGCACGCGAAGGCATCAAGCAGGCGATCGAAGAAAACAAACGAGCCGACAAGAAGAACAAGCCGCCGAAGCGCCGGCGCAGCGAAGAACGTTTTCCGGACTCACTGCCGCGCCGCGAAGTCGTGATCGATCTGCCCGATGAAGAAAAGGAAGGATTGACACGAATCGGAGAAGACATTGTCGAGTCTGCTCACTTCACCGGAGGCAAGGTCTACGTGCTTCGCAAGGTGTTTCCGAAA
>NZ_JACEHH010000244.1 GCF_014154935.1 Stieleria mannarensis
CCGGCACGTGTAGGTGAATTCGCAAATAGCGCTCGTCGCCACTGGGGCATCGAAAGCATGCACTGGGTTCTCGATGTTGTGTTTCATGAGGATTCGAGTCGGCTCCGAACCAAAAACGCTACGTCGAATATGAGCTTCACTCGTCGGTTTGTCACGACGCTTCTCAAGCGAGACACCCGGAAGAAGAGTCTTAGGCGGAAACGGAAAATCGCCGGCTGGAACACCGCATTTCTCGAAAAACTCCTGTTTGCAGCCTAATTTTGGTGCGATCGTCGTG
>NZ_JACEHH010000245.1 GCF_014154935.1 Stieleria mannarensis
CTGATCGACGAAGGTCAAGACATCTTCGCCGGAAGCGTAGTTGCCGGTGATCTGAACGACCGCCGATTCCAAATTCGTATCGTCGCTGTCGCTCAACGTTAGCGTCGACGTGATCGCCACCGGGCCATCGTTTTCGGTGTAGGCCAGCGTCGTCCCTTCGATGGATGCTTCGACCGGCGCATCGTTCGTAGCCGTAACGGTCCAGTTGAAGGTGCTGCTGGTCGTCGTTCCGGCGCCGTCGTCGACGGTGAAGTCGAATGAATCGCTGGATGTTTC
>NZ_JACEHH010000246.1 GCF_014154935.1 Stieleria mannarensis
ACGACATCAAGTGGGCCAAATTCAAGCGTACCCGTCAGCAGCATGGACGACAGGCGCCGGACCATCGCAGCCAAGCCTACCGCCACGAACGGAACGGATCACGCGGCCGCGGCGAACGATCAACCACTTCAACAACCACGACTCCGCGGCTCGTCGTGCATCCGATGGTTCAAGTAAGCCGCTGCGCGGCGGGAGATTTGGTGGGTATGGGACCTTGATGGAAGGAGCGGTTCACGGTGAACCGTTTCACACACTCCTTCCACAAGGAACAT
>NZ_JACEHH010000247.1 GCF_014154935.1 Stieleria mannarensis
TCAACCATTGACGGATTAATGCTTGCATCTACGCCTCATGCACAGAACGTCACGGATCACGCGGTCGCCGCGAGCAATCCTCCACTTCAACAACCACGACTCGGCGACTCGTCGTGCAGTACGCCCAACATGGGCGTGATCTTGTGGGGTGCAAGTCCCCTGTACTTAGTTCCAGTTCTTTCGAGAGATCAGTATACCAAATGAAACACTAACGAAAGACAGTACGAGGCGAGGGCAACTGCGGAAGGGTGACCGACCGTGGGAAGGAA
>NZ_JACEHH010000248.1 GCF_014154935.1 Stieleria mannarensis
AGGACAACGAGAGACCCAGTGGAGTCTCAATTTTTCTTGGAAGACAGGCAGGCAATTGCCAAACGGATTGATCGACGACAAACTCGACGACTGGCGAATCCCGCTGGCTAAACTATTCGGCGTTGAATGGTTTGCCGCAGAGTGACGGACGCAACAAAGGGGTCAGGCCTCTTTTTCGTCTTCGGCGGGCGGGACGACGCAACAAAGGGGTCAGGCCTCTTTTTCGTCTTCGGCGGGCGGGAATCGAACTCTGGGTCGC
>NZ_JACEHH010000249.1 GCF_014154935.1 Stieleria mannarensis
CGGTGTTGCCGCCATCGTTGACGACCACTTGGATGGTGTCTGCATCGTTGCCGAAGGTGTGCGGCGTGCCGTGTAGGTATTGGACGTTGGCCGGGGTGTCCAGGAAGGTGTTCAAATCGGCCAGCGTCCCGGTCAGGGTCAACGTGCCGCTGCCAGATCCACCGACCGTGACCCCGCCGCCCGAACTGGCCGACAGATTGCCGCCGGTCGAAGTGGATAGCGTGACGGTCAGGCTGCCGCTGTTCGCGTCGACGTC
>NZ_JACEHH010000025.1 GCF_014154935.1 Stieleria mannarensis
CCATTGTAACCGGGGCGTAACAATGACATCCACCGAAGGACGCGAGCCAAGCGGTTTGGCGATGGTTGAGTCTTTCGCGCGTCCTCGGTGATGTCCACCGTTCGCCGATTGATGAAACTGTGAATCCATATGCTGCATCAACATCGTATGCGAACGACACTCCAGTAGTTGACCCGAAGAATCCAGCCAAACCTCTGTTGATCCTGGTTGGAACTCTTTATGCTGCAACAGGGCCGTTGACGATTCTCTCTGGCTTGCAGGCCGGGCTCCATTTGATCGCAGCAGGATTTGCAATGCTCATTCTCGGCTGCGCCACCATCTGGCTGGGAATGCGTGACTTCACCCCGGCTTTCCGCAACTTGACAATTGGATGGGGGTGTTGCCTCGCTGCATTTTTCGCTTGGGCTTCATTCTCGGCCTACGACCCAAGCGATCTTGGCGGATCAATATTCTTTGGTGTCGTGTTGATCGCAGTGACGCCTATACCGATACTGGCGTTTCGGCAATCCGCACGCCATCACGTCAATTCGGCCGAAGCAGGGCGAGACGGCGAACCAGCGGATGCACGTGAGCCGCCGAGTTGAATTTATTGAAGTGGTCAGTCGTTCGCGGCGGCCACGTGATCGTTACGTTCGCCGACTGAGACACAATCTTGATGGATCGACTCGACGCCAAACTTGACATGCTCCTCAAACTCGGCCGCCTCTTCGGGCCGCTTGAGCGGCTGATTGAGACACCAGAGGACTTCGACGAGCAAGAACGAGCCGAGACTCTGGCGCGATACTTTGCGGAGTATCCCAAGCTGAACGATGAATGCCGCGCGTTCTCGATTGGTCAAACGGGGCACAACTATCAGATCGAATTCGAGAAGTTTTTCAACGCGCTTTACGGAGTTGCCAATAGGCTGAAGAACGGCCATGCACTTGAAGACGTTGTTCGCGAAAATCTGAAGATTGCACGCGACGCGATTCAGGCAATACCCGTGCCCCGATCCTCGGTGATTCTTGAAGCCGGAACTCCATTCACCGCATTTTGTCGGCTTCGTTCACTTTGCGAAGCCGATGCAAAGAACTCCCTAATTTGGTTTGACCCTTACTTCGGGGCCAACATTTTCCATAGGTACGTTCAATTCGTCTCCAACGACGTTCGCGTAACGCTCGTTGCCTCGGAACCGGGGCAACGCGCTGGACGGGCGAATCGAGACCGATGGGACGAGTTTCTCGATGTATCGCGCCTATTCGCGGCAGAACGTGGCCATGACAAATATCGCCTTGTAATCGCCGATTCACTTCACGATCGCTGGCTGGTGCTGGACGACAAACGAATATACTCCGTAGGTGGATCGGCCAAAGACGCTGCCTCGACAGATGTCTTTACTATAACGAGCGTTGAACCGTCGGCAGCGAATCTCCAATGCATTGCTGATACAATTGAAAATAGCGACGAATGGTTTGGCCCGGACTCACAGACACATCGGTAATTGTCTCGCAAAATCGCGGCGAACCATCGGTATCGGACAGGGACCCGGATTGCTCCGGGTTCCCTCCCACACCACTGTTGAACGCGTCGGACTGGTGGCGCAGGGACCACGGAAGCCAGGGACGCCACGAGAGAGCCACACGGACGCCACGGGATGATTGAGCCGGGCGGACACGGAAGGCGACAGGGAGAGGCTGAGGGGCGAGAGCAGTGGATCGCAAATCGGTTTCCCAAGGGACGACACCCGACGACACTTGCTGTCTTTAGAAACCCCCGTAAACACTGGGAAAACGGCACTTTTCGAAAATGGTAGACAGGACGCAGAAAACGCGGTATTCTCTTACTCAAGAGCACTTAAAGGCCTCGACTCTTAATCCGTGGGTCGTAGGTTCGAGCCCTACCGGGGGTACTGCGGAGCAGGCCACTTCGCAATTCCACAGGCCGGGTCCATGTGACCCGGCTTTTTTTGTGCACGCAACGCAACGCACTTCGCGGCATCGAGCGATGCATCGGGGATGCGGCGACAGGAAAATGGATGACAAGAAAATGGGGTGCGTGCGAGCCGAATTGGAGAAACTCAGCACTCGTTTTACGTGCCGGCGTGATCTGTCAACGGGCACTGCATTTTTCTGCCCTCCATTTTTCTGCCACGCGATCGCCGATGGCGACCGAGGGTTTTTGATCGAGGTTTCTGTCGACTCCGCCCCCTGCTACTTCTCGCGGCTCTAAGCTGGGGAAGGTGATGCTTAGCGGTTGCCTGCGAAAGCTTGACCGAGCGACTCATAGGGGGCCGGTGGTTGGTCGATCCGATAGCTGTCCGGGGACAATAGTGGGATCAGCGTCTTGAACTCTTCGGCGTCGATCAGTCGGTCGTCGGGTTGCTGCGAGAGCAATTGCAAGGCGTCCGCCCTGGCCAAATAGTAGGCCGACAACGTTTGCGTGTAGCGATAGCTCGCCAGCAGCACGGTCGTCAGGAACAGCAGCAACACGACCACACCGACTCGGACGGCCAGCAGGGTCACCCAAGGTTGATTGGCCCAGTTCGACTGGGCCTGATTAACTTCGAGCAACGCGTCGGAGATCCGCTGTTCGGCTTCAATGAGTTGCTCCGTCGTGGCCAAGCGATTCTTGGCTTCGTCATCCAACTGGACGAACAATCGGTCCTTTTCGCGCTTTGCATCGTCGTACAGCGGCGACAACGCCAACAATTCGCGTTGCAACATGCGAACGGCCGGTTCCTCGTCATCGCCGCCGACTGCCGAACTGAGTCTTTCCAGGCTAACAGTTAGGAAAGGGACATCGATCCCGCGTGTTCGCATCTGCTGGCCCGCGGTCCGGAAGACCTCGGCGGGGACTTTGGTGGCCGTCGTTCCTTCGATGGTGTGATACCGGAACGAGTCAAAGGGATACCGTTTGTCGGTCGGCTCGGCGGTCGCCAATTCCCGGCTGGCGTCCCGCGCCCACTGGATTCGGGGGCCGTACACGGGACTGCCTGCCAAATCCGCTCCGGGCTGGTAATTATTTAACGTCCATTCGAGTTCGTGGAAGATTCCGTACAGGTTGTACAAATCGCGAGCATGCAGGTAGGCCACTTCGGCCGCTGCTTCCTGAGTCAAGATCCCGGTCTTGATGTCACTCGCCTCCTGGACCTCGCGTTCAGCGGCGATGGCGTCGGTGAACTCGGTGGGCGCCAGAAAGACGGCGATGCCGCCGACGATGAACAGCAGGCTGAAAGCCAGCATCCAGCCGGCGCGGCGGCCCAGCCGACGTCCCCGGTCGGCGAACTTGTCGGCCATCCGCTGCAGATGATCCGTTCGTTCGACCTGGTCGCCGCGATAGATATCGCCGTAGTCCGGCTGGGTTTTCCATTTGGAAACGATCGACGAGAACAGTTGGCCGATCGCGGCGGTGATGCTCGGGGGTTGCTCCGACATGGATCTTTTCGTCAGCCGATCATTTCGTCAGCCGGTCAAACAGCGTCTGAAACAGTAGATTGTTTTTCGGTTCGCTCTCGGACGTATCGTTCACATCGAGCGCTCCGGTCTCCAAGGTAATACTCCGCGGGTTCAATTGGTTGATCTCCACTCGCATCAGGTACCGCATCCCCTGGGACGCGGCGGGTTGCTCGTAGTCGATGATCGACTCGTCCACCCGGCGGGGATTGAAGGATTCAAAGGGCGGGGCGGGGACGAATTCTGTGATCAGTTGTTCGAACACTTTGACGACTTCGCGGGAAATCGCGCCGGCCGATAACGGGGCCGCCACTTCGATGCCTTCTTGACGTCTGGTGGATCCACCGGCGGCCTTGAGCGATCCGACACTGCTGGCGACCGGGACGTCCACCGTTCGCGTCTCGCTGCGCATCACGGTTCGGGTCCGGGTCTCGGGCCGCATGACCTGCTCGGTGCGGGTCACGGGACGCAAAACCGTTCGCGTCCGATAGACGATGCGACGGCGTTTGTTGAACAGCCCGTAGCGTTCGACACAGCGAACCCGCTGTTGGACCGGTTCCATCACGGTCCGGGTCCGAAGTTCTGGGACCAGTACGTTGTACTCTTCCACTTGCGGCACCCGCACCTCTTTGGTGACCGTCTTCATCGTGATGACTTGGATCGGCGCTGCGGCAGCTTTGCGTGGCTTGGCGTAAACCGCCCGGTCGTTTTCAGGCAGCCCGAGTTCTGCGATCGTCTGATCATCCATCAACAGTTGCTCGGCCTCCGTCGCCTGCTCGGCTTGGGCGGCCTGCTCCGCCTGGGCGGTCGTATTGACCAACGCCGACGGGGGCCGGCGGTGATCGGCGGTGATGCGACGTTGGTCGGCGACCGAGAGTCGATTCAATTCGGTCCGCAGTCGTTTCCCCGCCTGATTGACAAACGTGACCGTGCCGCTCGGCTCGTCATAGCTCAACAGCGCTAGCGCTTCACTGGCCCGTCCGTCGGGGCTGGTCCAGACGCGGAACTTCCGACCATCGCTCTCACCGGCCATCAACGCGGGCCCCATCAACAAGACAAGTGGAAACCAGACCTGGCCGATGGATGCAGAAGCGAAGTGGAAACGCATGTGACCGTTTTGTGGATCGGGTTCGATGGCTGGAGTGAAGCGATCGCAAATCAGTGATTATCGCCTGCGACCGCTGGACGCCGGGAATGGAAGATCGGTAAACGAGCGGCTTGCCAGTCACAAAGTCCGACCCTTGCGCCTTTCCCCGTTTCATGCTAACTCCCCACTGCGAGCCTCGGCTACGGAAATGCTGGTGAAACCAACCGGAAGGGCATGCTCATGCATCAACCACGAACTCGGTCGCATGTGACAACGGGGAGCGAAGACACGTCATGGCGGGACGTGATGGCGTAAGCTGGAATCGCGGGCTGAATGACGCTTTGGGAAACCTTGCCGATTGTCAGGCGACGACAGCTGCGCAGGGCGGCAAGGTGTGTGGATCCGGCTGATTCGGTGGACCGGTGGCTCCCCCCATGACGAAGCTAGCTGCAAATGCGAGCTACAATCCCCAACACAGCCGTCGTCTTGATCAACACGCGATGCGGTCGACTGTCCGCGATCTGGATGCTCGCGGCCGCGGTAGCGATGTGGCCTGCATCACCGGCACGCGGGGACGATGCGAAACTCGCTCGCGATGCCTACGCTCAATCGTATCTCGAGAACGACTTCAGCTATCTCGATGACGATGATTACAACGGTTCCTATTTAGGTGAATCGTTGAAGCGACTGCGTCCCCTGGACTGCTTGACCATCGATGTCGGCGGTCAGTACCGAACGCGATTCCACAACGAAAACAATCTTCGTGGACGCCGCTTGAGCGGACGCAGCGACAATTTCTACCTGCATCGGACGCGGTTGTTCACCGATTTGCATTGGGGACAAGATCTGCGACTGTTTGCCGAGATGATTGATGCGACCAGCGAGGAGAATGACTTCACCTCGCGGCCGACCGAGTTGAATCGGATGGATGTTCAAAACCTGGTGGTCGACGTGCGACTGCTGACGCTGGGCTCAACCGACCAGTGGTGGCTCCGGGCGGGACGCCAGGAACTGTACCTCGGGTCACAACGCTTGGTCTCGAGCCGACCCTGGCGAAATACCCCCTTGAATCATGACGGCGTGCGCAGCTGGTGGTCTTCGAAAAATCATCGGTTGGATGCGTTCTGGGTTCATCCACTGAGCCCCGCTCAGCACATCCCCGAGGATCACAATTTCGATCGTCCGGATCGGAGTCGACAGTTTTTCGGTGCCTTTGTGCAAACGAAACAGGACGACCGCCTGTCGGAGGTGTACTACTATGGCCTGGTGGAAGACGATCCGCGGGTTCCTGACTTCGCCGGCAACCTGGGCGACTTTGATATTCACACGATCGGCGGGCGGGTTAAGGTCAACCACAACGACAACCATTTCGAATTGGAAGGCGGATATCAATTCGGTACCTTTTCGACGCTCCGTCACTCGGCCGGATTCTTTACCGCTGGCATCGGTCGTGACCTGACGCGAATCCCGATGAAGCCGACGCTGTGGTTGTTTTTCGACTGGGCGTCCGGCGACAGTGACCTGGATGATGGGACGCATGGGACGTTCCAACAACTGTCACCACGAGGGCATTTCTACCTCGGTTGGGCGGATTTGACCGGACGCCAAAACATCCAGGACCTGAATCTGCAGATGTCGATCCCGGTCACCGAGAGTGTTGAATTTCGGTCCTACTTCCACAGTTTCTGGTTGGAAAGTCGGAAGGATGCCGTGTATAGCCTGGGCGGGGCACCGCTTTACCAAGACCCCACTGGTTCTGCATCGAATCAGCTTGCCACCGAATTGGATCTGCAGGTTCGCTGGAGTATCACACCGAGAACGCATTTCTTGTGCGGCTACACCTATCTGTGGGCGGGGGACTACTTTGACAGTCCGGTCATTCAAAACGGGCCTGCCGGGATCGCAAACAACGGCGTCAACGGCGGCGACGGCGAATTCACTTACGCTCAGTTCACGCTGAGGTTCTAGGCGGTGTCTGAAGCGTCGCCGCGAGCGAAAAGAGGGCGGGGGGCTGTCACGGGCATCAGCGTTGGTGTCTAACCTTCCGGTGATTTCCCACTGCTGCTTTGCAGCGCGGAGGAGCTTGCGGTCAACTTTGCCAGTTCGGAACTGAGGCTGCTGAGGTCCATGGCAGATTGTTCGATCTGTTTGAGTGCTTTTGCGTTTTCGACGGCGACCGCTTCGATGCTTGTCATCGCTTCTTTCAATTGAATCGCCCCCGAGGCTTGTTCGCTTGCCGATTGTGAAATCTGTTTTGCACTGCGTGCTGATTCCGAAATCGTTGTCAGCAGACGATTCACCAAATCGCCGGTTTCCGCGGCGACCTCGGCGGCTTCGATGGCAGCCTTCATGCCTTGTTCGGTCGACGCCACAGCTTGGCCGGTCGCGTCAACGATTTCCGACAGGATTTTGCGGACTTGCACGGTTGCGTCCTTGGACTGGCCGGCAAGTTCCCTGACCGCTCTGGCAACGACGGCGAATCCCTGGCCGAGTTCGCCGGCGCGCGACGCTTCGATGGCTGCGTTGAGCGCCAACACATTTGTTTGTTCGGCAATATCATTGACCGTCGCGGTGATTTCGGCAATCGTTTGAGCGCGGTCGGCGAGCGACAGAATCGTCCGGGCGGTCGATTCGCTTCGCGATTGAACCGATCGGATCGCGTCGATCGAATTCGACATCGCGTCGCGTCCCTGTTGGGCAGCCACTTCTGCTTTTCCCGCTTGGACCACCATTTCGTCCGCCCGGCCCGACGTCTGGTGGGCAATCTGTGCGACTTCGTAGACCGCTCCGGCGGTTTGAGAGACTGCCGCGACCTGCTCCTGCGAGCCGCGCGCTTGACTGGACGTCGACTGCAAAATGTCGTCACTGGCTGCGTTCAGTCGACGGACTGCGTCACCGACGGCGTGAAACAATTTGTCTCGTTCGGCTTGGGCGGCAAGCATTTCCTCCTGATAGGCGAGCGTTTCGCGCTGTGAAAGCAAGGTTTGGTTCTGGTCCCGCAACACGTCTTCTTTTTCCTGCAGGTGCCGCACCATTTGCTGCAAATTGTTGGTCATTTCATTGAAGGCCGAAGCCAATTCGCCGGTCTCATCACTGCTGTGAACCGTGATGCGGTGGTCGAACGCTCCTCGGCCGATCCGCGTCGTTCCGTCGAGCAATTCGCCGATCGGCTGGGTAATCGAATGAGCGATCCACCAGCCCGTGGCAACGACGATGACGGTCGCAATGATCGCCAGCCAAATGATCCGGTTTCGCAATTGAATGACCGGTGCGAAGACAGTCGAGTACTTTCTCGCCTCCAACAGCGTCCACCCGATCCCGCCAAAGTCGCCGTGGCCGCGTGAATAAGCGAAGGCGCCGAGTAGTTCCTCCCCCGTGTCTGGATCGGTCAAGCTGGCAGTCACCTCTGGGCTGTCTGGCCCCAGCGTGATTCCCGAAAAATACGCCGAACCATCTTGCATGTCCCGTGAGAACGTGTTGGATTTCCGGATGATGTCGCGTTGACGATTAAACAAGATCAAATGACCGTCGGCGTGAGTCCGGTGTCGTGTATCGTCGATGATGTTCACCACTTCGCGAATGTTCATGACCGCTTTTAAAACCCCCAGCAGGTTGCCATCATCGTCAACCGACCGCAGACAAATATCGATCGAATACAGGCCCGCACTATCGTCATAGGCGGCGTCGCCGATGAACATTCCTTCCGTCGCGGCTTGTTGCCACCATGACTCGTCGCTTTGCTGATAGTCCGATGTCCGGCTGGTCTGGGCGACATTGCCCCCGAATCGGTTCGTCAAGAAAACTTCGCCGAAGACCGCGTAGCCGGCGGATTGATCCAGTTCGGTCAGCCGATTTCGTAGATCGCGAGCGAGATCATTTTCCGTGAACTGTTTCATCAACTCCGTGACGACACCCTCAGGGGTCGACTGCCACGCTTGATCGCGTTGGTCAATGATGGCTTGCGGATTTCCCTGGGCAGCAATCTGACGGTTCGATTCGATCAGTGTTTGGCGTACCAAATCAGACCTCAGGTACGCCTGCCAATTGGTGGCCCGTGTTTGGATGATCCAGTCAATCTCGTTCATCACGTCGCGGGCGCGAGTCGCGGAGTTCGCTTCGATCGCCTTCCGCAAACTCGACTGGCTGACACCCGTCGCATAGATTCCCACCAGCCAGATCAAAACTGCCGGCAGGATGGTCGCGAGCAAAAGTTTATAAACGATGCGCACGTTGACCTCGGCTGGATGGTCGAATGCTGAATACGAGTAAAGTCGAATCAATTGCGACCGTCATTGCGAGCGGCAAAAAGGTCAGGTACCAAAAACCCAATGGCCCGACGGATGCTTCGCATTTTTGGTACCTGCCCCCTTCTCCGCGGCACCCCAAGTTTAAGAGTTGACGAAGCACTAGGTTACCATCGGTCAGCGGTCTCGGGGCTATCGACGTGAATTCCTCTGCCGTCAACGGGCACCGCATTTTTCTGCCCCCCATTTTTCTGTCATCCGAGCTACTTGTTCAGCAGCAGCAGGGCGGCGATCAGGCGGCCGACTTCGGCGTCCAACGCTTCAATTTGCCCGTTCAGGTCGTCCGTGTCGGCGGTTTCGGCGGTGCTCTCCAGTCGTGACGCGTGGCGGACGACGTCGGCGGCGCCGAAGACCGAGGCGGATCCTTTCAGGGTGTGGGCGCAGCGGCGGATGGTGACGGTGTCGTGCGTGTCGGCGGCATCGCGAAGTTGTTTCACCAGATCCGTCGCCTCGCCGACCATCACGTCGGCCAGCAGACGAACCTGGGCGTCGTTACCCCGGCATCGTTTGCGCGCCGTTTCGATGTCGATCGCACCGAGGTTCTGCGCCGCCGCCGGATCCGCCACCAACGCGTCTAAATCGAGGGCCTCGGTTGGATCTGGAATCTGAACGGGCGTGGCAGTCGGGACATCGGCCCCGTTGTGGCCAGAAATGGTTGTGGGGCCGATGACGTGGTCACGGACGCAGCGTTCCATCACCTCGAACAGTTTTTCCGGATCGATCGGCTTGGAGACATAGCCGTCCATCCCGGCTTCGAGACAATCCTCCTGGTCGCCCTTCATCGCCCCGGCGGTCATCGCGATGATCGGCGTGTGTCGATCGACGTTGTGCTCGCTTTCGCGAATGATCCGTGTCGCTTCGATCCCGTCCATGTTCGGCATCTGGACATCCATCAGGACCAGATCAAACCGCTGTTGCTCAAGTGCCTCGATCGCCTCCACACCGTCCTCGGCGACCTGCACTTCGTGCCCCTGATGCGTTAACAGACCGATCGCCACCTTTCGATTGACTTCGCCGTCCTCGGCCAGCAACACTTTCAGCTTGCGATACTCTTTGGTTGCATCAGCGCTCGACTGCGGTTGAGCCGCTTCCTGGTGCCCGAGTGCTTTCAAGATGGTTTTCAGCATGTCCGAGTGCACGGCGGGTTTTTGCATGTACCGGGCAACGCCCAGTCGTCGGCACTGTTCGACGTCGCCGGCTTTGACGGCCGAGGAAAGCATGATGATTTGAAAGTCGTCGGATTTGACCTGTGATTCCTGTTGCATCGCGGCGGCGACGGCGAAACCGTCCATCGGCTGCATCACGCAGTCCAAGATGACCAGCGGGTAGGGTCGGCCATCGGCGGCGGCACGTTTGAATTGCTCGATCGCCTTCGACCCGTCCGGTGCGATGGTCACCGAAAGGCCCCAACCGGCGAGCATTTCATTCAGGATGCCGCGATTGGTTTCGTTGTCATCGACCACCAGTACAGGGACGCCTTCCAGGAGATCGCCGACACTTGCAGTGGGTTGTTGACCGGGGACACCAAGGTTGGCGGTGAAGAAAAACGTCGTCCCCTTTCCGACCTCGCTTTCCACCCAGATTCGACCGTCCATCAATTCGACCAGTTGGGTCGAGATCGTCAGCCCCAGCCCGGTCCCGCCGAAACGTCGATTGGTCGATGCGTCGGCTTGGCGGAAGGATTCAAAAATGGCTTGCTGGCGATCGGCGGGAATTCCGATGCCTGTATCGCGCACCGAAACCTGCAAACCGATCGAGGTGTCGCTGCGGGATTCGGCGTCCACGTCGACTTCGATTTCGCCTTGCTCGGTAAACTTGATGGCGTTGCCGACCAGGTTCACGATGATCTGCGCCAGTCGCCCGGCATCACCGACGACGACCTCGGGAATTTCTGGGGCGACGTGACAGAGCAATTCCAGCCCCTTGCCACCGGCGCGGCAACCGAGTGTTTGAATCGTCTGCCCGACGCAATCGCGCAGGTTGAAGGGCTGCTGTTCCAGATCCAGTTTGCCGGCTTCGATTTTGGAGAAGTCGAGGATGTCGTTCAGCAGCCGCAGCAGCGAGTCGGCGGACTGTTTGACCATGTTCAAGTAGTCGCGTTGTTCCTCGGTGGGCTCGGTGTGTAGCAACAACTCGGTCATGCCGATGATGCCGTTCATCGGGGTACGAATTTCGTGGCTCATGTTGGCCAGAAACTCGCTCTTGGCCTGGTTGGCTTGTTCGGCCATCTCCTTGGCGGCTTCGGCGATCTCCTTGGCCTCGCGCACTTGTTGTTCTGCCAAGTGTCGTTGGGTGACGTCCCAAAACATGATTTGGATGCCGCTGATGTTTCCGGCGGCATCATGGACCGGGCCTTTGAAGGTTTCGACATAAATCCGCTGGCCGTCGGATTTCTCGTGTGCCTCGACATAATTGAACGCTTTGCCCGCTTTGACGATGCGGCGATCGTCCTGGCGATACTTCTTGGCCAGGTCCTTGGGGAACAAGTCGAAATCGGTCTTGCCGAGAACCTCGTCCAACGTCATCCCCATCGACTCGCAATAGAGTTGGTTCCCGAACACCACCCGGCCTTTGAGATCCTTGCGGACCACTTGCATGGGCATCGATTCGACCAGAGACGAATAGAGTGCTTCGGATTCGCGGATCGCACTGATGTCGGTGCCGATGCCGCCGACGAATTTGGGTTTGCGGTTGGCGTCATGGACGACACTGACGCGATCATGCAGCCAAATCACCGAGCCGTTGGGTCGCACGATGCGATAGTCCTGTTCGACGTTTTTTTTCTTTAACAACTCGCTCAGGTTCTCGACCACCTGTGGCCGATCATCCGGGTGGATCGCGTCGAGCCAGTAATCGGGATCGGCGGCCAATTCCTTCAGCGGTTTGCCGTACACGCGTTCGGCGACACGATTGACGTACAGGAGTTTTCCGTCGAGTGTCGTGCACCAGACCAGATGCCGAGCGGCGTGGATCAGCGTGCGCAGAAGCTGATCCTTGGTAAAGGTTTGGTCCTTGGTCTCGCGTAGCGCGCCCAGGTCCATGTAGGAGGTTCGAATATCCACCGCGTACCGCTCCGACGTCGAAGAGTTTCCCCGGAAGCAGTCATTCCAGGGACCTTATTCTACCTCAGCGGACCGCGTCCTTCTCCCGTTAAGCTGCAATCCGGGCGGAATGCGGGTTGGGTGGCACGGGTTAACGGGGCAAATCAACGTCGCCCAATTCACTTGACCAGTCCCAGCAAGACATCCTTGGCGGTGACCATCCCCACCACCCGATCGGCCTCGTCGGCGATCAAGACGAACGACGACTTGGTCCGATGCAACAACGGCAGAACGCGGCTGACCGGTTTGGATTGTGCCATCACCGTCATCGGTCGGGCCAATTTGCGAAGATCAAAGTCGTTGGATTCGGCCATCAAGATCCGTTCGATACTGACCCAACCGACGAACCGATCTCCGGTTTCACTGGCGACCGGATAGCAGGTGTGCGGAAACTCACGGACACGATCCAAGGTTTCCACTAACGAATCGGCAACGTTCAATGCGATGATCGCTTTCCGCGGGCGCATCACGGCACTGATCGAAATGTTTTCAAACGGCGACTCGTCGACCGGTTGGAATTCGACCGAATCGCGGATCCCCGCGGCGCCACCCGCTGCGTCCGTTGCCGTCTCGTCCACCGGCGGGTCAAGTTCGATGTTGCAGCCGTAGCAGATCGAGATGCTGCTGGGGTAGACCGCCCCGCAGTTGCTGCAGTGGCGGGTGCGTCCGTCGTCCTCGGGCAGGACGGGTTTGCCGAAGCTGTCGATGATCCGCAACACGCCGGTATCGCTGAGCGACCGGGGTTCAACCTGTGAAGGGGCACTGTCCTGTGAAGGGTCGCTGGCGTCCGTGACGACGGCCGCCGTCGTGCCCGGCCGATCAAACCGAAACTTGGTCTGGCAATGTGGGCAGCGGACCTCGCGGTGCAGCCACCCGGCGTCGCCGCGGACACGGTGTCCGTTGGGGCATTCGGTCGTCACGTATTCGGTTGAGTCGGCGGTCACGGTGGACTCCCAGCGGCTGTTCAGGCTTTGTGATTGCAAACCTGTGTCGATCTCATCATGGCGATCCAGTCCCCTCCATGATCGCAGATCGACACGGGCCAAGCTAGCCTTGAGGCGATTCCGCGTCGCCGCGTGGGACATCGATTGTTTAGGTGACGGATTTGATCGTCGCGGAAGTCGCCACGACGTTGACAAGCCGCCGGCCCTCTCTGGTGTTTGCTTACTGCGCAAACGCCGTCTCTTCTGGCGGGAGAGCATCTCAATCGGTTGCCAAATCCTGCAGCGATTGAATCGACATCCCCTTTCCCGACTACATCATCGAAGGCGAACGCAGGTTCCGGAACGGCAGGAAACGGCCGGCCAACAGTCGCTCCATCGAGAACGATCCCATGCCGGCCGCGACGGCCTTGAGCAGGTCGCACTTGCGAACCACCGCCACCACCACCCCGTGGCTGGACACCAAGAATTCGTCGACCGATTGGTTGGACAACCACCCGAGAACATTTCGGGCGTCCCACTGGGCGCTGACCACCGGCAATGAGTGGCGATCGGGTGCCGCGGCATACGACGACGGTGCCTGTTGCGAACGATCATCGGGAAATCCTTCCAAGCTGGAACTGCCCATCGGTTGCCATCGCTGGGCCTGCCATGCGGCTTCACGCTCGACCATCATCGATTCACCGCGTCCGGCCAAGAACACGAAACCGGCCAAGATCACCAGCATCAAGTTCCCCGACAGCAGCCCGAACAAGGCAAACAGGATCGCGACGACTTGGCCCACGCCCGCCGCGGCCCGGGTCGCACTGCGGTAGGGCAAACCCAGCGCCAAGACCGAACGCAACACACGCCCTCCGTCCATCGGGAACGCCGGCAGCATGTTGAACACGACCAGGGCCACGTTCACCCACGCCAGCTTGCTCAGAAATGCGATCGCACCGACAGGCAGCAGCGACGTCGCCGCAAGCACCGGCAACAACGCAAACAACACCAGCGCGATCACCACGTTGACCGCCGGACCGGCCACCGCGATCGCCAACTCCTGCCACGGGCTCCGCGGGATTCGCTGCAAACTGGCGACGCCCCCGATCGGCAGCAGCGTGATGTCATGGGTCTCGATCCCGAACCGCCGGGCGGTCAATGAATGCCCCAGTTCGTGCAGCACCACGCAGCCAAAAATCGCGAAAACCAGCAACACTGCCACGGTGGCAGCGACCGCGCCGCTGCCGGCGGCCAGGCTGGAGTAGTAAATCCAGATCGGAAGCAGCAAAAACGTCCAGTGAATCCGCACATCGATGCCGGCGAGTTGTCCTAAATGCCAAGAACCTTTCATTCCAATCCTCCCAAAAGTAGTGACGCTGTGACACAAATGCACATTTCGTGCCAGAATCCGCCTCGTGGGACCATCCGTGGGTTCGCGCTGCCATCGGTGGGGACTGACCTCGGAGTGTTCCAGACGGCCGGGGGCAGGCGTGCGGCTGGATGCGGTATGATCAAGGTCGGCGTTCTCGCGCGTGCAACGAGACGCGCTGGGTTGCGTCCAACGGCTGAGATTCGATCGACCCTCAAAGCAACACGACAGACCGATGATGATTCTGGTGCCCACCGCGGGGGAAGAAGCAGCCGTTGAGATCGCCGATTACGTCATCGCGGTCGCCCGCCAATTGGACGCCGAATTGATGGTGTTACACATCTTGAAAGACGATGAAACCCCCGACGACGGCAAGGACTGTTGTGCGGTTTTCAGCGAAGCGGCCCACGACACCGGGGTGTCGGTCAGGTCCAAGGTGGCCACGGGAAATCTGGTCGACACGATCATCTCGGCCGCCAAGCAGGCCGACGCCGATCTGATCGTGATGGGGGCCAGCAGCGGCAACGTCGTCGAGCATTGGCTGAGCGCCGACGTGATGGACGAGTGCGAAGTCCCCGTGCTGGTCATCCCCCACTGCTATCGCAGGTTCTAGAGCGTCGTCAACGTTAAAACTTAGGGCGCCCTAGCACTACGGTTTCAGCCCGCTGGTTTGCGTTTCGATATCTTCTCCCCCGGTAGCTGTCCTTGGCGATGACGCCGGTCACACGGGCCTTGAGCGGAACGCGGCGACCGGAAATCGCCTAACGGCCGTTCAGCCGGGCCGATGGATCGCGCTCAATGCCTTTCGTGCCGCGTTGGTACAAGGTTTCTTTCCATGACGCTGACAACGCGGCGCACTCGGCAAGCCGTAGGTCGTCTTCGGAACACCGCGGCTTGGCGTACATGACCTCGATCGCCCGTGCGACGGTGAATTCAGCGAAGGGACGTTCGATCAGCTCAACGGACAGTCCCGGTTTAATCGTACCCTCCTGCAAGACTCGGAAGTACCAACCGGTGCGTCCGGTCTGTTGCACCCGCACGGCCAGCTTGGGCAACTGCCAGAAACGGGCCAACTTCCAGCAGGGTTGTCGAGGCTGTGACACCTGTAATTGGCAGCCGCCGATCTGCACGATGTCGCCGATGCAGTAATCCGCTTCGCTGCAACCTGAAAGCGTCAGGTTTTCACCGAAGCTGCCGGCGCAAAAGGGTATGTCGGGAAACTCTCGTTTCCAGCTGTTGTAGTGCATCGCGGAATAGGCCAGTACGGCCTTGTCGGGACCGCCATGATGTTTCAAGTCCGCTTGCTGGTCACCGTCGATGGTGGTCATACCGACCTTGACGTTCCCCAAAACCGGTTGCTTTGCGATGGCCGATGTCCACGGTTTGGCCGAATCGCCCGCGTCGTCGTAGCGACGCGGGCGACCGACCTGGATGGACTCAATCTGTCCAAGAATCATTGCTCTACTTCAACGCCGACAAATCGGCTCCGTGGTTGATGTGGAAGACCTGGCCGTCGATCACCAGTGCCGGGACCGACTTGACTCCCGATTGTTCTGCTTCGGCGACTCGATCACTCTGCTGGCCCAAATGAACCTTTTCGACGGGTTCTTTTAGATGGTCAGCGACTGTGTGTTCGGCACTGACGCAGACAGGACAACCGGCATGGTAAAAAACGGCTTTAGACATGATTTTCTCCAAAGGTGAAACGGGGGCCAGTGGCAAAACGCGACGAAGGAGTCCATTGGACAGAGGCTCTGTTGGACAGGGGCTCCGTTGGACAGGGGCATCGTAGGAGGCGTAGAATGATCCGTCCAATACGAACTTCTGATCGCTTTGATTGGGGGGCGCTATCAATGGAACTCAGGCATTTACGCTATTTTTTGGCCGTGGCCGAGCACTCTCATTTCCGCAACGCCGCCGATGAGCTACTGGTCTCACAACCGACACTTTCGCAGCAGATCAAGGACTTGGAGCGAGAACTCGGAATCGCTCTGTTCGAGCGGGTGGGGAGGCGTGCCCGGTTGACTCAGGCCGGCGAGACGTTTCGGGATTATGCTCGCAACGCATTGCAGGTCCTCGAAGAAGGCCAAGCGGTCCTCAACGAACTGGACGATAGGAGTCGCGAGTACGTCGGTCTTGAAGTGCGTTGAATTGCAGAAACCAACGCCGTCACGCACGATTTGTGTGTTGCGAAGCAAGGGACACGCCCTCGTTCGTGCCCGAGACGTATTCGTTGATCTCCTGAACGAGCAGGTTCGGGTTCCAGGGACAGAACAGAGGTTGCCCCCGTAAGATGCCGTCAGGAACACGCGTGATTTCTACGGGCGCTGTCGTGTTGAGACTTCAGCGGTACGGTTGCTCCATTACCAAACGCATCGAGCTTCAGTTTTTCATCGCCCCATTCGAGACGAAGGACATACGATTTCCCGATCACTTCGGTCGCTCCGCCTTCAACGACAAGTGCAGTTCCCTCATCGATGCCGAGCCCGATCAAATTAGGATGTTGGCGCAGAGCAGCAAGCGACCGAGCAAGACGGTTGCGTTTCAGGAAGTGCTGGTCGATGATCGCTTCGGGAAGAAACCCCAATCCGGTCGAGATCTTCGGTTCGTTTTTTCCGCCAGCGATCATCACTCGGGATTGAATTGCAGCACCGGCGGACGTTCCACCGATGACGCCTCCCCGCAGCAGCAATTGCCGCAATTCAGAGTCAACACGGGAATCCAAGTAGGCATTCGCGATTCGCTGTTGGGATCCTCCATCGAACCAAACCGCGGATGCCGTCAGCAATGGCTGCACGAACTCGTCGGTTGATGCGATGTCGGGATCCGTCGTATGCAGCACCTGAACGTCGCGAAAGCCCCGAGCCGACCAGAGTTCCTGAGTCGCTTTCAGGTCGACCTTCCGCTGCGACGCCGTCGGGATCACGACCAGTTGGGGCTCTGTTGCCGGATGCATGCCCTCTGCAAGTTCACGAAACTTATCAAAGACCGTGTCAGGTAGAGAGCCTCCACCGCAAATCACCAGCTTTCGAGTCGTGGTTTTCTCCTGGGCGAAAGCCAAATCGGAAGCAAAGCAACCGTGAACAAACACAACCAGTAGGAAAGCAAATCGGTTTTTCATGGTTCTCCCGGGGAGTACGAGCGTGCCGCGAGCATCGTCAAATGCGCATCAAGATGCTGCACTTGTTAGGTTTCGTTGCATGGGGGGGATCGATTGCGATAGACTAGGGTTCCCCCCCTCAGAATCCCACCCAGTGACCGATCATGGATTTTGCGCGACGCATCGCAGCTTTCCTCATTGTTGCCGTCTGCCTGTGCGGTGTCAGTCCGGGGACGGAGCCCGCTGAGGACTCCGTTCAATCGGCTGTCTCGAACCAACCGCTGGATGCCGCTGCGCTGTACAAAGAAAAGTGCCAGCGATGCCATGGCGCACACGGTCAAGGAACCAACGATGGCTCTAGCAAACCGCTGCGTACCGATCGAGCGATCGAGGAAATCGCCAAGGTCATCGAAGAGACCATGCCGGAAGAGGATCCGGAGTCCTGCGTGGGTGACGAAGCGACCCAGTTGGCTCGTTATATCCGCGAAGAATTGGCCGAGGCAAAGTCCTCCTACGCTGCCCCAAAACTGACTCGCATGACGGTGGCACAGTATCGCAATTCGATCGCCGATCTGCTTGCCCATTTCACACCGCAGCCGGAATCGGGGAGTCGAAACGCGCGCGATCGTGGCCGTGGGACGGGCGGCGCCGTTCCCGGGCTTCGCGGCGAGTATTACCAGTCCGAAGGCATGAACAAGGCCAAGCGTCTGGGGCACTACCGCAGCGAAACGCGATTGGAGTTTGACTTCGGAAGCGAAGCCCCGGTGCCCAGTTTGACGGCGGACCAATTTGCGATCATCTGGCAAGGCAGTTTGATTGCCGAGCACACGGGCGAATATCGCTTTCGTTTGACCACCGAAAACGGTGCCCGTTTGTACCTGAATTTTGACCCGCGTCCCAACACCGGATCGCTTCGCGATGATCGCTCGTCGGGCGACAACGAAGCCTTCATCGATGATTGGGTCGGCTCGGGAAAGCGACGCGAGAAAACCGCCAGCATGTTTCTGCTCGGCGGTCGCAGTTATCCGATCCGGTTGGAATTCTTCAAGTACCTGGAAGACCGTGCGTCGGTCAAACTGGAATGGAAACCGCCTCACGGAACCTGGTCCGTGTTGGATTACAACCACACGTCGACGGCCGAGTCCCCGCGGACGTTCGCGTGTGGCGTGCCGTTTCCGGCGGACGATCGCAGCCTGGGGTTCGAACGCGGCAGCTCGGTCTCCCCGCAATGGCAAACCGCGGTGATGCAAGGTGCGGTCCGGACGGCAAGCGAAGTGGTGTCGCGTTTGCCGCTGCTGGCGAACTTGCAAACGAACGAAAATCGCAGCGAAGCGATCACCCGATTTGTTCATGAGTTTGCCGAAGTCGCTTATCGCCGCCCGTTGCACGACGACGAAGCCGGTTTTCTTGCCTCGTTGGTCACCGCCGATGAAAACGATGTGGAGTCTGGAGTCCGCAAAGCGGTTGTGCTCGTGCTGATGTCGCCACACTTCTTATACCCCGACTTGATCGAATCGACCGAAGGAGCGATCGAGCCGGAGCAGCGTGAGCGGCTGGCACCATGGGTGGTCGCTTCCAAGCTGTCGTTTGCGTTGTGGGACAGCCTTCCCGATCGCGAGTTGGTCGCGGCGGCGAAATCGGGGCGCCTCGACTCACCCGAGGAAATCGAGTCCTATGCAAGTCGGATGCTCCGTGACCCGCGAACGAAATCAAAGTTACGGCGTTTTTTCAACAGTTGGCTGGAAATCGAAGACCGCGATCTGTCCAAAGACGCGTCGTTGTACCCCGAATTCGACGATGCGGTTGTCGCCGACCTGCGTCGTTCGCTTGAGCTGTTCATTGACAGCGTGGTCTGGAGTCGTGACTCCGATTATCGCCAGTTGCTGCTCGCCCCGCACTTGATGTTGAATGACCGCTTGGAAGCCATCTACGCGCCCAGCCGATCACGAGAGCAGCGTGCCGCAAACGGCGAAGAAATCAAACGGCTGGCCAGGCGTCGTGAGTTCGCCTCTGCGTTTCAGCCGGTGGATTTTGACAAGAAGGAACGCTCCGGAATTCTGACGCATCCGTACTTGCTGAGCGCGTTTGCCTATCACAACGACACGTCGCCGATTCATCGCGGCGTTTTCTTGACACGGAACATCGTCGGGCGAGCGCTGAGTCCGCCGCCCAATGCGATCGCCTTTGATGAAGACGAATTTCCCGACGATTTGACGATGCGTGAGAAAGTCACGTTGTTGACGCGCGACAGTGCCTGCATGGCCTGTCACAGCGTGATCAATCCGCTCGGGTTCACGCTTGAGAATTTTGACGCGGTGGGGCGGTGGCGAGAGTCGGACAATGCGAAACCGATCGACAGCGAAAGTGACTACACGACCACCGATGGGGAAACCCTGCGATTGACCAACGCCCGTGACGTGGCGGAATTTGCGGTCAACAATCCGGCCGCCCACCTGGCGTTCATCACCCACCTGTATGAGCATCTGCTTCAGCAAAGTGCCCACGAAGCCGGCTCCGAACGGTTGAACCAGCTTCGCGATGCCTTCGCCAAAGATGACTTCAATATCCAGAAACTGTGCGCCCGATTGGCCGTCCTGGCCGTCGACGGTGCGGCTTCTTCCAACGCCCTGCTCTCCGAGAATGCTCGATGAATCGATCCTTTGAAACTCGACGTCGCTTTTTGCGTGACCTGGGCATCGGAACCGCGGCGCTGCCCTTTTTGTCTGGGCTCAATAGCCTGCACGCGGGGGATTCCAATGCGGAACCTCCGACGCGTCCCAAACGGTTGGTGATCCTGTTTTCGCCCAACGGGACGCTGCCTGACGAGTTTTGGCCGGACTCGTTGGACCCCAGTGGTGAGTTGTCGCTCAAACCGATGCTCGCGGCGCTCGAGCCCTTCCGCGATCAGACGCTGGTATTAAAAGGCGTGAACAATCAGGTCGGCGGCGACGGCGACAACCACATGCGTGGAATGTCATGCCTATTGACGGCCAGACAACTGAACCCGGGAAACATTCAAGGTGGTGGGCACACGCCGGCGGGATGGGCCAGCGGAATCTCGATCGATCAAGAGGTTCGCAACCATTTTCAATCCAACGATCAAACGCGCACACGGTTCGGGTCGTTGGAATTCGGCGTCGCCGTTCCCGACCGCGCCGATCCCTGGACGCGGATGTGCTATGCGGGAAGCGATCGCCCGGTCGCCCCGATCGATGACCCGGAGCAAATGTTTCAGAAGTTGTACGGTGGAGCTCAAGATCGACAGACGGTCGCGAGTGTCCTGGATCATGTCAGCGAAGACCTGGCCAAGCTGTCGCGGAAACTGAGTGCGGCGGACCGCCAGATGCTCGAGCAACATCTGGACAACGTGCGGCAGCTAGAAACACAGATTGCGGCGGCCGCATCGGAGTCGGAACTCGTTCACCCCGAGCCCGAGATTGATCCGAATATCGAGCTGGTCAACGACAACACGCCCGAAATCAGCCGCATGCAAATCGATCTGTTGGTGAACAGTTTGGCGAACGATCTGGCGCGAGTCGCGACGCTGCAGTTCATGCGTTCGGTCGGGCAAGCTCGGATGCGGTGGCTGGACATCGAAGAAGGACATCATTCGCTGTCACATGAACCCGACGGCGATGAACAAGCCCACGAGAAGCTTCGCCGGATCAATGCCTGGTTTGCCGGCGAGCTTGCCTATTTGGCGAAACGACTTTCCGAGATCCCCGAACCGGGCCGCGACGGCGAGTCCTTGCTCGACAACACTCAAATTGTCTGGTTGAACGAACTCGGAAAAGGCAACTCCCACACGCTGAACGACATTCCGTTCCTGTTGGTCGGTGGAGGAGCCGGATTCAAGACCGGCCGCGCGATCGACTTTGGCGGCGTCCCCCACAATCGATTGTGGATGTCGCTCGCGCAAGGCCTGGGACATCAAGGCCTGACGTCATTCGGCTCGCCCGACTTCTGTGCCGACGGGCCGTTGGACCTGACGAGCTAGTATTCCGTCTCGCCTTCATCTTCGGGTAAACGGTCGTGGACGACGCGAAAGCTGAATGGACTCGTTGTGTCGTTTACGACCCATCGGTCGGATACTCTCCGAGTCGCCGTTCCAGGTAACTGTCGGTGTCGGATTGAGGGTTCTTCCAATACGGTTTGACTTCGTGGATGACTTTGCCGTCAAGCTCGAACGCCAGTGGCCGCGATGTCATGCGCGAGAGCGTGTACGTCCAGCTGTCAGCCTTGCCGTCGGGGTTCGGCGTGTGATGCAGCAGGACCAGTGCCTCCGGATCATTCGTCTCGGCGAATCCGAAACACATGATCAATGAACCATCGGATGGATCCGACCACTGGACCAGCGGGCTGGTCAATCGACGCAGTTGTTGCTTTTGGTCCGGATCCTCGACTTCGTACATTGACACCGAGAACCGACGGATCAGCTGACGCATCGCGAGCGTTTGCCGTCTTGTGTCGCTGGCTTGTGGCAAGCGGACTTTCAACGGGACATTGACTTGCGATTCTTTCTTGGGGGTCCAAGCCCGACGCAGACCGAGTTCGCAATGCAACGGATTCGATGTCAGCGATGCGAATTCGCAGAACACGTTCCCGTCTCCGCGGACGGACAGGGCGCCCAAAACGGCCGGTTCGGAATCGTGTCGCCACAAAAAGACCACGCCGTCGGTGAAAAAGTTGCGAACCGGGTTGGTGTACCGCAACACCGGGCGTTCTTCAAGCGAGAGCGACGTGTCTGGCTGGCCGGCGAGCGACATTGCATAGCCGCGGGCCTGACCGGTCAGGTACTCCAGACGCTGCTGCCGTTCTTGCTCCCGTGCGTCGAGCGGTTCATCGGCGTGCAGTGGGGTGGGTGGAATCGTGCAGGTGAAAAGTACCAGATAGGCAACGAAACCGAAGGCGACGCGAGTCATGCCATTCATACCGGGCCTCGATTCTAGGAGGGGAGCGAATTACCGCCCCAGAATACCACAGCCCGGGGGCGCGAAGCGGCCCCGGGGAAGTGCTATCGATTCCGGCTCGCTGCTTGCTCATGCATGACGGCAATCTTTGCGTCGACGTGCCAAACGCGGGCTTTGAGGATATCGATCTCAGCGTTGGTTCCGAGCTTGTGCCCGGCTGTTCGAACTTCAACCAGCTTGCCGCGGTTTATCGCAATCAGGTTTAGGGACTCAAGGCGATCTGCGGCCGAGTCTGCCAGCTCAAGTTGTGCAACAAGAAGTTCATGCTCTGCAGCAAGCAACTCCTCCAGAACGGGCTTGCCCTTTTTGAAGCCAGCCTGATAGCGGCCCACGATGTCCTGCAGTAGCGACAACTTCTCCGATTGCAGCTCCCTCAACTCCGCATTGGAGGTGACTTCGTCTTCACCTGTTACAAAAAATGCAATGGAGATCCAACACACCATCGAAGCAATCAAAAAGAAAATACTGCGAGTCATTGTCTGGCCCGTGCGATCAGTCGGTTAAGAGTGGGGGCAATGATTTGCGATGAAGACGCATGCGGTAGCGAGGGATCGACCGGGCGAACGTTTTCGCCCTTCCGATTATGCAACGAAGCGCATTGATTAGAGCGTATCCGGGAAGACGGTGCCAATCTCACCGAAATGGTCGTCTTTTGAGAGTGCTGAGTGCGAAACGAGCTTTCCACCGATGTCACGGTTTGGTTGCGGCGAAGACGCGGATGATCTCGTGCTTCACTTCGTATCGGCAACCGACCTTGGCGAGGGCCATTTTTAGAACGCTGCGAAGGCTGACGTTCTGGAGATCGATCGTAACCGACGCGTCGTTGGGGACGCCCGCCTGCATTAGATTTCGTCGGTCCAAAAGGATCGGAACGCGATGTTTCTCCGCAATCTCCGATAGGAACTTCTCCAGCGGGACATCATTCGCTTGGACGGACGTTTTGCTCGAAAGCACTTCCTGCAAGAAGTCTTCGACGTGGCGGTTCACCGGTTGGTTGTGCCCATTTTCGCGATAAAGCGTCTGCCGATTCGCTTCCGTCATTTTCGCGACGACAGAAACCACTTTCCCCGATTTAGGTCGCTTGAGTTTTAGTCTGACAGACTCACCCGGAAAGTGCCCCTGACTCCAGAAGACCTGGACCAAGTCTTCACTCAATCGCTTCTTCCAAATCTTCCCAAAGTGTGCTTGGGCCTTTTGGACCAAATCATCGATCGCGAAATGGTCAATCTGAAGCAGCTGGTATCGCTGGGAGTGATAGGTGACAAGGACCTGATTCTCGTTGAACTCCATGCGAGTGAAGGGGGAGAGTTTGGGAGGCTCAGTACGCTGAGGTTCAGTACGTTGAGATTCACTGCGTTGAAACTCGCTGCGCTGGGGCACTTGAGCCACCGTGTCGGGCGTTGTGTCGCCGGCGGCGGACTTCGTTTCAACGATCTTTGCCACCTGAGTTGCCCCGCGTTTGATGACCACTGAATCGTTCTTGATTTCAAAACCATCGGCCACGCCAGTGATCTCAATGACATAGGCTCCTGACTTCACTTCGATCGAGGCCCCCTCTCGGGTCACCGTCAATTGTTTGACAACTTCGTCTCCCTGCCGGACAACGATGGGCACGTCGGTATCGGCGAAACTTTCGATTTGCAGGGTTCCCTGGTCGGTTTGAAAAATGATGATGGTGGCGGCCCACAGCAGGCCGGCGATCAAACCCGCGGCAAGGATCCAAGGCAGTGTCCCACCGGTCTTGCGACCGCCGGCGGGCACGCTTTCCGGGAGCTGAATCGGCGGTGCGTCCTGCAAGGCCTCGGCTCTGCCCGGGGCAAGCAGATAGGATTGCCAGCCTTTCAATGCCTGGGCGACTTCGGACGAACATCGATAACGTTGGTCCGGATGCTTGCTTAGCAGCCGCATCACGATCGACTCCAACCACTCGGGGACGTCGGCGTGGATGTCCCGCAGCGACCGGGGCGTGTCATTGCCGATCCGATTGAGCACGCCCATCGTCGTTTCCGCACGAAAGGGGCTGCGCCCGGTGAGCATGAAGTACATGACGCTGCCGAGTGAGAATAGATCACTGCGATGGTCGATCGAATCGCCATGTGCCTGTTCGGGCGACATGTATTGTGGGGTGCCGGCGATCACGCCACTGCGTGTCACGCTGGCATCGTCGACCGCTCGGGCCAATCCGAAGTCCGTGATCTGGACACGTTCGACACCGTTTTCCAGCAGGATGTTGGCCGGTTTGATGTCGCGATGCACCAGCCCCTGTTCGTGGGCGGCTGACAGACCGTCGGCAATCTGGGCCGCAATTCGGACGGTTTCGATCAGCGACAGCGGCCCTTCTTGTGCCACCCGTTGTTGCAAACTCGGGCCTTCCACCACCGGCATGACCAGATAGGGAAGCCCGTCATGTTCATCGACCGTTTGAATCGGAACGACGTGCGGGTGAACGACCGCTGCGGCACTCTTGGCTTCGCGAGAAAACCGCTTGCGCGCCGCGGCGGAGGTGGCCAATTCGGGAGCCAGCACCTTCACGGCGCAGAGGCGTCCGAGCGAGGTGTCCAAGGCCAGCATCACGATCCCCATCCCGCCGCGACCGAGCACCCGCTGGATCTCGTAGCGTGCAAAACGTCCGATCGAATCGGGATGCTCGGATGGCGCCAGGTAATTCGTCGCGCCGGAGCGAGCGTTTTGCTCATTGGCGGCTCGTTGCGATGCGGACTCAAGCGTGAAGTCTGCCACCGGCGTACGCAGCAGTTCGCCGGCATCCCGCCAGCTCCAATTCGTTTCGACCATCTGCTCGATCGCGGACTGACACTCCTCGCAGGCCTCGATGTGCGCGGTGATGTCTTCTGTATCGGAATCCAGCCGGTCATGCAGAAAGTCGTTCAGTGTTTCGCGATTGTAGTGCATGGGTGCAATCATCCTTCGGTCTCCCACAATTCTGACAGGCGTTGAACTTCTACTTGCAAACGTGCAAACACGCGGCACTTTGCCATCCGCACGGCGCCCTCGGATTTTCCCAACGATGCCGCGACGCTGGAGATCGATTCGCCCTGGACCGCCGTCTGCCAAAATGCGTCCCACGTGGCGGGTTCGAATTTGGTTCGTATCCGATCCGCGGCGGTGTGAAGTTGCTGACGCCGGAGTTCGTGGGCGAACAAGGTGGCCGTTTCGTTTTGCCGATCCGGTTGTTGCATCAACAACTGTTGGACGTTGCTGTCACCTGACCCGACGGGGCCCTTGGACCGCGTCAAATGGTTGACGACCAAATTACGGGTGATGCGGAACAACCAGCCGCGAAACGAACCGCGCCCACGCGTTTGGAACGTTGACAATGAGCGTCTGACCGCCGTGAAAACGTCTTGTGCCAGATCTTCCGCGTCAGCATGTTGCACTCCCTTGGCCTGGGCGACCCGAATCACGAGCGGCCGATAGATACCGACAAACTCCGCCCAAACCTCGTCCGAAGCCGGTTGGTTCAGCTTGCCGATCAGTGACGCTCGTGTTTCTGGACCCTGCAACATCAATTTTTCTCCTACCAAGCAAACACGGCCCGTCGCCCCGTGTCACAGCAAAATAAATAAAAGTAGCCGAAAACGGAGATCGAAATCGGGCCCGACGGTTTTGCCTCCCGGTCGTCCTGCCGCAGCAGATGCCACACTGCGTGTCGCAATTCATTGCCCCGGTGTCGTGTTCTCCCCTCGATTCCGCGGCCGGCGGTCTTAGAACAGTCCCGCGAAGGCAATTTTGACACAAACGGCCGTGACGCGTTTTGTTCCATCGCTGACGGTAGGCTGCGTGCTGACGGTGTGCTGCGTGCTGACGGTGTGCTGCGTGCTGACGGTGTGCTGCGTGCTGGGAACGGTTGGGACGCCGACGAACACGGTTGGCAAAGGGAAGGCGATGAACGAACACGAGGTCGAATTGGAAAGCCACGGCAATCACAACGAAGCTCAATCAAGTGACACTACCAAACAGGCGCATCGCGTGGTGCCGTCGCACTATGTCTATCCGTTTGTCCTCGTCACCACCCTATTTGCGCTTTGGGGGTTTGCCAACGACATCACCAATCCGCTGGTCCGAGCGTTCAAAGAGATCTTCTTGATCAGCAACGCCCAGAGCAGTCTCGTCCAATGGGCGTTCTACGGCGGTTATGCCACGATGGCGATTCCCGCGGCACTGGTCATCCGCAAAGTTTCCTACAAGTCGGGGATCATCATCGGGTTGCTGCTGTACGCCGTCGGGGCACTGCTGACGATTCCGGCCAGCGTCGCGATGAATTTCAATATCTTTCTGGTCGGGTTTTATGTCTTGACGTTCGGCTTGGCGTTTTTGGAAACGACGGCCAATCCTTACATCTTGTCGATGGGGCCGAAAGAGACGGCAACCCAGCGGTTGAATCTCGCCCAAGCATTCAACCCGATCGGTTCGCTGACCGGAATGGTCGTGGCCAGCATGCTGATTCTGCCGAGTCTGGAGGTGGCCGAATTCCGCGAAGCGGAGAAGGCGGCCCACCCGGAGTATGCAACCATGCTGCCCAGCGAAGTCGATGGCTTGATCACGACCGCCATGGAAGCCAGCGCGAAGGCCGATCCCGAAGCACATCAGGCGATGGTGGCACATGATTTGGACGTCGTGAAGACACCTTACGTCGTCATCGCTGTCATCGTCATCGCGGTGATGTTGATCTTTGTCTTTTCAAAGTTACCCGACACGGGGCACGAAGAAGAAAAAATCGAACTGGTCCCGCTGATGAAACATCTGTTGACCAGCTGGCGGTACGTCGGCGGAGTGATCGCTCAGGCATTTTACGTCGGTGCCCAGATCATGTGCTGGACCTTCATCATTCACTACGGCATGACGCTGGTGGGGCTGAGCGCGGCCCAGGCCCAGAATTACAACATTCTGGCGATGAGCATTTTTCTGGCCAGCCGGTTTATCTGCACATTTATCTTGCAGTACCTCCGCCCCGGACTGTTGCTGGGGATCCTGGCGGTCGGCGGTGGCCTGTTGACATTGGGGGCGATTTTCTTGCAAGGCATGACCGGGCTGTACTGTCTGGTCGGTGTTTCGGCCTGCATGTCGCTGATGTTTCCGACCATTTACGGCATCGCCTTGACCGGATTGTCGCCCAATGACGCCAAGCTCGGTTCGGCCGGTTTGATCTTCGCCATCGTCGGCGGCGCTTTCATGCCACGTTTCCAAGGCGCCATGATCGACGGTGACGGAATGACAATCGCCGGCCAAGCACTGGAGTCGGTGCGTGTCTCGTTCTTTCTCCCTTTTGTTTGCTTTGTGGTGATCGCAGTTTTCGGATTCTCGGTCAATTTCTTGGCCGCAAAAAACACCGCAGAACCTGCATCCACCTGAACCGCCCTTTCATTTGATGACGGCCTGTGAAAGCGCCGAACGAAGTTTTCCCCCTGCAATGAACACTCAAACCAATCTGGACGAACTGCTTTCCCTTTCCCGCTTCCTCGGCGAAGAACATCGTGGACTGGCGATTCTAGGCGAAGGCAACACGTCGGCGCGAATCGATGCGGAAACGTTTCTCGTCAAAGCCAGCGGCAGTTGCCTGCAAACACTCGCCGAAGACGACGTCGTTGCCTGCCGGTTTGACAAACTGTTGCCGATGCTGGAGTTGGACGCGCTGAGTGACCAGGAGATCGAAGACCACCTGCTGGCCTGTCGCGTCGACCCGGAATCCAAAAAGCCATCCGTCGAGACGCTGTTTCATGCCTATCTGCTGTCGCTGCCGGACATCCATTTCATCGGGCACACGCACAGTATCCCGGTGAACCAGATCCTGTGTTCGCCGCGTGCCGAAGAGTTTGCCACCCGTAAACGTTTTCCCGATGAAGTCGTTTGCTGCGGTGCCCAGTCCGTGTTCGTGCCCTACACCGATCCCGGCCTGAAACTGTCACAATCCATTCGCGATAAGACGAAGGCCTACCTGGCCGAATTCGGAACGCCCCCGCGAGTGATCTTGCTGGCCAATCACGGTTTGATCACGCTGGGCAAGACCCCCGGGGCGGTCAAAGCCGCAATGCTGATGGCGCACAAGTCGGCGGAGATCTTCGTCGGTGCGGCGGCATTGGGTGGCCCAGTATTCATGAGCGACGCGGACGTCGATCGCATCGCCAACCGGCGCGATGAACACTACCGACAACGGGCGCTGAAACTATAACCAACAACTCCACCGAGTGCGCATGAATGGGAATCCGACAGAGCACTGGCCATTTCTGAGAATTCGGTTTTTGTCGATAGCGGAACCCGTCAAGAGTTTCGGCTGACGCTGTAAATCGACAAGCTGTTGGCGACGTTTGCGACCGTCAGGATCACCATATGGTTTGGAACACGCATGAGCCGACGTCATCAACCCAAGCGGCGTGGGCGGCGAAACATTGTCCCCTGAGACTCTGATGGATTACGATGGAATCGCATCGATGATGCGTCCGTCAACTGGTCTCCTCCAGGTCGAGTGTTCGCGTGGCAGCACGGTTATTCCCAAAGGTAATCTCATGTCCGGCCGTTCACCATCGCACACGAACCGATTGCCCGATTGGCTCGTGCATGTTGTGGTGGACGACTTGCCGCTGAACATCATCTTGAAAGACGTTGATGGACGATTTTTGTATGTCAATCACGAGACGTGCGAATTGATCGGACAGTCGGCCGAACAGATCCTTGGGAAAACGGACTTTGATTTGTTTCCCCGTGACCTTGCCCAAAATTATCGTGACGATGACCATCAGGTGATGCGGCAAGGTCAGCCGATGACGCAGGTCGAGCCGAACTTGGCCGGCAAAGTCGACCGTAGTGTTCTTGTTCGAAAGTCGCCGGTGCTCGATCCCGACGGAAAATTGTTTGGCGTCATCGCGGCGTTTTCGGATGTGACGGCGCATGAGGTCGCACAGGCGGACTTCGAGCAAGAGAAATTCCTGTTCCACACATTGCTCGACCACCTACCCGATTTCATCTATTTCAAAGACCGCGACAGCCGATAATGGATCGAACCTGCCTCTTCCGCCTCCTCGTCTCCGCCGCCTGCATCTGCCATTGCATGACCGCGGTCGCCCAATCTTCCGGCGAACAAGCTTCCGGCGAAAAGGGCGAACCATCAATGGACCGTCTCTGGGGTGATCGCGTCGTCAAACTTCGCGCCGAAAACGCCGAGCGGGGACAACTGTTTGACGAAGGCAACTATGCCATGTTCATCCACTGGGGGCTTTATTCGCAACTGGCGAACAAGGTTGACGGAAAGACGTACTACGGGATCGGTGAGTGGATCATGAATCCGCGGATGGCGGGGATTCCCGTTGCCGAATACAAGCAGCTGGCCGGCACGTTTAACCCCGTCAACTTTGATGCGACGGCGATCGCCAAGCTGGCCAAAGATGCCGGCATGAAGTACATCGTCATCACCGCCAAACATCATGATGGGTTCGCGATGTACGATTCCAAGGCGAGCGGCTTTAACATCGTCGACGCGACGCCGTGGAAGAAGGACCCGATGAAGGACTTGGCCGCCGCCTGCCGAGAGCAGGGGCTCGGTTTCGGTTTCTATTATTCGCACAATCAAGACTGGACCTTTCCCGGTGGCGGCGGCGGGCCGACCGTCGATGAAAACGGTAATGAGGCGACGTTTGATGACTACTTTGCGAAAAAATGCTTACCGCAAGTCAAGGAGATCACGACTGAGTATGGCCCCATTGAAATCGTTTGGTTCGACACGCCGGGAAAGATGCCCAAACACTACGTCGAGCAACTTGTCGAGATCGTTCACGCCAATCAGCCGCGTGCCCTGGTGTCCGGTCGCGCAGGACACGGCCTGGGCGACTACCAGACGCTCGGCGATATGGAGGTGCCGCATCGCAACATCGAAGGGATGTGGGAGAGTGTTGATACGACGAACGACTCCTGGGCTTACGCCTGGTACGACGAGTACTGGAAATCGCCGCGTGAGATCTTGAAGCGATTGCTGGCCTGTGTCGGCCGCGGTGAAACGTACATGTTGAACATCGGCCCGCGCGGAGACGGCGCCGTCCCGGAACGGGCCGCAAACACCTTGCGAGAATCCGGCGATTGGATTCGCCGCTATCCCCAGGTCGTTTACGGCACGCAGCCATCGCCATGGCAACATGCACTCCCCTGGGGCGATGTCACTCGGAAAAACAACACGCTGTTCCTGTGCGTGTTCGATTGGCCTGAATCCGGAAAACTCTACCTGCCAAACCTGAAATCGGAAATCAAGGGTGCGGAACTGCTATTCGGCGATCGATCGACCTCAATTCAGTGGGACAAACAAGGCGACTGGGGCGTGATTCAATTGCCACCACGCGCCCCCGAGAAACTCGTTTCGGTCATCGAGCTGGAATTTTCATCCGAGCCGCTGGTCGATCCCACCTGGGCTCTCGATCCGCAGGTCAAAACCGAACTGCTGGCCGAGTTTGCGAGCGTTCAGGATGCGACCCAATCCGGCAAACGCTGGATGGAAAAGTTCGGCGAGTGGAAGCGGATCACACAGGTGCACCAGTGGAAACCCGGTGGAAAAGCCACATGGGAAGTCGATGTCCTGCAGCCGGGCGACTACAACGTCGAACTGACTTATGCGGGTGAAGGACGTCTGGTCTGGCAGGTCGCGATCGAAGGTGGAGAGCAGATTCAGAATCAGCAAAACTCCTCGCACAACTATCAGTCCTTTCCGATCGGATGGATTAACTTTCCCAAGCCCGGTCGCTATCAGATTTCCGTTGGCCTGGTGGAAGGGGACCCGGAATCAGCAAGTTTAAAGGCGATCGAGTTCACGAAGATGTAGCCGGGCGAACGGCCAGATCGCACCACGTCTGTTCATTGCTGGACCGGTACGCTCGAGATGCAATGCCGCAGAACCTTAAACCGGCGTCGCATTTCTTGCTTGAGAGCGGCCAAGGAATCAGCCAGCATAAACGCACCTCCTTTCCCTGGTGAACCGATGAAACTACCTGCAACGACCGCGGTGTGCGCTCTGATTGCGTCCACTTTCGTTTCGCAATCCTGTGCGAATGAAGCAGTGACCATCGAATCACTGCTGCGCGAAATGAGCGACCGCGATGCGGTGGCGCGATTCCCGGAAGTTGATTTCAGGCTGAAGCAGGCCAGCAGCTACAACCGGGCGTCAAAAACTCCCGACGATCCCAAGGGATGGTTCAACAACATCGACCGGAACACCTCGGACAAGCACCATAATTTCGTCCGCATCGAGCAGAACGACGGACGCAAGGAGTGGGTCGTGATGGAAGACAAGGGGCCCGGTGCGATCACCCGGTTTTGGGTCCCGTGGCGAAACCAGCTTCAACCGGGAACCAACATCACCATCCGTTTCTACTTCGATGGTTCGTCCCAGCCGGCGATCGAAGGCAATATGTTCGATCTGTTCCAGGGCAAGGGCCTGATTCCGTTTCCGCTCGCCCATGAATCGCTGCGGTCTGCGGTTTCCTTTTTTCCGATTCCGTACGCCAAAGGCTGCAAGGTGACGATGTCGGACCACCCCTTCTTTTTCCAATTCACGTATCGCAAGTACGCCGAGGGAACCAAGGTCAAGACATTCACGATGCAGGACTTCCAGGCAGCCGATCCACTGATCGACCAGACCTGCAAATCGCTTCTCAATCCCGATGCTGAAACGCAAGACAAGGCGAGCAAGTCCGACGGTAAAGATTCGCTATCGAAGTCCGCCGAGCTACGTTCGGGCGAGGAAGTCGCTTTACCATTGCCCCAGGGCGTTGCGGCGATCCGGAATCTAATGGTCAAGCTGGCCGACTATTCCGATCCCGAAGTCACACGCACCGTCGTGCTCAAAATCACCGCGGACGGGAAAGACACGGTTTGGTGCCCGATCGGCGACTTCTTTGGCTCGGGAATCGGCCTGAATCCGTTTCAGGGGTGGTACCGCACGGTGACCGCGGACGGAGGGATGACCAGTCGCTGGGTGATGCCCTACCGGGAAAACGCCACCGTTTCCATCATCAATCTCGGCGACAGCCCCGTCGACGTCGATCTTTCGGTGGCCGTCGATGATTGGCAATGGGATGACCGCAGCCTGTACTTTCACGCCGGTTGGCGAGGCCAGTATCCCGTTCCCACACGACCGTACTCGGATTGGAACTACATCACGGCAAAGGGCCGTGGCGTCTATGTGGGCGACACGCTGACGATCATGAATCCGGTGGAACGCTGGTGGGGAGAGGGAGACGAAAAGATCTTCGTCGACGGCGAGGCGTTTCCTTCCATCTTCGGCACCGGAACCGAAGACTACTACGCGTATTCCTGGGGTGGACGCAGCACCGATTTTTACGAGCACCCATTCCACGCCCAAACCTTCAGTCATAAGTACAACAAGCTGAATCGAAAGCCGAAAATCGACGAAAAGAACACGCTAGGGTTCAGCACGGAGACGCGCACGAGGGCGCTCGACACCATGCCATTTGCCGAGTCGTTGAAACTGGACATGGAAGTCTGGTCCTGGACCGATTGTGAGATGGGCTACGCCGTCGGCTGCTACTGGTACGGCGATGCCGACACGACGTCAAATTTGACAGCGGACCCCGAGGGCGCACGGCGAGTGCCTCCGTTGCCGGACGCAATGAAGAACGCGGGACCAGACTCTCGTTGAAACTGCGAAGGTTTCTCGGAGGGTTTTGTTCCGATTCAGAATGTGGGATCGTTCCGTCGCGGAAATCGCCAAGACTTTCGGCCGCTCACCGACGCGCCAAACACTTGGCGAATCGTGCAGTGGTGGCGTATTCCATGCTCCGGCCAACGTGGCGACAAATCGTTCGAAATCCGTTTGTCATCGGCCCGTTACTGCTGGTGGCTATTCGGAAAAACCACTGGACTCTTATTGCGGTGATACAAACATGGAACGACGAGTATACGGTTTGCTACTGGTGTGCGTTTCCTACACGATTGCAGCAACGCCCCTGTTTGCTAGTGACAACGCAACTTTGATTGCCGCGGCGAAAAAAACGCACGAGGCAAAAGTGCTTGATATCAGGATCTATGGCGCCGTGGGGGACGGTGTTGCCCTGGATACCGAAGCGGTGCAACAGGCCATCGATGCCTGTCATGCCGATGGGGGCGGTGTGGTTCGGGTGCCTGCGGGGGACTATTGCATCGGAACGATCATTCTAAAGAGCAACATCACCCTATCGCTCGATCACGGGGCCAGTTTGCTGGGCAGCCAAAATCTGGATGATTACCCGACTGATGGCCTGGACGATCCTCGCGAGGGAGGCCCGCACTGCCTGATCTATGCCAAAGACGCCAGCAACATCACCATCGAAGGCCTCGGCGTGATCGACGGCCGGGGAACACATCTGGCCTTTCCGAGATCGAGTCCCGGTTCGCGGGACTCTCGACAACGTTTGCCACGCCCGCGTTTGCTGCGGATGGATCACTGTGACCAACTGACCTTTTCCGGCGTCACGTTCAAACGCCCGGCCTTTTGGGGGCTGCATTTGGTCGACTGCAAGAACATTCATTTTGATGCGATCACCGTGCGGATGCGCAACAACAACTACAACAATGACGGCCTGGACTTGGATGGATGTGAAAACGTCCTGATCAAGAATTGCGACATTGAATCCGGCGACGATGCCATCTGTTTGAAGAGTTCAAAGAACCCATGCCGCAACATCGTCGTCCGCGACTGCCGGGTGGCGAGCAACACCGCGGCATTGAAGTTCGGCACTTCGTCCCACGGGGGATTCATCGACGTCCGAGTTTCGAACTGCTATTTCTATGACTGTCCGATGGGGGCCATCAAGTTGCAATTGGTCGACGGCGGGCGTCTGGAGAATGTCGACATTTCAAGGATTGTGATGGAAAACGTGGGCAACCCGATCTTCATTCGCTTGGGCGATCGCGGCAATTCCTACGGCACCCGCGACGGGAAACCACCGGTCGGGACGTTGAAAAACGTCCGCATCAGCGACGTGGTGGCCCAAGTAGCCATCGAGGATCGGGGCAAGGCGGCGGAGGCGCCGTACAAAGGGCTGAAGGTCGACACAACGCCGGGGGTGACCGACAAAGAGAAGTCCAAGGCGGGGCCGATCATGATCACCGGTATTCCAGGGCACCCTATCGAGAATGTTGTCTTGGAGAATGTGACGATCTCGTTTCCGGGGCATGGAATCGCCGCGGACGCGAAACGGGAAGTGCCGGAGGATCTCGACCGCTATCCCGAACAGTTCTTCTTTGGCGTCTTGCCTGCTTGGGGCGCGTACATCCGCCATGCCAGAAACATCGAGTTTAAAAACGTCAATCTAACGCTTCGCGGTACAGATGAGCGCCAGAAGATCGTGTTGGAGGATGTGGAGGGTTTTAAGCAGCATTAGCAGTCTAACCGCAGCTTAGTTTTCGATTGGGCTGGACAGTCGCCGTCCTCTCCGAGGTCGGCGCGGGGTAAAGCTTCCTGATTTCGCGCACGCCGAGTTCGGAGAACACGGCGACACTCGCAGCGCATCATCACGTGCGCAAATTGAGTTGCGGTAGACAACCGGTCCTGCGTTCTACATTCGATGGTCGGGTTCATGGATGGTTTGCGAGACGGTCTGAGTCGGCGGACATGCACCGTCACTTCGAATCCGCGATGCAGTACAGGGATTGGTTGCTGCGGAGGTAAAGCTTTTTGTCGGACACCGCTGGCATCCGTGGGCATTCCTGCCAGGAGGATCGCTTGTCAAGAACCGCACGGACTCCACACGGGAGGGCCATGCGGTGGTGTTGATGCCGAAGCACCGTGACGCCGAATTACCGTGGAACTGTGACATTTTGACGCCGCAATTTGCCTTTCATAGAGCCCCACGCCTCTCGGCTCCTTCGCTTCCCCATCTTTTCAACAAGGTGTCTCCATGGCTCAAAAACGATCCAAGACGCGGCGTCGGCTGCGAACCGAATCACTTGAATCGCGTCAACTACTGGCGGCCAATCTCTTTCACAACGAACTGATGCCCGAGGACGTCAACCAAGACGGGCAGGTTTCGGCTCGTGATGCGTTGACCGTGATCAACGAAATGAGCCGTCAGACGCAGGGTCCTGGGACTGCCGACGGCCGATCGAACCAGCAATCAGACCAACGCGGTCCCGGACGCATGACGGATGTCAACAACGACGGTCGCGACTCGGCGCTCGACGCATTGATGGTCATCAATCGCCTCGGCCGCGACAACGCGAATCTCGGCAATCGCAATCCCGATTCGGACACTCCGACAGGCTTACCAACGGACGAGACCGATCAACCGAACGACGACGAAGACGTCGACACCGTTTCCGACGAAAGCTCCGACGTGGTGCTCGCGTGGAACGATCTGTTCGGTGAGATTTTGGCGGACGCCGAGGCGACGTTGCAAAACCCCGGCTACGCGTCCCGCTCCATGGCGATGCTGAATCTTGCCATCTACGATGCGGTCGGCATCGCGACCGACGGAGCCGACGCCGAAACGTTCTACGACTATGCGATTGACTCCGGCGGCAATGCCAACCTGTCGGCCGAAGTCGCCGCAGCACAAGCGGCCTACACCGTGCTAAGCGGTTTGTATCCCGCCCAGCAAGAAACGCTGGATGCGTTCTTGGAATCCAGCCTCGCGGGATCCGAGTCCGACCGAAGCACCGACGCAAGTCGGACGCTTGGCAGCGAGATCGGGAGCACGATTCTGGCCATTCGCGCCAATGACGGTTCCGACGTGATCGGCCAGTATCAGTACACCGATGAAGCAGGTTACTTCCAACCCGATCCGCTCAGTCCCGATGTCCCCGCTTGGGGGCCGGCGTGGGGCGAGGTCGACACCTTTGCGATCGATTCGACCGAAGCGTTTCTGCCCGCTTCGCCAACCGACCTGACCAGCGAGGTGTACGCGGACGCCTACAATGAAGTCCTGGAGTTGGGTTCGGTCGATAGCGAGGTTCGCACGGACGATCAAACCGAGGCGGGTCTGTTCTGGGCCTATGACCGCGTCGGGCTGGGCACGCCGCTGGCACTTTTTAATGACGTCTTGATCCAGATCGCCGAACAACAGGGCAATTCGATGGAAGAGAATGCGGCGCTGTTCGCCCAGGCGTCGGTCGCGATGGCCGATGCGGGGATCGTCGCCTGGGACACGAAGTTCGGCGAAGAATTTTGGCGGCCGGTCACGGCGATCCGAGCCGGTGATACCGACGGAAACGAGCTCACCGAAGGCGATGGCGACTGGACCGCATTGGGCGCTCCCAACGGCAAAGACCTGACCGGATTCACGCCACAGTTTCCAACCTACATCTCCGGCCACGCGACCTTCGGAGCCGCGCTGTTCGCAACGCTGCAAGAATTCTATGGCACCGACGACATCGCCTTTGAATTGACGTCGGATGAATTGGAATACTTGCTTGAGAACCCCGAATTGCAGGCGGCGTACGGCATTGACCTTGACGACGCGACGCGTTCGTTCAGTTCCTTCAGCGAAGCGATGGCTGAGAACGGTCGCAGTCGAGTCTACCTGGGCATCCACTTCAACTTCGACGACACCGTGGGGCAAGAGGTGGGCAGTGCGATCGCCGCCAGTGTGACGGATGAGTTCTCTGTCGCAGTGAGCGATGACGCGACGGGAACCAAGGACGACTCACAAAAAAGCGGAAACGGCGGACGACAACAGGACGGCAATCGCGACAGGAGCAACCACATCGCATCGATCGATGCCGCACTGACCGACGATGGCCTGTTGTTCTAAGGATGTCGTCCGCCGCCCGTCCTGCGTAGCTGCCTTCGCCAGAAGGTGGATCCCAAGTGAGTTCCACGCCCTGGCGAGCGTCGCCACGGTAATACCGACTGCTACCTACAGCGGACGTTCGGGCCGGCCGCCACGCCGCTCGCCCAGCTGGCCTTCACCGGGCCCCGGTCCGAGGGCCTGTCCGTGCGCCGGCCCGGCTTGTTGAAGTTGCGCTTCTTGTTCGTCCGTCAGGATTGCGGCGAGCCGTTTATCGACGTCGGCTTGCAATGCGGCCAGTTGGCGTGATTGGCGGTCGGTCAGGTTCAGCGAGGCTGCGATCGGCTCAGGTAACACCTGCCCCGGTTGAGGCGGCGGGCCAGGATGTCCGCCTGGTTCCCCTTCACCTCCGGCACGAGGCGGCGGGCCGCCGGCGCCGAGCAACGGCTGCGGCTGGCCAATCCCTGGCTGCATGCCTTGCGGTGGCGGACCACCTCGTCCGCGCCGATCTCCCCGCGCCATGGTCTGCATCGCCGTCGTCAACTCCGCTCGGGTCACGCTGCCGTCCCCGTTCGAGTCGGCTTGTTGAAACAGCTGGAAGATCATTTCAGTGGGCGGACCGCCACGCATCCCGCCTTGTTGTCCACCGCGACCGGGCGGCTGGGCGAACAAAAGACCGGGAACCAAAATGATTCCAGAAAACACGGCACATTGGACGCTACGACGAATCATATCTACTTCTCTACTAAACTCGTGCATTGTGATCGATTTCCAGCCTTGGTGTCGGCAAGCTGATTGCCCGACGGGTGACAATGCGTCGTCTCCGCGCGAAGAGGGCCACGCTTTTCCGGATTTCTCTGTCGCAAAACCCTGACTTCATGTCGCATTCCGTTCTCGTGACGACAGCTTGATCAATGACAATCGATCGAAGGGAGTTTCCTCACCGCTGGGACTGCAATTGGCCCACGTCCGCGCCCTCGTGATCCCCGACACTGCATCCTCATCACCGGTGGTTCAAGAACACATCAAAATCCTGCCAGGGACTTGACCGGGGCGGAGTCGCGTGACGTCCAGATGAGGAGGCGAGGAGCCTTTCGATCGAATGGAGCGCGTTGCCGTTCGTCTCGGCGAATCAGGATAGAATGGACGCCCGTTATCCCGATCGGTTTCAGGTTCACCTGCACCCAGCGAGATCGCTCTGAACCATGATCGCTATCGGTGCGATCCAATTTCCCCACGACGTAACGACATCCTATGAAAGTCACCTCCCTTGCGTTCCCGGTCTGTTTCTTCTTGCTGCTGATGACCGTTCCCATCAGTCGTGCAGCGGAAGCTCCTCCAAACGTCGTGCTGATTTTTGCCGACGACCTGGGCTACGGTGACCTGGGGTGCTACGGGGCAACCAAGGTCCAGACACCGAACATCGACCGCTTAGCCAAAGAAGGGCGAATGTTCTCCGACGCTCATTCCGCGTCCGCGGTTTGCACGCCTTCACGCTACGCCTTGTTGACCGGCGAGTATCCCATCCGCGCCAATGGTGGCAACGGAGTGTGGGGGCCGGCGCCGGTGACCAGCGGATTGATCGTTGACACGGAGAAACTGACCACGGCGGACGTTTTTAAAAACAACGGCTACAAAACGGCGGCACTGGGCAAGTGGCATTTGGGGTTCGGTGAAGGGACGAACAACTGGCAAGAACCGTTGCGTCCCGGTCCCCTGGACCTCGGGTTCGACTACTACTTTGGACTCCCCGTGGTCAACAGCGCACCGCCGTATGTCTACGTCGAAAATGATCGCATCGTCGGTGGCGATCCCGCCGACCCGCTGGTCTATCTCGGCCGGGGCCAACACAAAGACGCAACGCCGATCACCAAGATCCCCCCCGAAGCCTCGCAACGCACGCCCAACATGTTTAAAGGGGCGGTCGAGGCTCACAAACGCTACAACGACTACACCGTCGGAACGGTCTTGGCGGGCAAGGCGGTCGACTGGATCACCGCCAACAAGCAGAAGCCCTTCTTTCTGTACCTGGCCACGACCCACATTCACCACCCCTTTACGCCAGGGGAAAACTTTCAAGGTTCAAGCGAAGCGGAACTCTACGGCGACTTCATCCAGGAATTGGACTGGATGGTCGGGCAAGTCACCAAATCGCTCGAGGAGCATGGTTTGAGTGACAACACGCTGGTCATTTTTACCAGCGACAACGGCGCGATGTTGAATCTGGGTGGCCGCAACGCGGTCAGGGCGGGACATCGGATCAACGGCGATCTGCTGGGATTCAAGTTCGGCGCCTGGGAAGGCGGTCATCGCGTTCCATTCATCGCCCGCTGGCCCGGCAAGATTGCCCCGGGCAGCAAGTCGGACCAGTTGATCTGCAACGTCGACCTGCTTGCCACGTTTGCGGCGTTGGTCGGCCAGGATCCCGAATCGCTGGAAAACAAAGACAGCATCAACATGCTGCCCGCCTTGCTGGGAGATCCATCCGAGCCGCTTCGCGAGGAGTTGCTCCTTGCGCCGCACAAGCCATCGCACTTGGCCATCCGCAAAGGAAAGTGGTTGTACATCGGGGCGCGGGGCAGCGGCGGATTTGGCGGCAGCAAGGAACACCAACACGCCTGGGGCGGGCCGCCGGCCACGGCGTTCGTCGGCAGCGTGAACAGCGACATCGAAAACGGCAGGTACAAGAAGGACGCGCCGCACGCCCAACTCTACGATTTGCAGAACGATGTCCGCCAAACCCAAAACGTTTACAACGGGTTCCCCGAGGTCGTGAAGGAAATGGAGGCTTTGCTGGAGAGCTATCGCCCCAAAAAGGCGGCAGCGAAGAACCAAAAACGAAATCGCCAACCGAAGGTGACCAAGCAATGAGCGCGGTCGCTCGCGCTGACGTAGCGACGCTCGCCAGAGCGTGGAAAGCATCGGAAGTCCATTGTCTGCCCAAGGACGTCGATTGCATTCCAGCAACTTTTGCTACCCCACCTCAAATCTCTCCCTCCGGGAGAGACGGCGTTTGCGCAGCAAGCAAACGCCAGAGAGGGCCCGCGCCGGAAGAGTCATTTCCGCCCCCGAATCACGAAAGTCTTGGCGACTTCCGCTACGTACAAATTCGTCACCTAAACAGTCGACGTCCCACGGCGCGGTCCGTCAAACAGCAAACCGCGGCGTTTCGCGGAAGTTTTTCTGTTGTCCTGCTCGCCGGCGTGTTGATTCACTCGCTGATGCCATCACTCGGTTTCGGCCAGACGCCGGAGCGTCCCAACGTCATCTTCTACCTGACCGATGACCTGGGATACTCCGACATCAGCTGCTACGGCGCGAAGAAGGTGCAGACGCCGAACATCGACCGTTTGGCGGCCGAGGGGATCAAGTTCACGGACTTCCATACCGGCGCGTCGATCTGTTCCCCGTCGCGGGCGGCGTTTCTGACCGGTGCCTATCCCCAACGATGTGGCCTCTACATGGGCATCAATCCGATCCGCGACGAACACTGGTTTCTGGGGCTGAATCCCGATGAAGTCACGCTGGCCGAGCAGTTCAAAAAGCAAGATTACGAAACCTTTTTGATCGGCAAATGGCACCTTGGCAAGGAACCCGAATTCCATCCCTTCCGGCACGGGTTTGATCACTACTACGGAATGCCCAACAACGCGGGGCATTCGTCAAGGTTTTACGACGGCAAAAAAGAAATCTATCGGCAGACACCCTTGGCTCAGCTGACCAAGCTGTACACGGATCGGGCGGTGAAAATCATCACCGATCACGGGAACAAGCCGTTCTTTCTGTACTTTGCGCACAACTATCCGCACACGCCCTACAAAGCCGGCAAGAACTTTGTCGGCTCGTCAAACGATGGCGTTCGCGGTGATGTGATCGAGGAACTCGATTGGGGCGTTGGCGAAATGATGAAGGCACTCCAGCAGGCCGGGATCGCGGACAACACGATCGTCATCTTCACCTCGGACAACGGCCCGGTGAAACCGCAGTATGCGGCACCCTACCGCGGCACGAAATACGTCACCTTCGAAGGCGGCCATCGAGTCCCGTTCATTTTTTATTGGCCGGCGGTGATCAAGCAGGGCATCCAATCCGACACGCCGGTCGTCGCCATGGATCTGTTTCCGACGTTGTCGGAGATCATCGGCCAACCCCTGCCTGACGATCGGGTTTATGACGGGGTGAGCCTGATGCCGCTCTTGACCGGCGGAGAGTTGACTCGGGCCGATGACCAGCCGTTCTACTATTACAACTGCGAGAACCTGCAAGCGATTCGTCACGGCGACTGGAAATTGCATCTTCCGCGTTCCAGCGAGCAGCTCCCGTTTTGGGACAAGAACAAGGCCTTCACACGGATCCAATCACCCGTCCTGTACAACCTGCGCTCGGACGTTGCCGAGTCGCAAGACGTCTCCGCGGCCAACCCCGATATCGTTCGGCAGATGGTTCGCATGGCCGAACAGACTCGCCAGGAACTGGGGGAATTTATGCAGCGGGGCGATGGTCAACGCCCGACCGGTTCGGCGATCAAGGATGCTCCGGTCATCAGCCACGGAAAAGACTGGCCGACGGTCGATGCCGCCACACGCAGGGCGATCCACGCCGAGCGTCTGAAGCGACATCCGGAGTTGAAAGCGGAAACAGGGAAACAAAAGGCACGCACCGAGAGACGAAGAACGAAATGAATCTGGATGTTTCGAGTGTTGGTGTCCAGGCTTTAGCCGCCCACGTTCGCTGCGTTGCGGCGAACGGGAATCGCCTAAAGGCTAGCTGGACAGCGCCACTTTGGCGTAGCTACGCTCGCCAGAGCGTGGAAACCCCCGTGGATCCACCTTCTGGCGAAGGTAAATACGTTCGACCGGCGATTCACGGTGTTTTTGGAGCGAAGTGGCGCTGTCCAGCTAGACACCAAAAGTTTGAAGACCGTAGCGACAGCGTTGGTTTTCTACGCCACATTGAGGTCGTTTTCGTTGTCAGTTTGCTACTGCTTCTGGGATCGACCACAACGGCAACTGCGGAGAGTCCGGCCAGACCGCCCAACATCATTTTGATTTTCGCCGATGATGTCGGCTACGGCGACTTGGGCTGTTATGGTTCGACGTTGAGCACACCCCAGATCGATCGACTGGCTCGCGAGGGGTTTAGTTCGACTGATTGTCTGGTCGCGGCCAACGTTTGCGGTCCGTCGCGAGCCGCATTGATGACCGGGCGTTACCCGATGCGCTGCGGACATCCGATTTCCAGGCACAACACCCCCAAGTACGCCGAATACGGGATCGCGGCCGAGGAGCTGACCCTCGCCGAGCTGCTGAAGTCGGCTGGCTACTACAACAAGATGGTCGGGAAATGGCACCTGGGATTTCATGTCGACGGTTCGCATCCCCTGGACGCCGGGTTCGACGAGTATCTAGGGCTTCACGGCAACTATTCAAAGACGCATGGCGATGCGGACACGCTCTACCGCAACCGTGACGTGCTTGAAGCGGGTATCGACTTCGAAGAAGTGACGGCGCGCTACACCGACGAGGTTGTCAACTTTATCAAGGAGAAGAAGAACGAACCCTATTTCATTTACTTCTCTCATCACATCGCCCACGCTCCGATCCTGCCCAGCAGTCCCTACCAAGGAAGGTCGGGGAAGAAAGGCCGTGCCGGTGCATACGGCGATTTCCTCCTGGAACTCGATCATAGCGTCGGGCGGGTCGTTGCCGCGGTGGAAGATGCCGGGATCGGCGACAACACTCTCGTGGTTTTTCTGTCCGACAACGGACCGGCGGTCAACGGTTCGGCGAAACCATTCAGCGGTGGAAAGTATGTGACCATGGAAGGCGGCCATCGTGTCCCGGCAATCTTCCGCTGGCCCGGCCAGATTCCTCCCGGACAGGTCTCCGATGCGATGATCACCAGCATGGACCTGTTGCCGCTGTTTTGTCATCTGGCGAATGTTCCGATTCCGGATGACCGCACGATTGATGGTCGTAACATCTTCGATCTGTTGACGGGCCAGACCGAGCAATCGCCGCATGAATTCTTTTACTTCTATAACGGGCTGAACCTACAAGCCGTGCGAAAAGGAGCGTGGAAATTGCATTTGCCACGCACGATCGCGGACCAGCCGTACTGGGCCAGAAGGGCTGGCGGGAATCACATGAAGATTCACCTGTCCCTTCAAGAGCCGATGTTGTTCGATTTGGACTCCGACGTCGGCGAGAAAAAGAACGTCTACAGCCAGCATCCGGAAGTGGTCGCCGAGTTGATGCAGGAAGCCGAACGGATTCGCGCCCAGATCGGCGATGTCAAGGTCATCGGTTCCGACCAGCGCCCCCATCACTTGGCGAATCCGCAAGACAAGACTTAGCCCATGCCCGAGCGAACCATCCAAGAACGTCAGAATTCGTGCTCGGCCCCGAGCGTTGGTCGTGGAGGGGCGATCCAACGCAGGAGTTTTCTGGGCGCGATCGGCGCCGGTGGCGGTGCAGCCGTGTTGCCGACCGGCTCCCAGGCCATTGCGGGACCGTTTTCCGAGGCCGATGTTTCCGATCATCTGGTGCCGGCCGACAAGAAATTGTCCGCGGAGTGGTTGGCTTCGCTGACCAACCGTGGCCAAGCCGAGGTGTTCTCGGGCGAACAACTCAAATACGTCGGCATGCCGGTCGGCGGCATCGGCTGCGGCCAGTTGTACTTGGCCGGCGATGGCCGGCTGTGGTTGTGGGACATCTTCAAGTGCAATTACACGCGTGAACGCGGCCACGGTCAACGGATCGCCGCGTTCACACTGGGAGGACACTACGCCCATCCGGTCGCCGCAGGAGAAGAATACACGAATCGCAACGGTGCCGACGTCGCACAGGGATTCGAGGTCCGCGTAAGAACATCCGACAGAACGATCACGCGGACGCTGGACCGGCAGGGCTTTCCGGACGTGACGTTCCGCGGCGAGTACCCGATCGGAAAGGTGACGTACCGTGACGCTGACGTACCGGTTGAGGTGCGTTTGGAAGCGTTCAGCCCCTTCATACCGTTGGCGGCCAAGGATTCCGCTATCCCGGCAACGATCTTGAGTTACACGGTCACCAATCCATCCCAGCAGCCCGTCGAAATCGACCTGGGAGGTTGGCTGCAAAACGCCACCTGCCCGTACACCACCGATCCCGCGCTCGGCCAGCGACGCAACCGTTGTGTGCAGGCAGACGACCACCTGAGCATGCTCAGCACGGTCGAAGGCGAAGGCGTCAAAAACAAACACGGGAATGGTTCGCTGGCATTGTCGCTGCTGCATGATACCGTTGGACTGGGCGCCGGTGAAAAGGGGCTGTCGATTGCTGCCGCCACCTCCCTGGTCGATCCCAATCGTCCGGGTGAGATGTTCGATCAAGCGACGCCGCTTGATCAACTAGACGACGCGGTCAAACCGTTGGGCGAATTGCTCGTCGGCGGGGTGTTCGCGGCGTTCCGCTTGGCACCCGGCCAGTCGAAAACCATCGACTTCGCCATCACCTGGTACTTCCCCGACTACAACCAGAAAGGTCGAGGCCGCAGCCAGATGCTCGGGGTGCGGGATTTCGTTCGGCTGCGCCGACACTATGCACCTCGGTTCAATTCGGCCGCTGACGTCGCCGGTTACATCAGCCAGAATAAGACGAGGCTGCTGGGCGGCACACGCGACTGGAACCAAACCTGGTACGACAGCACGTTGCCGTACTGGTTGCTCGACCGCAGCTTCATTCCGATCGACTGCATCGCCAGCCAGACGTTTCATTGGTTCGACAGTGGCCGTCCGTACGCTTGGGAGGGCGTCGATTGCTGTCCGGGAACCTGCACCCACGTTTGGCATTATGCGCAAGCCCTCGGTCGGATTTTTCCCGAAATTGAACGTGCCTTTCGCGAACGAGTGGACTTCAAAGCCGGCGTCGGTTTTCTCCCGGAGACTGGCACCATCGGCCATCGCGCCGAAAACCACAAAACGCCCGCCACCGATGGCCAAGCCGGAACAATCTTGCGTGTCTATCGCGAACACCAGATGTCGGCTGACGATGATTTCTTGAAACGGGTCTGGCCGAACGTAAAGAAAGCAATCCAGTACTTGATCGGTCAAGACGGCGACGGCGACGGATTGCTGGAAGGCAAACAACCGCACACGCTGGACGCCTCTTGGTATGGCCCGATGGGCTGGCTGAGTGGAATGTACTTGGCTGCGCTCGCGGCCGGCGAAGCGATGGCGACCGAAATGGGTGACACCCCATTTGCCACGCAGTGTCGCACGATCCTCGACCGGGGATCGCAACGGATCGTCGAGGAACTATTCGACGGCGAGTACTTCATTCACAAGCCCGATCCCAACGTCCGGGCTCTCAACTCAAATCGAGGCTGTCATATCGATCAAGTGCTCGGTCAGGCCTGGATGATGCAGGTCGGACTGGGCCGGGTGATCCCGGAGCGGGAAACGGTTTCGGCGCTCAACAGCCTCTGGAAATACAACTTTGCCCCCGACGCCGGACAATACGCGCTCGATCATGTTCAGATCGAAAAGGCGTTCCGTTGGTACGCGATGCCCGGAGAGGCAGGGTTGTTGATGTGCACGTGGCCCAAGGGTGGTGCAATCGAGGCGGTCCCCGGCGACGGAATGCGGACGAAGGCGAATCCACCGGTTTACACGGGACCCGGCGGCTATTTCAACGAATGCATGAACGGATTCGAATATCAAGTCGCCGCCCACATGGTTTATGAAGGCGCCCCCGGAGACGCGTTGGTCGAAAAGGGGCTGGCGATTGCCAAGTCGGTGCATGAACGATACGCAGCGGTGAAGCGCAACCCATACAACGAGATCGAATGCAGTGATCACTATGCCCGTTCCATGGCCAGTTACGGTGTCTTTTTAGCGGCTTGCGGATTCACGTACCACGGCCCCCAAGGACGCATCGGATTCGCCCCACGCGTTTCACCGGACCACTTCAAAGCCCCGTTTACCGCGGCGGAGGGCTGGGGCAGCTTCGCCCAAAACGTCGACGATGGAAAACAGTCCGCGTCGATCGAATTGCGTTACGGCCGGCTCGCTCTCAACGAACTCAGTCTCGAGCAAGTCGCCGGAACAGCGGCCAGCGGCGCGGTCGTGGCCGTTGATGGGAAGCAGCTTCCTGCCGAATTCCAGAATCAACAAGGCCGCTATGCCCTTCGATTTCCCGGCGGGCTGACGCTAAAAGCGGGACAGAAACTGGAAGTCAATTTATTGTAGTGCCGGACGACAACAGCCGACCCAACCGATGAAGAACGAATCGATCGATCCCGTGAATCCCGATCACCGTTGTTGCGGAGGTTCCTCCTGTGAACCCCAAGTGATCGGGCGTCGCAACCTTATCAAAGTCGCCGGACTGACGTCCGCGATGCTCGCCGCAGGCCAGGCAAAGCTGATGGCGGGCCCCTTCGCGGCCGAGGACTTTGAAACGATCATTCCGTCGGACAAGAAGTTAAGCAAGGATTGGATTGCCAGCTTGTACGCACGCGGCAATCCGTTGACCGCGACCGCAGACGAACTCGACTTTATCGGAATGCCCATCAATGGATTGAGCACGGGGCAGGTATATCTGGGAGGTGACGGACGTCTTTGGTATTGGAATTTGGACGGAAACCGAGACGCCAAACACACCACCAAGGGGCCGCGGTTCACCGATCCGGATTCCATGCACTCGCCCATGAGTCAGGGTTTTGCGTTGCAAGTTGACTCGGGCGACGAACAACAAGTCTTCACCCTGGACTCCAAGGGCTTTGAAGACGTGGTTTTCACCAACGCCTATCCTATGGCGCGGGTGGCGTACTCCGCCGCGGCTTGTCCCGTCGATGTCCGCCTGGAGGCTTACACGCCATTCATTCCGCTCAATCGGGACGATTCCAGCTATCCCGTGATCGTGATGCGATACACGATCAAAAACACTTCGGATCGGGTGCAGAAGACCGCGATCGGTGGTTGGATCGAAAACTTCTCCAACTTTAGAAGCGGACGCGGTACCCAGGGTGTCCGAATGAGCCGATACCGCCAGCAGGAGGGACTGGCCGCGGTGGAATGCTGGGCGGCCTCGGTTGCCCGCGACCACCGCGAGGTGCAAACCGAAGTGTTCGCCGATTTCGAGGGCGGCGATTACGGCGACTGGAAGGTCGAAGGAGACGCCTTCGGCAGCGTTCCGGCCTCGGGCGGCCGCACGATTCAAAAATTGTCTGGGTTCAAAGGCAAGGGATTGGTGAATTCCTGGACCGGGAGCGACCAACCCCAGGGCAAACTGATTTCGCCCCAGTTCAACATCGAAAAACCCTTCATCAATTTTCTCATCGGCGGCGGCCGGGATCTGAAAACTCTGAACATCAGCTTGTGGGTGGATGGAAAGAAGGTCCGATCGACCGCAGGAAAACAGTCCGACGCGATGGCGTGGGCCAGTTGGAACGTCGCAGAATTGGTCGGCCGGCGGGCGCACCTCGAGATTCTAGATGCATCGTCGCGAGGGTGGGGCCACATCGATGTCGACCACATCGTGTTTTCGAATCAACCACCCAACCGCCAATCCAAGTCGTCTTTAGAACAAGCCACCGATTTCGGGGCGATCGCGCTGGGTTTGCTCGGTGACGAGACACCGGACATCGTGGACATCAAACGAGCCGAACCAGATGCGTCCGGTCTGTTTGAATCCAAGCAACCTCGTCCGCAAAATGGAGACAGCTTCCAGCGCCCGTTCAGCGAGCGGGGATTCGCCTCAGTCGGCAGGACGCTTTCGCTGCAACCAGGTGAACAGAAAACCGTTTCGTTCGCACTGTCATGGCGATTCCCCAACGCGAATTATGTGACCAGCTTTGGCCGCAAGCCGGGAGCCCGTGACGTCAATTTCTATTCGACCTTGTGGCCCACCGCGACCGCGGCCGCTGCTGCGGTTGCGACGCGAGAGAACGAACTGCACGCGACGACGAAGACTTGGGTTGAAACGTGGTACGATTCCACGTTGCCCCATTGGTTCCTGGAGCGAACCTTCATCCCGATCAATTGCATGCAGACCCAGTTGGCCGAGCGGCTGGCGCTGCAGGACGGCATGTACAACCTGGACGAAGGGGTGAATTGCTGTCCGGGAAACTGCACGCACGTCTGGCAGTATGCCCAAGGATTGGCGCGGATCTTTCCGGTCATCGAACGCGAGTGCCGCGACAAGGTGGAATACGGCAAGGGATTCCGGCCAAGCGACGGTGCGATCAATTTTCGCCATTCCATCGGCAAATTCCAGGATGCCGTTGACGGCCAGTGCGGCACGATTCTACGCGTGCTGCGCGAGAGCCAGATGACGACGGACTATCGATTCCTGGTAAGCATCTGGGACCGCACCCGGCTTTCGATGGATCATGTCATCCGCAAATGGGATCCGGATGGTGATGGACTGCTCGCCGGGGCGCAGCACAACACGCTGGATGAACCCTGGTTCGGACAGGTGCATTGGCTGATCAACCTGTACCACGCCGCACTCAAGGCCGCTGCGGTCATGGCCCGCCAGATGAATCAACCGCGTGTCGCAGAGCGCTATGAACGGATCGTTGCCAAAGGGGCTCCGGCGATGGTCGACCTGCTGTGGAACGAGGATTATGGCTACTTCATCCACAAACCCGGACCGGGCGAGGATCAGAAACACGGCTCGGTCAACGGTTGTCACATCGACCAGGTCTTCGGCGAGTTCTGGCTCTTGAACCTCGGACTCGATCGAACGCTGCCGCAAGACAAGATCCGCCAAACGTTGGAATCGCTCTGGACGTACAACTTCGCACCCAATGTGGGCGATTTCAGAAAGGTCATGACCGATGGACGTTGGTACGCCGTCGAAGGCAACGCGGGACTGGTGATGTGCTCGTTCCCGTATGGCAAGGTTGAACCGAAGAGCGGCAAAGCGAGCTATGCAGGATATTTAAACGAGTGCATGACCGGATTCGAATGGCAGGTCGCCGCACACATGATCTGGGAAGGCATGCTCGAAAAAGGGCTGGCGATCGGAAAAGCGATTTACGATCGCTATCTGCCGAATGACCGCAATCCGTACAACGAAATCGAGTGCAGCGACCACTACGCCCGCGCCATGGCCAGTTACAGTGCGTTCATGGCCATCTGTGGCTATCGATACGACGGACCGGCCGGGCAACTCGCCTTCGGGCCGGCGATGCAACAGGACAACTTTCGCGCCGCGTTTACCACCAGCCGAAGGCTGGGGACGCTTCAACCAAACGGTTCGCAATGGGCGTCAGGAGAACGCGATCGAATTGCGTTACGGCAAGCTGCACCTGAAGCAACTGACCCTTGAAATTGCCCCCGGTGCCCGATCTGGAAATCCCCGCGTCAAACTCGATGACCACGAAATCACGACAAAGACCCAGCGGGATGGTCGACGCATTATCGTTCACTTTCCGCAAGGTCTGGACATCACGGCCGGCCAAACGCTGCTGCTGGATTCATAAGGAGATGGACAGTGCGATGAAGAACAGTAAACCCATCATCCTTGTTGTCTTGGCACTGGTGACGTTTGTAACGGCTGCACTTAAACCGAACGCCGTATTGTCGGCAGACGATCGCTACGTGCTGCAATACGACACGCCGGCCATCGACGATTCACCGGTCAAACGAACTGGACGTGCGCGAGGGCTCGGCTATATCCAGACCGCGTTGCCCCTGGGTAACGGCAGACTTGGGGCCATGTTTTCCGGCGGGATCGAGACCGAGCACCTGTTGATCAACGACATTACGCTGTGGATGAATGCCAAACGTGGGCTGGACGAAGTCACGCAGTCGGGAACACGGCTTGGTGCCTACAAGCATCTCGAAACCGTCCGGCAGGCCTACCGGGACGGGAAGTACGGCACCAAACCGGGCAGCATGGAAGGCCTGTCCACAAAGTACCTGAGCAGCACGCAGCCGCTCGGGGGTTATGCACCGTTCACCGACTGTATCGAAGCATCCACGGTGTTGGGACGCGACGAGTCGTTCCGCAAGACACTGCAGGAATTCATCCCGAAGCTTTGTCCACAAAAGATTGGTCAATATGGCCAGCTCCAGGAATGGCCGGAGGACTGGGATCGCCCGAGGGACAAGCATCGACACATTTCGCACCTGATTGCCCTTCATCCAGGTCGCGATCTCTCGCCATTGACAACCCCTGAATTGCATCGGGCCGCTCTGGTAACGATGCACCACCGCGGTGACGAATCGACCGGTTGGAGTACGGGATGGAAAACCTGTTTCTGGGCACGCTTGCACAACGGCGACAAGGCGCACCAGATCTATCGCTTTCTGACTGCGAAACGTGCCTATCCGAATTTGTTTGATTTTTAAAGAGGAAATCATCGTGAGACTTTTGGTCTGGATCATTACTGCTACCACCGTGATGGCTGGCAGCGTCGCGGTGGCTCAATCGCAATTGGGCACCGTCGAAGTTGTCTACTGCGACGCCGAGGGGATCGGCGCCGAAGAAGGCGTGATGCGCCGTGACCCCAGCGACATCATCAAGGTCGATGACCTTTACTACGTCTGGTATTCCAAGGGCAAGATTTCGCCAGGTTACGATGCGACCGTGTGGTATGCCACTTCACCCGACGGCCACAGCTGGACCGAAAAAGGAATGGCGCTGGGTAAAGGCGAGCCGGGAACCTGGGAAGGTGCTAGCGTCTTTACCCCAAACATTTTGGTCGCCGAAGGACGCTACTGGCTGTTTTACACCGGCACGTCTCGCAAATTCACTCGCCCCTTCAATCCGGATTCGAAAATCGGAATCGCCGTCTCGGATTCGCCCGACGGCCCTTGGGAGCGACTCGATTCCAACCCGGCACTGACCAACAGCGACGATCCGGAAGATTTCGATTCTCATTTGGTCGATGATGCCTGCCTGATCGTCCGCGACGGCAAGTATTGGTTCTACTACAAGGGACGTCAGCTCGGGAAAGGCCCGGGGCAAACCAAGCTCGGGCTTGCGATCGCCGACAAACCAGAGGGGCCCTACGTCAGATACGAAGGCAATCCCGTCATTCCGGGCAACCACGAAGTCTTGGTTTGGCCGCAGGGTGAGGGGGTTGCCGCGTTGATTGGAACGACCGGCCCAAAAGAATGGGTGCGTTCGATCGTTTATGCCGAAGACGGCATCCACTTCACGAAAACCCACAACGTGAAAAACGTCCCACACGCGGCCGGAGCCTATCGCCCCGAAGCCTTCACCGATTCGAATAACGGCACTCAGATCCGCTGGGGTGTTCACATCGGCAGCCGCAAGGGGTTCCTTCCCTTTGTCGAACGATTTGATTTCAAGTCAGCGGGGGAATAAGCGTGTCGAATCCCCAACCGATGGTGTGTAGCCTTGAGGCGATTTCCGTCGCTGCGAAGCAGCGACAGGATGCGGCTAAAGCCTGAACACCAGCGCCGTTGGGACGCCGAACAACAAGACGAAAAATCCGATCTGTCTCCAACCAATTCAATCTTCATGAACAACCGGCTAACCCCACTTCCCCTACGACGCATCATCTATCACCGATTTATCGTAGCCACCTTCGCCAGAAGGTGGTTCCTCGCTGCCGTCCACCGATTTATCGTAGCTACCTTCGCCAGAAGGTGGTTCCTCGCTGCCGTCCACGCTCTGGTGAGCGTAGCTACGTTGAAGAGCGGTTTTGCCAACAGGATGCTTACCAGCCTGCTTCTGGGCCCGCTTCTAAGCGTCGCCTGTGTCGCCGATGCAGACGACTTCGCATCCAAACGCGCCGACGTGCTCGCGCTGGGCCAACTCACTCAGCCACCGGCGATGATCGATGCGGAAGGATTCGAACGCACCGAAACGATCCGAGCGATCTATTACGACGCATTGGACTATGAAGGCCGGCCGACCAAAGTGTTTGCGTGGCTGGGCTTGCCATCCAATCCCAGTGGGAAGGTTCCGGGCATCGTGCTGGTTCATGGCGGCGGTGGAACGGCGTTTCGTCAGTGGGTCGAAAAATGGAATGAAAAGGGTTTCGCCGCGATCGCGATCGCGCACGAGGGACAGGTCGAACACCGCGAAGCATCGCGAAAGTGGGCGAAACATCAATGGCCCGGTCCCTCACGTCCGGGGCACTACAAGGACGTTTCCAAACCGCTGCAGGATCAGTGGATGTATCACGCGTTGGCCGACACCATCCTGGCCAACTCGCTGTTGCGTTCCCTACCGGAGGTTGACCAGGACAAGGTTGGAGTGATGGGGGTTTCGTGGGGCGGTGTCATCACCAGCACGGTGATGGGGATCGATACGCGTTTCGCGTTTGCCATTCCGACCTATGGGTGCGGAAAGATGGCCGATGTGGACAACCACTGGGGCGCCGCCTTGGGGGACAACACGTTCTATCGCCAGGTTTGGGACCCGCTGCACTACCTGCCCAACGCGACGATGCCGACGCTATGGTTTTCATGGCCGCAAGACAATCACTTTCCGCTCGACAGCCAGGCGGCCAGCTATCGTGCGATGAGTGGCGAGTTCCTGGTCGCGCTGCTGCCCGGTATGAGACACAGCACGGCGGCCGCTTGGAATCCGCCGGACAGCTACGCCTTTGCCGAAAGCGTCGTCCGCGAAGGAATGCCGTGGTGCCGCCAGATCAGGACACAGTTAAACGGAAGTTCCGTTCAGTTCACGCTATCGTCGTCGAAGACCTTAGAGCACGCGGTGCTGATCTCGACGACTGACACCGGGTACACAGGCAATCGCACCTGGATCGAATCTCCCGCTTCACTGACTCGAAAAGAGGATCATTGGGTGGCGACCGCGGATTTGCCCGATCACACGACGTCTTGCTTTGTAAATGTCGAATCCGGAGATCTGACGATTAGTTCGCAGTACGTTGAAGTTCAACAGCGTCCGTGAGGAATGGTTTCAGCGACCGTCGGTGTCTAGCCTTTAGCCGATTTCCGTCGCTGCGAAGCAGCGACAGGGCGCGGCGAAAGCCTGTACACCAGCCGTTTTTACCCTAGTCTTTCGTATCAGTGCTCTCTTTACCATTGCCGAAACAATGAGACACTCATTCATCGTGCTACTGACGCTGGCGATCCTGACAGCGGACAGAACAACCAGCGGTGCTGCCGATCCCCAGGCGGACTTCTTCGTGTCTACCTCCGGATCCGATCGCTGGTCCGGCACACTGGCGGCGGCCAACGCGGAGTCAACCGATGGCCCATTCGCCACGCTCCAGCGGGCTCGCGATGCCGTCCGCGAACTGCAAAAGACAAAGACGTCCGACATCATGGTCCTGATCCGTGGAGGAACCTATTGCCTTGAAAACACGGTCGTGTTCGGTATGGCGGATTCAGGGACGACCGATACCACCGTGACCTATTCCGCCTACCCGGGGGAAACTCCCATCTTCAGTTCGGGACAGGAAATCCAAGGCTGGAAAAAGGTCGAAGTAGAGTTGCCTGGCCTGCCCGATGAAGCCGCCGGCAAACTGTGGGCCGCCGATGTGTCGGAGCGGTTTTTCACGCTTTATGACGCCGAGGGCATGCTGCCTCGCGCTCGTTCGGCAGGCTTCATCCCTCTGCCCGGCGGCAGCCGCAACCGGCTGCATTATCCCAAAGGCAAGTTGAAAGCTTGGCCGAACGTGCAAGATGTGGAGATCGTGGTCCGTCCGCATCACGCATGGATCTCCAATGTGTTGTCGCTGGAGTCTGTTGACGAGCAGCGGCAAATGGCTCAGACGTCGATCGACGCCACCTACGCGATGAACCCGCTTCATTTCCTGAAGACAACCGAATCGTGTTGGGTGGAAAACGTACTCGAAGAACTCGACGAGCCAGGCGAGTGGGTTCTCAACACCGAGCAAGGAAAGGTCTACCTTTGGCCGAGAGGAAAGTTTCCTCCCGCGTCACCCGTGTTGGCGCCGCGGTTGCTGGAATTGATCCGCATCGAAGGCGAAATCGACAAGCATGGTCCTAAGGATGTCCCTGTGCGAAACCTCTGTTTCCGCGGTCTGACGTTCATGCATGGCGAACGGTATACCCTGGCCGAAGACGATGCCGGGTTGCAACACGACTGGGACATGCTGGACAAACCCAACTCGCTCGTTCGATTGCGCGGCACGGAGAACTGTTCGATCGAACGATGTCATTTCGCCCACAGCGGCAGTGGTGCGATCCGCGTGGATTTGCACGGCCAAGGCAACAAGATCACAGGAAATCACATCGAGCATCTGGGCGGAGGCGGCATTCTTCTGTGTGGTTACGGTCCGGGCACCAAGGATGTCAACGGCAACAACCTGGTCTACAACAACCACATTCATGACCTGGGAAAAATCTATTTGCATTCACCCGGCGTGATGATCTGGCAAAGCGGCCAGAATCGTGTGGCAAATAGCCTGATTCACCACATGCCGTACTGCGGAATGATTGTCTCCGGCTGCATGACGCACTTCTTTGACAAAAACGGCCGCGAGTTGAGCCGCACGATCCGCAGGCACGAAATCGAAGGCCTGCCGAGACAACCGACGCTGGAGGATGTCCGGCCCTACCTGCATTCACACGACAACCTGATCGAATCGAACGAGATTCACAACGTGATGGAAACGATGGGGGACGGCAACGGCATCTACATTCGCGGCGCGGGAGCCGGAAACGTGATTCGCCGCAATTACATCCATCATCTAGTGACCCCGATGCTGATGCAAGCGGCGATCCGAACCGATGGAGGCCAACGGGACACGCTGATCGCCGAAAACTTGATCTACAAGTGCATGGCGCAGGGGATCATTCTGAAGCTGAACAACGCCTGCGAAAACAACATCGTCGCGGATGTCTTGGCGCCGCCGCGCGGCTATTACCTCTCACTGCGAGAGGGGCCGATGACAGGAGCGACCATCCGACGCAACATTTTTTATTCCACCGGCAAAGACACCGTCTTTATCGACGAGCTGCCCGCCGGTCGCGGTCGAAAGACCGAGGATAGCCGGGGAAGGGCGTTGGCCAGGGCAAAGGATGCCGAAACGGATTACAACCTCTACTTCTGCACCACCGACCCACAACTGGGCGAGCAGGTGCTGGCGAAAAACCAACGCGACGGAATCGACAAGCATAGCTTGGCCACCGATCCGTTGTTTGTTGACCCTGAAAACGGCGATTTCCGATTCCGCCCCGATTCACCGGCACTAAAACTGGGCATGGTGCCCATCGACCTATCGAAGGTCGGATTGATTCCGCAACAACCGTAAGCAAAACCGACGCCTGTCATTCACCCCCCCAACGAAACGCATGAACCTACGCTCCCTTTCGCTCATCGCCGCGCTGCTTGCCGGTGCCCAACTCCACGCCGCCGATTGGACGATCGACAGCGCCGACGACTGGAAAACGAACATCCAATCCGCCGAAGGCGCGACGGTCGCTGGTGGCTCGGTATCGCCGACCGCAAAAACCGCGACCATCGTCACGCGGATTCACACCTCGGACGAAAAACGTTCCGCCAAATCGCTCGTCATCGACCAGTCGCCGATCTGGCAGAACTGGAACCCGATCGAAAACCTCGGTCCGTCAAACCTGGCCGATGCCCCAGTCTTGCTGACCGTGGGGCCGGACAACTACTGGATGTTTGGCCGCTACGGAGGTGGCAAACCTGGGCGAGCGAAAGGTCAGAAACAGGGGGCGAAATCGGCGTCCTTCAAACCGGAACCGGTGACGTTGGAAGGCTTCGACATCCCGCTGCAAACCACGCGGTTCCCCAATCAGTTCGACGCGCCCGGCGGACTCAAGCCCGGCAAAGGCGGATACCACGCCTGGCAGAGTCGCGATATGAAGAATTGGGTCCATCACGGTCCGGTCACAGAAACATTTTCGAAATGGGTGACCAGCGCTGAATGGGTCGATGGCAAGGCGTTGATCTACTACGACTTCCCCAACGACCAGGATCCGCACGTCTATGTCGACGAGGATTTGTTTGACGGCCAACCAGGGAAAAACATGGGGATGGCGGTCAAAGATCCTTCCCACGGCAGCGATGCCGGGTTCATTCGCGACCTGCAGGGCAACATGCATGTCATTATCGAGGACTGGAGCCCGATCAGTGCCAACAAGCGTTCCTGGGACTCGCCGCTGGCCGGGCACGCCGTCAGCCCGAATGGAATCGACGGGTTTGTCTTTCGAGAACCGGCCGTCGACAACCGCACCACCCCGACCGGAAAGATCGGCACGTACAAGCACCCGCACTGGGCCAAGGAGGATCCGAAGAACTACAAAACCAACGTTGCGGAGTACAACATCCACGAACCCGAACAGGAAGCTTATGGCGATTGGGCAGCGATTTGTATCGGCGGCCGGTATTACCTGTTCGGTGACTACGACCCGGCAGGCGGACACGAGATGAGTGTGGGCTGGTTCACATCGCCGTCGATCGATGAACCGTTCACCTGGTGCGACAACATCGGCAAAGGGCACCCCGATCCGGACGTCGCATTCGCCGAAGGGCAGTTCTACCTGGCCACCCAACAAAAGACCGACTTCGTCAGCCCCGGGCCGTGGGTGGAATCGGTCGAAGCACGTGTCGGCGTCGATACGGACAACGACGACAAGATCGACCGGTGGACCGACTGGACCGAAGTCAAAGAAACCTACGACTACATCCCGGGGTTCTCAAAGCAAATCGCAAAGACACCCGCCGAACTGGACCTCGCGACCCTGCCGGCCGGCTACGGTTTCCAAGTCGAACTGCGCCTGACCGATACCACGGACAACAAATCCAAACCGATCATCCAGCGGGTCTCGCTGTCGTTCACCGAGTGAGTCGGGTGGATAGGTGTCTGCGAGCGTACCGAACAGCGGATTCGATCCGTCGCTCGACGCCAGCCCGCGTGCCCCCACCATTCTGCCACCCCATACGGATCAAGTTAAGGCTTCGAGCGTTAAGCAATTGAAGTCACCCTCCCTCTGGGAGGGGCGCGGAGGAGTATACGACGACGCGGGGAGGGTTCGTTGTGGCTCGAAAGCACTCAAACATCACCAATCGCCTCTCCCGTCGCTACGCTCGACCCTCCCTGCCAGGGAGGGTTTCGTCTTAACTTGGTGCGTATGCCCCGAATCATTCTGCCACCCTATCCTGTTTGTCAAAACGCCCTTTCAACTCGCGTTGCTGCATGAACCTACAATCAACAACCAACCGTTTCATCCTGCTTGCCTTGGTCTGTTTGCAGGCACACGTCGCGATCGCAGCGGAGCCGCCCTACGACGGCAGTTGGGAATCGCTTCAAAAGATGCCCGTCCCGGCGTGGTTTGACGACGGCAAGATCGGCATCTTCATCCACTGGGGACCCTACAGTGCGATCGGATATCGCAAAGGCAATCGGGGTTATGCAGAACATGTTCCGAAGTTGCTATATGAAGAATCGACACACTATTACCTGTACATGCAGAAACGCTGGGGCGCGAGGCCTCCGGAATTCGGATACAAGGACATCATCCCCGAGTTCAAAGCGGAGAAGTGGAATCCGGACGAGTGGGCGGAATTGTTCCAAGAAGTCGGTGCCCGATATGTGGTGTTGACCGCGGAGCATCACGACGGTTGGGCCAATTGGGATTCCGATCTGACACGGTGGAACGCCGTCGACATGGGGCCGAAGCGAGATCTGGTCGGTGATCTTGGCCGTGCGGTTCGCAAACGCGGGCTGAAGTATGCCCCCTCCTACCATCGCGAACGTCACACAGGGTTCTTTGCAAAGCAAAAGTACGCCGTCCACAGCGAGCCTCGCGAGGACATTGCCGAAGAGATGCGGCGAGCTCCCGAGGCGGCGTCGCTGTATGGACCGTTCAGCTACGACAAGGCCTTTGTCGATGACTACGTGGCCCGCTGGAAGGAAATCCAGGACAAGTATCAGCCGGATTTTCTGTGGGTCGACGACTTTCCGATCTACACTCGCGACGGGAATCGTGTCCGCAGCGGAAAGATGAAACCGGAGATCAAATACTTTGACGACCGCGTACGCGTCATGATCACCGACTTCATGAACGACGCAGCGTCCCGTGGCCAGGAAGTGTACTGCAACAACAAAGGCGGCAATCGCAACTGGCCCGAGGGCGTCGGCTGCTTGGAAAAAGACAATCTGAAGCTCAAAGTGATCGGTCTGAAGTGGCAGAGTTGCACGACGTTCGGATCTTCGTTCGGCTACCTGGCAGGCGATCGGTACAAGTCCGTTGAAGACGTCATCCACGAGATGATCGAGGTGGTCAGTCGCAATGGGAATTTCCTGATCAACATCGGTCCCAAGGGAGACGGCACGCTCGTCCCCGAGCAAGTCGAGCGTCTTCGTGCCATGGGGAACTGGTTGGACATCAACGGGGACGCCATCTACGGAACGCGTTATTGGAAAGTGAGCGAGCAGCCGAAGGAACACCTGGCTTTCACCACCAAAGGCAAGACGCTGTTCGCCATCAAACTCGCCAAGCCAACGGCGCCGTTTATGATCGACGCCACTGCGGGTTGGGATGCGACAGAGGTGAAGTCCGTTCGGTTGCTCGGCAGCGAGGGCGACGTCGACTGGTCGATCGGGCCGGACGGGCTGCATATCACACCGCCGAGTGACCTTGGCAACAGCCAGTTCGCCTGGGCGTTCGAAATCGTCACGAATTCCCCCCAACACCAGCCCAACGCCATCGTTTCAGATTCCGATCAAGCCCTGAAACGAACCCGCAACGTCGATCTGGACGGCAACGACCGGTGAGAGGAGATTCACATTGGTGGACGTGGTGAATCAGACCGCCCTGCGGATGCCGGATCCGTTCGGCGGGTCGGTTGGTTGTGGGGAAGTGTTGCGTGTTCGGGCAACAAACGGTGCAAAACGATGGTGGCAAAACGATGGTGGCAAAACGATGGTGGCAAAACGATGGGGGCAAAACGATGGGGGCATCGATCGCGCGATGGGACCAATAGGACATGTAGGACTTATGGGTCCCATGGGGCCTATCGGCCCCGTCGAGTGCCGCCCCCTTCACCGCCGGGGTTGGAGCAAACGCCAGCGTGAATCCGGTTGACGTCGCCTCTTCGATGAATCTGACCATCACGCGGTGACGGCTTGCCGCCACCGCGTGATACCCCGTCGGCACAACTGACGCCGGATTCTTGGATTCGCTACGTACAATCGTCTCTTGCCAACCATGGTGGGCGTGCAAACGTCACCGTTTGTGCGCGACTTCGCACACGTTTGGCACTCCGCATGTGTGCAAGAAAGGCTTTCAGCTCGTGCTTTATTCGATCTCTGCTTCGGCAGCAAAATTGCAGGGAGGATCTCGGTGAATTAGCCTGAACGCTGAGGAGATCGATCCATGAGTTATCCAGTCGGGCACCGCGAATGGTCCCATCGCCGTCGTCGTCATCGCAAGCTTCGTTCTCGAGATCATTTCACGCGTTTGCGCGGCAAATCGCTGCGGATGGAAGAACTGGAGAAACGGCTTCTCCTGACCACCATCCCTTCGCCGCTGGATCCAGTCGAGCCATACGGATCGCTCGTTTATGAGCGGGCCACTGCAGACAGTTTTGCAGCGACGTCCGAAAGCGATCGTTTCACCGTCGAATTGGACGTGAATCAATCCGCGACGGTTTTATTCGTCCCCAACGATGCTTCGATCCAGGCAGAGCTGACTGTATTGGATCCAGCGGCGGTTCCGTTGGGAAGTGCCGTCGCAGCGGGTCCGGGCGAGACGCTTGCTTTGGAAACCTTATCCATTTCGACGCCTGGTGTTCATCAAATTGATGTCACGAGTATGACCGGTTCGGGCGACTATGAATTGTCGTTGTTGCTGAACACGGCGTTGGAAGACGAATCGATTGGGGGATCGAACGACTCGATTGCAACCGCTGAGAGCCTGGAGAGTTCCAGCATCCCGCTGAGCGCAGGTGCGGACCGCATGGCGATCCAAGGCGTCATTGACATTCGCACGACGCTAAGCGGTGAAGCGTATTCGATCGATGGGTTTGGCGATCAGTTGTATGTCATCAATCCGGCTGATGGTGCGACAATTTCAAGCGTGACGGTCAACGTTCCCGAGGAAGAAGTACGCTGGATGAACGGCATCGCGCGGGATCCAACGACGGGGGAGCTGTGGGCGCTCGCCTCGCTGCGCGGTCGCGAAGATCAGCGTGACTTGATCAAAATCGATCCGGCGACTGGAAATTCCGTCGTGATTGGCAGCACGGGCGACAAATTTGCGGCGATCGCATTCGACGGTTCGGGGACACTCTATGGGGTCACTGGCGATGGCGCGACGACTCCCGAAACGCTCTATACGCTCAATAAGACCGATGCAACACCAACCGTCTACATGGCACTCGGCAATGGTGACGGCGGTGAGACGATCGCCATCAATCCGATTGACGGCTTGCTGTACCACGGTTCGGGCCGTGATGACGAGATTTTGGAGTCGATCGACTTGGCGGACCGTTCGCTGGTGAATATTCCTTTGCAGGGAGAGTCATTTGACTCGTTTCGCGGACTGTCCCATTTTTCGGAAGACCAATTTTTGTTGTCCGATGGGTATGGGCTTTTCCAAGTCTCCACGTCAGGTGAAGTCAGTTCGCTTGGCACGCTGGATCACTGGTCAAAAGGTTTCGTCGTCAATTCGGCCAGCATCAATCGCTTTGACGATGCCGCGGATGTGTACAGTTTCTCATTGGGGGCGGGTCAGGTCGCGACAATGGGGCTGAGTGGTCCCAGTGGAGCAGGGTTCGATTTACAGCTGCTCGACGCCGGTGGGGCTCTGTTGGCGTGGAGTCGTGGGGACGCTGCGAACGTGAACCGAGTGATCTCGGATTTCGTTGCGCCAGCCGATGGCGTTTACTATCTGCAGATCACCGCGGACCGTCTCGCACAATACAACCTGATGGTGACTCGCGATTCATCGTTCGAAATCGAACCCAACGGATCGCAATCCCATGCCAAGGATGTGTCGTCGAGCGGCCAAGTGCTCGGACGGCTTGGCGGCACCAACGCCGGACCGATTCGCGTCGCAGTCTGGGGCGGACATTCGCAACGGTTCATTGACCAGCTGAACGACGATACGTATTTCGATATCGATGCGACGCCGGTTGACGATCCAGAGATCGATTCGCCCGCAGAACTTGCCGCATTCGACGTGGTTGTTATTGGAAGCAACAATCCAAACTTCGAAACGTTTGACGAATCCACCGCGGCGGCAGTCCGCGACTGGTACCAATCCGGTTTGGGAGGAGTGGTCGGAACCTCTTACCTGTACAGCGCATTAGTCAACGCCAATTCCTCCGCGGCGCGCGACGAGCTGGACGAGATTATTCCCCTTGACCTCTCAGCTTCCAACGCCAACCAATTCACCGGCGAGACGATCATCATCGTCGACGGCGCTCATCCGGTCGCCAAGGGAGTCTCTAACTTCAGCAGTTTTGGGGAGACAAGTTCCAACGGTGCCGATTCCGACGCGACTGTATTGGCGACAAGCGGTGAGGGTGGACTACCGGCGATCATTGTCAGAGAAGATTCATTCGATCGCGCGATCGGCTTGCCAAGCCTTTCGCGATCGGTGTACCTGCAACCGCGATACTTTGATGGGAGCACGTTGTCCGCCGGCGCGGATCGGTTGCTCGAACAGGCGATCGCCTGGGCCGCGCCCGACCGTGACGATCAGTTTTTGATCGAAGTCAACGCGGGTGATAGTCTGGTCTTACAGACTGCCACCCCCGGTTCCGGTACCGGAGAACCTCAAAACACGCTCGACCCGACACTCGTGTTGTTCGACCCGTCCGGCACGCCGGTGGCAGCCAATGACAACGGTGCCGCCGGAACGAACGCCAGAATTGAGCATCTGGCCTTGAACAACGGAAGCTATCGCGTTGTGGTTGGTACCGAGGCCGGTCTTGGCGATTACGAGTTGATCGCGACGGGGTTCAGCGGCACGCTGCCGCCCTTTGCAGTCGCCCAATCGACCCCGAGTAACGGACAGGCCGTCTTCGGTATGCCCGATTATCGGGTGTCGTTTTCGAACAGCGTGCTCATAAGCAGCGTTGACGCATCGGATTTGACGGTCGACGGAGTACCTGCCGATGCGGTCCGAATGGTCGATGACCGAACCTTGGAATTTGACATCACATCCGCGAATCACGGTGACGGCACGTATCAGGTGTCGATGGCCGCAGGCGCAATCACCAGCATTTCCGGAACGCCACTCACGGGCTTTGACGCCAGCTTTGATGCGGAGATGATCGCCCCGCTCGAGAGGAAGACGCCGTTGGGATCGCTGATTCATGATCCTCCTGTCGAAGGGCACTTTTCAAATCCAGCTGACGTTGACACGTTCCAGTTGAATCTCGATGCCGGCCAGCTGTTGTCCGTCGTTTTGCAGCCCTTGGATCCATCGATCCGCGCAGGCATCACATTGTTTGCTCCCGATGGGAGCAGTCTGGGAACCGTTTCCGCATCCGCGGCGGGCCGGCGTGCCCTGATGCAAACGATTCCGTTGCCCGATGCCGGCAGTTACCGGCTGGAAACCACCGCATTGGCCGGTTCCGGGGCCTACAAATTTCGCGTCCTTTTGAATGCCGCCGGCGAGGCGGAAGACAGCATCGGATCGACCAATCAGACGCTTGGCACAGCAGAGCCCATTGACGGATCGTCGGTTGCCGTTGGCACCGGCGGCGATCGCCTTGGTGTCATTGGATTGCTGAACGGCAATAGCGACTACTTCAGTTTTTCGTTGGAACAAGGCCAGTACGCGACGCTGTCTCTGTCCGCACACACCGATGCCGATGTCGCGTTGCAGCTGATCGATGGGACGGGCAATGTGCTTGCCGACGGGGCGACCGCTGCCGTTAACGACGACCGGCGAATCAGCGGATTTGTGGCTTCCGCAAGTGGAACGTACTTTGCCAGAGTCGATGGAGAGATCGAGACGCAATATGCGTTGCTCGTCACGCGTGGAATTGACTTCGAACAGGAACTCAATGATGACTCCACGGAGGCTCAGGATCTCAGTCTGTCCGGCCAGGTATTGGGGTTTCTCGGTTACCCCAGCTACGCCGATCTCGTTTTGGCCGGTCAGCCGGTCGCGTATTGGCCAATGGGGGAGACGAGTGGATCGACCATGTTTGACCACTCCGGATTCGGTAACGATGGCAGCTACAACGGCGTCACGCTCGGCGTTCCGGGCGCCATCCCCGGCGACCCCGACACCGCCGCACAGTTCGATGGAGTCGATGATTTCGCGTTGGTCGCTGACCACGAAACCTTGCGGCCGCGACAGTTAACGATCGAAGCCTGGGTCTATCCAGACAACGGGATTGAGCGGGGCGATGCCGTTGTGACGAAAAACGACGACAGCTTGAGTACCGGATACGGACTTTGGTTTGACGGCTTCACGTCCAATCCATCGATCGAGTTCTTTGTGGATGACTTTTGGAGCGTGTCGGCGCCGATTCCGTTGAACGCATGGTCACATGTCGTCGGCACCTACGATGGTGCAACGATCCGATTGTTTGTCGATGGCGTTGAACAAGGTTCGCTTGCATTTGACGGACCGATCGTTCACAACGAAGCCCCCGTGCGAATCGGGTACGACGACATCGAATTCAATTGGGACGCATGGTCGGGGTACCTGGACGAAATCGCCATTTACGACGTCGCTTTATCGGGAAATCAAATCGCAGCCCACGCGTCGGCGGATCAATCGGCTGACGTGGATTGGTACCAATTCGAAGTGAATCCCGGCGATACGCTGACGATCGTGACGTCGACTCCCGGTGATGGCAGCGGCCAGCCATCCAACAGCCTGGATCCGCATCTCGACTTGTATGACGAGATGAATTCGATGGTGGCGACCGATGACAATGGAGACACGGACGGTCGCAATGCGGTGATTCAATACACGGTGCCGGTCGGCAGCGCAGGCACCTACCGACTGGCAACGCGGGCCCACAGTGGGATCGGGGAATACACAGTATCCATTCAGGGAGCCACGGGGACGGCGCCGCCGTTTGTGGTGTCGGCGGTGACGCCGGACGATTCCGTCGTACTCAGCGAGTTTCCGACAACGATCCGGGTCGACGTTTCGTCGGCTGTACTGCTTCCATCGATCGATGCCAGCGATCTGACGATTGACGGACAGCCCGCCGTGAGTGCGCAAGCGATTGATGAAAACACCGTGGCCTTTGACGTCGCATCGTTGCACGACGGGGATGGTACGTATCGCGTCGCAATTGCAGCGGGGGCTCTTACCAACCTCGCGGGCCAGCCACTGGAAGCATTTGGCATCAGCTGGGAAGTGGATACAACGCCTACGATGACGCGAGTCGATCCGGCCGGTGCTTTGATCTACGAGACGAGCGGCGACGGTCATTTCAACTCGGCTTCCGATGTCGATTCGTTTACCTTTGAACTTGATGCCGGACACGTGGGCAGCTTCGCGTTGATTCCTCGCGACGGATCGATGCAAAGTCAATTGGAGCTGTTTGACCCCAGCAATGCTTCCCTCGGCCTCGTCTCCGCTGCGTCGCCTGGCCAGTCGATCGTGCTGCAGAATCTCGGCCTCACCCAGCCCGGTCGGTACCGTCTTGAAGCGACATCGTTAGCCGGTCAAGGGAGATATGACATCCGCGTATCGCTGAATGCTGCGTTGGAACACGAAGCCTTTGGTGGCAATGACAACGATACGCTGGCATTCGCGCAAGCGATCGACGGATCGTCCGTCGCGCTGCCGAATTTCTCCAGCCGAATGGCTGTTGTCGGTGCATCGGATGACAGTTCCGACGCCGACCTTTATTCATTCCAGCTTGTCGACGGTCAATTGGCAAGCCTGACGTTGACTTCACTGGAAGGCGGCGTCGCGTCGGGTTTGGAGTTGTTGGATGCCAGCGGCACGTTGATTGCCAGCGGAGTGCCTGGACCGGACGAATCATCTCGCATCGGCCTGCTGCGAGGGACGGCAGGAACCTATTACGCGCGGGTGAGCGGTTCGGGGGCGGGCGGCTACTCGCTGCTTGTCAGCCGAGACACCGATCTGGAGCAGGAACCCAATAGCGTCCACAGCGTGGGCCAAATGCTAGACCCGGGAACGAAAGTGCTCGGTTTTCTGACCGAGAGCATTCCCGATGTCGAACCGGATGACTTCGCAGACGACCTTCGGACTTTAATCGTTTCGCCCGGTGTCGCGCTCTCGGTGGGCAACCGGCCGAACGAACAGGTTTATTCTCGCAGCGGATTTGCCTCCACCGGTAGCCGCACCTTCCAGCACGGTACGGCAAACGACTCGACGCCGGATCAGCTATGGAGCATGACCAATGTTCCGTTGCGCGTCGATTTTCTGGGTGGAGTGACTCAGGTTTCGCTGGATGTCATCGGCACCATCTTTAGCAACAGCAACTTTGGCAAGCTTGCGGCGTACGGAAAAGACGGCAATCTGATCGACGAAGTGCTGTCCAGAGAATTATTATCACGTGAGGCTCAAACGTTGACGGTCGGCCGACCGGACCAAAACATCGCCTACATTCTTGCCGGTGGCGACGGGACCTCTCGCATCGGCCTGGACAGTCTTCAGATCTTCGATGAGCGACCGGATTTCTATCGGTTTCATGCCGAGCCGGGGGATCATTTGGTGTTGCAAACAACGACTCCCTCCGGAGGTCCCAACGAATTCGACAACCCGCTGGATCCCGTGCTCACGCTTTTCAACGCGGATGGGGTCCAGGTTTCAAGCGACGACAACGGCGGATCTGATTTCCGCAACGCAGTCATCAACCATGTCGTGCCGTCCGGTCAGGGAGGCATCTACACCGCGTCGGTGACCGCCGAAACAACCGTTGGTGAATACACGCTGTTCGTTGACGGAACGTCACCGGCCAGTCCAGCCTTGGAAGTGTTCACCGCACCGCATACAGACGCAGAGATCATTGCAGCGTTTCCCGACGGCTATCGCATCCGGTTTTCTGGTGGAGTGCGTCTCGATACGGTCGAAGCGTCTGATCTGCTGGTCAATGGCGTTGCGGCAAGTTCGTTCACCGTGATTGACGGACAAACCATCGAGTTTGACATCAGCGCAGTTGATTCCGGTGACGGGTCGTACGCCGTCAGCCTGGCGTCGGGCGCCATCACCAGTTGGTTGGATGTGCCGCTATCGGAATTCCATCGCAGCTTTATTTACGACACCGAAACGCCGACGGTCATCGCGACTTCGACGGATGAAAATGATGTTGTGGTGACCCGAGAACTGGTCTTCGAAGCGACCTTCAGCGAGCGGATCGCCGAAACCGAATTGGGAACCGAAGATGTGACGTTGCTGGAAACGACGACGAACACGATGTTCACCGTCGACACGTTCGGCTTTGACTCCGACACCAATACGCTCCGTTTGACATTTGGCGATCTCCCCGACGGGCGATATTCACTGACGCTCAAGAGCGGCTCGGATGCGTTTCGAGATGTGGCCGGGCGGCCCTTGGATGGTGAGTCCGATGGTGGGGCGGGTGATTTCGTCAGGAACTTTGTTTTGGACGCTGCCAGCAATCCCTACCCGACCCCATTGGAACCCAAGCAGCCGGTCGCATCGCTGGTTTATGATCCAGTTGCCGAACAATACTTCCACCAGTCCGGTGACATCGATCCCTTTACGATCACATTGGACGCCGGTCAGACGGCGACCGTGATATTGATACCGGGCGACCCAACGATCCGAGGTCAACTGCAAGTCTTTGATTCGACGGGAACGAGTGTCGCAGTGGCCTCCGCCGCTAACCCGGGCGACGGTGTGATCCTGCAAACGGTAGCCATTGATTCCGCCGGTGATTATCGGATCGACGCCGGCAGCCTGGTCGGTGACGGATCGTACCAACTGCAAGTGATTCTTAACGCCTCCGTGGAGACGGAAAACATCGCCGGAATCGGCAACGACACTCTGGCCACGGCCCAAGACATCAACGCATCAAATTTGGCGTTGCCAGGTGACGCAACACGTCTCGCGGTGTTGGGTACCCTGGCCGATGCCGGGGATATCGACGTCTACACCCTGCAACTGAATCCGGACGAACCGGTGACGTTCGTACTCACGCCCCAATCCGACTTTGCCGATCCAGGCAATTTGACGCTGGAATTGCTCGACGATGCCGGTCAGTTGGTGACGTCGGGCGTTGCTGTACCGTTGGGTCAGCAACGAATCACGCAATTCTTCGCTCCGTCAGGGGGCTATTTTGCACGGGTCAGTGGCAGCGAGATGGCGGAATACACGCTTGTCGCCTCCCGTGCAGCCGATCTGGAGTCGGGCTGGAGTCCGACCGCGGCACAGGGCCAGCGTCTGGATCCGGCTCCCGTCATCGTTGCCGGATCGGCTCCTGAGATTCCGAATGTCGAGCCGGATGATTTCCTGATTCGTTCCAGTTGGCCCGGCGTCCGCCTCTCCCAAGCCGGTCGACCGACGGCCATCATTCGGTCGCAAGAGGATCTTCCCGCATCAACGGGCGTGCGGGTTTTCTCCGGCAGCAACTTTCCCTTCCCCACTCGATTCCAGTTATCGGAAGGCTTGCGTGTCGATTTTGAAGAACCGGTCAGCCAGGTCTCGCTCGACTTCATTGCTGATGTGGCACAAGACCGCGCCATTCTGCAGGCCTTCGATGATCGTGGAAACTTGATCGCCCAGGCAACATCGGCGCGATTGCCCCTGAACGCGATTCAACGCCTGACGGTCAACGGTCGACCGGAAGGAATCTCGTATGTGATCGCCGGTGGGGAAGCCGTCCGCAGCATGAAGCTCGACAATCTACAAGTCATCAGCGATTTGCCGGACCATTTCATCTTCCACGCGGCAGCGGGTGACCAGATCGTCGTGCAGACGACAACGCCCGGTGGCGAATCGTCGACCATCGACAATGGATTTGATCCTTCGATCCAGCTGTTTAACCCGACGGGCCAATTTGTTGTGGGGGACGACAATTCAGCCGCTGACGGCAGAAATGCTCGAGTGGACTACACGATTCCCACCGAGGGCACAGGCGAGTACGTGGTGCGTGTGGAGGGAAATGGTCGTGGCCCGTACACCGTGCAAGTCAGTGGCGCCACGGGAGCCGTCGATCCGATGCCGGAGGTGGTCACAACCGTACCGTCGGAAGCACAGCGATTGGCCGCCCCGCCAACATTCATCGACATTCGTCTCTCGGAGGCCGTCCTTGCAAACTCGCTTGACGTGTCGGATATAAGCGTCGACGGAGGTGCGGTGCCGACCTCGGTTGAATTGGTCGATGGAGCCACCGTGAGATTCTCGGTCCAGGTACCAGACGTCGCCGGTGTTTACACCTATCAATTGGCAACCGGAGCGTTCACGGATCTGCAAGGACAAGGCAGTCAAGGTCATGTCGGATCCTTTGAAATTGACCGCAGCGGGCCGAGGGTGACAAATCAGATTCCGTTGCAACAGTCGGCAGCGCCATTTTCGCAATGGACCTTCGTGTTTGACGAACAGATCGACCCCGTCACGTTGACGACCGACGATATAACGCTGTTTGAAAGTCCCGTTGGTGCCGACCTGCGCGGCGCGATCAATAGCATCACGGGATCGGGCACAACCTTCACCGTCACGTTCGACCCGCAATCCGTTGACGGGACGTATCAGATCTCGCTGGGCCCGGACATTCAAGATGTCGCCGGCAATGCGATGGATCAAAATTCCGATGGCATCAACGGCGAGGTCATCGACGCATATAGCGGGTCACTGCAATTGCAATCGCCCGACCTGAATGCGGTGCGAGTCGACGCGCCGCCGACCGCGGTTTTCGGAACGCAATTACCGCTGCAATGGACCGTTCGCAATGTCGGCAGCGATAGCGCACTGGAAGTGTGGCAGGACAAGGCGTGGCTTTCCCGCGACACCTTGCTCGATACATCGGACATCCTGTTGGGGATCGAATCCGCGGCCGCCGATCGTCCCCTGCCGGCCACCGCCGAGTACCAACGTGACGTCAGTGTCCCTTTGCCGCTCACCCAAAGTCTGGACGCCGGCCAGTATTACGTGTTGATCGAGGCGGACAGCGAACAGCAACAGCCGGAGATCGACGAACAGAACAATTTGGCAGTCAGTGCGCCGGTTACGATCTCTTTGCCGTCGTTGCCGAATCTGGTGGTGACCAACATCGACGCCCCCGCCGAGGCGTTATCGGGCCAACAGATTCCCATCGGATGGACGCTGACCAATCAGGGCTCGGCACCGGCTTCGGGAACCTGGCGGGACACGGTTTTTCTTTCGGACGATGATTTGATCGGCGGCGATCAATATTTCGGAGACTTCGCGTTCACAGGCACAATTCTGCCGGGGCAATCGGTGACGCGTCGTCAAACGATCCGTTTGCCAATCAGTCTGTCGGGAGCGCATCGCGCGGTCGTGGCCACCGATTCGAGTTCAAATGTTTATGAACACGCCGGTGAGAATGACAACGCGATGATCGACGGCAGCGTGATTGATATCCGCCCCGCTCCGCATGCCAACTTACAGGTGGCGCAAGTCACGGCTCCCCCAAACGCCTTCTCCGGCACAGAAATGGTGATTCAATGGGTCGTCGACAATGTCGGAACCGGGTCCACCAACGCCGCCGCCTGGACGGACGCCGTGTTCTTGTCCCTCGACCCTGTCTTGGACGCGAGCGACGTTTTTCTAGGCGAATCGGCGAACACAAGCTTCTTGGATGTGGGGGAGAGTTATCTGAATCGGCTGACGACCAGGTTGCCCAACGGGATTAGCGGTGAATTCTATTTGTTGGTGCGCGCCGACCGCAAAGACGCGGTCTACGAGAGTTTTTTCGAATCCGACAACATCAACTTCAGCGAACCGATTCAAATCACGTTGACACCACCGCCTGATCTGCAGATCACCGAAGTGTCTGCGCCGATCGACGCTTTCAGTGGACAACGCATCTCGCTGCGTTGGACCGTCGAAAACCGTGGGCAAACGACCGCCCTGCCGACCCAGTGGGTCGACCAAATCTACATGTCCAGTGACGAGACCTTGGATGCGGGAGACCGTTTGTTGCGTAGTGTGTCCATGGCCGCCGACGGTCTGATTTGCTCGCGAGCGACGTTTGGTCCACAGATCGTCACCAGCGGCAGCGGCAGTGTCAGTGTGACCACGGAGATCAATCCAAACGCGTTCAAGCTGCCGGCGTGCGCGCTGGTCGGAGGCCTGGAGGCCGGCGAATTCTACGAAGCTCAAACGACGGTGCAGCTGCCGATCGGCGTCAGTGGAGATTATTTCTTCCTGGTCCACACCGACGCAACCGACCGTGTTTTTGAGCATGCGTTCGACGCGAACAATGTGAATTTTGATACACCGGCCACCCAAGTCATTTTGACGCCGCCACCCGATTTAGAAGTGACGAGTGTGGATGCGCCCGCCTCAGCCCTGGCCAGCCGAGAGTTGGTGGTCGATTATCGCGTCACGAACGCAGGCACGACGACGACCCCCAACACGTCTTGGCTCGATCGGTTGTACCTGTCGACCGACAACGTTTTTGATCCGGACGTCGACCTGCCGCTGGGCGTTCGCCAACGGTACGGAGCGCTCGCCCCCGACCAGTTTTACGACGCACAATTCAAGGTGCGGCTGCCAGACGAATTGCTTGGTGAATCTTTCGCAATGGTGGTCACGGATGTTGATAACGCGGTGTTCGAATTCAGCGAGGACAATTTGGGGGTGGACGCCGTGCCGATTGAAGTCACTTCGACTCCGGCAGATTTGCAAGTTGACAACTTCGCCGTCCCGGCCAACGCACTTTCTGGTCAGGCCGTTCTGGCGACATGGACCGTTCAAAACGTGGGTTTGGCAGCGACAGAAGTCAACCAATGGACCGATCGGGTTTTTCTTTCGACCGACGATGTGTTGGACGACAACGACAGAATGCTTGTCAATGACGACCGCACTTCCGGTTTGCTGCCCGGACAGGCCTACACCGCTCAGCGACTGATGACGATCCCATTGTCGGTTGCGCCGGGCGAGTACTTCATGATTCTGCAAACCGATCAGGACGACGCGGTGTTCGAGCCAGGCACCGAAGCGAATAATCGTGTCGTATCGCCGATCACCGTGGGACGCAACACCGCTGATCTGCGAGTCACCGTCGACGATGTTCAAGCCAGTACTACCTCCGGGACCTCGTTCTCGGTCAGTTGGACGGTCACCAATGCGGGGAGTGCGGCTACCGATCGTCACGTCTGGACCGACTCGGTTTACCTTTCCTCCGATTCGATCCTCGACGAAATCGATGTCCAGCTCGGTCGGGTCTTGCACAGCGGGGCATTGCCGCCCACGGTGGGTTATACAGCGACCCGGGAATTCACACTGCCGATCGACATCTCCGGGGACTATTTTGTAATCGTTCGCACCGATGCCGATGACGAGGTCTTGGAATCCCCGTCGGAGGACAACAACGAAGGAAGATCACCGGCCGCGACACAAATCACATTGTCCGCCACTCCAGATCTGGCGGTCACCAATGTGGATGCACCGCCAGAAGCCTTTGCCGGCCAGCCATTTCATCTGTCCTGGACGGTTCGCAACGAAGCCGGGACGAGTGCCGCCACGGCGCCGTGGAATGACTTGGTCTATCTCTCACTGGATCAGGTGTTCGATGCTGAAGAGGACCATTTCTTGGGCTTCCACCGTCGAATGCAACCGCTGGCCGATGACGAACAATACACCCACGACGCGTCGTTCGTTCTGCCTCGTGGACTGTCCGGTCCGTTTTATGTCTTCGTCTTGGCGGACGGAAGCAACGATGTCTACGAACGCGCCAAAGAATTGAATAACGTCGCCTATGACCCGCTGTCGATGAACGTTCGATTGTTGCCACCGGCGGATCTGGTCGTGGGCAATATCAGCGTACCCCAAGACAGCATTGTGGGGCAAACCGCAACCATCGGCTACACCGTCGAAAATGCCGGCAGCAGCCCGGCCCGCGGTTCCTGGTACGATTCGATCTATCTATCGGCAAACGATCAATGGGACATCGGCGACGCGTTGTTCGGTCGGGTCCTTCGTCAGGGCGATGTCTTGGCGTCGGAAAGCTACTCGCAGTCGTTGACGGCTCCGTTGCCGGCAGTGGTTCCCGGTGACTACCACGTGATTGTCCGCAGCGACATCCTGAACCGGATTCCTGAGAGCGACGAGTCCAACAACCTGCGAGGCTCACTCGACCAGTTCGCAATGGACGCCCGGCAATTGATCCTGAGCACTCCACTGGACGGCCAGATCGGGAACGGTCAATCCACGTTCTTCCGAGTGGATGTCCCGGCGGGCGAAACACTGCTCGTCGCGCTCGATGCGGTCGACGACGACGCGTCCTTCCAGGTCTACCTGCGGTACGGCGATGTCCCCAGCCGAGCCAATTTTGACCGCGCGGGAATCGAACCGTTTCAATCGGACCAACGGGTTGTGATTCCCGACACGCAAGCGGGCACGTATTTTTTACAAGTGTACGGCGACCGTGTTGGTTCCGATGGCTCGTTCCAATTAACGGCTGATCTGTTGCAGTTCAGTATCTTGGATGTTAGCTACGGACAAGCCGGTTCGGGGGGACAACGAACTCTCGAAATCAACGGGGCTCGGCTCGATCGTAGCGTCATTGCCAGCCTGATCGATGGTGAAGGCAACCGTATTCCCGCCACATCACACTGGTACGTTGACGAGACAAAGCTGTACGCAACCTTCGAGTTACAGAATGCGGCGGTTGGATTTTACGACGTGCGGATCGACAACGCCGATGGAGCGAGCGATCTCGTTACCGACGGGCTGGAAATCGTTGGCGTCGACGACGCCAGCAACGCTTCGTATCTGTTCAATACACCATCGGCTGTGCGGCGTCCGAATCACGATCCCCCGTTCCGGTACAACTTCTTCGTCCGCTGGGCGAACGATGGCATCAATGACGCCCCGGTGCCACTGCTGGTTGTTGACGGCAGCGCCCCCATCGCAACGACGTATGACATCTTGCCCAATGTCATCGGATTCGATGACTTTGGCGGGAACCCCGTCACACTGTTCGGGCCGCAAACCGTGGTTCGCCTCGGTGTCACCGGCCTGGAAGGTCCGCCCGGCTTGCTCTTGCCGGGGCAAGGCGGTCAGACGACATTCTTCGGTTTGATCGACCCGAACCCCGACGACATCGAATTGAAGGTCAATCGACTGGGAAAGGATCCCGATGCGCCCTTTGACTGGCAATCGCTTCGTGGCGACATGGTGCCACAAGGAATGTCCGATGAGACCTTTGAACCGATCTTCCAACAGTTGATCGCGCAGGTGGGGAATTCGTGGGGTGACTATCTGGCGATGCTGTCGCGCAACGCGACGCTCTTGCCAGCGGAAATCGGAAACGTCAGTGACCCCGGGGTGTTATTGCAACAAGAACTTCGGCGTGCGCAAGCCGCCGTCAGTACATCCATCCGCGGGATCGCGTATGCCCGCGATTTTGCAGTCGAGATCAGTGGGCGGACCGTACTGGCAAGGAACCGAAGCACCGGTGAGGTCTTTGGCGCGACGTCCATGAACGACGGGTCGTTTGTCTTTCCGGTCGTCACGGCGGGAGAATATGAGCTTGAATTCGAAGGTGCGATCCAAACCGGTGCCACACCGGTGTCTGTCGTGGACGGACAGCAAGTCACGAGTTTGGTCCTGACCTTGGAACCCGGCGGTACGATCATTGGCCGGATCACCGAGTCCACCGGCCAGGCCGTTGCCGATGCCACGATCGTGGCTGCCACCCCAGACGGACAATCATTTGCAGCGGTCTCAAACGACGATGGCGAATACCGACTCGAAGGGCTTGAACCGGACACGTATCGGCTGCGGATCACTGCCCCCGGCTTTGCCCGTTACGAAGTCACCGGGATCCAGTCCGCCACCGACACGGTCCAGCAGAATGCGGTCCTGGTGCCGGGAGCGGGCATCCAGGGATCCATTTCCTTGCAACCCGGTGGTTCCGACGATGGTGTGCTGCAAGTCAGCGTTACACCGACTGGATCAAATCGCAGCACGGATGCGTTCCGCACCACCGCAACGGGAACCCTGTTCACCGTCGCAGGGCTGCCTGCCGGATCGTACGACGTGACATTGCGAAAACCCGGATATCTCCCCGCGACCCTGGTCGGTGTTCAAGTCGAGGCGGCGGAACGTATCGACGTGGGGAACATCGAACTCCTTGTCGCTGCGAGCATCAGCGGGACTGTCACAACGCACGCAAACGAACCGCTCGCCGATTTGCTGATCGGAGTGTTTGATGGTAACGATCAAGTCGGAAGCTCTGCCGTCAGTGCGAACGGTGAATTCGATATCACGGGTTTGCCGGCAGGAAGCTATTCCGTTCGAGCGGTCAATGCCACACGTTCGATTGACACTTCGGTGACTGTAACGCTAGGCGAGGGCGAATCGCGAGGTGGTGTCCATTTGCCAGTGCTTCCGGGCGGGGGCGTCGAGGGACGAGTGAAAGACGCCTCGGGGATGCCCCAAGCCGGTGTGCGAGTCCTGGCCGAGGATTCGCAAGGCCGCGTCCAAATGGTCGTCACCGACGCGGACGGAATCTATCGCTTGAGTCAACGAGAACTTGGTTCGTATCAAATCAGCTTGCTTCCGGTCGCTTCAGAGGGTTCCGTCGATGCCCAGGTGACCGCCGTGGACGGAACCGTTGTTTCGGCTCCCGATCTTGTCCTCCAGCCCGTCGCGACGATTCGAGGCGAGGTCAAGAATTCGGATGCATTCCCGCTGGAAAACGTCGTGGTCGCATTGATCGACAACGGCCAAGCCGTCGCGATGACCACCACCAATGCGCTTGGGCAATATGAGTTTGGTTTGCTGCAAAGTGGGCAGTTCGACCTGGAATTCCGCGGCGGTGGCGCGACATTCGATCCGGTCAGCGGTGTGTCGGTCACGGAAGGGGCCACGGCACGACGCGATGTCCTCTCGGGTGATTCGGCTCTGGAAGTGAGCGTCACCAATGATCAAGAAAGTCCTGACGGCGCTCTGGTGCTGCTCTACCTGTCACTTGAAAACGGCGAGCGCACTCTGGTCAACAGCGCCGTCGTGCAGGGGGGAGACATCCGCTTTGGTCACCTGACCGGCGGCAATTACCAGGTGGAGGTCATCGACGGGCCCACACGTGGAGCCGTCGCCTCGGCAACCCTTTCCTCCGCTTCGACAGAATCGATCGCTCTCCCGATCGGTCGGCAATATCAGATCCAAGGAGTGGTCACGGACGCGTCCAACACGCCCGTCGTGGGGGCCAGTTTGCTGTTCCGATCGACAACCAACCCGTCATTGGTGCGATCGGTGCAAACGGATCAATCGGGGGCGTACACGGCCGATAACTTGCAGGATGACACGTACAGCGTTGTTGTGGTCCGACCAGGCTTCGCCGCGGCGGTCGACTCGGTGGTTGTTGTAGGTGCAGACCAACAGCACGACGTCATGCTGACAGCAAGCACGACGGAACTTCGCGGACGATTGCTGGACAGCGACGGCAACCCGATCCCGTACGGATCGGTCCGAGTCGAGGATGCACAACAGCGTCTTGTCGGTGACGTGACGGTCAATTCCGACGGCAGTTTTTCGATCGATTCCGCTGCGGGAAACGATTTGACGCTGCAGATTCATGTCGCGGGCTATCGCGATCAGAAATTGACCGGAATCGACGCGACGATCGGTCAGCAAACCAGCTTGTCGGACACGGTTGTGCAGCCGGTCGCCTTCGGTCGCGACGTCCCAATGGTCAGCGGTCCGATGCCGGAAGGCGAAGCCCGGTCGAGTTCTTTTTTCGGGTTCTTGTCGGACGCCGGGACCTTGGCGGAACGTGATTTCGTCCGCGAAGGACTGCTGACCGAAGCCGACGTCGTGCCGCTGCACGAACAGCCCTACGACAGGCAACTGGAAAGTGCCGCAGCCTACCAACGCGTGCAGGCAGCGATCCGGATCCGTGACAATTTCCGCGACGCGGCGTTGTTGAATCAGGAGGCGTTGGCCCAACGACTTGACATCGCGATCCCCTTCTTGGCAACCGAAGTGGCTCGTGAAGCAGGAAAGCTTGCGGGAATCGTTCTGGCGGTGGCGGGGGCGGTCGAAGCCGTGGCGGCCGTTTCGCTGGCCAGTTCGGCTGTCAATGCAATCAACGGCGCGACAACCGTGAGCGGTGCGCTCGTCTCTACGGGCCAGCAACTTGAGACGGCCCTGGAACGACTGCGATCGGTTGTCCGCCAACCGTCGGTCGAAGGGGCCCGGCAAGTGTTGCTGAGCGTCGCCGAAGCCGCCTCAAACGCGGCGACCGTGATCGCCAATGTAGGAGCGATGTTAAGCGGTACGCCCCAACACGCTCTGCTCGCCAACATCACCAACCTGCTTTCCGGTGTGCGTCCTTTGGATTTGGAAGCCTCACTGGGCAATCTCGATGACATTGAAACGAGCGTTCGTCAAACACGGCTCGCGATCGCGACCTATGAGCTGTGGGTCGCCAACGTGGATCTGGCGAATCAATGGTACTTGACCAGCCTTGAATCGGGCGAGGATCCCGGTCGCAACCGCCGACTGCCTCGGATTCCGGATCTTCCCGATCCCGACGATGAACGCAACATCCGCCGACCCCAGGCGGTCGACCCCAATGACATTCTGGGGCCGGAGGGATATGGCGATGATCGCTATGTTTCGCTCGCCGATTCACTCGGTTACACGATCCGTTTTGAGAATGACCCGGAACTGGCGACCGCACCGGCCCAAGTCGTCCGCATCACTCAGCAACTCGATCCGGACTTGGACTTCAGAAGTTTCCGAATTGGTTCCTTCGGATTCGGCGAGACCGTTGTTGATGTTCCGCAGGATCAAGGCTTCTACATCGATCAAATCGATCTGAGCGAAGAATTCGGCATCCTGCTTGATGTGGTTGCCGGAATTGATGTTGAAAGCGGCGAAGCGTTCTGGCAATTCCGCTCGATCGACCCGGCAACCGGCGATCTCCCCGCCAATCCGCTGCTGGGATTCTTGGCTCCCAATGAAGATGGTGTCCAAGGCCAGGGTTTTGTGACCTATTCCGTGCGACCGCAGCCGACCGCGATTCAAACCGGCGATCTCGTTGATGCTGTGGCGAGCATCGTCTTCGACATCAATCCGCCGATTGAGACGCCACCGATCTTCAACACCGTTGATGCCGACCTTCCGCAAACCGCGGTCGCGTCTCTGCCCGCGGAAGTCGCCGACCCAACCTTCGACGTCTCCTGGACTGGCGACGACGTCGGTTCCGGCATTCGCGACTTTACCGTTTGGGTTTCCGAAAACGGTCGCCCCTATCAAGTTTGGCTGGCGAACACGACGCTCACCGCCGCGCCCTTTTCCGGCAAGGAAGGGCGAACCTATCAGTTCTATAGCATCGCTCGGGACAACGCCGGCAATACCGAGTCGCGGCCCGCTCAAGCCGATGCGACGACCACCGTCTTCACTGACAATACGCCGCCCGCACTTGAACTCGGACTCGACGACAGCATTCTGATTGATTCCGACTTCTTCCGTGCCATCGAATTCAACGATCCGGATGTCGATGATTCCTGGACGGTCAGCATCGACTACGGCGACGGTTCCCCCGTCGATCTCCTTCAAACCACGGCCACGCTTTTTGAACTGAATCACACCTACACCACGGCCGGGGATTTTACGATCACCGTTGTTGTGACCGATTCGATTGAAGCATCGATTTCCGATTCAATCGTGTTGATGGTCGTCGACGACGTGGACACCGATGGCGATGGGATCTTCGACAATGAAGACCTGGACGATGATAACGATGGAGTCCTCGATACGGTGGAGAACGACGCGCCAGGTGCAGGCGATGCCAACGGAGATGGAATTCCGGACAGTTTGCAAGCCAGTATCGCTTCGCTGCCCAATGCCCTTGACGGTCGATATGTGACGCTCGTCGCGTCTCAAGGGGTGACGCTTCACAACGTTTCCGCGATCACCAATCCGTCACCCCAAGGTGGCGCGGTTTTCCCATCCCACCAGACTTTCGTCAGCGGGTTGTTCTCGATCGAACTCGGCATTGCCGGTGCCAACGGCCCCATCGATTTGACGTGGGTCCTGCACGGTGACACGGAAATCACCTCGCTGTTTCATTTTACCGACCAAGTCGTCGACGACGGCTCGAACTTCTTCTCCTATCGCAGGGATCCGAGCAACGGTACCGGCATTCAGTCGATTGCCGACGACGAACTCGTTTCACGGTACATCGACGGATCCATGCCGGATCTGGATCAACTCCCGGACGGCACGATCGATTTGATTGCAGGTCCGGTGCTCGCAGCCGGAATCCCTGCACAGAACCCGGTTCAACAATGGGATGTCAACAACAACGGTGAATCGACAACGCACGACGCACTGCTGGTGATCAATTTCCTTGGCAGACAATTGGCTCAGCAAGGAACCTTGCCGTTCCCCGCCAATAGTTCAATGTTCTTGGACGTCAACGGCAATCATGAGGTGACGCCACTCGATGCACTCATCGTCATCAATTTCATTGCTCTTCAGCAAAACGCCGACACAACGGTCCAAGCAGAGCAGGCCGAACTCCGAGCGGATTTCGGTTTCATTGGCTCATCTTCCATCGGAAGTCCATCGCACCTGGATCCAGACGTTCACGATCAGATCAGTCTGATCGAGTGGGCGGAGATAGGTGATCTGGAAGACGACATTGTCGCGGATTGGACTCTCAATCACCATCCATTGCCGAGTGAAGATCGGGATAAAAAGAGTTTTGAAAGGCAATCTTTCGAACGTTCCGTAGATGATCTTCTAAGCCAAGATTCTGCACTTTTCGAACTTGTGCTCGAACTCGATCGCGACGGTGATGGACACCGACGCGTGTCTTGAAATTCTGGTTTGTCGGTTGTCGCCGAATTGGTAGGTCAGCTCCCGCTGGCACACAAACAGGTCGACTGGATTTGCGTGTCGGCATCCGCCCATGCGGCTTCGAATCGCGTCATCCATCGCCGGGTTGTTGATATGCGGTCCGTGGCAAAGGCCGATTCCCCACCAAGCCATCGCACAGTCTTGGTCGAACCGCAACGCCTGTTGAAACGACCGAAACGCTTCGTCGTGATCGAACGCGTAGGCGAAATTCAGCCCCTGGTCGAAGTATCGCTGAGCCTCGTCCGATTCGGTGGTGATGCCTCGATGGTGGACCGTAATGCCCACGAACAGCGGAGTCGTCGCTCCTGCCGGGGGCTGGTCGCTGATCGCTCCCGGCGGCGAGTCTTGTTGGCTCTAGGCAACGCCGCTCGACGCGAAGAAAGCGATCAGAAGCGCTGAGCACACACGCCAATAATGAAATCGACTCATGCTTGAATTCTCATTTCAAGGTTACGTGAATTGACCGGCTTGTTCGGTAGATCACCTCAATTGTCTACCCGGCCGGAGCCCCACACCAGCGAAATTCCGTTCTCCGGACGCAACGATCGTGTTCGACTGTCGTCAGGCCACGAAAACGAACGAAGCGTTTGGGTGAGACGTGGTCAGCGGATGGCTGTACGACCGACTTTCTAGCAGCGTTGCACAGAGTCTCATCGACAGCCCGGAAGGGCTGTTGTACTTAGAAAAGCGATCGTCCCTCGCAGGGCGACTTTGGCGGGAAAAACTGGAGGAATGCTTTGAGGGGCAACGCCGCGGAATCCGCAGGGGGAGGTGATCGCGTTTCTCTCGATGCAAACACCCTTTCGACAGGAATCCTTTTGATGTTCCGAAGCAACCCGCTTTTTCATGCCATCTTCACCTTCGCCGTCTTGGCGATGATCACGCTGTCAGGTCCGGTCTCGGCACGCACGGCGGAATCCGAGACCTCGCCCGACCCACGGCCGCACGCTCAGGCCGGCGCCGGATTCCAAGACGGTTCCCACGCGTTGCTCTACAAAATGCTGTGTGAGCTGAACACCAATTGGATCGGGTACACGCCTCGCTTCGAAATCCTCAACGGAACGATTCCCATCGACGATGAGGTTTCGCAGATTCAGACCCATCTCAAACTCGTGATCGCTCAGCTGCGATCGGCAGACGTCTCTCATCTGAGTGATTCTCAGCTCGCCCAGCGGACCGCTCACCTGCAAACCCTACAGGCTTACATGGCCGAGGGGAATTTCCCACGGAACATCTTTGTCACCGGTCGCCGTCCAGTCTTTATCGATCCCTGGGGGACGCACTGTGCGGTCGGGCATCTGATTGCGACATCCGGCCACAGCCGGTTGGCAGGTGCGATTAACCGCGAACATCAACTCGACTATCTACGCAACATCCAGACGGCCGGGCTGGCGCAATGGCAACGCGCCTCCGGATTCAGCCTGGACGAACTGGCCCTGATCCAGCCGACCTACCGCAGCACGACGTTGATCTATCCCAAACCAATCGAACAATTGATTCTCGGCGATTCCGCAGCCCTGATGGCTGGGATTGAAAGTGGGGAGATCGACATCAATGCCCGGTGTGGGGGAAAAACGCTGCTTCACCTTGCCGCTGCGGCGGGTGATCTCACGCTCGCCAAACTGCTGGTCGCCAAAGGGGCCGATCTTCACGCCGTGTCCACTCTCGGATGCGGGAAAGCGGAACTTGCCAAGGGCGGCAGCCAAACCGTCGTGACGGTGCGTTGGCACCAAACGACCTCCGTCAGCAGTCGAGGCGGGATGGGAATCGGAGTGTATGGAGCCGTCTTCAAAACGGAGCGTGGAAGATTCGTCACAGACCTCTTGGACGATCTCCGCGGCGGACGCGCCGGACTCAATGCATTTGACTATGCCACGCAGGAACCCGTCAGTTCGTGGGGCTACCATCGGGTCCGGATCAAAACGACACCTTGGGGTGTGAGGAGGGGCAAGGATGTCACGGAGCAACCGAAGAACGAGGTCATGGAAACCTTAAAAGCCAATCGCGCGGCGGTCGCATCGTGGCTCAAAGAGCGGGGAGCTCACCCCAGCCGGCCCGCGTCCGACGATCAACACGATTGAAGCGTTTCGGTCGTCTCGGACTTCATGGAAAAGACCATCCGATGACGCTCACATGGGGAGAGATGGAATTGCGCCGCGTGTGTTGTGCGCATCCGTTAACCAACGCATGCGGGACGCGTAAACTACACCTTTCTGTTGTTGTTTATTTAATAGCGGATCCTGTCGCAAGTCTTTGATTCATTCGTTTGTAAGTAGAAGGTGGGGTGAGCTGCTGCGACAAACACGTGCTGCCCGGTCGACGGTTTCAGACACGCCAGGGTGATCAAACCGGCGATCGTGTGCTGGGGCCTGTGGTTGCGGATTGCCCGAAATTTACGGCTTTTTCTCGGCTTCACGCCCATCGATCATTCTTCGCCATCGCCCACGGATCACCGGCCGCAATCGCCATGTGCGCGAGCACCACGGATCACACGACAAACGCGCACATCGGCATCTGCATGGCAAGATCTATATTAAGAGTCTCGCACTGGACGCTATAAATTGGTGATGGTTGCGGCTAACCGCAGATCCGCATGCTGTGATTGCGGTTAACACATCAAGACGCCTGTGGTGGGTTTCGGCAAGGGCGTGTCACCAAGGTCCTTCTGTGGTGCAAGTCACTCACACTTCTGTCGAGGGTCGTGTGCAAAATTTGTGTGCCAACGATCAAGGCACTGCCTAATTTTGAACATACGATACGCTCGCGACCGAGGACGTGATTCCGAATTTTTTTCAAAACGGCTCAAGGTGAGATGGGAAATCAATTCACCTTGGCGGTTGCTGCCGTTTGATTCTTCAACACCGCAAACGAATCGCAGCGCACGGCGCGCTTCGTTTGGGACAGCGGTATGTGGTTTGCCTAGCAGAGACGCGTTCGAGCAGTTCGTCGGCACGTTGCCGGACGGCTCGCTCGAGTCCTGCCTCTTTCACAATGCAAACATTCAAACGATGAGAAATCTCAGTCACAAACGTTACGCTTTTACCTTGGTCGAGTTATTGGTCGTGATCGCCATCATCGGCATCATGGTCGGTCTGCTGCTACCCGCGGTTCAAGCTGCTCGCGAAGCCGCCCGGCGGATGCAATGCTCCAATAACATGAAACAAATCGGGTTGGCGATTCACAACTACCATGACACGTTTCGTCAAATGCCGGCCAATCACGGGCTGCGGGGGGACCTGCCTTCGAGCGGACGTCCCCACTCGGGCGTTTCCTGGATGGTGGTGATTCTGCCCCAGTTGGAGCAGTCGTCCGCGGCCGATGCGATCATTTACGAGGGCACCGATTTCAGCGAGGATTCCAATGTTCCCAACCGGAACTGGGAATTGATGTCGCGAACCAACGTGCCGACCTACAACTGTCCTTCTAGTGCGCTGGAGCGATTCCGGATTCAGGACACCAGCCAAGCGACCAAAGACTTTGATCCCAATGCCCCGGACAACTATGAAGTCCAGATTCCTGATTACGTCGCGTCGGTCGGTTACTACAACCCGCCGGGATCGAACGTCTTTTCGTGGGACCGTTACTACAACAACACGGCGACGTGGTCTTGGGGATGGTTGCAAGACGATGGCTTCCTGTCGATGTTGAACAATCGATTCCGTGAACGGAAATTCTCCAGCGTCTTGGATGGGTTGAGCAACACGATCGCCGTCGGCGAACACGGTGCGTTCCTCCAGCACTTTGACGGGACCCAGGAAGATTCGCGTCCCGGTCGTGGTCCGGGAGGCTTCTGGGCCGCCCGTCCGATGCACTACGCCTGGGGGGCGTATCACGGCAAGACCGCCAATGTCACGGTGCCGCGGTATCCCAACAACAGTCTGTTCTCGGGCAACTGGACCCAGAACATGGAGCACACGTTGCACAACGGATTCCGATCACAGCACGTCGGCGGGGTGCAGTTCACAATGGGCGACGGTTCGGTTCGATTCATCACCGATAGCATCGATTTTGACAAAATCTTCACCGCGCTGTGCGGCCGCTCGGACCGCTACGTCTTTGATCAGGAGTGGGTGAACTAATCGATGCAAAGGATGAATGAACGGGAGATCGAGACCATTAAAGAGAGAATGACTATGAAGCTTCATCAACGATTCCTCCGACCACTCGGCTGGCTGACGATGATCCTGGTTTTGGCGGTGCTGCAGACCGGATGTGACTCGTCACCGAAACTCGGCCAAGTCACCGGTGTGTTGACGATGGACGGCGAGCCGGTGAAGAACGGCAGCATTGAATTTGTCCCCAGCGGGGGCGGGCGTCCGTCGCTGGCGTTGACCGACGCGGAAGGACGCTACACGGCGTACTACCTGCCCAATATGCCGGGCGCGCTTCCGGGAAAACACCGCATTCGATTCGAAATCGCCAAGGCCAAGCCCGGCGATCCGGGGCTGGTTCGTCCCAAGGGCAAGGGCCGACCGACCGGTGAAGTCACCTTGGAACCGTCGACGATCGAAGTCGTCGCGGGGGAAAACCAAGTCGACTTCAAGCTGGTCGAAGCTCAAAGCTGAGCCCGTAAACACAAACCCATTCCGATCTGCCGCCGCCCGACTTTTCGCGAAGACAATGTCGCTTCGCGGAAACAGGGCGGCGGTTGTGTTTACCCCCGGGCGGGTTTTCCCTCACAGCTGGACCGTCTCGATGGCCAGCCGCCGCATCGGACGCGAATGCGGGCAATACTTCAGAGCTATGCTTTCGTAGCGACGAGTCACTTGCAGCACCCCAAAGAGATTGGAAGACGTTCTATGGATCGCCAGAGCACGATTGAACGAATCGAGGAGGTCATCGACCGCCCCGAACTACTTCATTCGCCTCCCGAAGTGGCTCAATCACTATTGCAATTGACCAAAAATGACGACTTCGGGCTGCACGAAATCGTCGATTGCATTCGCGCCGACCCGGCGATGTCCAGCCGCGTGTTGCACGTTGTCAACTCCTCTCGCTATGGGTTGAACACCTCGGTGACGAACCTGCACCAGGCCGTGTCGCTGTTGGGTGAGCGGAGCATTCGCTTGATCGCGATGACCTTTAGCATTGCCAATGCGTTTTCCACCGGTGCCGCGCGTGAGTTGTACAACGACTTTTGGCGCCAGGCATTGACCACCGCTGCGGCTGCCCGCCGACTGGCCGTCCACTTGGACGACGTGGATCACAATGACGCCTACACGACCGGGTTGCTCAGCCATCTCGGCACGCTGGTGTTTGCACAGGTCGAAGGCGAAAAGTATCTGTCGCTCTACCGAAGCACATCGGGCCAGCGCTTGGCGACCTTGGAGCGGCAGAAATATGGCATCGATCACGTCGCCATCGGCGCACGCCTGCTGTGCCAATGGCAATTTCCCGATGTGATTTGCGACGCCGTCGCCAGCCATCGCGATCCGGAGATCGAAGAGCCCCTCGCGATCGCCGTCCACGGCGGCACACTCGTCACCGACGCACTCTGGTACGCCGGCGATGAATCGATCGCGGCCTGCCGCGGGTGGCTGGACGACCGCTTCGATCTGACAATCGACCAGTTCATCGAACTTGCCCTGGAGTGTCGTGACGAAGTCCAATTGGAACTGGAGGTCTATGGCGTCGACGCAGCCATCCCCGTCGATCCGGAAGAACTACTGGAACAGGCCCGCCAACGATACATGCAATCGTCGCTCACCACCGCGCTGGATTTCGATTCGTACGACTCGGTGTTCGGCGAGGAATGATCCTCCCGGCCGGTCCGATTGCCATTCACTCCCCTGCCAACTCGGGAAACACACTCTCGTCGAGTTCGGCGCGTTTGATGATCGATTTCAAGCGAATTTGAAAGTCGCTCTTGTAGTTGGCGACTTGCTGTTCGGTCAGGCCCAGCGTTTCGGCGACGTGTTTGTTGCCCCAGCCGCGAACGATCATCAACTCGATCGCTTGCAGCTTGATCCAATTGCCGCTTTGTTTCCAGCGATCGATTTGTTCGTGCATGGCATCGCGGATCGCTTGCTCTTCGATGCGTTTGCGTTCGACGCTGCGGGCGATCGAACTGGCCACCCGGGCGCTCCCTTTTAAATCGAAATCCCCGGTCGAACTGGAACGGCCGTGCAGCTGCAGCGACGGGCGTCGGCCTTCGCGTCGCAGGTGATCGGTCAGCTTGTAGGCGCAGATCGAAAACAGATAACTTTCCAGCGGCCGGCCGCCGTCGTAGTTGGGCAGACTGATCAGAAACCCGACGAAGGCTTCCTGGACGATGTCTTCGGCGGCGGCGGAATCACGGATCCGGCTGCGGGTGTACGCCAGCAACCGCCCTTCGTAACGATCGATCAGGGATTGCCAGGCCGCGGAATCGCCGTCGCGGATTTGGGCGACCAGCAATTCGTCCGCGGAGGGGACGTCGGAATCGGCGGGAACATTCATGCAACAGCGTCGGTCGGTTGGAGGTTTTCGATGACACGTTTGACGTTTTCGACCGCTTTTTCACCGGCCCGCCGCCCCGCTTCGATCAGCGGATCGACGGCGTGGAAATCTTCGATCCGAAACGCGCTGGTTTGAGGGATGATGATCAGGTCGCTTTCTTCGCGATGCAGGGCGCTGGAATGTCGCCGCGAAATGTCCATCGTGCGTAATAGCGTCGAAAGATAGCTGGGGGGACGCAACCTGCCTTTGCGGTCCTTCGCAAAATCGGTCGTGATCGTCGACCCGACGTCGATCGAAACGACATGGTCGCATCCTTCGCTGCGGAGTACCGACGCCGGGACGTTCATCAACACCCCGCCGTCGACCAGCATTTGCCCTTCGTGAATGATCGGACGCCCGAACACGGGGTGGTTGATACTCTGCAGCACCGCCTGAACCAGATCGCCGCAGCGGCGGATTTGTTGTTCGCCGCTGATCAGGTCCAACGTGGTGATCGCCAGCGGTAAGTCGGCTTGCGCGAACGTCATCTGGCCGAGATAACGCCGTAGCTTGGTTTCGAAACGACCGCCCCGAAAACTGTGCAGCAGGAACATCCGTCGGGTCGCCGCCCGCGCCGCCAGGTACCGCGGCGGGATCATCTCCTTGCGGAAAAAATCACCGATCTCCCAGGGGCTGAAGCCCGCACCGAACGCCGAGGCGACGATGGCACCGGCGCTGGTGCCGGCGATCGAATCGAACACGACGTGGTGTTGCTGCAGAATCTCCAACACGCCGATGTGGGCAATCCCTCGCGCCCCGCCGCCGCCGAGTGCGAGCCCGATCCGTTTGCCGATCAGCGATCGATACAGTCGAATGATCGACGGGGCAACAAACTGCGCTTGTCGACCTTGTCCGCGATACTCACATCGCACTGCCAGCAGGTCGGGGGCATCCATCTTCGGCCGTGGTCGCGTTTCCGAATCAAACATCACCGCGACGATCGGTCGGCGATGCAGCGGGATGGATTTCAACAGGCTCTGCGCGTGGTCGGAAAGGCCGCGGTGGGCATCGACGGCAAACACGACGCGATTGGATTCTCGCACGGCCGCGGCGGTTGCTTGTGTCCCGCTGGCGACGGCCACCGCCAAGGCCTGCTTGCTGCGACCGGCGATCGTGCACCCCAAGTCGGGGACCGAGACCGAGACGGCGTCGCGATCAAAGTCGGTTGGTGTAAACGGCAGCTCGGTGTCGCTGACCAACAGCGGTTGCACAAGCGGTTGATCGCATCGCAGTTGGCCGAGCAATTGTTCGGCCAGCGACCAGCCGCTGGGGTGATCAACGATGACTGCCAGCGAATGCACGCCGCGATTGGTCTCGGCCGGCGACGATGCCGCGGTGTTCATCATCGACAACCGCTTGGTCAATGACCGGCTGAGGTTTTCCAGCAGTTGCGGATAGGTTTTCACCAGCCGGCGGTAGTCTTCGCCGCTCAGCACCAGGGTTTCGACGTAGGTGACCGCGGTGACGGTGGCGGTCCGCGGGCCGCCGGAGATCACCGACGATTCACCGAAATGGTCGCCCGCGCCCATCATGCCCAGCGTGCGCTCGGCGACTGCCGGACCGTCGCCCGTCCAGACGCGGACCTTGCCGGCCGTGATCAAGAACAATTCGTCGCCTTCCTCACCGATCTCGATGATCGTCGCGCCGGCGTCGAACGAGCGCGGCTGAAACGCCGACAGCACGTTTTCCAGCCCGTCGTTGCTGAGCCCCATCAACAGCGACCGGGTTACCGATTGTTCGCGATCCATCTGGGAATACCCGAGCAAGAGAAGTTGACCACCAAACGATACCCTACCCGACCACGGCGGGATCCGCCAATGCACTCTAGCGGCCTGTTGATTTAGTGAGCCGACGGCGCTAGCCGCGGGCCTAGCGGTGCCAGCATGCCCCTTCGAGGCCCGTCGCTCGCGCCATCGGCTCACTATTGTTTCGGTTGCGACTAAATCAACAAGCCGCTAGCAACAAGTGTGCTTTCATCGGCGCGTCAGGTTTGGGATCATAGTGCGACTCAACTTTGAACGCCTCCCTTTGCCCCCCAATTGCAGATGTCTAGCGAATTTATCCTTGCCGGCGGAGACAAGATCCCTTCGGTCGGCCTGGGCCTGTGGAAAATTGATCGCGAGTCGACCGCCGAGATTGTTTACAAGGCCATCGAAATCGGCTACCGCCACATCGATGCGGCCTGTGATTACGGCAACGAATACGAAGCGGGCGACGGGATTCGAAAGGCGATCGACGACGGCTTGGTCCGCCGCGAAGACCTTTGGATCACCAGCAAGCTTTGGAACACCTTCCACCGCGCCGAAGACGTGCCCGTCGCGCTCGAAAAGACGTTGTCGGATTTGGAACTGGACTACTTGGATCTGTATCACATCCACTTTCCGATCTCGTTGGCTCATGTGCCGATCGAGAAACGGTACCCGCCGGGATGGTTCTATGATCCCGATGCCGAGTACCCGCAGATGAAAGAGGATCCGGTGCCGATTCTGGAGACTTGGCAGGCGATGATCGAGTGCCAGAAAGCGGGACTGATCCGCCACCTGGGCGTCTGTAACTTCGGCGTTTCGCTGATCCGCGACCTGATGGCGTCCTCGTCGGTCAAACCGTCGGTGCTGCAGGTGGAATTGCATCCCTATTTGACTCAGGAAAAATTGCTCCGGTTCTGCGGCCAGCACGACATCCACGTGACCGGGTTCTCACCGCTGGGGGCGCAATCGTATTTCTCCATCGGCATGGCCGAAGAGGGCGAGGGCGTGATCGATCGCAAGGAAACCAAGGCGATCGCCGAGCAGGTGGGCAGGACTCCGGCCCAGGTCGTGTTGCGTTGGGGTCTTCAACGCGGAACGTCGATCGTCCCCAAAACCTCGCGCGTCGAGCGATTGAAAGAGAATCTGGATCTGTTCGATTTCGAATTGACCGACCAGCAGATGAACGCACTCAACTCGCTCAACCAAAACCGGCGTTTCAACGATCCCGGTGAGTTCGGCGAAAAAGCGTTCAACACCTTTTTTCCGATCTATGAGTAGCGCTGGCGGGGTGACTTCAGCGGGATGTAGCTACGCTCGCCAGAGCGTGGTGAATGCCGGGGATCCACCTTCTGGCGAAGGTAGCTACGTGGCCGTCTGCTGCTGGTAGACCACCAACCCGTGCAGGGCGTGGTACAGCACACCGCACTCCAGGTCGACGTCGCGGCATTGGTGCAACACGTCACACAACTTGCGGACGCTGCGGACGACCCAATCGGATTGCAAGACGTCACGGTCTGACGCGGTTGCGATGAACTCCAGCACGTGGCCGGTCGTGCCCAGCGTCTCACCCAAGTCGTTGCACCAACCGGTGCGATGCATGTAGGACGTGCTGTAGGTTCCGTCCGGGTTTTGGTTGACGCGGGCCAGTTCGATCGATGCTTCCAGGTGTTCCTTGGCGGCGGCCCAAACGCCCGTGATCGGGCTGCCTTCGGCCATCCGGTTTCGCAGTGCCGTTGCGATCCCGATCAACCGGTGCGTTCCGCCACACACGCTGATGGCCAGGTCGTGTTCGACTTCCGACTGCAGCAACAATTCTGTGCTGTACGTGTTGCCATCGCGGGCGGTCCAGCGATGGTCGGTCGTGCGGTAGTAGGACAGCGGAATCAGGGTCCAACTGAATTCCGCTTCGTAGTTCAGTGGGACATCCCACTCGGCTTGTCGCATCCAATCGTCGATCGTCAGTGTGCGTTCTTCGACCACCCAAGTCGCATCGGCGGGAAGCCCTGTCTGGGCGACGACGGCCAGCCACTGGTCGCGGTGTCCCTGGCCGACTTTGGTCGACGGTTCCAAATCGACGCGTAGCCCGTAGCGATCGTCTCCTTCAAACGCATCGCCGATCATCGGGCGAAACCCGTCACAGGTCCCGCCGGTACGAAAGTATTCCAGCGCGCTCTGGCGACCACGCGGCGTGTCGATCTGGAACTCGTTGCCATAGGCCAGGATGCCGTGGAAGATCTGCCAGGCACCGTTGACCATTGTCGACAGCCCCCGGCGACGCTTTTCCGCTTCGAGCGTTTGAGCGACCAGGTCCGCGACGGGCAGCGAAGAGGCGTCCGCGGCCGGCTCACCGTCGGGCAAGGATTCGGGGATCGACAGCGGGCAGCCGGTGGTGACTAGTGCCGACGCCGCCAGCGCCGACAACGCGGCGCGACGATTGAGGGAGCGGTTCGGAGCGGTTTTCTTCATGTTCAGGTAGCGGAACTCGCCAAGAGTTTCGTTCGAGTGGCCACGAAAGCCTTGGCGGCTTCCGCTACTGTTTCGTTCGAGTGGCCACGAAAGCCTTGGCGGCTTCCGCTACTGTTTTGTTCGGGGGGGACGAAAGCCTTGGCGGCCTTCTGTGACGGGGTTTTTTAGCGTTGTGTTCAATTGGAACAGCAAACCCCCATCGCGAGCAATCGGGGATCAAAAACGCCTAGAAAATGACAGGCTGGAAGCCTCGCCCACGCCTCATTCCGGGGGCGAAACACCCGGCGACAGCCCAGCTGCGACCATTTCGACCGGAATAGGGACTCGTCGATTTTTGACAACGCGCGTAGACTTTAATGCAGCGACTTTAATGCAGCGGCGGTCGACCGAGGGATCGCCGAGTCCGTTTGACAATCGTCTCTGGTTTTGCCCGATCATGCCTAACGAACAAGACATTTACGAAGAACACGTCTTGGATCACTACGAAGACCCCTACCACCGTGGCGAGCTGGCCACGGCCACCCATGCGGACGAGGGCAAGAATCCTCTGTGCGGGGACGTGATCCAGGTGATGCTGCGTTTGGATCGCGATGGAAAGATCGAAGAAGCGTGGTTTGAAGGCGAAGGCTGCGTGATCAGCCAGGCTTCGGCATCGATGCTGGTCGAGGCGATTGAGGGCAAGACGGTCGAGGAGGCGAAGGAGTTTACCGCCAACGAGATGTTGGAGCTGTTCGGCCCCCAGCTGACGCCCAACCGCCAAAAATGCTGCTTGTTGTCTTGGCGGGTGCTGCAATCGGCCCTGCACGCTCCGGTCGATGATTCTGCCGACGATGACGACGCCGGGCCCAGTTTCGGCGGTCCCAGCTTAAGTGAAGAGAGCTAACGATGCCGCTTGACCCCCAACAAATCCGACCCGATTTTCCGATCCTGGAGCGCAAGTCCGCCAGCGGCGCTCCGTTGGCATTTCTGGACAATGCCGCCAGCGCCCAGCGACCGCAAGTTGTGATCGATGCGATCAGCGATTGTTACCAGCGTTACTACGCCAACGTGCATCGCGGCATCCACACGCTGAGTGAAGAGTCGACGGCGGCCTACGAAGCGGCTCGCGAAACGACGCGGCAGTTCATCGGGGCGCGGTCGCAGACCGAAATCGTGTTCGCCGCGGGGACGACCGCCGCGATCAACACGGTCGCCCATTCCTGGGGCGGCGAAAACCTGGCCGCCGGCGATGTCGTGCTTTTAACCATCGCAGAACACCATGCCAACATCGTGCCCTGGCACCAACTGGCCGAGCGGACCGGTTGCCGCGTCGAATTTCTACCGCTGCGTGAGGACTTCACGATCGATGATGCGGTGGTTCAAGCGAAACTTGAGTCGCTGCGGCCGAAACTGTTTTCCTTTGCCTCCTGCAGCAACGTCCTGGGGACCAATTTTCCCGTGGCCCAGTGGACCACCATGGCCCACGCCGCCGGAGCGACGGTGCTGGTCGACGCGGCACAGGGGGCGCCCCATCAAGCGATCGATGTCCAGCAATGGGACGCCGATTTCGTCGTCTTCAGCGGTCACAAGCTGTGTGGGCCGACCGGGATCGGCGTGCTGTACGGCAAAGAAACGTTGCTGGACGCGATGCCACCGTTCTTGGGCGGCGGCGGGATGATCGATCGAGTCACAACCGAGGGGTTCAGCCCGACGGGGTTGCCGGAAAAATTCGAGGCCGGGACGCCGCCGATCACCGAAGCGATCGGGCTGGCCGCAGCGATGCGTTACTTGCAATCGGTCGGAATGGACAACATCCAAGCCCACGAACACCTGCTGTGCCAGGCGGCCGATGCGGCGCTGCGAGAGATCGAGGGAGTCCAGATCCTCGGCCCCACGCCGGACAAGAAAGCGGGCATCGTCAGCTTCACCGTCGACGGCATCCACGCCCACGACATCGCCCAGTGGTTGGATACCCGCGGGGTTGCCGTTCGTGCTGGGCATCATTGCGCGATGCCGCTGCATGATTCGGTTGGCAAAACCGCGTCGACCCGCGCCAGTTTTTATCTCTACAACACGCTTGAAGAAGTGGACCGATTGGTCCAAGCGGTTAACGAGGCGCGTGACAAATTCATGCGAGGCGGTCGCCGCCGACGCCGGCGCAGTCCCTCGCCGGCGTAAGTGGCAGTGTAGAGCAATTGTCCCAATTGCTCTGCGAACAATTGGGACAATCGTCCTACATTAATTCTCACGCCATCTCCGCCCCTTTCCGCTGCGTCATCAACGAGACCACGATCAGCGTGACGAACGCCAATGGGATCGTCACGATGCCGGGTTGGCTGAACGGCGCGTAAGCCAGTTCGGGATCCCAGCCATAGACACTCTTGTAGGTGTCACTGGACAACAAGATCCATCCCAGCGAACTGACCATGCCGACCAGCACGCTGGCCACGATGCCTTCCTTGGTCGTCGACTTCCAGAACAACAGCATCACCAGGGCGGGCAAGTTGGCGCTCGCGGCGACGCTGAATGCCCATCCGACCAGGTAACCGACGTTCATTTCTTTGAACAGGATTCCCAGCACGATCGCGATCGCACCGACGATAACAGCGGATATTTTAGCGATTCGGACCTTCTTGTTTTCCGACAGTTGTAATCCGAGCACCCCGACCAACAGGTCGTGGGCGACCGCGCCGCTGCTGGCCAGGATCAGGCCGCTGACGGTGCCCAAGACGGTGGTGAATGCGATCGCCGAGATGATCGCAAACAGCCAGGTGCTGATGCTGCGGGCCAAAAGCGGGGCGGCCATGTTGCTGTCGGTCAGGTCCATCGACGCGCTGGTCATTGCCCCCAGACCCAAGTACAGCGTCAGGACGTAAAAGAACCCGATGCTGGCGATCCCGACGATCGTGCTCTTTCGGGCGGCCGCGCCGTCTTTGACCGTGTAGTAGCGAATCAGAATGTGCGGCAAGGACGCGGTGCCGCAAAACAACGCCAGCATCAGCGACAGGAAATTCAGCTTGCCCACCATCGCTTCTTCGCGGATGCCGGCAAACTTGGGATGCTCACCGGGACGCAGCACCTCGTTGCCGGGCGTCAGCTTCTGAAAGTAGACCGTCGACTTCGTGCCATCGTTGTGCACGACCGTTTTATTTCGCCACAACACAACTTCGCTGTCATTCAGCGTGGTGAAGAAGCTGACCGGCCCCAGCGGCCCGGTTTCTTCCTGACCGTCGGGCAGCCGCGTGAGTGTGCCGACCGGTTGCAATTCCTTTTGCTTGGCGTCGCGCCCCAGCGGTGCACCGTCGATTTCCAGCCCGTCACTTGTCGCGACAATGGACTGAGCCTGTCGCAGGATCACTTGACCGTCATCGGCCGGTTGGACATGAAAGACGTCAAATCCGACGCGGTCGGCACGCAGGAAACGGACCAAGTCCTCGTGCTGTTCCCAGCCGTTTTCGGCCGGCAAAACGGTTCGGCCGGCGATCTCGGGTTGCCCCAGTTCACTCACCGAAATCGGCCCGATCGATTCAAACGCCTCCGGCTGGGCGACAAAGCCGCGCCCCAACAGCAAGACCACCAACACGGCACTAAAGACGACCAACAACGACCCTTTCAAAAATTGCACCCAGGTCGTCGAGACCATCCCGGCGGTGACGACGATCGTGATCACCACGATCCCCACCAACACCACGCCGACCCAGTGCGGGAACCCCAACAGCGGTTGAATCAGCGATCCGGCGCCGACCATCTGGGGGATCAGGTAAAACACACTCACGACCAACGTGCTCGCGCCCGCAGCGGCTTTGATCCCGCGCGAATCAAACTTGGCGTCCAAGGCGTCGGCGAACGTGAATCGCCCCAACCGTTTCATCGGCTCGGCGATGACGAACAATGCCACGATCCATCCGGCCAGGAACCCGATCGAATAGAGGAAGCCGTCGTAACCGTACGAGGCGATCATGCCGCAGATGCCCAGGAACGATGCCGCGGACAGGTAGTCACCCGCAAACGCGATCCCGTTGACGGCCCAGGGAATCTGGCCATGGGCGGCGAAGTATCCCGCCGATGATTTCGCTTTTCGCCCCAAGAAGAAACTCAGGCCGACCGTTGCGCCGACGAACGTAAAGAAAACGAAGACGGCGATCCAAGAAGGGTCATAAATCACGCGAGATCCCCCCGCGGTTCATCGCCGGAGGCAGCCCCGTGGGGCGGTTGGCCGGCCGATGTTTCGTCCAGCGGCTCGGATTTGCACAGCATCCCGTACAGCAACGCCATTACCAGGGCGCCGACGATCAAGCCGAATCCGTAGACGATGGCCAAGTTCAATCCGGCGATGACCGGGCGTTCCATCAAATGGGCCGCAAACGCGCTCAGAAAAACGAATCCTAGGTACAGCACCAAATAGACGGCGAACAGCCAGAGCCCCAAACGGGCGTTGGAGCGTTGTGTGTCCGAAAGCGACGACATCGAGACCTCAAGAAAGACAGCCAATGAAACAGACCCTCAACCGCGGCGAAGTATAAAGGAACTCAGCCCGCCCATGTGCCCGTGCGAATCAGTTTCAACTCCCAACTCCCAACTCCCAACTCCCAACTCCCAACTCCCAACTCCCAACTCCCAACTGCCTAAACCCTAAACCCTAAACCCTGACCTCAACCTGCAACCCGTCATACGCCATGTCGATCCCCTCGGGCAGCCAATCACAGGTCTCCTGGTAATCGAGTTGATGGCCGGTGTGGGTCAACAGCGTCCGCCGGGCTCCGACGGCACGCGACACCTCAATCGCCTCGTCCAGGTTGAAGTGCGTCGGGTGGGGTTCCTTGCGGAGTGCGCCGACGACCAAGGTTTTCACACCTCGGAGTCGCTCGATCGATTCCGGGGGGATGAAGTTGGTGTCGGTGCAGTAGGCAAAATCACCGATCCGAAACCCCAGCACGTTGAAATGCGGTCCGTGCTTCATCGGAATCGGAATGAACTCGGTCCCCAACACCTCAAACGGCGCGTGATTGATCCGGTGCAGCGCCAACTTGGGTGTCGCTCCGGGGTGCGTGTCCTCGCGGTCGGCAAACGCGTAGGCGAAGGCCCGCCGGATGTTCGAATCAACGGCCTCGGTGCAGAACAGCGGCACGGCGTGACCGAGTCGAAACGGCATCAACCGCAAATCATCCAGCCCGAAGATGTGGTCGGCATGTTCGTGGGTGTAGACGACGGCGTGGACCACACGGATCCGCTCGCGAATCAATTGGACCCTCAGATCCGGCGGGGTGTCGATCAGCACCGTGCCGCCGGGCAGCCGGACCGTGATCGCACAGCGGGTGCGATTGTTGCGCGGGTCGCTGCTTTGGCAGACCGCGCAATCGCATCCGATCGCGGGCACGCCGACGCTGGTCCCGGTACCCAGGAACGTAACCAAGCCTTGATGCGGGCCGCTGGATTCGGGGACAAACGACATAGATGATGGCGGAGCAACGAGGGGAAAGGTCAAATGTATAAAGCCACCGTCCCCCTGCGAGGATCGGCATTCCAAGGTTCACCCTCCCCCTGAGAGGGGCGAGCGCAGCGAGGGGAGGGCGCAGCGACGGGAGGACGCGCCAAGGGGAAGAGCACGCCAAGGTCGAGCCCAGCGAGGTGAAGGGCACCTTCAACCTGCCGGAGATCGGTTCGATTTCCGGTCACCCCAACCCCAGCCAGCGGCATCCTACGGCAGCGGTCGGCGGGACGCGAGAGGCGAGGGAGTCCCAGAGAGCCGCATTGACCACCAACCGCCCCTCCCCTCGCTGCCAACCAAGGTCGTGTGGTTTTCAACCGCTGGGATACCAAGCGTGTACGCGTTTCCCCCCGATCAGAAAGCCTCTGATTGAGGTGTGCGCTCGGAGGTGGAGGGTTGGGGGAACCGAAAACGCCCACCGATGGCAGCGCGAACCCACGGATGTGTTGCTGCCTGAGATCCGTGGGTTCGCGCTGCTATCCGTGGGCAATGTTCTCTCGAGGGTTCGTTCTCTCGAGGGTATCAGGGAGGCCAGAGGAAATGACCAAACCCGGTGCTGATCAACGACTCAAAAAACCACACGACCTCGCCGAGGAGAGCGAAGTCTCAATTGAGCGCCTTTCCCGAAGGACGCGAGCGGCGGCGAAATCGCAGCGGAACGCCGTCAAATCGCAGCAAATCACAGCAAAATCCGGCGTGGGAGCCTCAAGATCGATCCTCGCTTGCCGCCGGCCGCCTGTTTGGGCTTGCAGAGATCCATTGCCCTGACATACTTACCCGCTTCGCCGTAAACGTATCGGCGTGCCAAACGCACCCCAAAGTTTGATTTTGGTGGCGTTTGAGGGAACAAAACACAAGAAATTAACGACGTCAGGGTGATCCGCAATGGCGGAAGTGGTACAGGTCCAAAAACGTGAGGGCAGCCTAGGAACGGCCGCCTCACGCCGGCTGCGAAAGTCCGGCTCCGTCCCGGCCGTTTTGTACGGGCACAAGCAAAGTAACGAGCATCTGTCGATTTCGCAGAAGACGGTGGAATCGATCTTGCGGCATCACAGCAAGATCGTCGAACTGCAAGGTGCGGTCAGCGAAACGGCTCTGGTCAGCGATCTGCAATTCGATCCGTTGGGGATCGAGGTGCTGCACATCGACCTGCAGCGGGTCGACATGAACGAAAAGGTCACCGTGACGGTGCCGATTCGATTCAAGGGCGAACCGGCCGGCGGAAAGCAGGGCGGAATCGCGATCGAAAACGCTCATGAAGTCGAAGTCGAGTGCCCCGCGGTGGCCATCCCCGAATCGCTGCCGATCAACGTGGCCAGCGTCGGACTGGGTGAAAACCGCACGGCGGCCGATCTGTCGCTGCCCGACAACGTCAGCTTGGTCACCCCCGGCGAAACGGTGATCTACCACGTCGAAAAACCCAAGGGCCTGGCGGAAGACGAAACTGAGGAAGAGGGCGAAGCGGAGTAGTCCGCCGCTGCCGCGGATTGACTCACCAGGCCGCTCGGCCATGGATCCTTCGACATTGCGATGAAGTTAATCGTTGGGCTGGGAAACCCCGGTCGAAAATACGAACAAACGCGACACAATGTCGGTTTCACGGTGGCCGAAAAGCTCGCCGTGCTGACCCATGCCGGTGCCCCCAAGGTCAAATTCGAAGGCGAACTCGCGGAGTCTTCGATCGGCGGGGAAAAGGTCGTTATCCTTTGCCCCCACACGTTCATGAACGCCAGCGGGCAGAGCGTCCGCAAGGCGTTCGACTTTTATAAGTTGCAGTTAAGCGATATCCTGGTCGTTTGCGATGATCTTAATCTCGACAGCGGCCGGATCAGGATCAAACCCTCGGGCAGTGCCGGTGGGCAAAACGGGATCAAGGATATTATCCGGCATCTCGGTTCGGAGTCGTTTCCGCGGCTCCGCGTCGGAATCGGACGGCCTCCGGCAGGTTGGACGGTGACCGATTATGTCTTGGGGAAATTCTCCAAGAGCGAATGCGATACAATCGAAGCGGCGACCACCCGCGCGGCCAAGGCTGTGATCAGCTTTGTCACCGACGGGGTCGATCGCACGATGAGCCAGTTTAACGGTGACCCGGGCGCTGACTCAAAACCGAATCAACGAAAACCGTCCGATCAGCCCCAAGGCGACCCGCGATCGGTCGGCCCGCAGTAACCCCAGTTCAAGAAACCCAGTTCAATCAATCGTTCCCGTTTCACACCCGCGACAGTCCGATCGCCGCTGGCCGATCGGGCTGAAGCCAAACGTAGCCAAGTAGAAAAGAAACAGTCGTGGCCAAAAACACTTACGAAACACTCTGCATCCTCGACAGCAACCACTACGCCCGTGACCCCGGCGGAGTGAGCAAGCAGATCGAAGATTTGATCACCGAAGCCGGCGGAAAAGTCGAGGTCAATCGTCTGTGGATGGAGCAAAAGCTTGCCTATCCGATCGATGGCCACCAGAAAGGCACCTATTGGTTGACCTACTTCGAAATGGAAGGCAGCGAAGTCCCCAAGTTGGATCGCGCGTTCCACCTCTGCGAACCGGTGCTGCGTCAGATGACGCTGAAATTGGACCCGCGATTGGTCGAACCGATCTTGGCCAACGCCCGCGGTGCAACGCCGGTCGCCGGCAAAGACGCCGCTGCCGAAGGCGAAGCGGCCAGCGAGGGCGAGAGCAGCGACAGCGCGAGTAGCGACGACAGCTCGAATTCCTAGCATAAGACGTCCACGGTTTTTGTTTCCCTCCCCTCATTCCCAGCAACTCACAGGACAACGATGGCCAGCTACAACCGCGTCATTCTGGTTGGGAATCTGACGCGCGATATCGAACTGCGTTACATCCCCAGCGGTCAAGCCGTTTCCGACGTGACCGTCGCGGTCAACGATCGACGCAAGACCGCCAGCGGAGAATGGGTCGATGAAGCCACGTTCGTCGATGTCACGCTGTGGGGGCGAAATGCCGAAGTCGCCAGCGAATACCTGTCCAAAGGATCGCCGGTCCTGATCGAAGGCCGATTGAAGCTCGATCGCTGGGAGACCGACGGACAGAAACGAAGCAAGTTGCGCGTGATCTGTGAAAAAATGCAAATGCTCGGCGGACGCTCCGGCGGCGGTTCCGAGCACCATTCCAGTCAACGCACCTCAAGCGGCCAAACCGCCGAAAACCAGGGCGGCTACAACGCCCAGAACGCGGACGATTATTCCGCCGACTCGGGCGCACGCGATGCCCAGCCGACCGGAAAGGGGACCGGATACGACGATCCGGACATTCCGTTCTAATCAACACACCGTTATTGTGGACGGCCCCGGCAATGACGCCCCGGTTCGTCTTGTTTTCATTTGCAACCACCAATCCAACCCTCCCGCCAGAGCACAACGATGTCACGCAACGGCCGAACCTTTAAACGACCCTACAAACGATTGCCCAAAGGCGAACACGGTGGGATCCAGCTTCTGTTGATTCACAACGTCGAACACCTCGGCAAGCAAGGCGATATCGTCGAAGTCAAACCGGGCTACGCGCGCAACTACCTGCTGCCCCAGGGCATGGCCACCATCGCGACCGATCACCACAAACGGATGGTCGAAAAACACCGCGAGAAATTGCGTGCGATCGAGCTGGAAAAACTCAAAAGCTATCGCGATCTGGCCGACGAACTCGGCAAGCAATCGATCACGATCGAAGCCAACGCGAACGACGAAGGCCACCTGTACGGCAGCGTCGGCCCGCACGAAATCACCGCGGCCCTCAAGGAAGCCGGCTTCAGCCTGGCCAACGACCAAATCCGTCTGGACGGCCCGCTCCGCGAACTCGGCCTGTACACCGTCCGAGTTCACTTGCACAGCGAAGTCGAAGCGAATTTGAAGGTCTGGGTCGTCCCGACCGCCGCCGAAGACGCGACCGTTTCCTAAGCATCGCGGTTTCCGGTCATCGGGAAACCAACCGGACCTCGCCGGCTTCATCACCGGCCGATCCCAACCGCCCACCGATCCGATCCACCCCACGATCGGCAGGGCCAAGACAGGACGGCCGCGAGCGGTTGGCGACGCAATGTCCACCGGAAAAGCAACCTGCGGGGCTGTGGCGGAACTGGCAGACGCGCTGGATTTAGGTTCCAGTTTCTTCGGAAGTGCAGGTTCGACTCCTGTCAGCCCTATATGCCGTTTCTCTGACAAGAGAAACGGCTTTTTTTGTGCGCCGGGCGGATTGATGGGCGATAGTAGGAAGATTTTGGAGGTAAGAAAATTCGCGAAAAACCGAGGCCACCGCCGGGGCCCGAATCTGTTCGCTCTCCTCCCCGACGAAAAAATTTGCAATTTGCAATGTTCATTTTGCAATTTGCAATCGCCCCGGCCACAAGCATTGCCGCCGGACTTTGGACAGGTTGTCGGCTTCAATTTGATACCGCCAAAAGGCTTCCATTGGGTGCCATGAATCCCTACACGCCACCAGCCGAAACCAACGACTCGTTCGCAGAGCCACCGCCGCGAAAGATCACGGACTGGGAGTGGACGATGCTGATCGCAGAAGCGGTGGTCATTGGGCTATGGATTCTCAATGCGATTGCGATGTACTTTCTGCCGAATTGAGTGAAGCGTTTCAGACGATTTCGCTTTCCCACACGCCGCTCGCTCACGCTTCCCGCTGGCATCGCACACCCTCACGCACCTACCCTGGCTCCCTTCTCCCCCGGCTTTGCGCACAGAGAAGGGCTGGGGATGAGGGGGGCCAGCGCTGTGATAAACTGGGACTCGCTATAAATCCTTATCGGTCGGGAAGGCACCAAGAATCTCACGGGCCTTCGTCAAGAGTTCGTTAATCGCTCTTACCTCACGCTCATCCTGCGTCGATGGATCAGCAAGTGCCGCTTCGTGCATGGTGACGAGTTCTTCGGCGAACTGGCGGGGAGAACCATGCGAATCAGAACCTAGATCGGGGGCCGCTCCTGCCTCGACAAGCATCCTGACAATGCCTGGATCACGGGCCCGAACGGCAAGCAGAAGTGGAGTTTCCCCTTGTTGATCCAATACATTGACGTCCGCTCCGGCTTGAATCAAAGACCTGACAACCTCTAGCTCGGGCATGATTAGGGCGACCCTCTGTATAACAAACTCGTAAAAGCTTGTTTTGACAACAAAGATTATGCGCTCATCGCGAGGACTTCGGTATCGCGAAGTTTCAGAGCCGCCGTCATAACTTTCTGACCTTTTGGTGTTATTCGATAGTAGAACGTACCTGAGACTTTTCGGATTAATCTGTGTGCGCGAAGCAACCGTAGCAACCGAGTGACACGCCCAACCGCCCGCTTCCGCTCTTTGTCATTGCGATTGACATGTGGAAAGAGCCTTGACCGTAGATCTTTATTGCGGAACCCTTGCAAAAGAAAGGTCCCTTCCTGCAGAACCGAAAACATGCGAACTTCGTCCGGTTCGATCGGGCGCAGTCCCCGATATGGTCGTCCCTGTCGGATGATCCGGCGACTTACTGGATCAAGTAGTTTGTGCGCGGGAGATGATTCTCCCACGACAGCGAGTGCCTCAAGATAGCGCTCATTCGCGGCGTGACATATTTCCACACGCCGGGCAACGTCGGCGACGCTCTTTCGCATCGGAAACCATGCAACAACAACTTCGCCGCCACGGGTCGCTTTTCTCCGAACGTTGAAGCGTCTCGGATTGTTAATCGTGGTCTCGATCCTCAGTACGCTGCCCGCCTTGTCGTACATTTTGATCGAATTCTCATCGACCCAGTGTTTCATTCTTACTCCTTCCACACGATGCTTCACATCGCTTGTCACTTCCCCGTTGAAATCACGATGAAAACGACGGCCCATAAATCGCATCACATCGCGACAGCTGAAGTGCTGAACTGCGTGATTGACAAGAGCGGGGTAGATGGCATTAAGAGCTGCCTCATTGGCGAACATCACATCCGTCGCGTATTCACTTTCGCGCATGGTCCAGTAATACGCTGGGAACTTCAGCTGACTTTTCAGTTTGAGCCAGCGATTGCACCGACGGGCCAGCGCATTGAGGAAGTGTACCCAGTTTCGCTGGTGCAGATCGTCAATCATCTGCTGCGCCTTGGCGAGGTCGTCGATATGGGTAAAGCAATTGCCGTGTTTGCTGTAACCGATGCCAGCCTTATCCAGTCGACGCGTAAGGTATTCACGCCCGTTCAAACAAACCTGGATGGTCATGGGAAGCCAAGTCTGCAGTCGGACGTGCATCAGGCCAAATTCCCGATCGACAAAGTAGAAATAGAGGAACAAGCATTTCCTTCGAGCAGATCACAATTCAAGACGTTTCCCTTTTCGATCTTTGCGAAGCTCATAGGTTTGGCACGATTCCACACCTGACAAGACGCATACCAATCCCTGCTGAACTGAGTCTTGCTCCATAATGCTTCGCGCGCAGTCTTCTTTGGAAATAGATGAAGACGCCAGGTATCGGAACGGCCGACCATGCGCTGCAGCATATTCAGCCGCGTGTTCCTTGATTTGGTTTGAGATGCGTTGAACAAACCCGCCGAAATGTTTGTAGAGGACGCCATGTACGTTCAGATACTTATCATCCCGTCCACGTAACTCAACGCCCGTATGGTCCCACGAAAAAGAATTCGGTCGAATCCCGACAAAACACCGATGATGCGATCACCGTATCGTTTGATGAATCGTTCCATGTCACCCTCCCAGCGTGAGACGCTAGCCATTGAAACGCAAGCCATTGAAATAAAGATCGCTGAACGTGCAGCGGATTGCAACCGTTTTCCGTCGTTTGAACACCCGAGCGATGCCTAAAAAAATCCCGGGGGTTCGGGGGCTGGCCCCCGAGTACGCTGGGCCGCCCTGCTAACAAGTATCCAAAAGTTGTCTCAATGTCGTTGACACATTCCGCAGTGCCTTCCAATGACATCTCCGCCTCAGCAAGCGGATGTGAATATTGCTGAAGACTCGAGGCCGAAGACAAGGTGGCGTGGAGCAGCAATCGATGAATCGAATATGGGGCAAAATAATGGTGGCAAGACGATGACGGGGAGAGATTGGCTGAATGATTCGGGACAGAATGATCCAGCTGCAGCGTGTGGTCAGGTTACCGAAATGTCTTTCTTTTTGTCGTTTGGCCCCCATCGTTTTGCCATTCCTCGCTGGTGGGGCAGCAAGCGTGCAATGGGACCGATAGGACAGCTAGGACTTATCGGTCCCATCGAGCCCCGGAAGTCACCATGCCGCCAACCCCGACGGGGTTGAACATGGCTCGGTTTGATCGCTGATCGCGATTTGGCGTCCGAGATTCGTGATAGAATCAGAAAAACGCAAGTATCGGCAATCGTTTCGCTGGTTTTTGTCGCCCTCGCCTTGATCGTCATTTGGATGGCGGGAGCCGCACGGTAGGGGGCTGATTTCATTTCTTGATTTTGGTCAGTCACTTCGCCAAAATTGCTTGTCGAGTTGGATTCCAAAGTTCGGACCCGATACGATTTGTACGAATTTCAATTGCCCGTCCTCGGTGAGGACTGCCGTCTGACCGCATAGTGGTTTAGCTTGCCGAATGTCAACGCGATTCGAGATACTGAAGAACGGCAAACGTGTTTGCATCTCTGGGATCAATGGCGATGGTGTTCTTTCTGTTGGCGTTACCTACGTCAAACACCCGGGACAGGACCTGAGTCACGATCTGCAAGTTGGTGGTCTCGGCGTGTTTGACGACTCGAAGGAACGCCAGCACCATGCGGATTGGGCGTCACCTCAAATTGCAACCGGTGACGAAATCACAATCCGCATTCTTCCACCTGGCGATTTCGACGAACCGTGCGGAATGACCGGTAGCCCCAAGAAGTCAATTGACGATGCCGAACTTGGGAAGCTCAACTACTACGTCAACGCGTGGGACGCCGACATCCCTTTCGACGCTTGTCCACTTAAATCGGCACACATCCACGTTTGTGCTGATGAGAACGGTCCCACTGTTCACCAACGGCAACTTCTTCGTGATCTTCCGGCCCGACATATGGAGCTGTGGCCCAGTATTTGTGCAGCGCTCGTCAAATGCCACCCTGAGATCAAAACGTCCGACGAGTTGTCTGCTCGGATCGTAAGTCACATTGGCATCAACCTGCATGGTGACTCAACCACGATCGAGCTCACATACAACGTCGAGGGCGATCCTGAGTTCCGCGGCTACTTTGTCACGCTTCGTGACTGGGAGATCGCTGAGGTTTGCATGGCCGAATGACGTCTCGGTCTGCACGGTGCCGGGGTGATTCCTCCATTTTGAGTAGAACAAGGCGGTCTACTTTTTCCGCGCAGCGAGCACCTCGGGATTTGACGAATTCGTCGCCGCACTCGACAGTGCCGTAAACGCTGCCGGTACAGGCCCTGAAGATACGGGTGAAATCGGGTATGGACATCCCTGTCGGGTTTTGGCACTTTCGCATCCCTCGTAGAGATGCACCGTTTTAACAGATGAGGTTTGAGTGAACATGCGCGTGATCTCTTTGTTCGTTGCCGCAAGCGTACTTGCGACCGCGGCACTATCGATGGACGCCGACGAATCGCAGTTAGAAACCATGGTGCTTCGAAAGCTCCAAGGGCACTGGAAGGCAGAGAAGTGGATCATCCATGGCAAGGACACCTCAGACGGGCGAGACAATCGGTCCTACCGAATCGAAAATCGAAAGATCGTGTTCGTTGCCGATGACGAAGAAGTCGGGCATGCCACTTTCGAAATTGATGTTTCGGACAAGCCATACAAGATCGACGTCACCTACGTGGGTGGCCCACGTGACGGGCAGACTCTACCCGGTATTTTTCATTTTGACGACAAACACTTCATCAACTGCTTCCCCTATCCTGGCGATCCTCGACCAACGTCGTTTGAGTCCACCGCTGCAAATCGCTACTTTCTGTCGATCGACCGGAAGAAGACCGATTGAATCGAACACCGGACGATGGCAATCTCCACCGACCTCCGTGATACAATCCGCCTACGTTGCCAGTGGATTTGGAGAGCGGACGGTGCGGGAGAAGGGAGTGACGACGGATGTACGTTGCATTGATGGTGATGCCCGGAGGGCAGGCGAGTGATTGCAGACGAATGATTGCAGGCGGTGTGACGGCCTGTTCATTCAGTAGCCTGCGGCGCGAGCAAGGGTGACTTGCGCTTCGGGCTAGGCTTTGTCCCTAAATCCGTAGCGGAAGCCGCCAAGGCTTTCGTCTCGCAGCAGTTCACACGGGAAAAGCCGAAATTCTTGGCGAATTCCGCTACCATATACGCCCCTTGCCGGGTTTCGGGACAGAGCCGATTACTGTTGCGTTCATTCGTCGAAAACAATTCAATTTATAGTCCGGTGAGTCACCGGTTGAATGTCCGCTACACCAGCCCTGAAGGGGCAACGCCATCCACCGTGCCGGATCGATCGCCGCGCACTGTGTCGGCCTTCCAGGCCTGCGCCGAAGTTGCCATTCGAGACCGGGCCCTGACGGGCCCGGCAAACACTCTGTCAGCCCGCTGGGCTTTGAAATCGAGCTTCGTTCGTTCCCTGAAAAGCGAGTCAGAAGGTGAGCAGGAGGCTGCCGCCGAATCGGACGGGTCTGCCGCCGCTCAACTCAAGTTTACCTGGGCCCCGAGAAACTGGCACGCTCTGCCAGGATCCGCTCTAATCGGATCGTGTAACCGGCCCACACCAGAGCCGACAGAATTCTGGCGCAAGGTCTATCCGCAATCGTCCGCGTGCGCCGATAGATCGCCTTTCCTTCGTCCACACGTTGCCTCCAAGGATGACGCGGTTGTCGAAATCCATCTTGCTGATTGCTGCCTTGGGCGTTTTCGCACTCGCGATCGACAGTTGGAATATGTCGCGCAAAGAGAAGCTGCTTTCTAATGCGGTGTCGCGGATCGGTGGACGAATGGGCTCGATCCCCTTGTGGCCACTCGGCGCTGAATACCGCATCACGTTGACTGCCATCCCAACGGCGGATCAACTGGACGAACTCAAGATTGCCAACACGATGCGAGGCTGGGTGGGCATTGCATTGGAGGACTGCGAACTGACTTCGAATGATGTCGACCGACTAAGCATCCGTCTGCAGCGGTGTCATCTTTTCGTCACCCGAGATGGTAGAATGAGTCCAATCCACAAGGCGGTCTCGAAGCGGACGAACCAACGTATGCCACCGAGCGGCGAAATTGCGTGGTATAAACGTTGAATTCCTTTCGCACGGCCGGTTGACGCGTGTCACTCACCGAATGAGGCACAAGGTGAAAAACATTCCAATTGTATTCATGTTCCTTCTGACCTGCTCTTGCGCGCCACAATCGGGAGGCGTGTACGATGCTGAGTATCAACAACAAGTTGACGAATACAATCGGCAGTCAGAAACGGCCGAGCGGCAACTTCTTCAAACGCAGCAGCAGTTGGATCAATCCCAAAAACAACTTGATCGGACACAACAACAGCAAGACGAGACGGAGCGACAACAGAATCGATCCAAGGCACAATCCGATCGCTATGATGCGTTGCTGGACCGATGGGAAAAGCAGGCGGATCGTCAAGACAGGGTACTCGATGCGTTGGAGCAAGTGTTGTCAACGCAAGACGACGATCCGTTAAAGTGAGGCTCTTTGAGAAAGCGGTGTTGTCCCCAGTGGAAACGGATTGATCTCCGCATGAGCGAACTTGATCGAGACCAGTCGCAACTCAATCCGTACGCGGCGCCGGCATCTGAGGAGCTGCCGCGAAACGCTGTCAAGTCCTCGCTGATGTATGAGGCGACTCTTTTTGGCGGACTCGCTGCGATGATTGGCGGCGTCGCTCTATTGACCGCAGCGTCCGCCCATCCGACCCTCGTGAACGTTGGGGCGCTGCTCTTCGGGCTGGGATTCCTCGCGCTGATCGCCACACTTCGTTAGCCCCGAATGGTCCTTCTCATCACCCGCTACTCTGGTTTCGTTCCCGACGAGCTAATGGAATCGCTGAACCGTCGCCGCTGCCCCCTCAACCAGCCCTTGAAACACAACCCGCGCCGATGAAACCCATTTCACTGTATTTACTGTTGCAGGTCGCTTGGGTACCCGCGGCATGGTCACAGGCCTCCAACCCAGCCAAGGAATCGGTCGACAAAGGCGAGATGGACACGAATTGGGATCCGACGCATCCTGACGGCGAATCGCCAGCCGAACGCATGCTGTCGCTCGCCCACACCGACGCGCTGCCGGGATTTGACCGGGCGGAACTGTACGCCGTCTCATTGCCCAAACGAGATCCCTTCAGCGACCAGGATTCGCGGCGCGAGTCGTCGGCGCAATCCTTTCCGGTGCGTCCCTACGGCGTCCATGCCGACATTCACGCTCACGTTTCGATTACCGGTGGCGACTGCGCGAGGATACGCCGGGCTTGGCAATCGTTGTCATTTGATCGTCTGGGTGGTGCGTTTTGTCACACACCGGCTTACGGAATGCGACTGTACCGGGATGACGCGTTGTTGTTCGAAACGACCATCTGTTGGGAGTGTCAGAATTTTTATGTTCCGCGCTATGACGCACAGAAACGCCAGATTTCGCATGGCTGGTACGGATTTGCAAACGACGACCACGCGAAAGCATTGCTCAAGCTCTTTCAGTCGCTCTTGCCGCACTCGTAAGAGCGGGAGGTATCCTTCATGATACGATCATGACTTAGCGACCGCGGGGGAGACCAATGGATCGGAACGACTATCGAAAACTGGTTGACACCTTCTTCAAGTGGGATCAAGAGTCGATTGTGACGATCCTGGAAGAGCTGCTGAGCGCTGCGGCGACCGAACACGCACTCCACCCGGCCCACGCGATGTCGCAGAATTATGAGACGGCGAAAGCGAATCCTGAGATTCACATGTTGCCGGGCAATCTGAAAGACGCTCGCGACGCCGTTTTTCCTTACTTTTGGGGCACGGACAGCTTTAACAGCCCCCTGCACTTGGAAAACGTACGTGGCCCGGCCAACAACGCGTCGTTGATCGGCGCGTTCGCCTGTTTGCTAAAGAATCCCAACCTGTGCACGGACCGCTATAGCCAGCGTTCGAATGAACTGGAGGTCAAATCGGTCACGGCGTTGGCCAATTTGATCTTCTATCACACCGACGATCCGTGGGGCGTCTTTACAATCGGAGGAACCATCTCCAATCTGTACGGGGCGAAAATCGGAATCGAGCGAGTCGTTCCCGGGGCGATGCAGAACGGCATCGGGGGGCAACGTGTGGTCGGGTTTTGTTCCGAAGCGAGTCACTATTCCAACCGCACCGTCGCCGGATGGCTGGGAATCGGCGTGAACAATCTGATCGCCATCCCGACGGACGCCCATCTGTCGATCCGTGTGGATCTGCTTGAGCAGCAGCTTGACGAGTGCTACCAAAACGGGACCAAGGTGGCTTATGTCGTCGCGTCCTTTGGAACCACGGACGGATTTGGGATCGATGATCTGGCTGCGATCCGCACACTTCTGGATGCCAAATCAACCGAGTACCAACAGCCGACACCGCAGTTACACGTTGATGCCGCCGTGGGCTGGGCGCTTTCTTTCCTGGCCGACTACGATCTGGGCAGAAACACGCTCGGTTTTTCGGACAGTCTGCTGTCGATCGTCAAACGAGTGCAGGAGGCCTGCAAGGGCTTGCGCGTCGTCGATAGTGCGACGATTGACTTCCACAAGCTCGGTCGCGGCCATTATCCCTCCAGTGCATTTTTGGTGAATCACCGCAGGGATTTGAAGTACCTTGCGCGCGAGGTCACCGACACACCCTACTTTTCGGAAGCACAGGCCAGTCGTGATCCGGCGCTGATCACGCTGGAGTGTTCGCGGCCTGCATTGGGTCCCTACATCGTGATGGCCTCGCTTAATGGTATCGGGTTGACGGGGTGGCAAATGCTGACCGCACGGAGTCTGGAACTGGCCGAGCGGCTCAAGCAGGGATTGGAGACGCTTCCCTATTGCAAGGTTTTGAATCGCGAAACGATCGGCGTTTCCGTCGATTGGTGGGTCTTGCCCAAGGGCCGTGATGCCGAACGCATCTATCGGCAACTGGTCGAAGGAACATTGCCCGACGCGGAACGCGAACAGTACTTTGCCGAAGTCGCCCGAACGCAGCGGAAGCGTGAGAAGATGATGGATCCAAAGGTTGACGCGAGATTGGGTTTCACGACGAATTTTGGGTTTAAACCTTTCGGAATCGAAATCCCTGCTTGGAAAGCCGTGTTTATGAATCCGGCGACGGATGAAGAAATGGTCGATCGTATCCTCTGGAGCGTCGAGGAATCCGCCTGAATCTAACTGATGCCGCGGTGTCGTCGGTGCCGCTGGTTGACGCTTCTCGCTGGTGTTGGCGGGTGGGGAGGGCAAAACAATGGGGGCAAAACGATTATTGCAGGCGGGTGTTGGGCGCGGCGTCGGGCATCGTCGTTTCGTGGTCCTGACGCGTTTCTTGATCCTGCTATGATTCGAACCCGCAGGGGCGGTACTGGTGCGTTGAAGAAAAAGACTCCCTCCCGAGGAAACTCGTATCCGATGAAAGGTCACCCTGTCGTGGCGATTGCCGCCGCCTGGATTGTTGTTGCCGGCTTGGTCGTCGGTGGTTCCCCTGCAGCAGCTCAATCTGCGGTAGCCGAGCCGCCCAACATCATCTACATCATGCTGGACGAGTGGGGTTACTTTGAATCTGGCCACATGGGCAATGATGATCTGCTGACCCCCAACATCGACCGCTTCGCCGAAGAGGGCATGCGGTTTACCAATGCCTACGCGGGGGCACCCGTCTGTGGACCGACCCGCTGTTCGCTATTGACCGGGCTGCATGCCGGGCACATGTCGATGCGAAAGAACGACGGGTTCTCGCCGATTCGCGCGGAGGAGCCGACGTTGGCCAGCATGCTCAAACAGCAGGGGTACGTCACCGGCGGGTTCGGCAAGTGGGGGATCGGTGGCCGCGGCACGTCCGGTGTTCCGGAGCAGCATGGCTTTGATCAGTTTTTTGGTTACTACGACCAAGTCCACGCCCACACCTTCTATCCGCGCTACTTGATCCGCAACAGCCAGGAGGTGCCATTGCCGGGCAACTCGGGGATGAGTTTTTACGACGGCGAGACCCACGCCCATGTCGAGATCTTCAATGAGTCGTTGAAGTTTATTCGCGAGCACAGCGACCAGCGATTCTTCTGTTACTTGCCGTGGACGCCGCCGCATGGATTGTGGGGCATCGATGAAGACAATCCTTCCTGGCAGCTTTTCAAAGACAAACCGTGGACCGCGGGGCAACGGACCGAAAACGATGCCAAGGTCTATGCCGCGTTCCTGCACATGATCGATCGCCAACTCGGGCAGATCATTTCGCTACTGAAAGAACGTGGCGTCGACGACAACACCGTGATCTTTCTGTGCGGCGACAACGGGGGCCAGGATTATTTCAAGACGCCCGAACGACCGCACGGCTTCTTTGGTCCTAATCTGAACCCGGAAACCGGAGAGCGTTTCCGTGCCGGGAAAGGATCGCTGTACGAAGGCGGCCTGAAGGTGCCTTATCTGGTGCGATGGCCGGGGAAGATCCAGGCCGCTTCGGTCGCCGATCATCTGCTCTACTATCCGGACGTCATGCCGACGCTCGCGGCGCTGTCCGGTGCAACGTGTCCAGCGACCGATGGCCTATCGTTCGCCCCGACGTTGCTCGGGCATGACGATCAAGCCACGCACCCGTCTCTGTACTGGGAATACCAGGGCCAGACGGCGGTGCGGATGGGCAACTGGAAGGCCTATCGCGGTCGCAACGGGACGTGGGAACTGTACGATCTGTCGCAAGACGTGGAAGAAAAACAGAACGTCGCCGACGACTACCCGGAAACGCTGAAGCAGCTTGTGGCACTTGCCGACCAGGCCCACCGGCCGGTCCGGCCGGGCACGATTCATGATCGCGACTTGATGATGCAAGACCATCGCCAGGCGCCGCATCAGGGCAATCTAGAGTATTTGAAACGCAGCGCCAGCGGTTCGTAGAGAAACGTTGGTTCGGTTGATTCAAGCGGTGCCGATGGATGTTGCGTTTGATAGGACGAATGGGACGTAGGGGACCTAGACGTCCGCTGTGTCCTTTTGGTCCCATCGGGCGAAGGTGACGTCGGCTTTTTCAAGAGTACCGGCGGGATACGAGCGACGGCCCGGAAGGGGCGATCGTACTTTTAGGCGCCGTCGGGGGCGACGGAGGATCGGCCGAGGATGACGGACAGGTAGGGGCGTTTGGCGTCGGCGAACAGCCACGGTTTGACGCGGTAGCGGATCCGCGACTTTTGGTTCGCCTTCATCCAAAACGTCCGTTCGACCTCCTTGCGAAGCTCGACCGATTTATCCAGTTTGCGTTTCAACGCGGAGCCGCGCGGCATGTCGGCCCACAGCACGATCTCCAGCGTCATGCCGGGTTCGCGGAGTTTCGTCACGGCTTCGGAGATCAACTGGACCGCGTGCAGGCTGAGTTTTCCAGTGGTGGGATCCGGTCGTTCGAAGGAATCGAAGACGACCTGATTTTCGATCTCCGGCAGCATGTCCAGATCGAGTTGCGATTCCAGCTCGGTGAGAAACTTTTGAAACTGTTCTTTCTCTCGATCGAGCACACGTTGTTGTTCGTTGATCTCGTCCGGCCCGATATTCTTGTCGGAGTCGTCCTTCATGTTCTCCGCCAACGCATAGATCGGCTTTTGCGATTCCTGTTGGATCACTTCGTTGGATCGGCTGCCGCTCAAGTGCCCGGGTTGGCCGGAGCTTGAGAAGGCGTTGACGAACGAGCCGGTTCCGGAGTGCATGTTGGCACCGGTTTGTTCTTTGGCCAGCGAGTTGAGCACGATAAAAAAGGCCAACAGCGCGGTCATGGTGTCGCCGAAGGAGACCAGGTAGGCCTTGCTGGGAACGCTGGGCGCCTGCTTCTTGCGTTTGCTCATCGGTTCCCCTCGTACTTCTCGATCACGATTCGGACCATTTTGGTGGTCACGTTATCGGCGATGCTGGTCCCGATTTGACCGGGCCGGGCGCGCTGGACGTGGTACAGGTGGTGTGCGAAGGCGCAGACGCGGTCTTCCAAGCCGCGGTCGGAGATTTCGAAGGTGCAGTGAATACTGAGCGATCGCAGTTGTTCTGACAATTTGGCTGCGACCTTGGTCCCCCGCTGGGTGAGTTTCAGGTTCTGGTCGACCAGTTTTTCCAGCGGCATTTCGAACGCATAGGTCTTCATCACGTCCTTTTGGCTGGCCAGTTCGCTGACCGCTTCCAATCCGCGTCCGATCGCCTTGGTCGTCACGTCCTTTTGAATCGGCGGCATTTCGCTGCCCTGCATTGCGATCCGCGCCGCGCGTGGGCGGATGCGTTGGCTCCACGAGTTCCGATCCAACATGTCGTGCTCGTGCCCGGCGACACCTTTCGCCCCGGCGGCGCCGAACACGCTGGCGGTGACCTTCTCAAACCGCTCCGGTTCGGTCGTGGCAAAGGTCAACAGCAGGATGAAGAACGTCATCAACAGGGTGATCACGTCGCTGTAGGTCATGAACCACGCCGGGATGTCTTCCGGCGGATCCTCGGGCAGATCGCTGGCCATCAGTCTACGCCTTTGCGAGGATCGATCGGCGGGTCTTGGGGGACAGGAACCCGAGCAGTTTTTCTTCGACCACCCGCGGGCTTTCCCCTTCGCCCAACAATGCGATGCCACGGATGATCAACTCCCGAATCATCGTCTCCTCGCGATTGCGGGTCTCCAGCTTGCCGGCCAAGGGGATACAGACGACGTTGGCGATCAAGGCGCCATACAATGTCGTCAATAGAGCGGTCGCCATCCCGCCACCGATCTTGCTGGGGTCGTCCAGCGAACGAAGCATCTGGACCAGACCGATCAGGGTGCCGATCATGCCGAACGCCGGGGCAGCCGCGCCGGCCGAATCGACGATCTTTTTGCCGGTGACGTGGCGTTGTTCGATGTACGCCAGTTCGATCTCCAGCGTCCGCGCGACGTCTTCGGCCGGGACGCCGCTGATCAGCGATTCCAGTCCCCGCCGCATGTAGTCGTCCTTGATCTCGGCCGCTTGATCTTCCAATGCTAGCAAGCCGTCTTTACGAACGACTTCGGCGAACTTTTTGAACTGCGCGATGGTGTCTTGGGCGGTGGGCAGTTTGAACAGGAAGCACTTCAGGATGACGCCGAAGGCGCCCAGGTTGTACTTCAGGGGGAAGTTGATCAGGGATGCCGCTGTAGCGCCTCCGAACACGATCATCATACTGGGGGGATCGATAAAGGGTCCCAAGCCACCCCCGCCCATCGCGATCGAAGCCAAGATCAGACCGAACCCCAGGATCAGTCCGATGATTGTTGCGATATCCATAACTGCCGAAATTTCCCCCCGCGGCCCCATCGTGCCGCCCCGTGTGATCGCAGACAGAGCGGTCGAGAGGCACTCTAGCGCTGCGTGTTCGAATCGAGATTCAAAACCGTCTTTCGATTCATAGTTCATCGCTAGAGATCGACCGAATTGACGTCGACTCAGCCGCACAGGATGGGCTAATTGAGGGAACTCCCTCACCGCCAGTCGGCTCGGAGATGGCGTTTCAGCGACATTCTCGGAAAGTTGCCCTTAACGCGAACAGCTTCTCGGGCCGATATAACTGGCATGACTGGAATATTTTACCAAATGGATTTATTGGGTTCAGCGGTCAGCGCGTCGGAAAAGAGCCATCGCGTTGTCAGCCAGAATATCGCTAATGTCAACACGCCGGGTTACAAGACCAAGCGTTTGGAGTTTGAGCGATTGTTAAGCCAGCTTCAGTCGGGCGAGGCCGAGGACGCCGACGGCATCGAATTGCCGGTCAAGGACTTGGAGGGCCTGGTGGAACGGGTGGATGGGAACAATGTGAACTTGGAGAAGGAAGTTGCGGAATTGAAGGAGAACGCGTTGGCGTTCCAGGCCTTTTCGCACCTGCTGGCATCCAGGGTATCGACGATGCGTCGAGCGATTTCGGGTTAGGGCGTTGCCGGTGAATTTCGCCGAACGCCCCCGCCACTATCCAACAGAGACGAAGGAACGTCATGACGGTTAGATTTCCAACGATCGACATCGCCGCTTCCGGCTTAGCCGCCGAGCGGTTTCGGATGGAGGTGACGGCCAACAACATCGCCAACGCCGGCACGACGATGACCGACACCGGCCAGCCCTATCGTCGCCAGGCGGTGGTATTTGCCGCCGGATTGGACCCGGTCGACCGGAAACACGGCGCCGCGGCCATGCACGGCGTGGAGGTGGTCGGGGTGGAAGGCGACCCGAGCGAGTTTCCCAGCATTTACAACCCGGCCCACCCGCATGCCGATGCCGACGGTTTCGTGAAACTGTCCAACGTCAAGATTCCCGAAGAAATGGTTGACCTGATCACGGCCAGCCGATCCTACGAGGCGAATTCGAAAGCGATCAGCGTCTTCAAAGAGATGGTCGAACAAACCCTCACACTGCTCCAAGGAGGCCAGTGATGTCTGCCCTGCCCCCCATCGCCACCACGGGATCTGCCAACGTCGCCTTGCCGTCCTCACCGGCAAAGCCCGAGGCGACTGATCGCAACCTGTTCATGGATCTGATGGCCCGTGCCAACGAAGACCAGATTCGATCGGAGGAAGCGATCCAAGGTTTGGTTTCCGGCGAGAATCAGGACGTCCAACAAGTCGTCATGGAAGTCGTCAAGGCTGAGATGTCGTTTCAGATCTTTATGGAAGTGCGAAATCAGATCGTTGATTCGTACAACGAATTGATGCGAATGCAGTTCTAGTATTCGGTCTCGCCTTGAGATTCGTGATTTTGCGACAGCCCCCGACGACCTTCGCGCTACCTCCCCGACGCGACATTCGCTTGCTTGATTTGCCTTGAACGTCATCCAACCCTATATCGACGCCCTCCTGAATATCTGGCGGCACAGCTCTCCTTCGGCAAGGATCGGAATCCTGCTGTTGGCAGTGCTGTGTGTGGTCACCGTTGGTGGCGTCGGTTATTGGTCGGTCCAACCCAGCTACGTCGTGCTGGTCAGCCAGGGCGAAGGCGACCAGGTGGACCGCGTGATCAACGCCTTGGACAAGGCCGGCATCGATTACCAACTCTCCGGCGCGGGCGGAAACCTGTTGGTGGACAAGCGTGATTTTGCCAAAGCCCGTTTGTTGGCGCGAACCAACGGCGTTTCCGATGCCGCCGCGGTCGCCGATTTGCCGATGGGCGGTGCCTTCGGCAGCCCGACCGAACGCCGCAACCGAGCCCGACTGCAAAAGCAGCAAAGCCTGGCGCAGACGATCAAAAAGCTGGACGTCGTCGAGCACGCCGACGTTCACTTGAACATCCCCGACAAGGGGCCCTTTGAACGCAAAACGTCCCCTCCGTCGGCCAGCGTGATGCTCACCCTGCGCTATGGAGCTCGATTGAGCGACCAACAGGCCGCCTCGATCGCCTCCTTTGTCGCCTATGCCGTCGAGGACCTGGCCCCCGAATCCGTTCAAATCACCGACCGTGACGGTCGCAGCTACACGATCCCCGACGAACAATCCCAGCAGATCGGTTCGCAAGTCGAATACATCGCGGCGGCCGAACGCAAATTAGCCAACAAGGCTGAAGCACAATTGATGCAGTTCCTGGGGTATGGCAATGCCAGCGTGCAAGTCAGTTTGGACATGACCTTCACGCAGGGATCGACCAAAACCACCAAATACGACGCCGACGGGGCGGTCCCCAGTCAGGAAGACTTGGTTTCCGAAACCACGACCAACATGGAACAGCCCGCCGTCGGTGCGGCCGGTGTGGCGTCCAACCTGCAATCGCGGCGGGGGACAAACGGCAAAAGCAGCGTGCTGAACAAAACAGAAAACGTCAAAACAAGCTATCTGGTCCCGATCACTGAAGAAACCCAAGCCAATTCCACCCCGATTCGCAACTTCCTGAGCGTCAGCGTGCTGGTCAACTCCGAAACCCAGGGCGTCAAACAGGAAGACGGCAGCTTGATCCCCGGACTGGACGAACGCGTCACCGCACTGGTCAAGAACGCCGTCGGGTTTCGCGATGACACCGACAGCATCACCGTCGATTTTTTGCCATTCACCGAACCGATCCTCAACGTGACCGCTCCGGAAGCTACGTTTGACTGGACCAAGATCACATCGATCGTTGAAAAGGCGTCACTTGCGATTGCCGCCCTGTTGGCATTTGTGTTAGGCCTAATGTTGTTGCGGCGGTTCGGACCGGCCAGCAAACCGGGCGGCGCGGGTGCCGATCAGCAACTCGATAGTGCTCGTTTGGAAAACGTCAGCGAATTGTCACGAATGATCAAAGAAAACCCCGAAGTGTTTGCTCAAGTCGTTCGATCTTGGTCCGGCGCTGATGCCGATCGAGAGTCCGAGAAACGCGACGCCGCGTGATCCTAGGGGGTGGCAACCATGAAGATGATGTTGACGCGGCCCGAACGCCTCGCGCTACTGCTGCACCTGATGGGCGAGGAGGCCACCGAGATGGCTCGGCAGGATCTCTCCGGCGAAGCGTTGGAGGAACTCGACCAGGCCCTCAAAGACTTTCAGTCCTATCCGCCCAGCCAGGAAGAAATCGACATGGTCCTCGGGGACTTTGAAGATTACTTCCACATGGCCCTGCAAACGCTCCCCAAAAATGCCCCGGACGAAGACGAGGAGCCCGAACCGGAGGAAGGCCCCAAAATCCTGCAAATCGCCGAGGAGAGTTTTGATGTCGAAATCGAACCGACCAAACGGTTCACCCCGCCAAAACTGACCGGCGACACGGTGCGCGATCTGAACCAGATGCACCCCTATCAAGTCGCCCAGGCGCTCAAGAACGAAAACCCCGTCGCGGCGGCCATCGTGCTGCGTAAGCTGGCCAACGAACATGCCGCGAAAACATTGGAGTTTCTGCCCGAGGCGGTCCGCCCCAATGTCTTTCTGGAGCTGGCACAACCGTCGTCGGTTTCCTCGCTGATCCAAGAACGCATCCTCGCCAAGGCCCTGCAACTGTCGCTTCAAGTCGAGGAGCGGGAAACGGAACAGGAAACCACGTCGCAAATGGCGAACCTGATGCGGTCGCTGCCCAGGGCGCTGCGCAAACCGATGCTCGATGAACTGGAAAAACGCGACAGTGAGTTGGCGGAAACTGTTCGTAACCAACTGTACCGATTCGAGGACATCGAAAAACTCGCTGACCGCGACCTGCAAAAACTGCTCGGCCAATGCCAGACCGACGCCCTGGTGTGTGCCCTGCAACAGGTCGACGAGTCGTTGCTGACGTTCGTCTTGTCCAACATGTCCAAACGCGCCAAAGAGTCGCTGCAAGAGGAGATGGAATTCAAGACCAACGCGAGCGAAGAGGAGATCACCGAAGCGCGGGGGGCGATCGCCAAGATCTTGGCGGGGCTGTGCGAAGCCGGCGAGGTGAAAATCGATTGAGATGCCCGTGATTCAAATCCCCTTCGACCGATCCTTGGCCAACGTCACCCTGGCCCGCGGCCCGCTGCCAGCGACCACACCCGGCTTGCCGGCCGGTGCGTCGCCCGACTTGACCGCCGGCGCCGCTGCGGAGCCGCTGACGAAGGCCGGTTCCGATGCGGGTGCCACGGCCAAAGCAGAATCGGCCGCCCGCGACGCCGCCCGAGAAGCCGCGGCGTTGAAGACCCTGCAATCGATCGAACAACAGTTAAACCTTCTCGATGCCAAACTGGAGGAGGAGTTTTCGACGATCGGGGTTCAGCTGACCGCCGCGGCGACGCAAATCGCCAAACAGGCCCTCGGCAGTGACAGCGCGTTGGTCGAAGAAAGGGTCGCACACTTTGCCAACTTGTTGCTGCGCCAGGTTCATCCCAGTCAATCGGCGGTGATCTACGTCAACCCCGACTGTGTCGTCTCGCTCCAATCCTGGCTGTCCCAGGTCGACTATGAGGCGATCGAGATCCAGGGCGACGCGACGGTCCAACCGGGGGACTGCCGGATCGAATCCAACGGCAAAGGGTTTCTGGCGTCGCTGGAATCCTTTTTAGACGCCGCGGGGAAGCAGTTCTCACCGGCCTGGGGAGCGACGTAACATGATGACGCCGACGCCGACGCTGCGAAGCGACCAGTGGCTCCAGACGACCGGACGTTTGCAAAGTGTCGAGGGCCGGATGTGCGCGACCATCGACGCGGGGCTGGGCGAATTGGTGCAGATCACGTCCTCACGGGGACAATCCGTGCTGGCCGAAGTGATCGGATTCAACGACGACAAAGCCCAGTTGATGCCGTACCACAGCGGCGTCGATTTCCAACGTGGCAACGTGGTGGTTTCGACCGGCAAACGGATGCGGGTCCCAGTCGGTCGTCAGTTGCTCGGACGGGTCATCGATTCGTTGGGCCGCCCGATCGATTCGCTCGGGCCGATCCACTGCGATGCGACCGCGGAGCTGCACTTTGAATCGCCCGATCCGCTGACGCGGCCGTTGATCCGCCAGCCCTTCGTGACCGGCGTCCGTTCGATCGACGGATTGTTGACGATGGGCCAGGGACAACGGGTCGGATTGTTCGCCGGCAGCGGAGTCGGCAAGAGTACGTTGTTGGGGGAAATCGCCAAGCACGCGTTGTGCGACATCAACGTGGTCGCGATGATCGGCGAACGCGGGCGTGAAGTGCGACCGTTTATCGAAGACACCTTGGGGAAGGAGGGCCTGGCCCGCTCGGTCGTCATCGTGTCAACCTCCGACCAACCACCGTTGGCACGGATCCGGGCCAGCGAGTCGGCGGTCGCGATCGCCAGTTGGTTTCGCTCCCAAGGCATGAACGTGCTTTTCATGCTGGACAGTCTCACGCGGCTGGCCCACGCACAACGCGAACTCGGGCTGTTGCTCGGGGAACCGCCCACCTCACGCGGCTACACGCCCAGCGTGTTCCAAAAGATGGCTCAATTGCTGGAGCAACTCGGAACCAGTGACAAGGGCGTCATCACCGGGCTGTTGACCATCTTGGTTGACGGTGACGACATGAACGAACCGGTCGCCGACTCGGCACGAGCCATCTTGGACGGACACATCGTGCTGGATCGAAAACTGGCCCACGAAGGTCACTTCCCGGCCGTCAACGTACTGAAAAGTGCCAGCCGATTGTTCAAAGAAGTCACCGACAAACCGCACCAGCAACAAGCGGCCAGCGTGCGACGCGTCTTGGCCAAGTATCTGGAAGTCGAAGATCTGATCCAGATCGGTGCGTATCAAAAAGGCGCCATGCCGGATTCGGATCGCGCGATCGAGACCTATCCGGAGGTCAATCGGTTTCTGCGCCAGGCCATGGACTCGCCTAGCCCGCTCCACGCGACCCGGGCCGGGCTGCAACGCCTGCACCAATTGATCGGGCAGCCGTCATGAGCGAACTGAAAAAAAAGATCGATCGCATCCGCCGCATCCACTCGATCGAAAGCAGTCAGTTGAACGTGTTGATCGGGGAACTCGCCCGCATCGATGCATTGTTAATGTCGCACCGCCAACGTCTCGAAGAGTTCGAATCGGTCAAACGCCGAGGTCTGGAGATCACCCAAAATTGCTCGATCGAGTTTCTGACACAAACCCATCTTTGGATCGACAGCATCGATCGGTCGATCAAGATCGTTCGTGACGTGATCGCCAAATGTGAAGCCGAACGTCACGAGGCCCGTTCGCGAGTCATGGACCAACGCACGCGGGTGCGTGGTCTGGAGATCCTGATGGACCAGCGGAGGCTGGAATTTGATGCAGACGCCATGACGCAACAAATGTTATTGGCAGATGAAAACGCGCTCAAAAAGTACGCGAGGAATTAAAACATGAAAGCGATTATTTCGGCGATGATCACTTGCGCCGTGATTTTCGGCTTGTCTGCCGGGGCCACTCAGTTTCTGCTCAATAAGCCTCCGGCCGATCTGGAGTCCGCCCAGGCCGAAGGATTGGACGCCCCGGCGACGGGACTGCTGGCCGAGGACATGGTCGACGGCGGTGGCGATGCCGTCCCGGTTTCGTTCCGACCCGACAACAACGTCTCGGTCGAGGCGGTGCTGCAGATGAGCGACTCGATCAAACGGATGGAACAGGAATTGGCCGAGCGCGAAGAACGCGTCAAACGCGACGAGATGCGGGTCAAACTGATCTACGATGACCTGACGACCGAACAGGACGAACTGCGCGCCTTCAGCGAAGGGATCGACACCAAGCTGGACCTGTTGAGCCGGATGACGGAAGAATTGAAAACGACTCTGGCAAACGTCGAACAGCAAAAGGCGGAACTGGAAAAGCTGACCAAGAAGGCTGAGACCAAGAAGGGCACGACCGTTTCCAGCGTGGACAGCCAGGCCGATGAAGTCAAAGGCTGGTTCGAAGGGCTGCAACCGGAACAGGCCGCCGATTACCTGCGCGAATTTTCCAACAACGGAAAGATGGGCTTGGCCGCGTCGTTGCTGCAAAAAATGCCGGATCGACAAAAGTCAAAAATCTTGGGAGCGATGAATGATCCGATTCTGGTCGACCAGTTGATCGAAACGTTGACCAAGGACAAAAGAAATTCGCCGTAGCGGAAGCCGCCAGGACTTTCGGTCCCCTGGTACGGCGTCGCCCGCCCCGTGCGAAACTCTCGGCGAGTTCCGCTACCCCGAAAAGCAGACAAGCTGCGACCAACCCACCTGAAAACGCCGGTTTGACACCGCGCATTCATCGGAGCCAAGGATGGAAATCGAAGACGTCGTCCTGATCGGGCGCGAGTTTTTCATGATGGCGTTGCTGCTGACGACCCCGGTCGTCGCGGTCAGCCTGGTCGTGGGATTGCTGATCAGCATCGGTCAAACCGTCACCAGCATTCAGGAGCAGACACTCTCGTTCGCCCCGCGGATCATCTGTGTGGTGTTCGTGTTGATCTTTCTGTCCAATTGGTACCTGACGACGCTCCAGAATTACACGCTGGGACTGTTGACACACATGGTCGAATTGGTGAAATGATCAGCGACGTCGTCCTGTTTTTGCTGGTGCTCGCCCGGGTTTCGGTGTTCCTCGCATTCTTCCCGCTGTTCAGCAAAAAGCAACTTCCCAACCAGGTCAAAGCGGGCTTGGCCGTCGCACTGTCGGTGTTTTGGCTGGCCGACGCCAAGAACGTGCTGCCCCACCTGACACTGCACGAGGTGGGCAGTTTGCTGTTTCTGTTTCTGGTGTTCAAAGAGATTTGCATCGGGATCCTGCTGGCCCTGGTGCTGGGGCTGTTCTTTTGGCCGGCACGGATCGCCGGGTCTTACATCGCCCAGGAACTGGGGCTGTCGCTGGCGGCAATCAGCGACCCGGGCAGCCAAGATTCCTCGACGCTGGTGTCGCGTGTCTTGGAAGCGTTCTCGATGCTGCTGTTCTTTTCTTTGAACCTGCACCATTTCGTCATCCTGTCGATCCACCTGTCATTCAACCAGACGATGACGCAAGTCGGGCTGATCGATCTGCCCACCGAGGACTTGGTGGCGGCGTTTAATCGGACCAGTGACTACGGACTGCTGATCGTCGCCCCGCTGTTGGTGTTGCTGATGTTGGTCACGTTGGTGTTGGCATTCCTGAATCGTGCCGCCCCGGCGATGAATCTGTTCTCGGTCGGGATGTCGATCCGCGTCGGTTTTGGCGGCCTGTTGCTGTTCCTGTTTTGCCCGATCCTCTTCGGCGCGATCGAGATCTATTTCTATCGCGTCCAAGAAGACATCGAATACCTGATGCTTTCTCTGACAGGTTAATCGATGGCCGAAAACCAAGATCGCGATCAAAGGACCGAGGAAGCCACCCCGCAGCGGTTGCGGAAGGCGCGCGAGGATGGCCAGATCGGTTTCAGTGCCGAACTGGTCGGAGGCGTGATTCTGGCCACCACCGCACTGTTCTATTGGTTTCTGGGAGAATGGTTTTTCGGCACCCTCACCGGTTCGATCGAACACCGCGTGACCCACTTTGAAACCGTGATGGTCGATCCGCGAATGCTGGTCAAAGTGTTCATCGACGAAACCTTGCGGATCGGGACCGCGGTGATGGCGATCGTCGCCCCGTTGGGCATCTTGGCCGCCGCGACAGGATTGCTTCAAACGAGTTTCAATCTCAGTTTCAAACCCTTGGAGTTGAAGCTGGACAAGCTGAGTGTGATCAAGGGATTCCAAAAGATTTTTTCGATGCAAAGTGCCGTCCGCGGGGCGCTGTCGCTGGCCAAGGCCGCGGTGATTGTTGCGATCGCGATCTTTGTCGGCCAATCAAAAATCGACCAGATCAACACCTCCGGATTCGGATCGATCCAGGAACTGATGTTCTTTCTGGGCGGATTGCTGGTCCATTGTTCGTTGGCCATCGCGGCGACGATCACGTTCTTGGGCATGATCGACCTGGGGTTCCAAAAATGGAAACACCTGGAAGACATGAAGATGAGCCGCCAGGACATCAAAGACGAGCACAAGTCGACCGAAGGCGATCCGATGGTCCGGGCACGGATCAAGCAACTGCAGGCGGAAATGGGGCGGAAACGCATGCTCGCCGATGTCCCCAAGGCGTCGGTCGTGATCACCAACCCGACCCACTTTGCCGTCGCGGTGCAGTACGACCGCGATAACATGGACGCCCCGATCGTGATCGCCAAAGGCGCCGACTTCGTCGCCAAAAAGATCATCGCCATCGCCAAAGAAAACGGCGTCCCGGTGGTCGAACGAAAACCGGTCGCGCGGTTCTTGTTCAAGAACGTCGAAATCGGCAACCCGATTCCGTTCGAACTCTATCAAGCCATCGCGGAGATATTGAACTTCGTCAACCGCATGCGTTCGGCTGCGTAGCGGAACTCGCCAAGAGTTTCGCGCCCGCCGACCAGACGGCCGGTGCCGCCGAAAGCCTTGGCGGCTTCCGCTACGTGTTAATGTGCCCCGCCGAAAGCCTTGGCGGCTTCCGCTACGTGTTAATGTGCCCCGCCGAAAGCGTTGGCGGCTTCCGCTACGTGTTAATGTGCCCCGCCGAAAGCCTTGGCGGCTTCCGCTACGTGTTAATGTGCCCCGCCGAAAGCCTTGGCGGCTTCCGCTACGTGTTAATGTGCCCCGCCGAAAGCCTTGGCTGGCTTCCGCTACGGTTCGACGCTTGCGTTCTCTCCGCCACCCAGGAACGCCGGGCGAATGCCCGTCAACCAGGCGGCCGCCAACGCACTGACCGGGGCCAGGAAACTCAACAGTGCGCCCATCTTGACCGAATCCTGGATCGGACCCGGATTGGGGAACGCGGCGGTGGATACGAATAACGCCACGGTGAATCCCAAACTGGCGATACAGCCGATCACCGCGACGTGCTTCAGGTTCATGCCGCCGGGCAACTCCAGCTTCAACACTTTGACAGCGAAGTAGCTGAAGGCCAGGATGCCGAGCGGTTTGCCGACGAACAATCCGGTCGTGACCAGCCAGGTTCCGGCGCCGACGCTGGAGAGCACAACGCCCGCGTTGACCAACGCAAACAGCCCCAGAATCAGTTCGACCGGCTCTTTCCACCAGTGTTCGAACTGGTTCAATGTATCGGTTTCCTGGCCCGTTTCGGCGAACAGTCCGGCGTCGGTTTTCGCGTGGGGCAACGTGGCGATCACCGGGACCAATCCGAGTGCCGCATGGATTCCCGCCATGTAAAACGACACCCAACTCATGATGCCCGGAATGGCCAAGTACCACCAAAAGTTTCGCACGCCAGCACGGTTGAATCCCCAGCCGGTCGCCATGGCCGCCACGGTCAATCCCAACCAGTACAGGTTGACTTCGCTGGACGGATAGAAGACCGCCAGAATGGCCAACCCCAACGCGTCGTCGGCAATCGCCAACAGCAACAGGAATGAAATGGCCGGATGTCCGCTGCCGAAAATCAATCGCGCGATCAGATAGCTGAACGCGATGTCGGTGGCACAGGGAATCGCCCAACCGTTACCCAGTTCGGAATATTGACCCACCAGAATCGCACCGACCAGATAAACCACCGAGGGACCGACCACGCCACCGGCGGTCGCCAACAACGGCGTCGCCGCGGTGCGAAGATTCGAAAGTGCCCCGCCCGGCAAGATCGATTCCCAAACCTCTTTGGCCGCAATCGCAAAGAACATCGCCATCAGGATATCGTTGACCACAAAGTGAAACGTCAACCCGTGGCCGCCGTGATCAGCGTGCCCGGAGTGCGAAAACGGCCACAGATTCACGTGAACGAAATTGTGGTAGGAGTGACCGTGAAGCAAGCCGTCCGCGTTGGCCCACAGCAAAGCGGCCAACGACCCGAACACCAGGAACATCGAGTTGCTGTACAGAAAGGATCGGATCGGATTTTCGTTGGTCGATGCTGTCGCCATCAGGCATTGCCCCATCATCTGGTTGGTTTTCGAAACATGCGGTCGAAGGTTTCGCAAACGTAGTTCGCGGATTGCAAGAAGCGATCAAAGTTCATCGCGACGGCTAAGAAATCATTGCGATCGCGGCCCGATCGAGGCGTCATCGCGAGCGCGGTGAGGGACAACCGCCATACAGCAGGTGTGATCTCACGTGCGACGTCCCTTCCAGGCGGAGGTCGTGTGGGTTTTCAAAGCGACCCTCCCTGGAAGGGAGGGTGAAGTCGTAAACTCCTGTTGTTTCGGAGGTTAAAAACCGAACGTCCTCGGCAATCGAGGGATCACCGTCGACGGACTGTGACCTTTGATGACTCGATGCCCGCCTAATACGCCTCTTTGGTCTGAACGCCCTCGCGGCGGTTGTTCATCAGACCTTCGATGTTCAGTTTCTGTTCCTGTTGGAAAAGATCGTTCTGATTGAACAGGTTGTCCAGCAGCGGCTTGCCGGCTTTTCCGGGGGCCGCAGCGGCTTGGCCTGGCGCGGGCATGCCGAAGGGATCCTCGGCCTGATTCGGCGCGCTGCCCGGAAACTGGCCGCCACGCATCTGGTCGCGAGCGTTTAGCAGCAGGACCGACCCGCGATGAAATGCGTATTGATCGTCTTCGCTGACCGCGATCACCGTGCTCTTTCCGCGGATCGCATCGGCGACGAACAGCCCGCGAAGATCGGTTTGTCCGGAGACGAACTTATCATTGGCCGACCCGATGACTTTGACGTGCACGTCGCCCAAGAACGCGTCCTTCGTCTTGTCCTTCACCGTCACGCGAACGCGGCCGGAGACGGGGGCTTCTTCCACGGTCAACGCCAACGGGCTGACGACCAGCAATCCGGAGCTGTACAGGTTTTCCGAACGTGCCACCACCAGGTATGCCCCCTGTTCGTCCAGCGGCAACGCGACCTTTGTTTCCCGATCGCGGTAATCTTTCCCATCGCCCAGCCGAATCGTCTCTTGGTGATACGGTTTGATGCCGGCCAGGTTGATGGCGGTGATCTGGTCCAGATTGCGCTGCGTTAATCCGAACTTCATCAAATCGATGCGATACACCTTGATGAAGACGTCGCGGACATTGCGGTGCTGCAACACCACTTCGCACTTGTCCTTGGGGACGAGGGTGGTGACGCCGGGCAAGGAGACCGATTTGCGACTGAAGAACTCGATCGCTTCGGCGGCGTCCTTGAAACGCTCGCTGACTTTCACGTACTCGTCGATCGCCTTGGCGGCTTGGCCGAGGCTGTGATGGATTTGCCCCATGATGTAGACGGCTTCCCAACGGTTGTCCGCGTGACGTGTCACTCCCGTCTGGGGATCGGTAAACGTCGCCTCGGCGACCTTGCGGCACATCTCAAGTGCCCGTTGATGATCCTGCAATTCAAAGTAACAGAATCCGATCATGTACCAAAACGAATCCAACAAGCGACTGCGGGGATAGCGTTCGGCATACTGTTGCCCCCGCTCGATCGCCAGCTTGTATTGCTGCAGATCGATCAAGGCGGTCGCCAACGCGAAACTGGCTTGATCGCTGGACGGGTCTTCGGGCCAGTTGGTGACAAAATCATCGAGCATCCGAATCGAATTGTCGATCAAATCGACGCGTGTAATTCCCGCTTCGGTCAGTTTCTCGTCCTCGGCGACCGACTCGGCACGGCGGTAAACCTCTTGGGAAAGCGCATAGCTGGCCGTCGCGACATACGACTCGGCCGGGTAATCTCGCAGCAGCGATTCCATCGTCTGGACGCTGCGCACGAATTCGCCGCGGGCATTCAAGAATCCGGCGACCTGATTCTCTTTTTCGAAACTCGCTTGAACGGTCGCCCGATAGACCAGGTAGCTGCGTTCGTATTCGGCGATTTCCCGATAGGACAGGGCGACGTTCAGGATTTCCTGGAACGACAATTCGACCTCGGGAAACCGCTCCTTGATGATTTCGAAGAACCGCACGATGTCGGCGTGGCGGTCCAATTGGGTCGCCGCCCGGAACAGCAGCAACACGGTCTCCTGGTACGGCTGGGTGTGGAGTTGCCAATTGGCGTGAAGCTGGTGAAGGGAATCGAAGGCCTGTTGGTGGTCTCCTTTGGCGTAGTACGCCTTTCCGAGTTCAAACAGCTCGTCCGGCGTCAACGTGTATTCGTCAGCGGATTTCTTGCCCCTCGACAACACACCGATCGCTGCCGGATCGCTGACGGCGATTTCGGAAGGGTTGTAGAAACTGGCCAACACCGCGGGGGCCATGCGATAGCTGCCGGGCAAATCACCTGCCAATGCGTAGCGAATGTCACCGGGCGTTTTCGAATCGCCGATGTAGAATGTGATTGCGCCCGGTGTGAGTTCGTAGCGATCAAAGACTCCGCTGATCGTTTCCTCTAAGATGGTGCAGCCTGCCGGGATCGGTTCGACCAACATCAAGTAGTTCCGCAGCGGTTGCGAATTCTGGTAACGCACCCTTGGCGTCAGAGTGACCAGGGCTCGATCCCCCACGGCCAGTTCGGTCAATTTGTTGGGCTTGAACGAGTAGCCGCCGTCGACCACACGATGTCCGCGGGGAACCAATCGGCCGTCGATCCGCATCTGATCGGGTTCGTAGCGTCGTTGGACGGACCAGTCTTTGGTCGTGCTCGCGATCGATTCTGCATCGGCAAACCCTGTCAGGACGGCGCTGTAGGAAAATTCTCCGCGTCCCTGCAGCTCGAATTCGATGCGTTGTTGATCGTCAGTCAGCAAGGCACCCGGCACTTCGATTCGGCGACTCGGTGCACCAGGTTCCAAGGTCAACGTTTCCAGATCCTGTCCATTGACATAGATCGTCACGCTGACTTTCTCGCGCGTCGGTGGCGTTTCACCGAAGTGGGCCGATAGGGCGGCAATCGCCGGACCGTTGTCCGTTTCCACCGGCCAGCGCGATCCGACTCGGGCCGCCAGGAGACGTTCGGCAAGTTTCGACCGAAGTTCGGGACGCAATTGCATGCGTTGGAGCGCGATCAATTGCAACGCCGCGACTTCGACCGTCGTGCTGCCGATCGTCGAACGCGAGGCAGAGGTTTCGGGCTTGATCAACGGCACTAACTCCGCCGCCATCTCGTTGTGATGCAGCGACGTCAGCGCCAACATCAGCTGCACCAAGCCGTAGGCGTCCAGCCGATTGCGTTCACGATACAACCGGTTGGCCAAAGCAAAATCACCGGATCCGCCTTCGGCGATCGCCGCCAATAACACCGCTTGGCGATTCAAGTCGGACGCCTCGGCAAAGGCTTTCTTCAAGGACGCGACGCCCAGCTCGAATTGTCGCTCGGGGACGGCAAAGCCTGCGTTGCGGGCTTCGGCGAGCGCCCACATCGACCGCGCCGTGGTGATCGGATCGGCCGGGCCGGTCGTCGGGTTGCCGGTCAAACTCCAACCGCCATCGTCGCGTTGCGAGGTGACCAGCTGGCTGACCGCGGCGGCAATCCGATCGCTGACCCGAGCGGCTTGGGGCGTGTCCGACTGTGCCGACCTGCGAATACTTTTCAGCACCGCGACGCCGCCCATGCATTCGGCCACGCTTCGATCCAACATACTGGTCGGGGCACACCGCAGCGGCAAAAATGTTTCGCCGCGAAGCAAACTGTCCAACAGCAATTGATGGATCTGTCCCCCGATCATCAACTCCAGACGTTGCCCGCGTGTTGTTTGGTCGGCTTCCAGTTGGACGATCGCCAGCGTATTCTGCGACGCCGTCCCACTGGCCGTTTGATAGACCGGGTACCCATAGGGCAACACCTCCGCGACCGAAACGTAGCGGTCGGTGTCGATGCCGTCGCTTTGCACGGTCAATTCGAACTCGACTTGGTCCGCCTGGACGACCTCCACGGGAAACGTGAGTGTTTCGATGCCGGCGTCTTTGACGTCAATCGATTGACGCTGCTCTAAGGACTGATTTCCCATGGTCGTTTTCAGGGTCACGTTGATCGTCCGCGGACCGCCGAGCGAGTTGTGCACTTCGGCAGTGATGTCTGCCTGGTCGCCGACGGTCAGCGCCAGGGGCACTCGGAGCTCGCCGAACAGATCCTTGCGCGTGACCAGATCGACCGTGTCCGAACCGGCGAGTGCGTCGATGCTGATCGCGTCGGCACGAAGTGTCCATGCCGTCGAATCCGCCGGCATCGTGATTTCGATTTCGCCCTTTCCATCGGCGTCGGTCACGATCACGGGATCCCAAAAACCGGTTTCACCACGGACCGCTTCGGCGAACATCCGCACGCCGCCCGCGCGGGTCAGCTGGGCGACTTCGTCGTCGCTCATGCCATTGACCACCAAGAATCTGCCGTCGGCGGTCAAGCCGTTGATGGTGATGTCGCGCCGCTGCAACGATTGGCCGTCGACGCGTCTCGATAGCAATTGCGGTCGCTGTGCTTGTTGCCCGCGCGCCTCTTCAATGCGCGCCTGTTGAATGCGAAACGGATCAAGCGTGCCATTGCCGTTGACGTCGCTATCGGTACCGAATGGTCGGCCGAATCGGGCGCCGCCGGAGTATCCGGAAGCGGCGGATTGCATTCCGCCAAAGGGTTCGTCCTCCACGATCACGTCCCCGGCCACCCATGCAGATTCGAAATCCGCCACGTTGTTTTTGAACACGTCGGCGAGCGCTTCCGCCTCGGCCAGTCGCCGCGATTCTCGTTCGGCTTCGACGAGCAGGACTTCGTTGATCGATCGGGTTTGGGTGGAATAGCTGAACTGGCAGCTGGAGGTTTGTCGCATCCGCCGTTGTCGTCGTCCGCCGGTAAACGCCTGGACGATGTCGCGCGGATCCGGTCCGAACCGATCGAGCAAATTGGAGCGGACCATTGACATCGCCAATTCTGCGGCGACGGGACGACCACTGGAATCGGTCACTTCGATCCCCAGCTTGACCCGTTCGGTCGGCTCAAGTGCCGTCGCCGATGGGGTGAGTTTGACTTGCAGCCCCTTGCGGATCACAAAACCGCTCAGGGCGTGGTGAAGTTTACCGGGTTGCATCACACTGGCCGACAGGAAGAAATTGGGAGCCAGATCGGCGTCGATCGGGATTCGGATCGTGTTTTCTCCTTGTTTCAGATTCACCAAACGGTGTCCCAAGACCGATGCGCCATCAAAGGTGATCAGAGCGAGCGAAGGGGCCTCGCGCCAGTGCAGGCGGACGTTGGCCGTGTCACCGACGCGATAATGATGTTGATCGGACAACACCCGCAACCGCGTGGAGTCGTCGTCGCCGGAGATGTGCAAGCGGGTTTGCCCGCTGATCGAGTTGCCGAAGCGGTCCTCGGCCGTTGCCCGCACGATGTAAGACCCGCCGCGATCGATCTGGATCGTCTGTGTGGCCTTGCCGTTTTCGGGATCGGACGTGACCTCGAACGTCTCGATCAGGCGTTCTCCGAAACGCCCGGATCGACTTTGCCGGACGTGATCGCGGTCGCCTCCCTGAGTGACTTCAAACACTTCCAGCTTGATCGGCGTACCAACAGGATTGTCGGCCGGGTCAACGACATCGACATTCACGTCAAATGTTTCTCCGGCAATGAACACGGAACGGGCGGAGGAGACGTTGACGTTGAAACCACGCGTGGCCAAAAACACGGTCCGCGAATTGCTGACGTTCCGCTGCGGGCATTCGACGTTGATCGCGACTGCCTGGGATTCGCTGAAACGACGCGTCGGAAAACGGAGCGTAACGGTTCCGTCGGCGTTCGTCGTCGCGGTTTGGACGTCGCCGTCGGTACCGATGGAATACCGGATCTCGGCGCCGGGCAAGGGCGCGCCGTAGTGATACGCCAGCGCAACGGTCGCCTTGATTTCGTCGCCGCGAAAGTAAACGGCGTCGTCCGTTTGGATCGTCAGTTGAACCGGTTCCAATTTGAATTGCCGGACCCGAAATTGCGATTCGAATGACAACCCGGATTGTTGTGGTGTCGCACGGCGATGCAAGTGGACGCGGCAGGTTCCGGCAACCGCGTTGGGGGGCAGCTTCATGTTGGTGGCGACGGCACCGAAAGCGTTCAACGCGACGTCTTCCGATTTCAGTTTTCTACCGCGGGCGTCATAGATATCCAGCACAAACGTTTCACCTTCGCGAAACGTGAACCGATCCTGGTCGACCCAGCGGACGATGCCTTTCAAATGGACCCACTCGCCGGGGCGATAAACGGACCGATCGGTAAACAGGTATCCGGTGGGCACCAAGCCGACGGCGAAATCCAAACCATTCAGGTTGGTTACGGTCGAAGCGACATGGCCCTCACCGACGGCGAACACTCGCAGATCCCGGATCTCTTTCAGCCGGCGTGAACGCGAACGCACGATCCCCTCTTCGTCGGTCAACAACTCTTCAAACACCGACGCGCCGTCGCTGACCAGGACACTGACGCCCTCGGCCGGTTTTCCCGTCCGCATGTTTTGGGCGAATAGAAACAGCTCGTTCCGAGACGATTTGACCAGGATGTCCAAGTCGCTGACGACCAGCATCGTCGTCGCTTCCATCGTGTCACTGCTGACCGTCACGGCGGTGACGCCGGGTCCATCGATCGGGATCGTGACCGGTTGTTCGATCCGTTGAAAGGGTTCGTAATCAGCCACGCGGTGCTCAAATTGTTGATCCGGATCGATCAGCGCGATGTCCAGCTCTTCGACTCCGGTGGCCAAGTGCATTTTGCGAAAGTAGTCCGTCATGTCGATCGTGTAGACCGCGACGGAAACCTTTTCCAAGTTCCGCGTCGTGAGCACGATCTGGGCGTCTTCGTCGCTGCGAAACTTGCGTCGCGTCATGACTTGCAACTCAGGGCTGGTCAGTCGCTCGATCCGCCGCTTGGCCGCGGATTCACTCGACCCCTTGACCTTCCGATAGGATTCGAGTGCCTCCTTGCGACGCCCGAGTTGTTCTTCCTGGGTGATGCCGATCCGCAACGAGGCCGACGAAGCCTGTTCGGTTTGCGGATACTTTTCGACCAAGCGTTGCCAATCCGCGATCGCGTCCTCGAACAATTCGCGGCAGACCTGGTTGAGACGGATGTTGGATGTCGACCGGCCATTTCGGCTGGCCGCGTCGATGCGTTGCTGATGTCGCGCCAACGCATCACGGTAGTTCATGTCGCCGAAACGGAATAAGATGTCCGGCGCCCGTGGATCCAACGGGTACTTGTTCAAGTACGTTTGCCACAGTGACCTTGCGGTCGAGTAATCCTTTTCCTTGCGTGCATGATCGGCAGCGGCAAACTCTGCTTTGATGATGTTCTGTTGGACCTCGGGCCACTGCGAGTCGGTGGGGTGTTGCTCCAAGAACTCCTTCCAAGCTTCGATTGCCTTGTCGAATTCGTTTTGCGCCAGATACGATTGGCCGAGCATTCGCCGCGCGACGGCCAACGGATCCGACCCGCGATACGTCGGGTTGGCGATCAAACTTTCCAACCGGTCGACCGCTTGAACGTTGCGGCGCCGCGATTCAAAGCCCTGTGCGATCTCCAATTCCGCTTTGGGGGCGAGCGGATGATCGGGGAAGGCGCGAAGAAACTGTTCCGCCAGTGCCACGCCCAGTTCCAAGTCGCCGTCGGTTTCCGGGCTGGGAAGCCCGTAGGTGTGTGCCAAACGGTATTTGGCGTCGGCCAATCGGTCGGTCAATACCGCGTTGGTGTCGCGGCGGCGGTCGTTTTGCGATAGAAAGTCTTGCCAGGTGCGACGCGCGGCGGATTGTTGATTGTTCTTCAGTTGGCACAACCCCAGTCGGTACATTGCATCGGATCGCAACGCGATCGAAGCGGACGAGCCCGATTTCGGATCGTTGCCGCCGTGGTCGGCAAGGAATTGCTCGTACGCCTTAATCGCTTCATCAAGTTGATTCAGCTGTTCGATGCAACGCGCGATGCGGAACTCAATTTGCTGTTGTCGCTTGGTCGTCGGACCGAGCTTCTTCGCTTCACGATAGTACTCGAGCGCCTGCCCATAGTCGGGCTTTTTGACGCCGATAGGCTCGCTCGCCGGAACGCCCTCGAAAAAGCGATCGGCGAACTCCAGGTAGATCTTGGCGAGTTCGTCCTTCCGGCCACGTGAGAGCAAGCGTTCGGCTTCGGCCCGATAGATCTCTCCGGCGACGTTGTACTGGCGATTGGATACCGCAACGGCCGCACGCCCGAATCTTGACCGGCTGATCCAGTCGCTGCCCGGAAAACGTCGCTCCAGGTCCAGATACGCCGCGACGGCGTCATTGCCCCGGTCCAAATGCGACAGTGCCAGCGCCTTGAGATAAAGCAAATAATCCGCGGCTTCGACTCCGTTTTCTTGCAACTGTGATTCAATCGCTTTGATGGCGTCTTGGTACCGGCGATCTTGCATCGCGTCGTGCACCGCCGCCGGGATGCCGACCACGCCGGAGATCGCCGGGCGAGTCGCCGATTCGACCGAATGTTCTCGCTCGCCCGGCACCTCTGGCTCGGCCGTGATTCCGACCATCGCCCAACCGCTCCAAACCAATGAAGCGAGCAACATTGAATACAACGCGTTCAAACCCAACCGAGCCATTTGTCGATCTCCGGAGTAGCAAGCCCAGCGGGGTCGGGTCGAAACCAACCACCGCAACCGAGCGGGATTCCCATCACTCTAACGAATGACGCTCCAGGATCGAATCAATTAGGTGTAAAGCAACTGTAAAAAGAATCTCAACGTTGCCGATGCGGCCAGGCAATGCTTAGCGATGATACATTTCTAACGACACGGGGCCGGTCGTTTTCAAGATCTGGTTCGCCTCGGTCAACCGCAGGTCCGCGCCCGTCACGATCACGAGGATTGACCCATTGCGAACCTTGGCTTGGTAGCTTTCGGCGACCTCGTCATCGACACCCCAGCTTTTGACGGCCCCCAACAGCCCACCCCCGACTGCTCCGGCGCCCATCCCCAAAAGTGGCCCCGCGACCAACAATGGCCCCATCAGGGTCATGGTTCCGAGTGCCGCACCGAGAGTTCCGCCGGCGATCGTTCCGGCAGCGGCCGTCTTTTCACCGGACATCGAAGTCGGCGTCTTGTCCTCGGTTCCGTCAAGCTCCGACAACTGCTTGTCACCGGCGTGTTTGACGATCGACACTTCCTCTTCGCTGTAACGCGCTTTCTCAAGCACCTCGATCGCAGTTTGAAAGTCACGTTCATTTGAATATTCGGCAATCAGGCAATTCTGATTCATGGTTACTATCCTGTGGTTTTGTGTAAGTCTCGGTGGGGTCACTGGATCAGTGATTGGCCGCCATCGATCCAAACGGGGGTTCCGGTGACATGATCGGCCAAGTCGCTCATCAAAAATGCGGTCAGCCGGGCGACCTGTTCGGGAGTGCCAAAATCTCCGCCGGTCAGCGGAATCTTTCCCTCAGGGAAGATCACCGGGGTTTCGATTCGCTCCAAATCTTCGCGATTCGTCTTCTCGTGAATGTTCGATTCGATCGCTCCCGGACAGATGACGTTCACACGGATTTTGGACGGGGCGAGTTCCAGGGCGAGCATTTTTGCCAATGCAAATTGGCCGGCCTTGCTCGCCGCATAGGCCGACGCCCCCTCGTTGCTGAACGTCCGCGTTCCGTTGATCGATGCCATGACGACGATGCTTCCTCCGCCGGCTCGTTTCAGATGTGGGACACAATGATGCACCGCCAGGAATGTCCCCGTCAGATTGACGTCGATGGTTTTTCGCCAATCGTCCGGCGTGAGTTCCTCCACCGGGGCCCAGGTTCCATTGATCCCCGCGTTGGCGACCAAGCCATCGATGCGGCTGTGCCGGTCGATGGTTTGTTGGATGGCATCGGCAACTTGGTCGCTGCGTGTAACATCGGCCGCGACCCAAGACGCGTCCCCACCGGCGTCGAGGATCGAGTCGACCACGAATTGCATCTGCTGTTCATCGCGACTGAGGATCACGACGGTCGCCCCGCACCGCGCCAGGCCATGTGCGATCCCTTCTCCGATCCCTTCGCTGCCGCCGGTCACGACGATGACCTGACCATTCAATTCAATCTCCATCATCGGCACCTTTAGTAGTCGACACGCTCGTCGGATCCATTGAAGCGAGCCTCATAGTCGACTTGGCGCAAGTAGCTTTTCAGAGCCGTCAACTCTTGCGGATCAAGCTCGTCCCTGATCGAGTCAACCGCTTCATCAATCAAGTTCACCATGCGATGCACCTTGGCATAGTCCATTCGGCGATACACCTCACCGGGGCTGGCACGTTTGGCGAGCGACTCTTCGATCGGCTTGCGGTACGGTTTCAGGGCTTCATGATCAAGCGGCCGGGGCCAGTGAAGTTCACCGGTTTGGTTGTCAATTTGGTTTTCTTTCAAACGATCCGGTGCCATGCGTTGGCCGATTTCGCGTCGCTTTTCCTCTGACAAAACATTGCGCTCTTTTTCAATCTCTTCGTCGCGCAACTCACGCAACTCATAGTATTGCTCGACACGCTCTTTGCGGTTTTCCAGCCGCAGTGCGATCGCTTCTTGAAGCTGCTCGGCGGAAAGCGAACGCAGGTACGCGCCTTTCCCAAGCCCGCGGGCGAGATCGCCGGTGGCGTCGAGAACATCGCCGGCCGGGGTGGACGCGTCGTCATCATCGAACAACCCATCGTCGGCTGTTGCGGTGGTCGTAAACAAGATCAATAGGATGTAGGGTGCAAATCGCATGGTTTTCTCTTCGGAGAGTTGGGACTGACAGTCGGTTGGTTGTGATGTTGACAATCGAGCAGGTTATTCGACGAGCGATTGGAGAACCTTTGCGAGCTCCGGATTGTCACTTGCATCGAGTGCCGCAGCGGCGTGAATTTTCAATTTCAAGTAAGCCTCATCGGTACGTCGATTAAGGTTGTCGCGTGTCGTGTGATTGGACCAAATTGCTTGGTTGGCATTGATGTGGAACTGCACCCAGTTGGCATCGCTGTGATGCGTTGCTTTCTGATCGGTATAACGATCCATCTTTACAGTAGGCGAAGAACGTTGTTCCGAACCCGAATCAGAATGCTTGGTTGACTTGGGCTGCATCGAAGCAATCAATTCATCTTCGCCGTCGATGACTCGTGCCGGATCATCCAAATCAATGTCGTCATCGCCATCGCCCCGATCGACGCTCTCCGGATTCGTAAATTTGGTGCCGCTGGGGTTGTTGATGTCGTAGTCGGCATCCGGGTCATAGTCATCGCGGTCGTAGATGGAGTCCTGTGAATAGGGCAGGGTCGCGGATCGGGTTTGCACCTCGCGCTCGCTGATATACCCTGCGACCGGGCCACTGACGGCACGCCGGCCGGCGGCTGCTGCGATCGCGGCTTCCACGCCGTCTTCGATCGCGTCGGCATGATTCCCGGCCTCACGCCGCGTTTCATCGATATTGTCGTCCACGCGATACTGGTCGATATCCAGCGGTACGTCATCGTCGATCCGTTCATCGTCCAGCCCCGGATCGTCAGCGCCGGCGGGAGATTCGGTATCAAAACGCTTCAGCCGCGGATCGCGTGCAGACTTCTTCTGTTTCGTGCGTTCGTCCGGTCGTGCGGAAGAACCCGTTGAGTCGTTGTCGGAGCGGCCAAGCGAAGCGGCCAAGGCGGCACCGACCGCCTCGGGCTTTGGCAAGGCATCGGTGGACGCGTTGCTCGTCACTTTGGAGTTTGATCGTTTGACCTGCTTCCACCCGAAAGCTTCCAAGTCGTTGATAATTCGAGCCGACTGGTCGACGATCGACCGATACCTTTGTGCGTCCTCGGGGGATTCGCTGCGTTGGGCAGCTTCGGCCGCGAGCTTTTTCGCAAGACTGGCATCACTCCAAATCAAACCCGCCATCGCCCAGTCGCTGATCGCATGCACCGTCCCGTCGGGAACGGCGTCGTTTGCCTGTCGGGGTTCGGCGGCTTGAATCGTGACGCACACTGCCATCGCCAAGCTTAGGCTGCCGATGGAGAGACGAAGTGAACGTTGGTTGGACATTGGACTTGTGATTGGTTGATGAGAAACTGACAACCGCAACGGCGATACGATTCGAAGTAGCGGTATGCAAAGTGAAGGATGACCTTTGCAATCGGCGCGCCAATCGATCCGCCGCTTTTCATCAGGTCGAGCCAACGCTTCCCAAAGATCGATCAGCAACCGTTGGTGTCTAGCCTTGAGGCGATTTCCCACGCTGCAACGCAGCGAAGCTATTGCACCTCACCCGGTTGCTGCATCCATCCCCGCGGCGGTTGCGAGGCGCGATTGGGAATCACGGCGATCATCAATAAGAACAGACCGACCACAATGTGGTTTTGATGCACCGGCGTTGGCGGAAGGACACTGAATCGCCCCCACAGAATCAACCCGGTCGCGACGACCAGGATCAACAGGTGCGCTCGGCGGGTCGGTGGCCAATAGGACAACCCCGACAACACCCAGATCAACGTCGCCACGCCAAGGTCCGCCCACAGCACGACGCCGTCCGACGCCGCGTCAAAAATAAAGGGGCTGACGGCAAGCCAAACCGCGGTCATGATTTCGACCACACGTCCCCACATCAGTTTGCACTCCGGGAAAGTAATGTTTCGGCGGCATGGTCCAGCCGAGGACTGCGGTAACCCCAGAAGGCGTCCCACAAGATCCGGCGGTCACGGTTTTGCTTCCAAACGATCCATAGGTAGGTCAGCGAAACACGGACTTCGTCCCACGCCCAGTAGGCCAGGATCAGTGAGATCACAGCCGTCACCAAACACAGAAAACACCACGATCCGACGATGAAGGCTTGGATCAAGACCAACACCACACTGACAATTCCCAGCGGGATCACATCGATCCCAAACAGGACCACCATCCAGGGGCGATACTGCCACCGACGCGTTGAACCGGCCAGGCCGAGGATCGCGTCGCCCAAATACGCCAGCACGCCCAACGCCGCATCATGAATGCCGAGGATTCCGTACATCCGCTGTGCGGTGTCGGACTTCAGCACCTTGTCGGTCCCGTCGCCGAAGACGGGGTCCCATGCGGATTCGATCAACCCCCACTGGAAAAGTGACAAGTGGGTGGAAATTGCGGCGGCGACGAAGGCGAGGATGCAAATCGGAATGCGTTGAGACCACGCCGAGGGGTTGTGGTCGTAGGGCGGGACGTTGCGATGAAGTTCGTCGACCGGTAGCGTTGCGTTTGACATCGTCTTCAGTCCTGCAATCCGTTGTTGCGATACCATTGTTCGGGGTTTTGCTTTAACCGGTCGATCATGATCGGTAACCGATCAATCAGGCGATGCTTTGGTTCCCAACCGATCAATGCTTTGGCCCGAGAGAGATCGAGTGCGTAATGGTCGTCGGCCATCGGCACCATGAAGGGTTTGATAAACGCGTCACCGGCAGAGAGGGTGTCGGTGACGGCGGCACCGATTTTTGCGAGCGGCTTTGGCACCCGCAGCGTCGCCCAGTCCTTTCCGTGAATCCGCTGACCAATCGCGTCCTGCAGCGTTTCGTAAGACGGAGGGTCAGACTCGCCGATCAAGATGGCTGTCTTGGCATTGATGTTATCACGATGTTGCACCGTAGCCACGATCGCACTGACCGCGTCGTCCAGGTGCACGGCCGATTGCCCGGTCGACGCGTCGCCGGGGAAAAAGTGACTTTGGAAATCTTTTTCGTAGACGCGTTTGATTTGCTGGACGATGGTCGGTTGGCGTCCATCATCGGTGTAGACCCCCGCGATCCGCAAAAAGACGGATCGCACGTCGGGGTGCCCTTCGCGGATCAGCCGCTCGGTTTCGATTTTGCTTTTCGGATAAGGCCACTTTGCCAACAACGGATCGGCTTCGGAGATGTATTGTCCGGGCTGGCAGGGCTGATGCACCAACATCGTGCTGGCAAAGATGAATTGACCGAGATCAAATTCGGACAGTGCATTGAGCAGCCGATCGGTTCCGTTGACGGTGACCTCGTCGTAGGCCTCGCTGTCCTCGCCGGAAAAGTCGTAGTAGGCCGCCAGATGGACGACGCTGGCCACCTGCTCTCCGGCCCGGCGACGCACCTCCGCAACTGCGCCGCGAACGTTGTCATAGCGGGTGATGTCACATTCAATGTCGTGAACGTGGGCACGGCTTTTGGGGGGCTCGGGCAATCCGACGCGATCGAATCCGAAGACTTCGTAGCCGCGGTCGGCCAATTCGTTGCACACCGGTCGACCGAGCAACCCCGAGCTTCCAGTCACAATGACGACGGGACGTGGTGCAGACATGAGGGGCTCCAGTAAGAAGGAAGAGACGTCACCCATGAGCACGCAAAGCACATGCCAATGAGTGACGCGTGAATCTTCGCCGAAACGGTCGTGGACCACGCGAGGAGTCCTCGAAGTTCTGGCGAAGGTAGCTACGTTCGCACGGCGATTGGCGATGTGTTTTACAGAGCGCATTGCCTGGCTAGTGCGAAACCAAGCTGTGGCTCGCGACGCGGTCCCGAGCGATGTTCAGCAGTGCATAGAAGAACGCGGCAATCATTGGGCCGACGAAGATGCCCCACAGGCCCATCAGCTTGAGGGCGCCGAGCACCGTGACCAGGGCGATCAACGGGTGCAGTTTGGCTTGGTTTCCGATCACGTACGCGCGAACCAGATTGTCCGAGGTCGAGATAACCGCCGCACCGTAAATCAGCAATCCGATTCCGGCCCCGTATCGCCCGTCCAACAACAGCCACAAGGCGACCGAGACCCAGACGACGGCCGATCCCAAAAACGGGATGAATGAGGAAAACATCGTCAGCACGATCAGTAGCCAGGCGTTGGGAATCCCTAAGATGGCGAATGCGATGCCTGACAGAGTTGCCTGCGCAAGGCCGGCGACGACCGTCCCCGCAACGACGCCGCGACAGACGGACTGGAAACGATCGGTCAATCGCTCCTCTTCACGATCTTCCAGCGGCAGCATCCGGTGCACTTCACGCAGAAAGACATCGCGATCGGCAAGAAAGTAGTAGAGCGAAAGTGTCATGACGCCAAGGCTGACCGAAAAGGCGAAAAAATCGGAAAGCAGCCCGCGCGTCTTGGCGTACACCTCTGCCGTGACACCGTCGATGATACGTGAGAACGCACGGCGCAATTGATCCCGTTGGTCTTTCGCCAACCGGCTCTTGATCCCGTCGATCATGCGACCGACGCGTGTGCCCTGGACGAGGTCAAGCGTGTCATCGTCCCCATTTGACGATGGTGCATCGAATCGATCGGCCATCTCTGTCCCGGTCCGCATGACCTGAGTGCCGGCCATCATCAGCGTGACGCCGATCGGCAGCATGACGGCGACGATGACCAGTACCGTCGTCAATCCAGCTGCAATGCGATCATGGCCGGCCGTGCGGTCGGTCAACCACTGGTGCAGCGGCGCAAACAACACCGCCAAGACCAATGCAATAAAGATCGCCAGGATGAAGGGCTGGATCACACGGAAGAACAGCAACCCGAAACATGCTGTCGCCCCGACAAGGATCCAGAACGAAAGCTGGTAGCGATCAGGCATCGCTCGCGGAACTGATATTGGCCGCTTTGGGCGGCGTCTTGTCGCCGGGCTGCCGCGATTCCCAGTTTTTGAGTTCGTCAAACTTGGACTGCAATTGTTCGGTGATGCTCGACAATGCCCCTCCACGATGCATCGCCGGTTCGCGACAGAGGTCTTTGACGCGGTGCTCGATTTCCACCTGCAACGTCCTGCCTTCACGCCGTGCAAAGCCACTCATCAACAGCGCCTTCAACAGGTCGTCCACCGACGAGTCCTCCGTCAACGACGTCGGCGAATCGCTTTCAAGTTGCTCGCAACAGACCGAAGCGAGTTTGTCGAGTTGTTCTTCGATTTGGGGATTTGTATCACTCATAGGTCAACACGTGGTTGAAAGGTGGGGGAACTGTTTCAAAGCGTGCCGCCTCGCCGGACGCTGAGGACGACACAGGAATGAGTTTTGAGATCAGTCTCTACTTTGTCATGTTGGGAACTCGTCGATCGAAGTCCCAATCGGTGATCAGCGACGCAATCGGCATGCCAAGCGGTCGAATCGAATGTGAGGTGCACAAACACCCAAAAACGCCACGATTACGCATCGCGGAATCACCCTTGATCCAACCGTTCAAAACCTTCGCCCTGCATCACCGGCCTGTTATCGTCCGGTCTGGCTGATCAACAACCAACCTGCCCATTGTGCGCCAGAAGGGGGCGCGGAAAAATATGCCCGTTGGCCAATCACGGCATGGTGCTCGGGGCGAACCATCAATACCGGAAGATCGCCGCGACAGCCGTTTTCCCCGCCACGCGTGATGCATCGCATCGGAAGGCGGATCCGCCGTGACGCAAGGTGTCGACGGTAATCGAATTTAGTTCCGTCGCATCCACATCGTCAACGCAAATCATCACCGAGTCGACGCGTCCGTTCGCTGCGGCGGCTGTGATTTCCGAGATGTCGTCCGATCCACGGCCCTGCGCGATGGCGGCGGCGAATTTTTCGGTGGGGCTTTCCTCATCTGCATCTCGCAGGTCCGAGAGCGTCTCGCGTACACGATCGCGTAATTCGTCGTCACTCCACTGCGAGGAACTTCCCTCGACCTTTCCATCGACGCGAACATCTGTGGTGGCTTCAAAGTGACCGGCAACTTCTGTCGTTGCGACCAGCACCAACGGGCCTCCCGAATGATAGACGACTCCAGCGACGTGCTCACCCACAATCGAAAGGTACTTTTGACGATCGGCTGCGATCTTGTCTTCACCTTCGCCATGGCCATGGAACATCGCCGTCGACGTGGCGCCAACGTTTCCGTGGCTGCGATGGCTGGTGTTCTGCAAACTCTCTTCTGGATCACGTGGCAGGATCAGATCGTGGTATTTCGCCGGCAGCATTTCCGTTTGCACCAATTCCAGTGATTCACCGTCAAATCGATACAAGGTGGCGTTGTCCCAGGTCAATGACAGCACGAGTTGCCGTTCGTTCACGTTGCCCTGGGGCAACAACGGTGACAGCAGCAACGCGTCGGCGACGAACACGGACGCCGGAACGGTCCGGTTGACGCGGAAGATGCGACAACGGTCCGGCGTCAAAAAAATCGCCAGCCCTTCATCTTGGTGCTGCCAATAGTCAAAGTTGGTCGATAGGGATTCAATCGGTTCAAGAATCGAACAATCCTGCCCGGCGTCCTGGAGTTTTTGTTTTGCCTCGCTGAACAGGTTTTTGAAACGAATCGCATTCTGCTGGGTTTCGGGGCCGGAACGATGCGTCGGCATGACGATCGACACGCAGGGATGTGCGGATGTTTCGGCGAGTTCTTTCAAATCTCCCGGACTGAGACGGCTGGGTGAGAGTTCGTTCATGGTCGTGGACATTGCGATCTCGCTTTGGGAAAAAGGAAATGATTTGTTCCATCACGTCCAGTTGCAAATGAGATGCCGAAGTACCGGTCTGCAGGCGACTTAGAGAGCGTCACTCGATCTCCACCACCTGACGCGAACGCGATCGCGCGGCGGGATGCCCAGCTAAGACAAGCCGGGTTCCGCAAATGCGTGAATCAACTGTGCAAACATCGCGGGATGGAATCCTATTCCAGCTACTACCTATCCGCAGACGGAACAACGTTGCTGTTGGATTGTGCCACCCGCAAGCTTCTTGGTGGTTATCCGTCCAAGTTTTCGACCGCACTTCGATCGCTTTGTGCCGACGGGCACATGGTTGAAACGTCGTCCCACAACAAACTGCCCCGCATGTTTGTCGACATGCCGCCCGAAGCGATGTTCACCGTCGCGGTTGTGGGCAGCGACGAACTGCACCTGCTGGTCGACGAACATCAGAAACAGGTCAGCGAACGACTGGAGTTTGGCAACAGCGAACTGATCCCGATTTCCGAAAATTGCATCCGCGAAATCGAGACTTATGGGTTGCTAGTGGTCGACTGGCAATTGCATCGAACGAAACAAGTACCCAAACCGGAAACGACCGCGTCGGACTATTTTCGCGACTCGGCCCTGGGCCTCGCGGAAGCGGTGTGAAACCTCGCTCGCGACCGGGCACTCCGATAGGATTTTCTAGACGCGATCGTCGCGATCTGGACGGGGCTGGCCGACCGGATGCGCTTCGACGAATGGATGAACACCGACACGGACATCCACCGACAAGTCCTTCCCGTCTTCATGTTGATTCTGATCGGTGTGTTCTTCTGGAGAGACCGCGCGTACCTGGATGAGCCCGACGGGGACAAGCTTGACCATGCGTCCATGCTGCTGTGCTTGTCCCAGGTCAAAGCGTTCGCCGTGCTGATCGTCCTAGGACT
>NZ_JACEHH010000250.1 GCF_014154935.1 Stieleria mannarensis
TATCGAACCGTGACATCAGGAGCGAATCCTAGGAAACAGAGGTTTGACGACATCAAATGGGCCCACTTCGAGCGCACCAATCAAACGATGACATCAAGTGCGAAACCCTGGAAATGGAGGTCTGCTGAATTCCGATGGGCGCAAATCGGGCGCACCAGTCAAACCGCGGACGAATCAGTAAACCACGAAGGTCACGAAGAAACACGAAGAGGAAGTGGGCGTTCCGGGACAGGCGTCGGTTGACAGCGTGAACG
>NZ_JACEHH010000251.1 GCF_014154935.1 Stieleria mannarensis
TGCGGTGCGCTGTAGCGGTCGCCAGGCTGATCCCGATGCGGTGATCAAGCGGCGGCGGAACTCCGTTTTGCCTGTCCGTGTCTGCTTCGGCCTCATGTCTGAGTGGTTTCGAGCGACTTCGGCGCAGATCTTCCCCGTTCGCCTCCCCGATGACGTTCGATTTTTCGCATTAGTCCTCCATTGAACGTTCAATCGGCTCTCCTTTGAAACACGACCGGTGGAGGGCCGCGAGGAAGTGGCATCGG
>NZ_JACEHH010000252.1 GCF_014154935.1 Stieleria mannarensis
GATCGTCGTCCTTAATCTCGTGATCCCAATTCATTTCGCAGAGATGAGCATGCCACTGAAGAAGTGCCTTCTGGAATTCTGCTGGTTTGATCAGGGACAACACTCGCGTGATGGTATCGTGAGAAGGGATGCCGGCTTCAAAGTCTGCGAATTTGGATAGCCAGTCCAGCTTCTCATCGCCGAAGCTTTCGATCTCATCAGGACCGTCCGCGCCAGCGATGACAGCCGAGACAACCAAGAAC
>NZ_JACEHH010000253.1 GCF_014154935.1 Stieleria mannarensis
TCAACGGCGAACCGATGTACGGACTTTATCCGGAGAACCGTCCGAGTCCTGCTCCGACGGGCAAAGCGATGTTCGAATGCTTCGAAACGCTTTCGATTGTGATTGTCCGACATCATGGCGAAATCATGCGTCGCCTCGCCGACCTGTCGGAAATCCAACGCAGCCTTGCGCGGATGCTGGGGGTATCGCCGGGATCCCTCCGAACCTACAAAAGGAGGTGCGGAATGTAAGTAGCTACG
>NZ_JACEHH010000254.1 GCF_014154935.1 Stieleria mannarensis
CGGCGGAGGTATTCCGCCACGGGCTTGCTGCACCACCTGCGCGCTATCGACCGAGATATCCCTTCCCAGGCCCGCGTCCCCGCAGAGCCTGAGTCCGTTTTTCCCGGCACCTTGAAGCCTACCGAGTACCAACGAACGTTGCAAACAATCATTGGACGCAGGAGCAAATGCCTCCGAAAATCCACCACCATGAGTTCGGCCCAGGCGAGCTACACGGTCACGAGTTTGCCACT
>NZ_JACEHH010000255.1 GCF_014154935.1 Stieleria mannarensis
CCTTAATCTCGTGATCCCAATTCATTTCGCAGAGATGAGCATGCCACTGAAGAAGTGCCTTCTGAAACTCCGCTGGTTTGATCAGGGACAACACTCGCGTGATGGTATCGTGAGAAGGGATGCCGGCTTCAAAATCTGCGTATTTGGATAGCCAGTCCAGCTTCTCATCACCGAAGCTTTCGATCTCATCAGGACCGTCCGCGCCAGCGATGACAGCCGAGACAACCAAGAAC
>NZ_JACEHH010000256.1 GCF_014154935.1 Stieleria mannarensis
ATCCCGTGCACCGGAGCCGGGCTTGCGAGCGATTTGGCAATGGTTGACTTTACTCTTCCGGCCCGGTGACGGGCACCGTTCGTGGCGGTAGAGGTGGCTGCGATGGTCCGGCGCCTGTCGTCCATGCTGCTGATGGGTGCGCTTGAATTTGGCCCACTTGATTTCATCGAACCTCCGTTTCCTGGGATTCGCTTTTGATGTCACGGTTTGACGGGTGCGCGGTCGACTCGG
>NZ_JACEHH010000257.1 GCF_014154935.1 Stieleria mannarensis
GCTGTCACCGGAGGGTCACGGGTGACGGCGTCAGTCCGAAATCGGCGAAAGCCAAAAAACGTAGAGGTAGAGCGGGTGATTCGGTGTCGTTGGTGTCTAGGCTTTAGCCGATCCTTGTCTGGCATGCGAGCGCCGGAGGCGTCGTGAAGAGGCGCCTAAAGGCTGGACACCAACGGTTTGGACGCCACGCCCGTGACTGCCGGGGAGCCTGTCGGTGATTCG
>NZ_JACEHH010000258.1 GCF_014154935.1 Stieleria mannarensis
TCGATCGTTTCGAAGGATTTGAAACCGTAGGCCTTTTTCATCGCTAGCTTGGCTTTGTTATTAAAGCCTTCCACAGTCCCGTTTGAGACCTGCCCACGAGCTCGAAACCAGTTTAGCAAGACCTCTCGGTGTCGACGAAGTGTTCGTGCCATCTCTTTCATCGGCGCGATCTTTGAACGCATCGCTCGGGTGCACCATTGATCTAAGAATTTACCTGCCCA
>NZ_JACEHH010000259.1 GCF_014154935.1 Stieleria mannarensis
TTCCTTCCCACGGTCGGTCACCCTTCCGCAGTTGCCCTCGCCTCGTACTCTCTTTCGTTAGTGATTCATTTGGTATACTGACCTCTCGAAAGAACCGGAACTAAGTACAGGGGACTTGCACCCCACAAGATCACGCCCATGTTGGGCGTACTGCACACCGAGCCGCCGAGTAGTGTTTTCACAAATGGTTGATTGCTCGCGGCGGCCGGGTGATCGCTGC
>NZ_JACEHH010000026.1 GCF_014154935.1 Stieleria mannarensis
GGCCCCTGCACTTGTGAGGATCTTGGAGGGCCGGGGCAGGACTGTGCTCAAGGCGCGCCTGACCCTGCCGCTTATTATTATTATGAAGAGTTTGTATGGGAGTGCCCATACCCTTAGCTTTCTCCTTTTGCACAAGAGAGCGTTTGCTTCGCCAGCAAGTCGAACCGTGTGTCGGCGTCGTGCCAGGTGTACATGCTTCCTGCCAATAAGAGTTTCTTGCCTGATTGAAGGTTTGCGTGAAGAAGAGAGTCGGATGGGGACAGAGCACATTGATCTAAGGGTTGACTTGGGAGCGTGCGGGCGGGTCTGATTCTTGGGTCGCAAAAGGCGACCTGTTTGGGCTGCGGTGGTGGACAAGAGACGCCTAATCACGCGGCGGATTCGACCAAGCAGGTGCGCTGTGCCATGGCCAGACTCGCTCGCTGTGAAGTTCTCGATCCTGACGAAATCAACATCGTCCACGCGATCAACCGCACCGTCCGGCGGTGCTTCTTGATGGGAGATGATCCCATCAGCGGAAAAAACTTCGACCATCGCAAAGCCTGGATCGAAAAACTACTCCGGCACTTTGCCGCCTATTTCGGCATCGATCTGCTCTGCTATTCGATTCTCTCGAATCACTCCCATTTGATCCTCCGCACTCGCCCGGACGTGGTTGCCACCTGGAGCGATACCGAAGTGGCGCGACGCTGGCTGATGATCTGCCCGCTGCAAAAGATCAACGGCGAGCCGGCCGAACCGACCGAGGCGGAACTCAATTCGATTCGCAACTGCCCCATCAAGCTCGCCGAAATACGCAAACGTCATTCTAGCGTCAGTTGGTGGATCCGCCTGCTCAACCAACGGGTCGCCCAGCGCGCCAACCGAGCCGACGAGGCACAGGGCCGGTTTTGGCAAGATCGCTACCGAGCGATTCGAATCGACGACGAGGAATCGCTGCTGGCCTGTGCAGCCTACGTGGAACTTAATCCGATTCGCGCTGCGATCGCAGAAACACTTGAACAGAGCGAATTCACATCGATCAAACAGCGCATCGACGCGGAACAAGAATCCCGTTCGACGGAGCTGCCTGCCGGTGAGCGGCGTGATGCGTTTCTGGCGCAGCTAACGCTTGACGAGCAGCACGGTCCACTGGGGTCATGTCCTAGCGAAGCCGGCAACCGCTGCGTAACCGTACACCAGAACCGTTGTAGGCGCGGGGTTTACCGTGGTGGGTTTTGTTTCGTTTCGACCAACGGAGAAAACCCATGTCCAAAACCGAGAACGCCGAAATCTGGGCCGAGCGTTTGCGGCGCTTCGAACTGGCTGACACCACCGTCGCTGCGTTCTGTGCCGCCGAAGGCGTTTCCCAGCCGGCCTACTACTACTGGCGACGCAAACTTCGGCGGCCGGTGATCAAGGCTGAACGGACGGCAGCGAGTTCGCCCGCTGCATTCCTGCCCGTCGCTTTCCCAGGACAAGCTGAGCAGCCTGAAGCCCCACCTCGGGCATTGACCACCATCGATCTACCCGGCGGGATTCGCATCCGGGTCGAAGTGCCGGCGGAGCCTCAACCTGATCGCCAGTCGGAGGATCGCTCGTGATTGGACTGCCCGCATCCACGCCAATCTACCTGTGCACCGAGCCGGTCGATTTCCGAAAAGGGTTCGATGGACTGACCGGCATCGTCACCAACTCGCTGGGCAAGAGCGTCACCGACGGATCGCTATTCCTATTCGTCAACCGAAAGCGTGACCGCATCAAAGCCCTGTGGTGGGAAACCGGCGGCCTGACGCTGTGGTACCGCTGGCTCGAACAGGGAACCGTTGAATTGCCAAAGCCGCAAGCCGACGTGACACACGTTAGGATTGGCATGACAGGCCTCGGACCGCGTCGTCAGGTTCGCAAATTGAGATGCGGCAGACGCCTAGTACCCCATGCCCAGGCGGAACATCCAGGTGTCGTCGAGGCTCAGATTGTCGGCCGAGTTGCGGCGGTAGACGATTTCTCGGTCGCCGACATAGCCGAATTCAAAGAACCAGGTTCTCAATCCCGCTCGCATCCGGTTGCTCTCTCCCCATTCAAACCCGACCGTCAAACGGATGTCGTTGATGTCCACTTGGTCCTCGCCTTTGGTCTCTCGGTCGATGACCCAGGAACCGCCGCCGTATTCACCGGCAACGTACCACCACACATCATTGGTGCCGACGGTGGAAAGGTAGCGTGAGAAGCGTGGCTGGGGGAAAAACAAATCGACTTTGGTGAACGGGCTGGGACGCCAGAACAGTCCCACGGCCGGCAGCAATTTCACATCGACACGGTCGTAGTAATAAACGCCCAACTTCAACGTCGACGCGGGCGTGATCCGAAACGTGCCCAGACCTTTACCGCGAACCCGCACGCCGTCCATGTCAAAAGATTTAAACTCGCTGAACATCCCCACGCTCAGTCCTAAGTCAGCGCCCAAGATCCGGTTGGGATCCGATTGCCAGCCAAAGTCTAAGAACGCACTGTAGGCGTTTCCGGGTAAGTCCGCGCCGGTGGACGAAAGGGGGCCGTCCCACAAGTGCAACGAAAACGACGGCGCGATGTACAGTGGTTGCGTCGAGAACAGGAAACTTGGGATGGCGAATGCGAAGGCCACGTCGGTGTCATTGATCCCCAGGTCCGCGGCCGAATTGCCGTCGTGAAGATACGTGTGGCGAAACCGCATCTTTTGAATCAAACGATAGGGATTGAATTGCGGCGAATACGACGGCGTGTTGCCCAGCAATCCTCCGGGGAACAGCGACGACGGGGATCCGCTGGGATAAGCGCTCGAAGGAAATCCGTACGAGGGTGGCGCGGCGTAATTGGCCGGCGGATTGATCGGCAGCGTTCCCACCGGCGCATTGCTTCCAAACAAATTGCCGGCATCGATGACCGGCGGCGGTTGATTGGCCAGCCCGCCATAGACCGGTGCGCCGTAGCCGGGCGGAGGCGACGCGGGCGCAAAGACTCCGCCTTGGGGCGCGACCGTCGTCGGGGCGCCCAGCAAGCCGCCGCTATAGGCCGAAGGCGCGCCCAAGATCGGGGCGGAGGTGGAGGGTTGGACGTACCCGGATGCCGGGGCTCCGGCGTACGGATCAAACTGGCTCATCCCGCCCGCTGCGCCGTAGGGTGAACCATAATTCAGGCCCATGGCTGGTTGCCCGGTGGAGGCCGGCGGGGCCGCGGTCGTTGATCCCAGCGGCGGAGACGTTGTGCCGATCGGAGCCGTATTCCCGATCGGAGCCAGCCGTGTCTGCGGAACATCCAACGAGCTGCCGGCCGTTTGCGCCACCGCCCGAGACGAGTTGATCGCCAAGCCGAACCCACCTGCCAATGCCATCACGCAAGCTAGACGCTGCGCGCATCGCACGCCCTGCGCCCAATGAATGCGGCGAATCGACGACGGAGCGTTTGAACGGGAACGGGCCGAGAAAAGTGTCACACGATTGCCGCAAAGCGTTGAAGGGATGGGCGAAACGACGTCCAAGAGCTCGGAAATACCGTCCATCGGCGATCACGGTCAAGAGCGAGAGCACGCCCGGACGGTGAAACTTGAGTGAATCTGAAAAGATTTCACCGAGAATCCGGTATTTTTGCACCTCCCTAAATCGATGCCGGTCAGTCAACATACGCGTCCAAGACGCAGATGCCGGAGCGAATTCATCACCCACTGACCTAGCCGACGATGGAAGAGTTTGATTTAGCCCAATTGGCCCAGTACCTCCACATCACCCCCGCTAAGGTGGAGAAGATGGCGATCCGTGGTCGCTTGCCGGGGCGAAAAGTGGCCGGGCAGTGGCGCTTCAATGAAGCGGAGATTCACCACTGGCTGGAAGAACAAATCGGGGCCAGCGATGACAGTGTCGAATTGGAACGCGTCCAACGCGTCGTCGATCGGATGACCGATGAAACGAACGACCGCGAGCTGCATGAATTGTGCACCGTCGACACCATCGAAGTTCCCTTGCGGGCCCGGACGCGGAGCTCGGTGATCCGGTCGATGTGTGATCTGGTCGCCGCGTCGGGATTGATGTGGGACGCCCCGGCGATGGCCGAGGCGGTCAAGAGCCGTGAACAAATGCATCCCACGGCGTTGGACTGTGGCGTCGCGTTGTTGCACCCCCGCCGCCCCCAAACGTCCATCTTGGCCGATACCGTCGTCGGTTTGGCGATCAGCCAAGCTCCGATCCCGTTCTCCGATTCCGGTCACATGACCGACGTCTTTTTCCTGATCTGCTCTTACGACGATTCGGCGCACCTTCGTACCCTGGCAAAGATCAGCCGACTGATCGCGATGGAATCATTTCTGGACCGATTGCGGGCTTGTGAAAACCCGGGCGAAGCATGGCACTGTCTTCAAGAGGCGGATGTTTTGTTGTCGGCATAACCGAGCGAAAAGGATTTCAGGGTGGAACGATGTCGATGCAATTGGTCGATCACGGCGGTGCGATGGATCATGGGACATTGTTGTGGATCGGCGATCGCGATGCGGACGCGTTCAGCGATGCGTATGACTTTTGTGAGTCACATGTGTCGCAACTGGCGTATCGAGTGGATTTGAACACGGCGTTGTTGCGTCCGGCTTCGGCGGTGCGGACGATCTTGTGTTGCCGCGACAATGATTCGGCCGAATCGATCGAGTTGTTTCAAACGCTTTGTCGGTTGCACGCCGATGCCAAAGCGTTCTTGTTGCTCGGGCCGCTGTGTGCCGGCGCGCGTCCCGCCCCGAGCGATCTGTTTGACGTGCCGACGATTACGTGGCACCAGTGGGAATCGTTTTTGCCGGGGTACCTGCGGCGCTGTGGTTGGGCGAATCAGCCGAGTGCCGCGCCGGAAAGCATTGCGGTGGTTGCGTCGTCCTATGCCAACGCGTCGGCCCTGTTGTCGATCGCCTCGTCCGGCCGCGCGTCGGCGGTGTGGTGTCGGCCCGACCAGCTCGCTACGCTGCGTCATTTCGACGAAGTCTGGTGGGATGATTCGGCAACCCAGGGCGAGTCCTGGGAGGACCTGATGAATCGGTTGGCCGATCCGGATTGCCAACACGTTTGGATCAGTGGAAACGTGACGCCGAAAACGAAGTTTGCAGCCAGAGGGGCCGGAGTGGATTTGGTGATCGCCAAACCGGGCGACTTCACGTTGTTGATCGACCGAGTCGCCGGCGGCAGCGGAATTCAGCAGCGTCGGGCGGCCTAGTATTCCGCGGCAGCTTGACGTAGCTACGCTTGACGGTATTTCACTCGGCGATCGGTGACGCCTGGGGAGTTTCAGCGGGGACGCTGAATCCCGGCTGGCCGATGATCGGGCGACCATCGACGGGGGCCGGACGTGAGGCGGGTTGGCGAGGCTGGTGATTGATGCGAATCTCGTCGATTTCGTCGATGTGCCGACGAAAGACTTGGATCAAATTGGGATCCCAAAACGTGCCGGCGCCTTCGTTCAAGATGCCCGTCGCGCGGTCGATCGACATGCCTTTGCGATAGGGACGATCACTGGTCATCGCATCAAAGGCATCACAGACGGCCAGGATTCGTCCGTCGATCGGGATGTTCTCTCCGGCCAATTGATCGGGGTAACCTTCACCGTTCCAATGTTCGTGATGGTACAGCACGCCCGGCAGGATGTCTTGCAGGGCTTCGAGTTCCTGCAGGATCCGCCAGCCGGAATCGGTGTGCGTTTCGATGATGGCCCGTTCTTCGTCGTTGAGCCGATTGGGTTTTTGCAGGACGCCGTCGGGGATGGCGATCTTGCCGACGTCGTGCAACAGTCCGGTCAGATAGATTCGTTCGCATTCGGCGGTCGTGAATCCGATCTTGGATGCTAGGCATCGGGCGAAGCTGGCGACGCGTTCGCTGTGTCCGCAGGTGTACGGGTCCCGTGCTTCGACGGCGTTGACCAGAGCGCGGATGACGTCGGTAAACAGTTCTTCTTTCTGACGCAGCAAGCGGATGTTGTTCAGCTGGGCGGCCAACTGATTGGTCGCCGTTTCCATCAACGAGGCTTGTACGGTGGTGAACCCGAGCTGGGCCCAGGGCACGTCGTCGGTGTCATCTTTGACGCGATTGCAGGCCATCACCCAGCCGTGCAGTCGTCCTTCGCTGCAGCACTCCACGACGATGTATTCGTCCAGCCCGGGAACACCGCAGTGTCCATCGCCGACGTTGCGATTGCGGACGACCGGTTGCAAACGCAACTCCTCGCGGTGGCTGTCGATCAATTCAAAGATCGACGGATCGGGGATCAATCGTGATCCGGTCCACAGGGGGCTGCGTTTCTGTGTCCCCGAATCGTCCACCAAGATGGCGGCGATCGACACGGCGCCGACGCCGCTGACCAGCGGCATCAGGGACGCGAGCACAAACTCGTCGGTGTCTTCTTCGGTCTGCGGCAATTCCAAGCTGGATGCGAGCGCGCGGATCAGTGACAGTTCCTCGAAGTCCTGCATGACCTGGTTGGTCAACGAATCGACTTCGGCGAGCAACTGTTTGCTCTCGTTGCGTGCGATTTCCAGTTCCAACAGCGTCGTTGCGTGACGTCCGATTCGGTCGGCTTGATCGGTCGGCGCCGACCAGACGGCGACCCCACCGGCCGGCAGCGCGAGCGCTTGGCGGACGGTGGAGCAACCGCTGGTGTTTTCGGTGTGCACGCGGTGCGGATCGGCGGTCGCTTGCACGACCAAGGGATGTCCCCCCTGCCGCGCTTCGACGACGGTGACCGACAGCCCGATCCCTTGGGCCAAAATGTGTGCCAGTGAACCGTCCAACGTGCCTTGGTCGTAGGTGCAAACCTTGACCGTGGCGGCCGAACCGTCGTCGGTCGTTTCGCGGATCGTTCCGTTGGGCCCGGCCGACCAACTCATGCCTCTGCTCCCGGCAAGCCCGTTGACGGGGCTCCGCTCAAAGGGGGCGAACCGATCGGGGCGGGCGGACTGGCCTGGCTGTTCGGGTTGGCCTGGCCGTTCGGGTTGGCCTGGCCGGGTGCCTGTTGATTGATCGCATCGGCGACTGCCGACACGACCGTTCCGGGGCTGAACGGTTTGCCGAACACCGTGTGGATGTTCAATTTGATCACGCGGGGGTCGCGTGACAATTCAAGCTGCCGCCCGGTGACCAGAAAGCACGGCAGAGTGGCGTCCATCTCGCGGACCCGTTCGATCAGTTCGATTCCCGACATGATCGGCATTTCGTGATCGCTGACGACCGCCGCGACCTGGGTGTCGCAAAAGGATTTCCAGGCCTCGCCGCCGTTGCCACAGGTGACCGGTTCGAATCCACTGGATTTGAACTTGAAGGACAACACGCGGGCCAAGCCGGGATTGTCTTCGGCGACAAGGATTTTTCGTTTTTGGTTGGGCATATCGATTCGCTGGATCAATGGCTAAACGGTGGTTGCGGCAACGCCGGTCGGGGCCGGCGTGTCCACGGTCGCTTCGGCGTCGTCGGAAGCTTCGTCTTGGATCACGCGGCAAAACTTGTCGATCAATTCTGGGTCGTGAATGCCTTGCTTGGCACGGTGTCGCAGAATCTCGATCGCTTCGGCTTGCGATTTGGCGCGTCGAAACGGTCGGTCATTTGTCAACGCGCTGTAGACGTCAACGATGCCGACGATCTGAGCTTTCAGCGGGATCTCGTTGCCCCGCAACCCGTCCGGATAACCGGTGCCGTCGAAGTGTTCTTTGTGGTGACGAATGATGGGCAACACGGGCGCCAACGGTTTCAGCGGCGCGCAAATGTCACAGCCGACTCGGGGATGCTGGTGGAACAACGCCCGCTCGCGCGGCGTCAGCGGTCCCGTTTTCTCAAGGATCGAATCGGGGATCGCGATCTTGCCGACGTTGTGCAGGATGGCTCCGTAGCGGAGCATTTTCAGTTCGGCGGCATCGAGTCCGAGTGCCTTGCCGAACGCGACGGCAAAGTTGGCGGCTTGCTCGACGTGGCCGCTGCTGTAGCCGTCTTTGCTGGCCACGGCGCGGGCCAGTGAGAGTGCGACGCTTTCGGCCCCGATCAATTCCGCGTTGCCTTTGTGCAGCCGCGTGATCGAGCGCAGCCGGACCGTCAATTCGCCGCGGTTGATCGGCTTGCTCAAAAACTCGTCGGCGCCGGCCTGGACCGCTTCGTTGATTTCTTCGTTGGACCCGGTGGTGGTCAACATCACGATCGGGATGGTGCGGAATTGCATGTCGCTTTTCAGTTCACGACAGACCTGCAAACCGTCCATGCCGCCGCCCAAGCCGGCGTCCAACAGGATCGCGTGCGGTTCCGGCGTCGCCGTGGCGATGGCGTAGGCGTCGGGACCGTTGGTCGCTTCGATGATCTCGTAGGATTCACCGGCCAGCCCCATCCGCAGTAGCTTGCGGATCGTGGCGTTGCCGTCGGCGACCAACACCCGCATCTTGCGCTCGGCATCGACGGCCGCTTGCGAAAACGACTCGGCAAATCCGGTGGCGAATCCGCTGTTCAACTCATTGCTTGGCATGTTGATCGACCCTTCGGTTCCCCGTGCTGGTTCAAGTGGTGCTTGAGCGCAAGTGTGGTTTCGGCAAGTGATGTATGGAAATTGGTTTAGACCGCTGCCAGATCAAGTTTCATCACCGCGTCTTCGGGCCGCAGCGTTCGTTCGATTGCCGGTTCATCACTCATTTCCGCCTCACGCGGCAAGCGGATGGTGAACATGGTTCCGGTATCGACCACGCTTTCCACGTCGATGGTTCCGCCGTGCAGTTCGGTCAGGTGTTTGATGATCGCCAACCCCAGGCCGGTGCCGATGCCTTGGTCGGCGATGGCGGCTTGATAGTAGGGCTCGAACAGGTGTTCCATGTGTTCCGGGGCGATGCCGCGCCCGGTGTCACGCACGCTGATGCGGAACATATTCATTTCGTCGGGGCGGATCTGCACGATCACGCTGCCGCCGTTGGAGTTGTATTTGATGGCGTTGGACAGCAGGTTCAACAAGATTTGTCGCAGCCGCAGCGGGTCGGCGACGACTTCGTCCAGTTCCGCATCGACCTGGGCGGTGACCGAGATCTGTTCATCATTGGCGCGAACGCTGACCATCGAAACACATTGGTCGACCAATTCGGCCAGTGCCACCGGTTGGGGCGCCAATCGGATCATGCCCGCTTCGGCTTTGGCGTAATCCAGAATGTCGTTGACCAGTGCCAACAGGTGTTGTGCGGAATCGTCGATGTCTTGAACAAACTCGCGTTGCGATTCGTTCAATTCACCCGTGCTGCCGTCCAGCAGAGTTTCGCTGATGGCGGTGATCGTCGACAGCGGCGTGCGGACTTCGTGCGACGTTTGCCGCAGCGCTTGGGCGCGCATCGCGACGAGTTGTTCCTGGATCTGGTTTTCAAGGGCCCGCTGTTTTTCTTCACGCTGAAGCCGATAACTGGCCAACAGCACGCGCACCGTCAGGTACAGCACCGCACCGAGTGCCGCCATGTCTCGCACCGCATCAAAGATCGGACTCCACGTCGTCGGCTGGGCCGCGTAATAGAGCTGCGCGAACATGGTGGCGGTCACCACCGCGACAATCGCGCTGGCCAAACCCAGGGCGCGGCGGCGCACCAGCGCATAGGCCGACCCGACGGCTGCCAAGTAATACAGGATCAGCACGAAACGATCTTCGAACGCGATCTGGTGCATCAAGACAAGAAAACCGACGGCCCCGCCGAAAATCAGGCTGTCCGGGCCGAGCGTTCGAGAAAGTTTCTGTTTCAACGCGTGCATAATGGTGTGCTCCGACGGCTGGAATCGCCCCATTAGGGCGGTTTTCGTCATCGAACACTACGTTGCACTTTTCAGCGAAACTTCGGATTCAAGCATTCAGTCGGTATCAGCCCCCCCGCAAACCATGAATATTGGGGCCGTGCCGATTTTGCATCTCGGTCGGCTTCTACCGGTCGCGGCACCGTTTCCAGGCGAATGTCGTCGAACCGAACACGGGGGCGGGTCATTGCCTGCGGGGGACATCCCGCGACGTCGGTAATTCCAGATCATCGGACGACGCCGGGACCGGTACCAAGATCAGCCGAACCGGCGTCTCGCGGTCGGGGATCTTGGATTCAAACGGGACGAATCTCAGTGAGTCGGTGTCGGCGCTGCTGGGGATCGCCACGTCCAGCATCGCGCTGGAAAAATTGGACACGCAAATCATGTCGCCCGAATCGGCCATGTAGTGCTCTTGCTTGGTTTCTTCGTCCTGCCAAAACCCGCTGCCGGCAAACACCCACTCGGCCGTCATCGCCTGTTCGGTTTGCAAGTCCTGAACCCACTGGCGGGCATCGACGACATGGAATTGGTCCTCGGTGTCGTACCAGCAGACCCAGACCCGGATCACTTGGCCGGTCGGTGGAACGAACTCGGGACGAAACCGGACCGGGGCTCCGGGGGTCGCGTCGACGGCCAACAAGGCCGCATGGACTTCGCGCGAGCGGGCCAGCGCGGCGACGATCGATTCGTGTTCTTTGGTGCCGACCGGACAGGCGAACATCTCCAACGCCCCGCGTTTGAGCGCCACGTAGCCGTCGACGATGACGCGTTTGCGTTGGGGATCGATCCACAACTGCCCTTGCTGACTGAGTGATTTCGTCTCCGGTGGCGGTTGAAAGGCTTGGCGGGCGACTTCTTCGGCGGTCGGCCCCTCCGGTTCCCAGCGGTCAGGCTGCTCCGAGGCCGCGTCGTCGGAAGGAGTCGCTGCGGCATCGGTCGACTCCGATGGTGATGGCATCTCCGGAGGCGAAGGCAGGGGGCGACCGGAGGCTGCGGCGGAATCATCCGTCGCTGCGGTCGAATCCGTTTGCGGTGTCGTTTCCCGCGGATCGGCAGCGGGCGATTCAGCAGCGGGCGATTCAATCGTCGAAGCCGCTGAAGTGGTCGCCGCCGGCGTGCCGTGGGGGGGATCCGTCGCATCGGAGGACGCCGGCCGATGCTTCGTCTGGGAATCGGCCGTGGGACCTGGCTCCGATCGGCCGCAGCCTGTGTGGGGTGCCAACAAACAGGGCAGCACGCAGAGCAGTAGACAGGCCAGGCCGAATCGGGATCGTTTGTTCATCGAAGAAGCGAAACAGAAGGGAGCGGGAAGTGGGGAAGACGCGAGGCCGGTAGGTGCAAGAGTCAAGCAAGGTGAGTAAGGTAGCGTGCCCGTCGGCAGGTTCCTTCCATCTTCACCTTTTCATCTCTACGAAACCAGTCTGCTATGCCCCGCAAGCGTCGACAACCGAAAACGTCCGATTCGAGTGATCCGTTGCCACAAGCGGTCTCGCTGCCGGCGGTCTCGCTGCCGGCGGACTCGGATTCCGGCGTCCAGACGCTGTTGTTGGAACCGTCGCCGCCCACATCGGCCCAGTGGACGATTTTGCGCGAGAGGGTTTTGGCCGATCAACAGGACCAGTCGATCGCGGACGTGTTCCAGGACGCGGTCTGGCGGGGGCGGATTTATCGTTGGGGGGTGGCGACGGCGTTTGAACAACCGTGCGATCTGCAAATGCACTGGTTGACGCGGACGGCCGTCGGGGCAAACACCGGCGGCAAACGGTTTCGCACGATCGAACCGGGCACGCTGGCGTGGCGGTTTCAAGAATCGCTGGCGCCCAACCCCGGCAACCCGAATTCGAGCCATCTGAGTGACGTCTGGAGCGTGTTGGTCTGGGCGGCCGCGATGCCGGGACTGTTACAGCATCTGGAAGAAGCGGACTGGTGGAGCCTGCTGGGGACGATCCAAGATTTTCGCGACGGGATTTTGCAGCGCGATCCGACTCATCCGGCCGTGCTGATCGGTGTCTCCGAAATCGGTTTGACGCTCGCCCACCGGTTGCGTGCGTTGCCGTCGTGCCGTCGATTGGCCGACAGCAGCATCGACGCTTTGAAACGGTGGTGCGAGCAAGATGACCTTTCCGTGTCGGCCATCCTGTCACAACCGCACCAATGCCGGCTCGCTTTGGCCTCGCTGTTGCGCCAACGTCGCTTGCTGCGTTTCGTGCCTCCGTCGAAGCAGCCGAAAAAGAAGAAACAGCAAAAGAACGGAAAGTCGAAAACCGGGCTCATCGGTCCGGCGTTTGAAAAGTCCATCGACGAGATCGCAGTCGAACTGGCCACGTGGGTGGCCGCGTTGACCGGACGAGGCGGCGTCCAGGCGTTTTCGACGTTGACCACGCGTGATATTCAAGACGACGTGGGCAAACACGGACTGTTGACCTACGCGGGCGACTTGGACGAAGAATCCTTGCGGCCGGCGATGAAGGCCGCGCTGGGAACGTCCCGATCCAAAGGCCGGTTGGCGTGGCAGGTCAGTTTGCCGGAATCGATGTTGCATGACGAAGACGCCAAAGTCGCCTGCCTGCTGCCCGAATGGGACGTGCGACGGGGGCGGATGGTGATCGACTATTCCCAACGCCAGGCCCGGTTGGAAATGACCGCGGGGAAATCAATTCTGATCAACGGAACCTGTGAAACGATCGTCACGGTCGACGGCCAGGCCCTGGAACCACTGGGCGATTGGGAGGCGACGTGCGAGTACACCGACGACGATGTCCACTATCTGGAGTTGGAACAGCTGCACCAGGGCGGTTTCATCCTGCAGCGGCAGGTCATGGTGCTTCGCGAAGATCGTTGTTGCTTCCTTGCCGACGCGGTGGTTCGCGGACAAGTCCAACCGGGATCGGCACATGCTGGGGTCACTTCTGACGCTTCCGCCGACGCACTTCCCTTGATCGAGTACCAGGTCCGGTTGCCGCTGGCCGACAAGATCGACGTCCAGGGCGAGCAGGAGACGACCGAGTTGTTCTTGGGGGATCATCGACGACGCGCCTTGGTGGTGCCGTTGTCGGCCGGCGAATGGAAAAACGCGTCTTCGGCGACCCGATTGCAAGCCACCGAGGACCGGCACTTGCTGCTCACCTCGCGCGGCCGCGGGCAACTGTTCGTACCGTTGTGGATGGATTTGTCGCGTGACCGGTTTTCCTGCAAGCGGACCTGGCGACAATTGACGGTCGCCGAGCAATTGCGGCTGATCCCGCCACGGGCCGCCGCGGCGTTTCGGATCCAATTAGGAACGGCACAATGGATCGTGTACCGATCGATGGCAGCATCGGGACCGCGGACGTTTTTAGGGAAACAAATCATCGCGGATTTCTACTGCGCGCGATTCGATGCCGAAGAAGAGTCCTACGAGGATTTGATCACCGTCGAAGACAACCCCAGTTGATCGGGGGAACACCATGACGCAACCCACCGATATCGCCGAGCTGATTCGTCGCAACTGGATGCGTGTGACCGATGAAGTGCGTCAGGCTGCCGTCGCGGCCGGGCGAGACCCCAAGTCGGTGCGCGTGATCGGGGTTTCAAAATATGTCGACGCCGCAACCACGCGGTTGCTGTTTGACGCCGGGTGTTGCGATCTCGGCGAAAGCCGACCGCAGGTGTTGTGGAAAAAAGCCGAGACGATCGGGCCGGCGGTCGATGGCACCACGAACCGCTCGCTGCGATGGCACATGATCGGTCACGTCCAGACCAACAAACTGCGTCGCATGCTGCCGCTCAATCCGTTGATCCATTCGGTCGACAGCGAACGCTTGTTGCGAGCGATCAACCGCGAAGCCGAGCGTCAGCAACGTGTGACCGAGGTGATGTTGGAAGTGAATATCAGCGGCGACGAGGACAAGACCGGCCTCTCACCCGATGCGGTCGGCCAGCTGTTGGGAATCCCCGGTTTGAACTCGGTGCGGATCAGCGGGTTGATGGCGATGGCCGGTTGGGGGACTGAGGCGTCACAGGCGGCGAGCCAATTCCGCGACGTCGCCGAGCTGCGTGACCGGTTGGTCGCATCGGACGAGTACAACTTACCGCACTTGTCGATGGGCATGAGCGGTGACTTTCGCGAGGCCATCGCCGCGGGGGCGACGATGGTGCGGATCGGATCGGCGCTGTTTGAAGGCGTACGCTGAACGCTACGCCTTTTTGGCGAAGGCACGTTTCAATTCGTCCAGACTGGTCAACCCGCGTGCGACGGTCAGCACGGCTTCGGTTTGCACGCCGTGGAAGCCTTCGGATTTGGCGATCGCCGCCAATCGTCCGACGTCCTGGGTCTTGGTCAGTGCGTCGCGCAGCTGTTCGCCGGGGATGAGCATTTCGAAGATTGCGATCCGCCCCAGGTAACCGCGGCCCTGGCATTGGTGACAGGGGGTGATCGGGGCCGGGCGTCCATTCTCGTCGACTTGTTGCTCGATCGGCGGCGGGATGAACGGTTGGTACAGCAGGGCGACACGTCCCTGCGGGATGCCCAGTTGTTGCAGCAACTGCGGCGGCGGCTGGAACCCGACTTTGCAATTGTCACACAGTCGCCGGACCAGTCGTTGGCCGAGGACGCAGGAGACCGATTTGGCGATCGGAACGCGTTGCTCGGGGTACTGGGCGATCAGACGCACCAGTCCCTCGACCGCTCCGCCGGCGACCATCCGGGTGATCACCTTCTTTTCCGATTCGGTGACCTGTTTGAGGGCCAATTGAAACGTTTCGGCGTCGACCGTTTCGGGGAACATGAACACGTCCGGTTCTTTCAAGATCGCCTTGCGAACCGCTTCGTGAGGCGTCAAACCGGTGTTGCCGCCGTAGTAGTTGGCGTTGATGTTGATGATTTCCGGTTCGGGGCGGGATTGGTCTTCGAAGGATTGGAAGTCTCTCAAGAAGCGATCCGACGCGTTGATGCTGACGTTCCAGGTGGTCGTCAGTCCTTCGGATTTCGGCGCCGTGATCAGCACGATGTCCCCTTCGTCGTTGAGACGCTGTTTCAGGGCCGCGGCCATCTTGTCCCGCATCCCGATATCGCTGAGCGTTTCGAAGGGGATCTGCAAGGAATTCAATCGCACCAGCACGCGTTCGCCCGTTTGCACGCCTTGTGATTGCAGCACCAGGTCAAATTTTTCCTTCTTCAATTTGACGCCGACCGATCCCGATTGGGCGCTGCGGCGATCGGCGGGGTTCAGTTGGCACAGCTGTTTTAGGGCGATCAACATCGCGTCGCCGGTTTCGCGGTCGAGTGCGGGCAATTGTTCCCACAAGCCGTCGATCATGTACCGCATCGCGCATCCCGAGGCGGTGAAGTCCAGCAGGATCTGAGTGGCACGCGTCTGGATTGCGTGTGAAATCTGCCCGGCGGCGACCTCAAATCCCGCGCCCTGACGCGTGCTGATCAGCAACGCTTGGACTTTCGTGTTGTCGCTCAGCTTGGGGGCGAATTCAACGGGAGCGACGGATTGCCAGAGCTGGGGTGGGGGTTGTTCGGCCATCAATTACGGGCAAGAGCAGAAAAGGAGTGGTGGCAATGAAATGGAATCGGGGACGGCGTTGGCCGCAATCGATCGGGGCATCCGGCGGTTGACGGTCCCGCGCGGGAGGGGCAACTGTGTTCTGGGAGCGTTGGGGCTGAGTGAGTGCAGTGACAGCTTACAAAATACCGGGGGCTTTGACATCGATCCCCTTGAGCGCCATCTTCAGGGCATCCTTGTTGGGTGCGACGGCAAATGCGGTGGGACGGTCGATCAGTTCATCATCGATCAGACCTTTCAAACTCATCGTAAAGTCCTGCATGCCGTCTTCGGCCCCGATGCGGATCGCGTCGGGCAGTTTTTCGTCCTTGCCCTCCAGAACCAGTTTGCGGATCGTCGGGTTGAAGGTCATGACTTCGCAGGTCGGGACCCGCGAGACGCCCGGCTTGATGCTCTTGAGCAGTTTTTGGGCGATGATGCCCTTCATGTTGAACGCGATCGCGCTGCGGATGGCGTTGTGCATTTCTTCGGGGAACAAGTCCAAGATCCGGCCGATCGTCGTCGAGGCACTCGCCGCGTGGATCGTCCCGAACACCAAGTGCCCGGTTTCCGCGGCGTGAATCGCCGTCATGAAGGTCTCTTCGTCACGCAACTCACCGACCAGGATGATGTCGGGGTCTTCACGCACCGCGTGCTTCATCCCGATGTTAAAGTCTTTGACGTCCTGGCCCATTTCCCGTTGGTTGATCAGGCATTTGTCTTCGGTGAAGATGAATTCGATCGGGTCCTCCAAGGTCAGGATGTGCTTGCGGTAGATGGAGTTGATGTAATTGAGCATCGATCCGATCGTCGTGCTCTTTCCACTACCGGTCACCCCGGCCAACAGCACCATGCCTTGTTCGTAGTGGCACAGGCCTTCGATCGAATCGGGCAGGTAAAGGCCGCGGAAGTCGGGGATAAAGTTATTGATCCGCCGGGCGACCAGGCCGATGTTTCCCAGCGACTTGAGCATGTTGACACGGAAACGCCAACGCACGCCGTCGACCATGCACAGGTAGGCAAAGTCGGCCCCGCCTTCTTCTTCAAAGATCAGCAGGTTCCGCTCATCCATCATCGGCAGCAACAGGTCGACCATCTCTTCGGTGTCGATCGGGCCGCGGTTGAGCGGTTTGAGCGTCCCGCCGACGCGGACCATCGGCGGTTGTCCGACCTTGAGGTGCAAGTCGCTGCCTTCCAGCTTGACCAACGCCCGAAACAGCTTGTCGACCGGCAGCTCCTCTCGCTGTTGCAGCAGAGATTCACGGAGGCGGGTGGCGACAGCTTCTGCGGTGGTGGAACCGGTCGGTTGAGGGGCTGACGCAGCCTTGCCGTTTTTATGAGCCATTTCGAGTCTTTCGGATAAAGTGGGAGGAGCCGGGTTGACCTGAGGTGCCGTAAGTTCGCCACGCGGACGTCGTTGAGCCCTATTCTAGGCCAAGGATGGCCACGCTCAATGGACTCCGCGGCGGCACAATTCGCTTTGGATTGAAACTCTGTTGTCGATCGGGGCACCTAAATTGGGGCCGCGAACCACCATTTTGACCGAGAACCCAGGTTTCAGGGTTGTTGCAGGTTTTACCGGCGGGAGCGCAAAATACCCCTGGAAGCACGAAATTGTGTTTCCGGTGATTTCTTCCTCTCGATATTTCCCATCATCCCGATCGCTTTTTTGGAGAGCTTCATGTCGCGTCCTGTCACCCTGTTTACCGGTCAATGGGCAGACCTTCCGTTCACCGACATGGTCCAAAAAACGAGCGGATTCGGCTACGACGGCATCGAATTGGCATGCTGGGGCGATCACTTTGAAGTCGACAAGGCGCTTGCCGAAGACGATTACTGCGACAAGAAACGCCAGGTCTTGGACGATGCCGGGCTGCAGTGCCACGCGATCAGCGCCCACCTGGTAGGACAGGCGGTGTTGGATCGCATCGACGAACGCCACAAAGCGATTTTGCCGGAATATGTCTGGGGCGACGGCGATCCCGAGGGCGTCAACGAGCGTGCCATCGAGGAACTCAAGAACACCGCACGTGCGGCCCAAAAATTCGGCGTCGAAGTCGTCAACGGCTTCACCGGCAGCAGCATCTGGCACCTGCTGTACTCGTTTCCACCGGTGCCGCCGAGCATGATCGATGCCGGGTTTGATCTGCTGGCCGAACGCTTCAACCCGATCCTGGACGTGTTCGGCGAATGTGGCGTGCGGTTCGCCCTGGAAGTCCACCCGACCGAAATCGCGTTTGACATCTACACCGCCGAGCGTGCCTTGGAAGCGCTGGACCGGCGGCCCGAATTCGGATTCAATTTCGATCCCAGCCACCTGATCTGGCAGGGCGTCGACCCGGTCCAGTTCCTGCGGCGGTTTCCCGATCGGATCTACCACGTCCACATCAAGGACGCGATCGTCACCTTGGACGGAACCAGCGGCATCAACTGCAGCCACCTGAACTTCGGTGACGCCCGCCGCGGTTGGGATTTCCGCAGCCCCGGACGTGGCGGCGTGAACTTTGAAGAGATCATTCGCGCCCTCAACGACATCGGATACAACGGCCCGCTGTCGATCGAGTGGGAAGACAGTGGCATGGAACGCGAATTCGGTGCCGCCGAAGCGTGCGAGTTCACCAAAAAGCTGGACTTCTCGCCCAGCACGCGGGCCTTCGATTCGGCATTCGATGACGACAACGACTGAGTCCACCTGATGATCGAAATCACCGTCAACGGCCGTCGCGTCGAAATCGACTCGGAAATGAGTGTCCAGCAGTTGCTTGACACCGTGGACGTGCCGCCAAATTACTTGGCCGTCGAAATCAACGCCGACGTCGTCCCACGCGAAACCTATGCCGACACGATCGTTCGTGCCGGCGACGACGTCGAAGTCGTAACCCTGGTCGGAGGCGGTTGAACCACCTTGTCTATTGCATCTTCATCGAACGTTTCGCCGGGCACCGAGGACGCTCCATTGGTCGTCGGTGGTCACACGCTGGCCAGCCGTCTGATCGTCGGCACCGGACGCTATGACACGATGGAGCAGATGCGAGATTCGCTCGACGCGTCCGGCTGCGACTGCGTCACCGTGGCGGTCCGCCGTGAACGTCTGTACGACCGCGGCGGCAAAAACATTCTGGATTTCATCGATCTGGATCGGTACACGCTGCTGCCCAACACCGCCGGTTGCTACACCGCCGCGGACGCCATTCGCGCCGCCAGGTTGGGCCGCGAGATCTTGAAAACGCTCGGCAACCCCGGCGCCGATTGGGTGAAGTTGGAAGTGCTGGGGGACAGCAAGACCCTGCTGCCCGACCCCGCCGAAACCGTCACCGCATGCCGTGAATTGGCCGCCGACGGTTTCCAGGTGCTGTGCTACACCAGCGATTGCCCGGTGACCGCGCAGCGGTTGAAGCAAGCCGGCGCGGCCAGCGTGATGCCCGCCGGCAGCCCGATCGGCAGCGGGCAGGGTTTGTTGAACCCCAACAACCTGCGGATCATCCTGGAGTACTTGAAAGAGGATGACCCGGATTATCCGGTGATCATCGACGCCGGTGTGGGCACGGCCAGCGACGTCAGCCAGGCCTTTGAAATCGGCGGCGATGCGGTGTTGCTCAATACCGCGATTGCCCATGCCCGCGATCCGGTCCAAATGGCCAAAGCGATGAAACACGCCGCCATCGCCGGACGTCACGCATTCCGGGCCGGCCGGATCCCCAAGCGGCTTTATGGAACCGCGTCCAGTCCCACCGAGGGCGTGATCAGCACGCGACCCTACGGCAGCAACGCCTAGCGTGGTGTGGGATCGACTTGCGGCCTGTCGGTGCGCTGCGAGAGTCGCCGTGTTCTCCGAACTCGGCGTGCCCGAAAAAGAAAGCTTTCCCCCGCGCCGACCTCGGAGAGGACGGCGACTGTCCGGCCCAATCGAAAACGAAGCTACGATTCGTCCTCTTCCTCATCCTCGTCGGTCTCCAGGGCCGTCAGGTCGACGACCTCGCCGATCGCCAATGCCAGGCGGCCCAGGATGGCGAAGTACATGAACACCACGCCGATCGACAGGATCACGCCGATCGCGATGCTCAACGGCGCAAACGGGCACATCACGAAATAGCCGAACAGGGCCGCAAACAGCAGACCGGTCGAGAAATAGAACGCGCCCCATTCCTCCTGGCAGCGGGTGATGCTCTTGCTGACGTCCGCCGAAAACGGCGAGGTGATCGTTTGCTCGTCCAGCATCGAAAGCAGGATGATCGGAAACGCGACATAGATCGAGAACATCACCAGTCCCAATTTGATCACCGGCACCGCTCCAAACACCGTGGCGATCACATAGGCCGGACCCACCGCGATCGCCGTCGCCGCGATCACCAACCACAGCGATTCGAACCAGGCCGTCGGATCCAGCGTCGGCCAGTCTTCAATACGTTCGTGCTCGTTGGCCACCCCGAACAGGATCGCGAACCCGCAGGCCACCGTCAGTGTCGTGCCGAGCAATCCCAGCGGAAACATCCCGAGCGCGAAGACCGGGATCGCCACCGTCAGGGCCGCGGGGATCCCCAACAAAATCGCCAGTCCAAAGAAGTGGCTGATGACGCCCGGGTCCAAGAAGATCCCGAAGACCGTCTTGAACCATCCGACGGTGCTCGGTGCGTCGAACGTCGAATCGGACGTCGATTCTTCGGGGTCCCGCTCGGCTTCGCGAAGCAGTTCGTTGGCGCTTTTTAGAAACGGATCCGCCGGCCGACCCGAAGCACCCGTTTCCACGAACTGAAACGTCTCGGCGTTTTCATTCCGCTGGGGCTGGACTTTCTTCCGGGGCGGCTTGGGCACGCGGACTTCGCTGTAACAATCGCCGCACTTGATCGTTTTTCCGGTCTGTTTGACCTTGGCCGACAGCATGCTGCCGCAGATCGGGCACGTCACCCGGAACTCTTCATTCGGGTCGATCGTCGTTGCCGATTCGGAGGCCGGTTTGGACGCAGCGGCTGGGTCTGCGCCCGGTCCCGCGTTCGGCCCGGAAAACTCGTCCAGCGATGGAAAGTTGGCGAACATGTCGGCCGGATCGGATTCGTTTTCCGATGCGGCGTCGGCGGGCAAGTCCACGAACGGGTTTTCGTCGAACGGGGTCTCATCGCCGGATTCGGTGGGGGCGGGATTGGGCGATCGGGTTTTGTCCGAAGCCGCTGCCGGTGACGACTTTCCGGCGGCCGGCGACGGTGGTGCGGGGGCATCGGCCAACGACAGCCAGTCCTCGTCTTCGGAGGTCGCGCCGGCTCCGCCCAAGCTGGCCGGGGCAAGAAACTCCTTCAAGCAACTCGGGCACTGCACTCGATTGCCGGCCTGTTCCCTTGCGACCGTGACAGCGGAATGGCATTTCGGGCAATGGACAATTTCAGACATGAACGGCTCGCCAGCGACCGGAACGGCATCGCATGAAGGGTGGGGCAAAGAGGACTCGGGCGTCTGGAATCGATTTTATCTCAGCAACCCTGGCGACTTCCAGTCGGCGCCCGGACGCGACCGTTGGGACGACCGCCCGAGACGGCCATCGAACTCAAAAAAAGATCGCCCCTACGCTAACGCGGACCCTATCGCCGCAGCGCCATCTTGACCAGGCTTTCGATCGGCGTGGTCGTGATCGGCTGGACTTGAACGCGGTCTCCGGGACGCAATCCGTAGTCGCTGGTCGGTTCGACGGTGCCGTCGTCGGCGAATTTGATGTCCATCCGCACGCCGGCGATCGAATCGGGCGACGGCCGGTAAAGGGTCGCCTGGACGTCGCCGAGTTTTTTCAGCACGCCGGTCTGGGTCAGCAACTCGCTGACAAACACGCTCTGCTGGCCGGTCGGCAGGGGCAGCACGCGGACGGGTTGTTCGTCGCCCGCCACTTGCAGCACCACCGCGTTTTGCGTCTTCGCTTGTCGGATCTTGTGATACGCTTCTTCGGTCAGTGCGCCATCGCCCGAGAGCGAGGTCGCCGGAACGGTGCCGTCGAGCATTTGGTAGGGCGACGTGTGTTTCTTTGATCCGGGGAACAGCAGGCTCGACGAGGGGCTCATCAGGTCCAAGCCTCGCATGGAGGGGAGTTGGGAGCACCCGGTCGAGACTGCGGTCAGCAGGATGGCCAACGCCGCAGCGGGCAAGACTCGGATGGCTCTTTGGCACGGCGACGTGCGAACCGCTGGCGGGGTCGGTTGCTGCGATGGGGCAGTGATGCGATCGGAAGCAGACATGGTCGCGGGGCTCGGTGTGGGGTCGCTCAGTGGGAGTGCCGGTGAATTTCCGGGAACAGGAGGCTTAGGAAGAGTTTTCGGCCACGCCGGCGAGGATCTTGAGAAATCTGGGCTTTTTCACTCAAGAAAGATTGGTTCGGGATTACTTCTTTCGCCCAAACCCTTGTGTTTGTATAGTCTTGGCCCTTCGATGTGATTTCGGCGAAAAATATTACATCTCAATAGCAAAACAACGAACCAAACGGCTGAGGAGCCCCCGCGCGATACGACGGGGAGAATGTGCCATGGCACGACAATGTGAAATTTGTGGAAAGAAAGTGCAGATGGGCAACCGCGTCGAAACTCGCGGTAAAGCGAAGTATTTGGGCGGTGTGGGTACCAAAATCACCGGAATCACACGTCGCAAGTTTGTCCCCAACCTGCAAAAGGTCCACGTGACGCTGCCCGACGGTGAAAACAAATCGATGCGGGTTTGCGTCCAATGCATCCGCAGCGGTTCGATCCGCAAACGCGTCCGAACCAAACCGTTTGACGTCAGCGGCGCCAAATAACGCTCTCGCGAGGAAGCCATGGCACTCTCGGCAGATGATGTCCGCAAGCTGGCGCTGTTGGCGCGGCTGGAGATTTCCGACGAAGAGGTCGAGCATCTCGGGCCGCAGCTGGAGAGCATTCTCGGCTTTGTCGCCAAGCTGTCCGAGTTGGACACCGACGACGTCGAACCGATGACGACGGCCTTGGACGTGGATAACCGCTGGCGGCCCGACACGCTGGTGCCGGGCCTGGATCGCGCCGCCGCGTTGGCCAATGCACCGGCCGCAGATGACGAGTGTTTCCGCGTGCCGCCGGTGCTGGGGTAGCGTCCTTCCGGTAGCGGAATTCGCCAAGAATTTCGCTTCTGGCGGCAACGCCGCCGGGCCGCGGCGAAAGCCTCCGCGGCTTCCGCTACTGATCAGGCTCAACCGGCGAATCAATAAAAGTTGTACGCCGAATTGTTGGGGTCGAAATCTTCATCGGTCAGGCCGACGTTCAGCTTCAGGTTCAAGTAGTTGTACTCCTCGATCACCGAAAGCTTCTTCTCATTCGGCTTCGGCCAATCGTAGGCGACGTAGCGGATCGGCACGTTCAGTTCTTCGTCCATGTACACCTTGGCTTGATAGAACAGCAGGTCGGGACGCGGCGTGGGCTGGGTGACCGTCAGCAGCATGCAGGGGCGATCGTTGACTTTGATGCCCCTGCGCAGTTCCGCTTTGACGTCGGGCAATTGCTTGGCCTGTTCGCCGCGCTCGATCAATTTGACCAGCAGGTTCTCCAGCCCGATCTCCGTCATCGGGTAGCGTTGTCCGCGCATGGCCAACGTTCCGGTCGGCGGCAAATTGACCGTCGGCAAGAATCGGCCCTTGAATCCGCCTTCGTGTGCGATCAAGTTGCCGTTGTTGCGACCTTCGACGTACAGCACTTCGCGGCCCTTGATGCTGGCCGGTTTGACAAAGCTCAGGTAAACGCTGAGCGGTTGGACGACTTGATTGTCGACGACCTTGCGGCAACGAATCTTGGCCGACATGTATTCATGCGGCCCGAGCGTATCGCCGATTCGCTCGCGTTTGATCAGCAACGCGGTGTAGTCGTTGATCGTTTGTCGACAGTTCACCAAGCTCCGCCGGGCTCGCAGCAGTGCTTCGTCCAGCGGTTGGAGTTTCACCGAGGGGGCTGGTGCCAAGCTAGCCGCATTGGCAACGCGGTGGACCGGTTCAACCAAGTTTGGCGGCGCGGCGAACGAATGTTCGGCGGCAGACGTGGCTGCCAGTGAGCCCAGAAGGGCGAGAAAATGACGTCGTTGCATCTTGATTGCTTCCTTGCGCGTGCGTCGGACGACCGGGGAAAAAGGACGGCCTTGGTGAGTCGTATCGCCGCAGATGCTACGTGAAGATGAGCTGTTTCCAGGGCAGGCGTTCATCCGGAGCAACCGTCGCAGTCGGTTCCGAGTGTTGTGACCGGACCAATGCGGTCAGGTTAAAGGAACAGGGATTCGCGAACAGAAATTGCGTCCGGCGGTGCGTGTGCCATGGCCGAGTCCACTGATAGCGAAAACATTGGCATTCTCGCCAGATCAATCCGATTTTCGCTCAAGTCGCCGGGGGCTGCGGTCGGTGACGCCTCCCGTATCATTCTGCCCCGTATCATTCTGCCATCACTCTCCTGACTTCCCACCACCGTGACCGAACGCCGTGGCAGGTGGAGGGTGTAGGAAGATTTCGGAGGTAGGAAAATTGGCGAAATTGAATGGATGGAGCGTTTCATCATGTTCTTACCCCAAAAATCTTCTTACCCCGGTTCCTCGGCTGTTAGAGTTGAAAAGTTTGCCGACCAGAAGATCGAAAAACGAACCGGAAGGAATTTGGCGATGGGGGCCCTCGATTTTATGCACCCCAGACGGTGTCTCTGGGGACTCCCGTGCTTAGGTGCAGCCCGGGAGCGAGGCATGAAGCCGCATGACGCATGGCCGGCAGGATTTTTCCAGCATGGCGGCATGTGGTCTCGGGGCCATGGGCGCCGGGGGGAAAGCTGGGATAATGCACCGCCCGTCGACTCGCCTTCCCCGCCCGCTCGCTCTGATCGCGTTCTTTGCTTATGTCCGGTCGTCCCAACCCCCATGCCGCCCCGCTGCCCGAGCCTTCGACCGTCCCCGAAAACGGATGGCATTGCGGTCACTTTTTTTATCGCTTTCGTCGCCAAGCGATGGCGACGCCGCTCTCGTCGGAGTGTGTCAGCCAGTTCGGAACCGCCCTTGCGCCCCCCAGTGATGCCGCACCCGAGCGTCTGGCCAGCTATTGGATCAGCGGTCACGAGGCCGACTTTGGCGTGATGGTCATGGACCCGGATCCGGCCAAAGTCGACGCGGTGCACCAGTCGTTGCTTGCGCCCCCGCTGGGGCAATTCGTCGAAGGCGTTTGGTCCTTTGTTTCGATCAGCGAAATCAGCGAGTATGTTCCGACGATCGAGCGTTTTCGAGATCGATTGATCGCCGAAGGGGCCGATCCCGACTCGGACGAACTCAAGGCCAAGGTGGCTGCGTATGAGCGCCGGCTGCCGATGATGAACGAGCAGCGATTGCGTCCGGAGTTTCCCGAGTGGCCGGCGGCGTGTTTTTATCCGATGAACAAAAGTCGTGTCCCGGGAGCCAACTGGTTCACCGAGCCCTTTAGCAGTCGCAATGCCATGATGGCCGAGCACGCGCAAAGCGGCATCGCGTTCGCCGGCAAGGTGTCTCAGCTGATCACCGTCGGCGTCGGCCTGGACGACTGGGAATGGATGGTCACGCTGTGGGCGCGCAACCCGGACTACTTGAAGGACATCGTCTACAAGATGCGGTTCGACGTCGCCAGCGCCAAGTATGCCGAATTCGGCCCCTTCTACGCCGGTTATCGAGCCACCGCCGACGAGATCCTGGATCACTGCAAGGTCCGGTAGCGGAACTCGCCAAGAGTTTCGCACAAGGTGCGGTAGCGGAACTCGCCAAGAGTTTCGCACAAGGTCCGGTAGCGGAACTCGCCAAGAGTTTCGCACAAGGTCCGGTAGCGGAACTCGCCAAGAGTTTCGCACGTGGCGGCGACGGCGTGCTGCGCAGGAGCCGAAAGCCTTGGCGGCTACCGCTACGACAACCGCTCGAACGCTTCGCGGTACTTGGCCGCGGTTTGGCGGATGATCTCCTCGGGCAGCGTCGGCGGGTCGCTTTGTTTGTCCCAGCCGCACTGCGAGAGCCACTCGCGGACGAATTGTTTGTCGAACGAGGGTTGGGCGGCGCCGGGGGTGTAAGCCGCTTCGTCCCAGAACCGCGACGAGTCCGGCGTCAGGACTTCGTCGATCAGCACGACCTCGCCGTCGACCAGACCGAATTCAAATTTCGTGTCGGCGATCAAGATGCCTCGTGATCGGGCGTGGTCGGCGGCCGCCGAATAGATCTTCAGCGTCTCCGATCTCAGCCGCAGCGCGAGGTCGCTGCCCAGGTCCGCGATCATCCGTCCGATGCTGACATTCTCGTCGTGGCCTTCTTCGGCCTTGGTGGCCGGAGTGAAGATCGGTTCGGGAAGCTTGTCGCATTGGCTTAGTCCCGGGGGCAGTTTGTTGCCGCAAACCTGGCCGGTCTGTTGGTATTCCCGCCACCCGCTGCCTTCCAGGTAGCCTCGCGCGACGCATTCGAACGGCACGACCTCGGCTTTTTCGACCACCATGATCCGGCCTTCCAGCGGTGCGGTGTCAAACTTGGTCGACAACTCCGGCGGGATCGATGTCGATTTCAAGTGATGCCGCACGCCCAAGTGGTTGAACCAGAACGCGCTCATCTGCGTCAGCAAGCGGCCTTTGTCGGGGATGCCACAGGGCAGGATGAAATCAAACGCGCTGATGCGATCGGTGCTGACGACCAGCAAGCTCTCCCCCAAATCGTACAGGTCGCGAACCTTGCCGCTCTTTCGTGGCAGCGGCAGATTCGTCTTCAAAAGCGCGCCGGCATCGTCGAAGTCGTACAACGGATCGGTCATCGGTTCGGCGGACTGCGTCACGGTGATTCTTGGGGGTTGGGGTGATGGACATCGCCGTTGATGGGTCTCGACGGCCTGTCACAAGGCGAGTGAAGTATTGTCGAGAATCCGACGCCGATCACAACCACTGGAAATCCGCCATGCTCGCATGCGACACAATCAGTCGGTAAACTGTGGGCCGATCTGGATTCTGGCGGTCCGGATTCTGTGATTTGCGTCTTTTATCCCGCAACCGGATTGTTTGGCCCGCACCATGGGGCAATTCCATTTCGCTGTCCCATCCGATTCGACCCAGTTGTTGAAACAAACGCTGTGGAAAGATGCCTATATCTGTGGCATCGAGGGTGTGCCATGGGAATGTAAGAACAGCGTCGACGGGGGCATCCTGTCGATCTCGCGACCGGTCGACACGTCGGGCAAGCTGTATTTGACCTGCCCGACCAAGGGGCTGGGCTATCGCACGCTTTCGACCTGTTCGTTGATGCCCCAGCAGCGACCGCATCTGTTGTACCTGGAACTGGCCCGCGGCAGTTGTTATCGGGCGCGGGAACAGTCCAGCAATTGGGAGCGGGCGGGGTTGGCGTTGGGAGACCGGTTCGGTGAATTGGTCGCACGTGGGACCGCACAGTTTCTCGATGCGGCCGAGGCACGTGGGGACCTGGAGGAGTGTTCACGTCATGCGTTGCAAGCGATCGCGACCTTGGAACAAGCCATCGCGGATCTGGGCGAATCGTTCGCGCTCCAGTCGATCGCCTATCGCAAGCAGCGTGAACCACAGTTGGGCACCTTGCTGGCCGGCAGCGTCTTCCCGCCCGCACCGACTCGTTCGCCGCTCAGTCGGCGGTTTGAAAGCGCGTTCAATTGTGCTGCGGTTCGGTTGAACTGGGGGACGATCGAATCCGATGCCGGTCGGTTCGAATTCGAATCTAGCGATCGAACGATTCATTGGTGCGGCGAACGCGGGCTTCGTGTCTTGGCCGGTCCGTTGGTCGATTTCCGCAAGGAGTTGATGCCGCCCTGGTTGTACCTGATCGAAGACAACTTTGACTCCTTCTTGCAATCGGTCACCCAGTACACACAACGTGTCGTCGAACGTTACCGTGGCTCGGTCCAGTTGTGGAACTGTGCGGCGGGATTGAACACGCCCGGCCCGATCGCATTGGACGATGAACAGGTGATGCGGTTGGCCGTCGCCATTTTGCAGACCGTCCGCCGCATCGATCCCAACACGCCGGCGATCATTTCCTTCGATCAACCGTTCGGTGAATACCTGGCCAAGCACCGCGACGGGATCTCCGCGTTGCACTTTGCCGATGCACTGGCGCGCAGCGGGTTGGGGATGGCCGGCATCGGGTTGGACGTGCGGTTGAACTACGCTCGTGATGCGACACTGCCGCGGTCGGCGCTCGATTTTGGCCAGATGATCGATCGCTGGGCGACGTTGGGGCTGCCGATGTTGGTTCAACTGACGGTCCCCGGCGGTTGCGGCGAAGATGAAAAAGCGATCGCCAAGCAACCGACGTTGATGACCGGGACGGATCGCGAGGAGTTGTCGGCCAACCAGCTTCGCACGGCCGGGCCGATCGTTCGCACGCTGCTGGCCAAACAGGTCGTTCACGGCATTGTCTGGGACGGTTGGGCCGACAACGAAAAACATGTGCAAAGTCACGCCGGCGTGATCGATTCGCTGGGTGCACCGCGACCGATGTTGGATTACTTTGAACGGCTTCGACACGAACTCTTAGCTTGAGGCACCGCGATGAAATTGAATCGGATCTGGACCGCACCATTTGGCACACGAAATGGCGAGCAATCCCGACCAAACGTAGCTGCCTTCGCCAGAAGGTGGTTCCCCGGTGTGCTCCTCGCTCTGGCGAGCGTCACCACCGCGACGGCCCAAGGCGACGCGGCGGAGGAAATCAAACCGACCGGCAAGGTCGAATTGGTTCAAGACGGGTTCGCGTTTAACGAAGGCCCCGCCTGGGAACCGAAATCCAAATCGCTGTTTTTTACCGACATCCCCAACACCGCCATCCATCGGCTCGGCCCCGATGGATCGATCACCCTATTCACCGGCGATTCCAAACACACCAACGGGATCCTGATCCCCGCCGATGGACGCATCCTGGCTTGCCAAATGGATGGACAAGTCGTCCGCTATGACGAGGACGCAAACGCGGCCGTGTTGGCATCGCAGTACGATGGCAACCGTTTTAACGCCCCGAATGATTTGACCGTCGACGATGACGGCGGAATCTATTTCACCGACCCGCTGTTTCGCGCCCCGACGCCGCTTCCCCAAACCGTTCAAGCCGTCTACTACATCGCCGCCGACGGCACCGTCTCCCGCGTCACCGAAGGCTTGGCCGCGCCCAACGGCATCGGCATGTCGCCCGATCGGAAACGGCTTTATGTCTGTCCCAGCGGCCAGGCCGAGATGCTGGTCTATGAAGTGACCGGCCCCGGAAAGTTGTCCGCCCCAAAAACGTTTTGCACTCTCCAGCAACCCGAGGGCAAGTCGGGAACCGGCGCCGACGGGATCGCGTTGGACGTCAAAGGCAACGTCTACATCACCACCCACATTGGTGTGCAGATCTATTCGCCGGCCGGAAAACAGCTCGGCGTCGTCACTTTTCCCCAGCAACCGGCCAACGTCTGCTTCGGCGGCGATGATTGGAAAACAATGTTCGTGACCGCCCGCACCGGTCTTTACCGTGTCACCATGCCGATCCCCGGATTGCACTAACCACCATGCTCACCAGTTCCTTTGATGCCGACCATCTGTCCGAAAGTGTTTTCGCCGTGCCGCCGCTGGCGCGCGACGGTGAGGGCGAAGTCAGCGTGTCGGAAAACGCCAAACTGATTCGGTTTCTCGAAGACGGCGGCATCCGCTCGCTGCTGTATGGCGGAAACGCCGTTTTCTATCACATGCGTCTGAGCGAGTATGCCAAGACGTTAACGATGCTGAGCGAAACCGCGGGCGACCAAACCAGTGTCGTGCCGTCGATCGGACCGGCCTACGGGTTGGCCGTCGATCAAGTCGATATCTTGCGTGAATACGACTTCGCTACCGCGATGTTGTTGCCCGCACGCGACGTCGTCGATCAACAGGGCATCGCCACCGGGATTCGTCGCCTGGCCGAACGCTACGGCAAACCTCTGGTGTTGTATCTGAAGTTTGATCGCTGGTTGGATGCCAAGTGGGTCGACGCGTTGCATCGCGACGGGCTGATCTCCTGGATCAAGTATGCGGTCGTACGCGATGATCCCAGCCAGGACGATTACCTGAACAAGATCCGCGACGTCTTTCCGTCCTCGCGGATGGTCAGCGGCATCGGCGAACAACCGGCGATTGTTCACTTGCGGGATTTCGGCATCACCGGTTTCACCAGCGGCTGCGTGTGCGTCGCGCCGGCCCGCAGTATGGAAATGCTGCGCGCGATCCAGACCGGGGATTATGAAACCGCCGAGTCGATTCGGCAGTGGTTCTTGCCGTTGGAGGACTTGCGGAACATGTACAGTCCGATCCGTGTGTTGCACCATGCCGTCGCCGAAGCGGGCATCGCCGCGACCGGTCCATTGCTGCCCATGCTCAGTGACCTCGATGAATCCCTGGTTGCCAAGATCCGCGACGCCGTCGCCGGCATGACGGTGAAGTAGGCATACCGCATGAGAGTGCTAGCGGGAAGCGTCAGCGAGCGGCAGGTGCGACTGCCAGCGGGACACGATACGACCTGTCGATTAATCGTGACGCGCACCTCCGCGCCCGACTCGGATCATCCATTGGAGAAGAATTGGGCGACAGGAAAATCGGTGACAAGAAAATGAGTCGCTGGCTCGTGCTACTCCCACCCTATTTTCCTGTCACCCATTTTTTTGTCTCATTTCCAAGCTTGCCCTTCGGCCTCGGCCAGGTACTGATTCTTTAACTTGACGTAGTTGGCCGGCGAGTACAGGAAGAAACGGGTTTCCGGTTCGGTGATCGGGCGCAATTGGCGGCACGGGTTGCCCACGTACACGAAACCGCTTTCGAGTGTCTTGCCCGGCGGCACGACACAGCCGGCACCGACGATGACTTCGTCGTGGATCACCGCCGCATCGTTGACCACGGCCCCGTTGCCGATCAAGACACGGTTGCCGACCGTGCAGCCGTGCAGGATCGCGCGGTGGCCGATCACCACGTCGTCGCCGATCGTCAGCGGCCACCCGCCGGGGTTGAACTCGCTGTCGTGCGTCGTGTGCAGCACCGCGTTGTCTTGCACGTTGGTGCGATCACCGATCTGAATCGGTTTCAAGTCGCCGCGGATGACCGCCCCAGGCCAGACGGAAGCGTCATCGCCCAGCGAGACGTCTCCGATCACCGTCGCCGCGGGGTCGACATAAACACGCTGCCCCAGGCGAGGCGTGATCCCACCAAAGGTTCGAATCGATAACGACATGAACTCACTTCACTCCACGGGCCAGAGGACGGAAACTTCGCCGCGCCGAGTCTATCGGATGCCCCCCCATCACAGCAATCCAACGCCCCAGGGTGAACCCACACTATTTTCTTGTCTTGCCTCGTCTCTTCCCGCCATTTTTCTGCCCCCCTGTTTCTGTCCTCCCCCCATCCGCCCAACACTTTTTCAGATTCCTTGAAACACCGACCAAACTCGCCCGCTTGGTTCTTCAGTCAAGAACATCGAATGCGGCGAGTGACTCGACGGGCTCCCGCCTTCATCACTGAAAACCTCCCTGTCGAATCGCGTGAAGGAATAAAACCATGTTGAAACGAATCCTGTTTGCTGTCGCACCGCTCGTGATGATCTTTGGCACCGTCAGCGCCGACGACGACCTGCTGCAATCGCTGGCCACGCTGGATTCCAATCTGATCGTCGCCTCCGATGCACCGGCCGAGGGCGTGACGGAAGATCTGGACGCGTTCGGGCAGGCGGACGTCGACGCCTTGCTCGGTGAGGATGACAAGGACGAAGACGCGGTGGCGGCCTGCTTCCGCCGTGTCGGTTACGGTTACGGCTACTCGCCCAGCTATCGCAGTTACGGGTACAGCTACGGTTACAGCTACTACCGACCGACCTACCGCTATCACTGCTACCGACCGGTCAGCTACACGTACTACCACCCGGTGACCTACCACGTCCCGGTCTACACCAGCTACTGGGCTTGCTACTGAGCCCCACCGACGACGATCCGGCCCGGTCGCTGCCCCGCAGCGACCGCAGCCGTGCGGTTTTTAAGCCTCATATTTAACAGGCGTTTACGACCCTCCCTCTGGGCATTGGTGTCTACAAAAATCGGTCCGCGATTTAGGACATGGCTCCCCTCTCCCTAAAACAGATCGCGTAAACAGAAATTGATCACAGATCGAAGCCGGGGGAGAAGGGAGCCATTGTAAATTGTGTAGACACCAATGCCTGCCAGGAGGGTGTTTTCCAAAAAACGCACGACCTCGACCACTGTCGGCTAGAGCCTGCATTCCAACGCCCCATCCCATCTTCCTAAACCACCCCCAACACCAACACGAGACCAAACCATGAAACGCCCTCTTCCACTGTGCCGGTGGATGTTCGCCGTGATCGCGGGCACCCTGCTGGGCAACTCTCTGGCGGTCGCACACGCCGACGATGCCGAGTTGCGTCGGCTGCTCCACGGCCCCGATCGATGCGATCACGTGATCGGATTGCTGCTCCGCCACGGTGTCAACAACACCGCCAATCCCGCCGCAGCCGTCAACGCGTTTCATCCGTACGGTCCGATCGCGATTCCCGCCACTGAACTTGGCGATCTGCAACTTGAATCCATCACCCGTCATGCCGACACCACGACCGAATGTGGCCCGTCGTTCGACTTAGTCATCAAAAACTGCAGCACTCGCGATGTCTGTGGCGCCCACGTCACCCTGGTCGGTCTGCTCGGACGCATCCTTCCGACCAGCCCCAACGTGACGGCAAAGCTCGACTCCGTGCCGGCCGGCCAAGCGGTCCAAGTGACATTGACCTTGCCGATCGAATCTCTGGCGATGGGAAACCTGAACGGACAAGTCATTGGGATGAACCGCGTTCTGGTCGTGGTGGATAGCTACGACCAGTTCATGGAGTCCGACGAAGCGAACAACTTGCGATCGTTCGAACTCGCAGCGTTGCCAGTCGCCACTGCCGTTGTCACCGAAACGACTGAATCAGCGGCACCGGTTTCCGTCGAAACAACCACGCCGGCCCCCACGACCGATGCTTCCCCGCAAACCGCCCAGCCGTCGTCGCCGAGTGACATCGACGGCGGAATCACCTCACCCGATCTCCGCACCGCGATCGATCAATTCACCGACAACGCGAACACCCAGTGAAGGGCGGTGGAAGCGAGCCGACGGCGCTAGCCGCGGGCCTTGGATTGCCGTTCGAGGTTTGTAAGGCCCGAGGCTAGCGCCTGCGGCTCTTGTAAGGCCCGAGGCTAGCGCCTGCGGCTCTTGTAAGGCCGAGGCTAGCGCCTGCGGCTCAGTTTGTGATCGAAAGGGTCGCCTCTCGCCGCGTGATGGATCGTGATGCGGCGAGAGGTTTTTTCTTTTGCCGCCTACATCGACAAGATCGAATCTCGCTTGCTGGACAACACCGGTGTCATCGCCGAGCACTGTCGCAAGATGTATCGGTAGGCGGAAAAGGCGGCGAACAATCCCAATCCGGTTGCTGCGATCGCGATCAACATCACGTGCTTCGCATCCTCGTTGCTGACCAACAACAGCGTCGCCCCCATCAACGGCACCAGGCATGCCAGCAACAGGTATCGCTCGCAACGACGCACCAGCTTTGCCACGCGACGGTCAAAATTCGGGTCGTTCAGCTTGGAACGCACCATTCGCGGATACAGCACCGAGATCGCATAGATGCTCAATCCAAAAAACGGATAGATCGCCGCGACGCCGCCGCAGATGACATGTGACAAAAAGAAATGCCCGACTTCGCGACGCGAGAATTCGGGATGCACGTAAGACAGGACGGCCGGATACAAGATCGCCGCCAGGCACCAGAGCAGACCGCCGATCACCGCGGCCCGGTGGGCCAGTTCCAGCGCCGAGAACAGGTCTTCCTCGGTCGCCTCCCTGCCCGCCGCCGTCGATTCCAACCCCTTGACCACGCGGCGAGTGAAGTAGACCGCCAGCACGACGGCCAGGGGATAGGCGACCGAGTTGATGCAAATCACCAACATTGCAAACGTCGTGCGCACCCCCTCGACCTTTTCAAATAATTTTTCCAGGGTGTCCTGTTTGTTGTAGAAGTACCCGTACACACCGGCGATCACGTTGGGCACCAGGATCGTCGTCGCGGCGACCCACCACGGTGATTGACGGCTCAGCCATCCGTGCCAGGATTCCGGTTCGGGATCGAACAGCTGTGCCGCGTCGGGGTGCAGCGCCAAGATCAGCCGGGCCTCCAATTCCGCTCCCGATCCGATCCGGTCTTCCGGAGCAAACGCCAGCGTGTCGCGGAGGATCTTTTCCAACAGTCGCGCAAGGGCGTCTTCGCCGTGCGTCGCCGGATCGATGATTGATTCGCGGGCGGTCAGTTGTTGGCTGACCGCATCGGTCCAGGATTTCGGTCGACCTTGGGATTCAAACGGTCGACGGCCCTGCCACAATTCCCACAACAGAATTGCCAGGGAATACAAGTCCGCTCTCGGTCCGACATCTTCGGGGGCCGAGAACGAGGTCGCCGAGATCGCGCGCAGGTGTTCCGGGGCCATGTAGCCGATCGAGCCGCCGAAGCTGCTGGCCGCTCCGGCACGTCCCGCGCTGCCGGCGAAGCTGACATTGAAATCCGCCAACTTCGGCACTCCCTCGGCCGACAGCAGCACGTTGGCCGGTTTGACGTCGCGGTGCATCACGCCACGGCGGTGCGCGTTCTCGAGCGCCCGCGACAAGTGGATTCCGACCCAGGCGACTGCCATCGGCCACGACATCACCCCCAGCATTTCGCGAAGCGTTGATCGCTCGGGAACCGCCTGAGCCGTCTTGAGCAACGATCGATCGACCGACTGCAAAATCAAATCGCCGGATCGATCCCATGGCCGCGTGTGGCGCACCCGTTCGACCACATCGGCCAACGTGCCTCCCGGATGAAATTGCATGTACAGCAAATGCGCCGGCGGATCGTCGATCATTCGTTGGTCGTAGACCCGCACGATGTTCGGATGATCGAACTGCGCCAACGCCTGGGGTTCGTCACCGGTCCCGCGCGACACCTTCAACGCCACCAATCGACTCATCGACAACTGACGCGCCAGATAAACGTTCGCGAATGCCCCGCTGCCGAGCGTTTGGATGATCACGAAGTCGTCGATTTGTTGCCCGACCTGAAACTCTGGCGGCCGCTTGCGATTGGCCGCCGCCGCGGTCGCTTCCGGCTTGGCACTCAACTGGCCGCCCAGCAATTCGGCGATCATCGAGTCGTGTTGCGGAAACCGCTTGGCATAGTCGGTCGGGTCGAGTCGCTCACCAGACTCTTTTCGCAACTGGATTTCCTCCATCAGCAAGTCCAACGGCACATCGGCCGCCGTCATCACCTGGGGAAAGTGCGTCAGGTAGTCTTCGACGCGGGGGACGACCGCCATGGCAGATCCCGTCACGGTGGCTTCGGAGACGCTGGCCATGTCCAATTTGATCAATTCGACCAACAGGAAGCGTTGCGTGCCCAGATCCGCCTCGGGCAGAAACCGTCCCAATTCCAGCGGCGATGCCAGCGGGGCGGCCTCCAGGTATTGCTCCAGGCAGCGTTCCAGCAGGTCATCCATCAGGTCTGGATCGACGGGTGATTGGCTGGCGGATTCACGTAGCGGGACATTGGTGGTCGCGTCGGGATCCACCGGCGGGGCCGCGTCGGACTTCGGGCCGGAGACGTCGTCGATTGGGGGTGTCCTGTCGGTCATGGATGCGTGAAGACGATCAGGAGAGGGTTTGCCGAGAACGATCCGCCGGTCGGGTGATGTTCGTTATACTCGGTCGTGTCGATTCACGCATCTGCGGCCGAACGAACACACACCGCATCCCACGCTCTCACGATGATCTGAAATGCCCGATGAAACCCCTGACGAATTGGCGCTGATCGAACGGATCAAACAAAAGGATGCCACGGCGCTGGCGGAGTATATCCATCAGCATCAATCCCAGCTTTCCGGTTTCGTGCGCTCGATCACCGGGGAGCACTTGCTGGCGGTGGTCGAAGTCGACGATTTAGTCCAAGAGATCTCCGCGGCCGCCCTGTCAGGATTGCCGACCGCACCGCTGGATGAATACTCGCCGATGGATTGGCTGCAACAACTCGCCCGCCGACGCGTCGTCGATGCCCACCGCTTTCACTTCGATGCCAAGCGACGCGACGCCAATCGACAACAATCGCTCAATGCCGGCGGCAGCAGCGGATCGTCCGACGATTCCGCGCCGGGTTTGGAACAATTGTTGGCCGCCAGCATGACCAGCCCCAGCGCGGCGTTCAGCCGCGACGTGCGGATGATGCGGATGCACGCCGCCGTCCAGTCGCTCGGCGAAGAGCAACGGCAAGCGATCCAGATGCGATATGCCGAAGGAATGCCGACCAAAAAGATCGCCGAGAAGCTGGGCAAGACCGACGTGTCAGTGCGAGTGCTGCTGTCCCGCAGCATGCGACAGCTCGAAAAAATCCTCGCCGACGTCCGCCCCACCCGCGGCTAAAACCGCAGCACCACCGTCCCAAAAGTGTAGAACCGCTGTCTCAGCTGTTCCCCCCTGACCGCCACGCGGTCACCCACCCAAACACCCCACCACCATCCAACAACCCTCGTCGCCCCCACCTCATTCTGCCAGCCTTCTCGTCATCGTTTTGCCACCATCGTTTTGCCCCACCCCCCACGTCCCAAACACTTCCAGGCTCGGTACGCACCGCAGCGCACCTGGCAAGATGGTTTTACTTCGCCGGTCCGGTTCAGCCCCGGTCCACGAGACCAATTTGTAAATAGTTTCGCCAACTGATGTGATGACGAATCCGTACCAGCCGCCTGAGAATGGAGCGAACGCAGCCAGTGAGTTTGCTAGCTCGACCGAACATTCATCGAGCAAACCCAATCAACGCGGCTTTCGGTACCGCGTCGTTCCCTCCACGCTTTGCCTGCTGGTCGGAGTCCCGCTTATTTGCATGTCAGTGTTTTGGGGTTATCAGATTTGGGCTACTACGATTTCTTCAGACTTGGACCTTGCCTTTCGGTTGATTCCGCCGATCCTCTTCGTGGGAATGGCGATCAGCGGCGTATCATTGATCGTTGGCTCTCGGAATTGGATGCGCGGAAATTGGAAAATCGCAGTTGCGTCCACTATGATTGGTTGGGGATTCGTGTACGGGGCCTATCGAATCGCGGCTTTCCTCGTGCCCGACGCTGCATAGCGGCGAACCCGGCGATGCACGTAAGTCGCCGGGTTGAGTCTATTGACGTAGTTACCACGGGCCGTTTCGTTGGCGAATGATGCGCAACTCTTTCATCATCGGCGGACTTATTCTCGGCGCTATTAGCGTCGATCTGTTGCTCGCGATGATCCGCCCAATTCGATGGCTCCCGAATGAACTTTGCGCTGACGTTGGCAGTGCCGGGATGAACGCGTCACTGTTTTTGATCCCTGCGGTCTTTGTGTTCTGGCCAGCGAAATCGCCGTCAGGTCCAAACTGGCTTGCTCGCATCGTGCTGTCTTCACTGACGTCTTGGTATGCCACGATTCAATTTCGAATGCAGTTCAACTTGCCAGCACTGCGTGAAATTGCTTACCAAAGTGGCGACTACATGTACGATGGGGTCGGAATGAACGCCGCGTTATTTGTCATGGGCTGGATACCACCATTGTTTCTCACGATAGTTTTGGTTGCCCTCTACTCGACATTCGCTCGTCGCGCAAAGACCACTCATGACGGTCATGAATCGTCCCGCATCGCAGGCGAAGCACCCGAACCATAGCATGTACTGAAGGACCGCTTGCATGGATTTTGAAATAGAAGATCTTTCCTCCGTCCCCCGTGATGTCCGTCGTTCGCCGACTGAAGCCACGGAGACCTCAATGACGCTCACGCCACGATGAATCCCGAAATGCCATGATGATGTCCGGCGGCGGTGGTGCCGTAGCGATCGCCCTGCTCATGTTTACGGTCGTGCCCGCTTTGCTTTTTCTTGCATGTTGGTATGCCGGTGATGTCTTCGCGTTCATTGTGGATACAATCCGACGTCGCGATTTTCTTGCTGAGTCCGAACGGCAGCGTCGGCTCGACGGTCGTCTGTTTGACGACCGTCGCAACTCGCGAATACCGTTTGATGCGGATTCCAAAGACTCTCGCTGACCATTTGATCCGATGGCAGAGCGTCCCCACAGATGAAAGGCAGCCAGGGATCCGTGAGAGCGCGCTGCCATTCGCGGTTCTTTTTTACTGTCTTCTCGTGCTTTTGTGGCGACTGATCTGACACGTTTCATTGACGCGTTGACTTGCTCGCTGGAAGGATCTCACGCTAAGTCGCCAAGCCGCAAAGATTCAAGGCTACCCCTTTGCGACTCGGCGTCTTTGCGTGGTCTTTATCTTTTCCGGGACACGGTCGACTCGGCGAACGAAGACAAACCGACGTCTGATGCTTGAGCTGAATTGAATTCCTTTAATTGGCTTTCACCCTCAAGGGAGCTGCAGAAGATGTGGCAGGCGAATCGAGAGTGGTGTCATTCGCGATTCGATACCCGTGATCAGACGCATCACGCAGGAATCATTTTCAGCGTTGGGTTGCACCATTCGCACATCATTTTGAATCGCAGAGTCGCAGAGGACGCAGAGATGGGGAATTGAGTGCATCGACCTCTGCGCTCTCTGCGCCTCTGCGTTTGAGTCTCTCCACCCTGCCTTCGTCCTTGACGCGCCGATCGGTTGCCGCCCATCAACGTGCGAAGCGAGGCTGCTGGAAATTCCATGTGGGAGCCATCACCCGGGGTGCGCTTCTCAACCCCGGGCTGTGGTGTGGCACCGCTCCGCGGTGTAGCATCGGTTCGTCTTGGGCGGACGCCGAATCCAGAGTCAATTCGGCCCACGGATGGCAAAGCGTCCCCACGGATGAAAAGCAGCCGGGGATCCGTGGGGACGCGCTGCCATCCGTGGGGCTTTTTCGTTGTCACGTTCCTCGGGGGCATGGTGCGAATCAGGCAGATGCCACGCACCTTGAATTTGTCTGGGATGGTTGAAACTGGCACCCACGGCCAGCATCCGCTCTAATCCAGTCTTGTCACCGGTCAGCATGAGGGGCGAGAACGTTCTGTCGCACGATCGCTTTGCATGCGCGGATTGATCGCAATTCATTTTCGCAGAAAGGAGTGGGAGTTGAATTGGATGCGTAAATCGTCTCGGCGACAGTTTTCATTGCGGAGCGTGCTTGTCGTGATCGTGCTCGCTGCGGTCTGGTTTGCGTACTTGCAAAGACAGGATGCGGCACGTCGTCAACTGATTGAAGACATCGAAGGTGTCGGCGGCACGGTTGAATTTGGCGAATCGACCACGCTATCGCTGTTTCAGAGTCAGTGCGTAACTGACGTTGCGATTCCCAGTGCTCGTCTCGGTGATGTGGGACCGATGCGTCTCAAGTTGTTTCCGAACCTGTCGACGCTTGAGCTCAATGACGTCGAAATGTCCGGTGACAATGGCTGCACATTCCATGGTGCATCCTTGAAGTTCACGATGGTCTCAGACGATTGGCTGGAACACCTCGACTCGCAATGCCCGTAGCTTGATCTTCGGGTAGCGGAACTCGCCAAGAGTTTCGCCGCTGGCGCGGCGACGCCGCGCCGGGAGGCCGAAAGCCTTGGCGGCTTCCGCTACGACACGAACCCAAATCCTGACTCCGTTTCCTGGCCCCAGGCTACGGATGGGAATGCCCTTTGGGCACCCGGCCTTGCTTTTCCCACATCGCTTGCCGTTCGGCGAAGCGGCGTTTGCGTTCTTCGGAAATCTCGTTGACGCAATTCGGGCAGTGCACGCCGGCTTTGAAATCCGGGTGTTGCTGGTCTTCTTTCGACACCGGCCAGCCGCAGGCGAAACACATCACGTGCTCCCCTTCGGCCAGTCCGTGTCCGACCGAAACGCGTTGGTCGAACACGAAGCAGTCGCCGTTCCATTTGGATTCTGACTGCGGAACGGTTTCCAGGTACTTGAGAATTCCGCCGCGGAGGTGATAGACCTCCTGGAACCCCTTTTGCTTCAATAGCGCCGTCGATTTTTCACATCGGATGCCTCCGGTGCAAAACATCGCGACCTTCTTCTGCTTGGCAGGATCGAGGTGCTTGTCGACAAACTCGGGGAATTCGCGAAACGATTCGGTGTGTGGGTTCTGGGCACCTTCGAAACTGCCGATCGAGATCTCGTATTCGTTCCGGGTGTCGATCAAGACGACGTCGGGATCGGAGATCAGGTCGTTCCAGTCACTCGGGTCGACATAGGTGCCGACCGACTGATTGGGATCGATGCCCTGGACGCCCATCGTCACGATCTCGCGTTTCAGCCGGACCCGGCTGCGGCGAAAGGGTTGTTCGGCACAAGCGGATTCTTTGACCTCCAGCTCGGCAAACTCGGGAATCGATCGCAAGTGCTCGAGCACCGCATCGATCCCGGCGCGCGATCCCGCGATCGTTCCGTTGATACCTTCGCTGGCCAACAGCAACGATCCCTTCACGTCGTTTTCGGCCAGCACCGATTCGATCGACGGCCGCAACTGTTGGTGGTGCGGCAAGGCGACGAATCGGTACAGCGCCGCAACGACGATGGGGAGATCGTCACTCGGGCGTGGGTGATGTTCGTTTGACATCGTGGTGAGCGGTGAATCAAGGCGAACGGTAGTGGACGACGCGAGGAGTCCTGGCAGCTGGCAATCCGAATGGACTCGTCGCCTCGTCCACTACCCGAGAACCATGGTGACATGGAATGCCAGGAAGCGTTGGTGTCTAGGCTTTCGCCGATCTCCCCGCTTTCGATCACAAACTGAGCCGTTGGCTCACTGGTAAAGGGGGCTTACAGCAGCATCCGCAGGGCTGCCAGCGCGGTCGCGTAGTCGGGTTCCTCGGTGACTTCGGCGACGATTTCTTTGTGGGCGATTTCGCCGTCGGCGTTCAAGACGAACACGGCACGGGTGAGCAATTTCAGCTCTTCGATCGTCAATCCATAATCGTTGCCGAAGGCGTGCGTTTGGTAGTCGCTGGCCGTCCGCATCTTGATGTCCTCGGCCCCGCAGAATCGGGCTTGGGCAAACGGCAGGTCGCGGCTGACGGTGACGGCGTTGATCTTGTCGCCCAGGGCGGCCAGTTCCTCGTTAAACTTTTTGGTCTGGATCGCACAGGTCGGCGTGTCCAAACTGGGGACGACACTGATGATGCTGGGTTTGCCTTTCAGATCCGCCAACGTCAGCGTTTGGATCCCGCCGTCGGCGTAGTGGAGTTGGAAATCGGGAGCCGGTGCTCCCACCTTCAACGCCTCGCCGGCCAGTGTCATCGGGTTGCCCTTGAAAGTAATGACGCCAGTTTGAGCCATGAGAAAAACCTTGGTTGGTGATCGGTGGGACACGAATTTACGTAACAATGCTAAGCTGTCGAATTATGTTGCCCCGACACGCTGCCGGGAATGGGGCTGCCCCCGGAAGCCCGGACCACGGATTGAAAAATTCCTATGATTTTGCCGCAATCGTTTTCACAATGGTCTCGTTCCCTCGCCTGCGCTGCCCTGTTGGGGCTGATCGCGGCATCGCAACCCCTGATCGCCGCCGACGGGTCGAATTATGCACACAGTGACGGCGACGCCCGGTTTTTGCATCACATCCATTTGTATGATGTGAACAACCGACGCATCGAACCGGATTCGACGACGCCTTATTCCAGCCTGAATACCTGCGGGCGATGCCACGATTACGAAACCATCTCCCACGGCTGGCATTTTAACGCCTTTCTGCCCGAATCGGACGACGGCCGCCAAGGCGAACCTTGGATTTGGACCGATTCCCGCACCGGAACCCAGCTGCCGCTGTCCTATCGCGATTGGGACCAAACCTTCGACCCGCGGAAAATCGGGATCGACCAGTGGGCCATGGTCCGCCAGTTCGGCGGACGCATCCCCGGCGGCGGACTCGGCCACGCCCCCGAAGAAGACGAGTCGGGCGGCGGGGAGGACGACGATGCCGATGCGGCGGACGAAACCGCGTCGCCGTCGCGATGGCCCCTGTCGGGCTCGCTGGAAATCGATTGTCTGGCATGTCACGGAGTCTCGGGGGCGTACGATTTCAACGCCCGGCGGGACCAGATCGCCGAAGAAAATTTTGCCTGGGCCGCCACCGCCGCGATGAAGATCGGAACCATTGACGGCCAAGTCTCGCGGATCAAAGAGGGGGCGGATCCCGACGACGAGGCGACGAAAGAAAAGCTGCCCCAAGTCAGCTATGACGCGTCACGTTTTGCCGCCGACGGAACGGTGTTCGTCGACTTGATCCGCCAGCCCCAAAACAATGCCTGTTACCAATGCCATAGCAATCGGACCGTCGACGCGGACGGGATTCAGCCTCGTTGGACGCACGATCAAGACGTCCACTTGCGGGCCGGAATGGCCTGTGTCGATTGCCACCGCAACGGGATCGACCACCACATCGTCCGTGCCTACCCCGGCGAACAACACCCCAGCGGCAAAGACATGGTCACGTTGTCCTGTGCCGGCTGTCACATGGGCGCCGACTTCGTCGATGAACTCGGTCGGACGGGCGAGGACCATCCGCAGCATGACGAATACGCCACCGATCAATTGGCCGGGCGATTGGGTTCGCCGCATCCCGCCCATGCCGGGCTGCCCGCGTTGCATTTCGAAAAACTCTCCTGCACGGCCTGCCACGGCGGACCGCTGCCCCGTGACCAGGCACTCGGGATCATGACCTCCCTGGCCCACTCGTTGGGCGAAAAAGGCCATCGCGACGGAACCGAATTGCCTCGGATCGCGGGTCCCGTCTATGCCAAGGGCGATGACGGACGGGTGTACCCGCACCGCGCCGTGTGGCCGGCGTTTTGGGCCAGCCTGGTCGACGGCAAACTGACGCCGCTGGATCCCAGCAAGGTGTACGACATCACGCGCCGGGCGCTTCGTGTCCGCAGCGACTTTAGCAGCGAATTGCTGTCGCCAAAGCTAGGCAGTTCGGAGATGAAGGAGGCACTCGGGGAGGATCGCTACCGCACCAAACCCGAAGAGTGGACCGAAGAGGAAGCGGCGAAAGTCGAAGCGGCGACCAAGGAGGCGGGCGAAAAACTGTTCGCTGAAAAAATCTCCGCCGCGATCGCCGCCCTGGAAGAAGAGCTCGATCTTCCGCAGGCCGTTTATGTCTCCAGCGGGTTTGTTTATGCCAGCGGAGACGAACCGGAAACGGTCAAGAAGATCGACGTCGATGACAACGATGCGATCGACATGATCCGATGGCCGATGGCGCACAACGTCCGTCCGGCGGGCTGGTCCTTGGGAGTCACCGGGTGCCTGGAGTGTCACAGTGACACGGGCAAGATCTTTGCCAGCACGGTTGCAGCGACCGGTCCGGGCCCGGATCGGGGCGAGCCGGTGGCGATGTTCACGCTGCAGGGCATCGATGCCGACCAGCGACTGACGTGGAACGAATTGTTTACCGGCCGGGCCTCGTTCAAAATTATCGTGGCCACGTCGATCGGCGTACTGACCATCACCTTGCTGCTGGCCGCCGGTATGCTGGTCGGCCGCGTCGGACGGTCCGCGTGATCACGTCCCCGTGCTTCGGAAATCGTACGAATTGCGATCGATTGTCGATTCGCGGGCGCGACGAAGCAGCGACCGGAAATCGCCAAAAGGCTAGACACCAGCGCTGCTGCCTGTGCCGTTTGAGGTGCGGATTTCTCGTGTTGGGAGTTTTTAGAGATTATTCTCTGTTCTCGTGACAGCATCCCGCATTGCCGCGCCTTCAGAAGCGTCTTGAAAGAATCCGGCCACGTTCCAGCAATCGGTAGACCCCATGGAAAAGTTCTTTCTCAGAGTGATTCTCTGCGTTTCGTTCATCGTCGCAGTCACCGATTGCGCCGCTCCACGCGGTTTTGCCGAAGAGGTCGATCCGCAGCAGCAGATTTGGGACGAAACGCGATCGCTGTTGCAGCGACGCGAGTATTCGTTGGCAATCAATCTGCTCGAGAACGGACTGGAGGACTCCGATTTTTTCGGGTTCACAAGTCGATTGCAGCAAGACCTGGACGCCGTCAAGCGGCTTCAAAGGCTGTTCGAGACCGTCGAGTATGCGGCCGGAAAGTTGACGCGATCGACGCCGTTGAAGGTGTTGTCCAAGGAACTTCGATTCGATCGGCGTACGACCGAGGCATCGGGGACATCATTGATCTTCACCAATGCGAGCGGTGGCGAGGTCACGTACCCGCTTGTTCGACTCGATTCGGCGACTTGGCTTCAACTTGCTGAGCCGGAATTGCGCACCTGGCCGGACGAAGAGTTCGTCACCGGAGTCTTCTTGGCCTTTGACCGCTATTCGGATTCCCGGCTCGCACGTGCCCAATTGAATGCCGCGGCGGAGGCTGGGAAAGACGTGGCGGTGTGGATCCAGCGGTTGGAAGATGCTGAGCGGGAGCGCAAGCAGAAAGGGCGTCCCGGAGGCACCGAGCCTTCCGCCGATGAGTTGCTGTTTGGGAAATGGTCGGTGGCTGTGAAGGACGGCCCGCGTCTCGTTTGGGAGTTCCGACGCGGCGGTGATGGAATCGTGATGTTCAAGGGACGTCGTCAGCGAGCGACGTGGGAACGGGAGTCCAGTGGCGTGTTTCGATTCTCCAATGCCCAGGGGGTTACCGCGGTGATCCATGTGGCCGGAGATCGCATCTTTGGCCGATTCACCAATGGCAGGCCGTTCCGCGGCGTACGACAGGCCGAGTGACAGTGAACGACCCCGAAAAGAGTTCGATGAATCACGAAGTCCCTGTCGTCCGGGGTGACCTTGAGGTCACCCACGAAACCTTGCGCGCGTTCGCAAAGGGAAAGTTGGACGAAGAAACCGAACGACAAGTCATGGCGGTGCTGGAGACACGCCCCGAACTCGCCGCGGAAGTGGCCGCGATCTCCGTCGACTCGGTGATCGAAAAGTTGCGACGTCACAGCGAAGTGGTGGCCAACGCGTCGTTGTCGAGCCAGTTGGGAGACGAATCACCTGGTGAAACCGAACTGTTGGCCAGTGAACCGAGCGACTCGTCCGAGATTCCAAGCGAATTGGCTGGACTGACGGAATTCAAAGTCTTGAAAGAAATCGGTCGAGGCGGCATGGGGGTTGTGTATCTGGCCAAACACGAGCTGACCGGCCGCAAAGAGGTGTTGAAGGTGCTTAACGAGCGGTTGATCGCCAATCGAGAGGCGCGTAAGCGTTTTGACCAGGAGATCAAATGCATCGCATCGATGAACCACGAATCGATCGTCCGCTGTCACACCGTCAAGCAGTTGCGAGACGCCCTGGTGCTGTGCATGGAATACGTTCCCGGAAAGAACCTGTATGAGTTGATCACCGCCAACGGGCCGTTGCCGATCCAATTCGCGTGTGGCGTTGCCGTGAAGGTCTGTCTGGGGCTGCAACATGCGATGAACAACGGGTTGGTCCACCGAGACATCAAGCCGTCGAATCTGATGATTTACAAAGCCGACGGAAAGATCAAAGCCAAAATTCTGGACTTCGGCCTGGCACGTTTGACGGTCAGCCAACGTGACAGTACCGACAGCCCCGACAGCGGATTGACTGACAATGGCACACTGTTGGGCACGCTGGAATACATTGCCCCGGAACAGTGTCGCGACGCGGCGTCGGCGGACATCCGCAGTGATATTTATTCTCTCGGTTGCACGCTCTATCACATGCTGGCCGGGCACCCGCCGTTTTCCGGTTCAATCGGTGAATTGGTGCTTGCCCACATTCACACCGATCCTCCGGCCATCAACCATTTGCGACCGGAAGTCCCCGGCCAACTTGCGGACATCATCGCACGGATGCTTTCCAAGGACCCCGACCAGCGTTTCCAAACTCCCGCGCAAGCCGCAGAAGCTCTTCGGCCCTTCGCACTCAAAGCCGATTCGACGGATCGAGTTCGTCACTCGAATCCCAGCCGGCAAGAATCGATCGACACGTCGGTCGATCATCACGACCGAGCCGACACGTCGGTCGCTCGTCAACCTGCGGAACTGGTGCAACCAAAACCACAACGACGATCGCCCCGCCGGATGTTTTTGGTGGCCTCGGGTGTCGTCATCGTCGGGGTCGCGATCCTCTTGATGCAACTGGTCATCAAGGGGCGCCAGGGGACGGTCGTGATCGATGACTTGCCATCGGACGCTCGCGTCCTGGTCGACGGAGACCGCGTGACGGTCTCTCGCGACGGGAACAGTGGCAGAATCACGGTCGAGCAAGGTGACCACGAGATCAAGATCCTCGTCACCGGGAAAACGCTGCTTCAAGCCCGTGTGCACCTTCGGCCTGGTGGCGAAGCGCCGTTGCGTGTCGAACGAGAGGATCAGGCGTTGACGCAGCCGAATCCAACGTCCGCGGGAGAGGCCGTCGCGACCCGGTTACCCGACCTTCGTCACACGCTTCCCGATTCGCCTTCTTTCACCAAGTTGCTCTCGAGCGAAGAGTCACTTTTGGCGAACTTCGATACCGAAGGTGTCGGCTACCAGACAGACCGGCAAAACGGCCGGATCCGAATCGTTGATGATGCATCGGCATCCGCGATGCTAACCACCCGACGACACGATTACCGAAACTTTCACCTTCGCATCGAAATGATGATCGAATCGTCGCACGACGCGGCACGCTGGAACCAGCATTTTGTGTTGCGGGCTATGAAATGGGGCAGCGACACAACCGGCTGGCGGGTGATGATGGGTGGAAATCGTCCCCACGCGGGCGTGTTGCACCAGATCGCGCCGTTCGGGCTGATGGGCATCAAAGTGCGACCGTTTCCGGGGTATCCCGATGGAAACATTGGCGTGCCGCAATTCAAGGACAATCGGCTTACGTTCTATCAATCCGCTCCACAGTCGAGCCTGCCACGAGACAAGTTCCACACGCTGGAATACATCGTTTATGGGAAAACGATCGAAGGATTTCTTGATGGTCAATTCGTATTTTCCGCGTTCGACAAATTAGGCCGAGCCAACCGAGGGGCGATCGTGCTGGTCAAGCCTCCGCAGGCAGCTGACACGTTCCGTGAATTCTCGATTCTGGAACTCGGTAATGACACGACTGCCGAGCAATACGCCAAAGCCATGGCGTTGGCGTTGGCGGAGCACTGAACCGAAACCATGCAAGAAACCTCTCTCAGCCTGCTCAAGCGAATCGCCGACGACGGAAGTGACGAAGATTGGCAGCGGCTGATCGAAATCTATCGCCCGTTTATGTTCCAGCGGATCTCGACTTATCCATTGCTCGTCAACCAAGCCGACGACATCGTGCAAGAAATCCTGGTGGTCTTGGTTCGTGAACTGCCGGGGTTTCAGCGACAGCGAACGGGTTCGTTTCGAAACTTTCTGCGCACCATCGTTCTTAATCAATTGCGTTATGCGATGCGGCGGCTGAACAAGACACCGCTGGTCGCCGGGCAGTTCGACAAATTAAGTGAACAGGTTGAGCAGCTTGCCGATCCGAACAGTCTGGTGACAGCCGAATTTGACCGACAGCACGACCGGTCCGTGTTCCGGCACGCGGCAAATATCGTCAAACGCGACGTCCAACCGGGGACCTGGCAAGCGTTTCAAAAACACGCGATCGAAGGCCAGGACGCCGCCGAGGTGGCACGCCAGTTGGGCGTTTCGGTCAACGTCGTCCTGTTGGCCAAAAGCCGCTTGACCCGGCGGATTCGCGAAGAGATCGAGGGCCTGGTCGACTAGCAACCGTTGGTGCCTAGTTTTTGGGCGATTCACGGCCGCTGCGTGTTGTTCGGTTCGGCAAAACGATGGGGGCAAAATGATCACAGCCTGGAATTGTTTTGCCCCCATTGTTTTGCTGTTCCTGTGAGGACCGGGCAACGAGGACTGATAGGTCCCATTCGTCCTTCGATTGGTCCTCTCGATCGCGGCCCCATCCCGCCTAGTGACGGTCCAATCCCAGCTTTTCCAGCAACAGATTCAGATAACTGGAGCGAACCGTTTTCTCCAAACCCAGTCGGCCGGCCAAATCGTCGATCCGCGCGCCGGCGGATCGGACCGCTTCGGGGGAATCGTCGTGGAGGATCAATTCGACTTCCGCGAACAGTCCGACCTGGTCCACTTGGTCGATTGTCAGTGTGAAATCGGCGTACGGTGAATTCGACTTTGGCCACGTGTACGACTGGCGTTCTTTGCGGACCGTCGCGACGGGATCGAACCCGAGCGCCAAGAGTAACCGCGTCATCTGGCTGCCGTCGGTGTCGCCGGGTTCCAAGCACCACTCGATCTCTTCGCGCGCCTTGAGCGCCGAATCACCGACGTCCATCTTGGGGCCTTTGTAGGTCACCGAGGCCACCGAATCGATCAACCGAATTCGAAACGCCTCTTTCGTCGCAACAAAGTCTCGTGAGGGGTGGCGATAATACGTGTCGGCATGTTGCTCCGGTTTGCCGCCGACCGCCGCCAGGTCATGGAGACATTTGACGAGTGCAGCTTTGTCCTGGAGTTCGTACTTCGTTTCGACTTCAAGCATGATGGTGTGGTTACCGCTGCAGGTGGCTGGTGATCAACTGGCGGATCTTCGGATCGGTTTCACGCTGAAAATGTCCTCGGAGCGCTGCGAGAGATGCCGCGTCGCCACGTTTGCCGAGTTCGGTGACGGCGCCTTTGCGGACGAACGGACTGGGGCTATCCAGCTGTGTGATCCAATAAGATGTCGATTCGGTGTCGTTGGTCAAGCGTTGCTTCGATTGGTCGACCAAGGTGGCGGCCGGTTTGAAACGCGGTTTCAGCAACCGGGCCGCCGGCATCGCTGGATTTTCGCTGCCGGCGGCTTGTTGCAACATCACTTCCGAGCGATCCATCGGATCGAGCGTCGCGACCGTGCGTCGATACAGTGTCGGTGTGGTCGAGGTCGGCGGCCAGTCGGTCCAGCCCGCCGCTGCATTGTCCGCCAGATCGATCGGCAGCGGTTGGTCGGCAGCGGCGATCGAATCACGCGGTGATCCCGCGGCGGTGGTCTCCCCGGCCGACATGTCGGTTGCCGGATCCTCCTGCGCCAACGCGTCTTGTGACGGGGCGTGCTGGGACGCGGCACCTTCGATGGCGATCACCTGCATCAGCCGGCGGTAGGTGGCATCGTTTTCCGCACACCCCGAATCGATCAGGTCGCGGGCTGCAAGACGCGCCAGATCTTGCACGCGTGTCCAGCGGGGGTCGCGAAAGTTGGTGATCTTGCCGGAGACCGCGGCGAGTTGGTCGGCAAAGACGAATCGACGCTCGGCGAGTTGGTCCGTCGGCAGCGTCATCCATTGCCGACTCAAGTCCTGCAACAACTCGGTCGACCGCGCCGACACCTCCGGCTTTTCATCAATCACGGCCGCCACGATGCCCGGAATGCCGTCGACGCCGGATGCTTGCAACCGTTGCAGTTGGTCTAGTTTTTCGGCCGTCGAAAGCTGCGAAAATCCACCGATGATTTCGGCCAAGCGGGCACGCTGCAGATAAACCTGGCCGGCCGTCACAACGCCGAACAACACGAACGCCCCGACCAGGTACTTGGCGGTCGATGCGAAGTGTCGTCGGGTTTGGTTGCGAGATTCCGCGAACGCCGAAAATGGATTGGGGGTCCGTTCCAGTTCATCGTCATCCATGATCGTACGCCTGAAAAATGGGATGGATCGGGAGGCATCGATCATCCCCGACAAGCCGCTTTGGTCGCAAGATCAGCTGGAATTTCGTTCGTGGGCGAGGCGTCGGTTCGGCGTGATGGGATGGATTGGTGGTCAAAAAATTTGGTGGTCAAAAAATGGGGGCGGAAAAGGGGGGGCAGGTATCGCCGTCGTTGTTGGAGGCCGCGATGGAAAACTGGTAAGAAAATTGGGGAGGGGAGAAAATGATGAAACGCACCAGGCTTTCGGTCGAGTCAATTTTCTTACCTCCAAAATCTTCCTACCTCTTCACCCCAGCCGCGACCTCTGCCAAGGGGAGCCTTGACTCGGTGCGTCGATGGAACAGTGAACAATGGCAGCCGTTAGGGCGATTGGAGTTGGTTGATGCGTTCCCGATAGGCGTCTTGATCGGCTTTCCATTGGCGGTGGATTTGGTCGCTGACGTCGACTCCGGCGATCACGTCGCCGACGATCGCGGAAAGTGAGACGATGTCGGCGGGGGAAAAGGGATCGCCGATCCAAACCACTTTGCCGCTCGAATCGACCAACATCGCTCGGCCCGCCTCCAGATCCAACGGTCGCATGTCGCGTTTGGCCCGCTGATCCAGCAGAACCCAAAACCCGTTGGCCAGCCCTGCATCGGTAAACAATCGCGCCGTCGAATCGTCCACCATCGCGACCGGTTGAACGCTCTCGCGAATCGACTCGGGCGATTGACGCAGCCAAGCCGACAGCACGTGCGCGGCGTGAACGTCCCGGGCCTGAGCGTCGCCGACCGAGGGATCCGCCCCGGCGTACCACAGCGTCAATGGTCGATCGACGCCGCGCTGGGTGACCGTGATCCGTCCGGTTCGGTCGGTGACCTTCAGTGCTGGGAGTCGGCGCCCCAACCGGCGGTCCGGTGCCGGCGGCGGCAGCGGCACCATCGCCCGCAGGTATTTTGGCTGCGGCGGCAGGTCCGCGTCGGGCATGTCGGCCATTCGGTAGCGTGATTCCGGCGACTGGAACGTGGCGTCGGCCAAAACGAGTTCCAGCGAATGGACCTTCCAGCCTTCCAGCTCGATCTGCTTGCCGGCCATCGACACCGGCAATTCGACGCCATGGATCAGCGACCGCATCGGGTCGATCCAAAAACGGTAGACATCCTCGCCGGCAGTCGCTTGGACAATCACGCACTGGACATTGTCGCGTCTGGCCAGTCCGTCGTACTTGATCTCTCGGTTTTCCTCCCCTTGCGCCTCTTCATCCGGCGCACCCGTGGTCTCGGTGCCTCCAAAAAGTTTGCCCATCGGGTTTGGGTCGAGCAACCATTCCAGCTGGGGCGGTGGTCCGCCGAGTCCGGAGACCATCCTGGAGGTCAAAATGGGGTCGCGGAGCAGGGCTTCCAACGCGGGGCGGGCCGCCGACCGCCCATCGGCGGCGGGCGGCCCGAGGACGACTTGCGAGTCGTGGAAATCGGTCTGCGGGTCGGCGATCCAGCCGATCATTCGCTCCGAGTCGGACCAAATTCGCGCGTCATAGGCGGCGATCCAGATCGTCGGCCCATCCATCACGACGTGCATCGGGGCGGTTCGGCGGACCCGCTGGCCGTCTTGTTCGATGTCCAGCCTGACTTCGCCGTGATCGCGATAGGAACGGGTGTTTTGGTATCGCGTCAGGACTTGCCGGAGATACTCCGCGGCCGGGGTTTCGGGAAGCGAAATGGTGAAGGTGTCTTGAGAGGACGTTGCGGTCGGTCGGTCGGCGGAATCGGTGCCGCCGCAGCCCGGAAAGGCTATCAAAGCCGCAATCGCGAGGAGCCGGAGCAGTGATCGCGCGGGGTGGTGCATGGACGGATGGGATGCCAGTTGAAGATTGCCGACACGGTCAATCGGCGCCGGTCGCCGATTCCCAGTGTTCGACATCCCATACAGGATTGTGCGGCAAAATGCGAGGCGGTTGCGTTTTTTCCCCGAAAGCGAGATAACCGCGCTATTGTTTTGATTCACTGGTCCACTCCCCGGAACGAGCGAACCGTCGCATGCCCGACGACCACCCCAGCCCCTCGGATCATTCCACCGCCAAGGCGGCCGGCAGCAAGATCGCCCCAAGCGATTCGGCGTCCGGTCGGCAACGAAGCGGCGTCCGCTTCTCGATCAAGAACACCGGTCTGACATCGGTTCAGATCTGGGAATACGACGCGGCGACCAACCGGACCAGCCGAGACGTTGTCGCCGACACGCTCCGCGCCCTCTCGGCGCCGGATGATTTTCCGCCGATCGAAGCGGCCATCGTGGCCGGAGACCATGTCGCGTTGGCCGTTGATCCCAACGTGCCCGACGTCGACGCGGTGATCGAGGGGGCGCTTCGAATGCTTCGCAGTACGCCGGCCGAAAGGATCGAAGTCGTGGTTTGGGACGAAGCGACCGACCAGACCCTCGATCGGATTCGGGCGGCCGCGGGCGAGCACACGGTGGTCTCGCATCAATCCGAGATCCGCGAATCGTTGTGTTATCTGGCAGCCGATGTCGATGCCGAACCGATCTATTTGAACCGAACGCTGGTCGACGCCGATTTCGTCTTGCCGATCGTCGCGGTCCGCCCCAACAACGTCAGTCAGCGGCGCGATTTGACCGGGGTGTTCCCGGCGCTCAGCGATTCGGCCACACGGACGCGTTTTTCCGACAAGGTTTCTTCCGGAGTCGCTTCCTCACCGGCGATGAAGTCGGGAAACACGATCGCCGAAGAGGTGCCGTGGTTGCTGGGCGTGCAATTGATTTTGAGCGTCACGGCCAACTCGGACGGCGCGGCCGGGGAAATCCATGCCGGCACGATTGATGCGATCGCCAAGCGAATCACGCCGACTCTGCGTCGTCCCGACCCTGTCCCGCCACCGGCCGAATTGGTCGTGGCGGCATTGGACGGTGACGCCCAGCAACAGACGTGGGAAAACGTGGCCCGCGCCGCCGAAGCCGCCTTGGCCTATGCCCTACCGGAGGCGACGATCGTGATCTGGTCGTCCTTGGATCAACCGCCGGCCGGCGCGTTGCTGGCGATCGACAACGATGACGAGGCAGCAGATCGCGACACGTCGGCACTCGGCGGCGACGCGACCGAAACGCTGCCGCCGCGCGATCGTTTCGCCGATCTCGCCCGCGTATTGAAACGCGTGAGCGAAAAACACCGGCTGATGTTGCACAGCAATCTGCCTCGCGAAGTCGTCGAACCGCTGGGCATCGGTGTGATCGATTCGCCGCACGAATTGGCCAATCTGAGTCGGCATTTCCAAAGCTGTGGCGTGCTGCGTGCGGCCAGTTATGCCGGCGGAAATTAAACATTCGAATCCAGCGACAGGTTTTTTTTGATGTCGATTCCGATCCAGCAGGCTTACTTGCATTGTCCACGATGTGGTTGCAAACACGACGACCCCGGTCAAGTACCGTTCCGTTGTGATCACTGTCAGTTCGCGGTCTTCTTCGGCCCCGTCGCGGCCGTCGGTGGATTGATCGTGGATCCGGAAAACAAATTGCTGTTGGTGCGGCGGGCACGCAATCCGGGAAAAGGCCAATGGGGGCTGCCGGGAGGGTTTGTCGATTCCGGCGAATCCATCGAAGAAGCACTCGCGCGAGAAGTTTACGAGGAAACGCGACTGCGGTTAAAACAGACCGAGTTGCTGATCACGCACCCCAATCAATACGACTACCAGGGGATCGTGACCCAGGTCATCGATCTGTTTTATGTCTGCCGGGCCCTCGATTCGACCAACGTGGTTCTGGAGGCGACCGAGTTGGACGATTATGCCTGGGTCAATCCGACCGCCGATTACCTGGACAACATGGCGTTTGAATCCAACCGTTTTGCCATCGAACATTGGATGGGCTGAATCCATTGAACGGTCTGATCCTGGTTCCTACCGACGCCGAACGACGATTGATCGAACCGTCGCTGCGAATTGATGCCGATCGATGGTCGATCCAGACGATCGGTTTTGGGGTCATCGCGGCCGGGATCGAAACGACACGGTTGTTGCTCAGCGAACGCCCCGACGAAGTCATTCTGGCGGGGATCGCGGGTTTGTTCGCTGGTCCCGATCCCCCGTCGGTTCCCAGTCAGCCGTCGCTCCGAATCGGTGATGCGATCTGGTTTGACTCGGTTGCGATCGACGGAATCGGCATCGGCCGGGGCGACGGGTTTGTCGATGCGCAACATTTGGGTTGGGATTGGTCGGCGGAGGTCGCGCCGACGGGTGTGATCGAGTTAGCGGCGGCCCCCGACGATCGGCAAGACGATCCTCAGCCGGCGCGGTTGCTGACCGTTTGCGCGGGATCGGCAAACGGCGACGATGCAGAGCATCGCCGGTGCCGTTTTCCCGATGCGGTCGGGGAAGACATGGAGGCGTTCGCGGTCGCCTATGCCTGTCACCGGGCCGGAGTGCCGCTGCGTGTGCTGCGTGGGTTTTCAAACCACGTCGGCGTGCGAGACAAATCGCAATGGAAGATCGCTGCGTCGCTTGCCAGTGTCGCATCACAGTTACAACACTTCATTGATTCGGCAAAGCAATGAGCGAAACAATCCGACTGGGCATCTCGACCTGCCCCAACGACACGTTTGCCTTTCATGCGTTGATGAACCGCCTGGTCGATTGGCGCGGTCTGGAGTTTGACGTCAGGTTGCTGGACATCCAACAGCTGAACGATCAACTGTTTGCGGGCCGCTTTGATGTGGCGAAGTGCAGTTTCCATGCGGCGTTGTTGCTGTCCGATTCGATGGTCGTTTTGCCGAGCGGTTCGGCGCTCGGATTCGGCGTCGGTCCGTTGTTGCTGTCGTCCACCGCCGACGCCCGGACGGGGGCATCGCCGGCGTCGACCGAGCAGGTCACGCTGTGCCCGGGACGGCACACCACGGCAACGTTGCTGTTTCGATTGTTCTATCCCGATTCCACACGGATCGAGCAAGTCGTGTTCTCCGAAATCATGCCGCGACTAGTTCAAAACACGGCCAATTTCGGCGTCTGCATTCACGAGGGCCGATTCACTTGGCAGGATCAAGGGTTGGGATTGGTGGAGGATTTGGGGACACGTTGGGAGAACGAAACACAGTGCCCGCTGCCGCTGGGCGGTCTGGTCGGCGACACCAAATTGCCTCGCGAAGTTCTGCAGAACGTCCAGGCGGTCGTGCGCGACTCGCTGGAGTTCTCGATTGCCGATCCCGCCGGTGCGCTCGAAACGATGCGAAAGTACGCGCAAGAGTTTGACGACGACGTGCTGATGCAACATGTCCGGCTGTACGTGAACGATTGGACGGTCGACTTGGGAGCGATCGGTGCGGCTGCACTGGACCGATTGAATCAGAAAGCGAGGCAGGCCGGGATCATTCCCCGGCAAACGGCGGGGTTGAAGATCCTGAGCTGACGTCTGGTGCATTGAACAGACGGACCTCCATCGAATAGTCTATAGGTGCCCGTGCCACATCCTCTTTGTCTTCAGCCTCCAATCCATCGATCAAGCCAATGTCAAAACGCGTCCTGTTTGTTTGCATGGGCAATATCTGTCGCTCTCCGGCTGCTGAAGCGGTGATGAAGCGTTTCGCCGAGGAATTCGGCCTGGACGTCGAAGTCGATTCGGCCGGCACACACGACTACCACATCGGCAAATCGGCCGACCCGCGGATGTTAAAAGCGGCCGAGGCGCGCGGGTACGAATTGACCAGCCGGGGCCGACAGGTGACCCAGGCAGACCTGGACGACGGTGCCTTCGATCTGGTCCTGGCGATGGACAACGCCAATTACCAAGATTTGACGGCACTGGCCGGCCGACCGACGTCGCACATCCGAGTCTTCAGCGATTATCTGGATGACAACTGGCCCAACGACGTGCCGGACCCGTATTACGGCGAGGAAGAGGGGTTTGATGAGGTGTTGGACATGCTCGAAGAGGGCTGCCCGATCATCTTGGAAACGCTCGCCGGAGAAGAAATCTTTAACGACGGCTTCGAGGCCTGAGAGGGCTCGCGAAACTTCGCCACAGACAGCGCGCGACCCTCACTGCCAGAGTTCGTGGGGTTTTTGGAAATCACCCTCCTGGCAGGAGGGTGAAGTCGTAAACGCCTGTCAAATCAGAGGTTAAAAACCGCACGACCTCCCAGGAAGGGGATTCTCTTAACTTGGTGCCCGGCCCGGTTCCTGCTCCCCCCACCGGAAGGGCGTTGCTAATCGTCAAAGTTTGCCAAGTTTCTTTAATCGGTCGATCCGTCAATGTCGAAGAAAGGGGTACCGGGCGCTGCGTCGGCAGGACCGCGCGTGCACGGCGACTTTCATTTGACCTGATGCAACATCTGGAATCCTCATGATTCAAGACGGACTTCGACGATTCGCATTCGTGACCTGCTTCATCTCCGGTGGCATGTTCGCATGCGGCGCTAGCGCCCTGGGTGGCGATCACACGATCCGCCGCAAACAACCCGATCGAGGCACTTACCAACCGCCGTTGCTCGACACGAGCGAGCTGGAGTCGGTGACGGTCACCGAGGCGGCTCGGTTTGACCAGCGTGAAGGTACGAGCGAGTTGGTCGACGCGCCGCTTGATCCGGTTCATGCACCGCGACAGGGGACTGAATCGGTCGCCAGTGCCGGTTCGTTGCCCGCGCCGGTGGTGTTGTCCGACGATGCCCCCGCGAATGCGCCGGTGCAAACGGTCAGCTACGAGGCGACCCACAACTCCCGTCCACACGTCGCCCCGACGCAGCCAGCGGTCCAAACCTGCTCGTGCGAATCCTGTCGCAGCGGTGGCGGTCACGTTCCGATGCCTCCGGCGATGTCGCCGGTCGTCGATTCGTCGTCGTACTACGACTCCGGACAGGTGTTTGACAGTGGCTGCGATGCGGCACCGGGGTGTGATTCTCAGTACTGTGACGGATCGGGGTGTGATTCCATCGGCTGCGGCCCCTTGGGGCGTTTCGGTCTGACGTCGGACGACTGGTTCGGGTCGGTCGAATTGCTGTTGATGTTCCGGTCGGGCGATCGGTTGCCCGCGCTGGCATCCGACGGAGCGTTGGACGATAACACCACCCAAATCTTTGCCGGACGTGAAACCGTCTTCAAAGACATGACGGCGGGTGGACGTTTGACCGTCGGCGCTTGGTTGGACAACTACATGGACCGCAACATCGTTGCCCGAGGCTGGTTCGCCGGTGAACAGACTTATGGATTCAACGCCAATCAAAACACACATGCGACGCTGGTGCGACCGTTCTTCAACGTCACCGACGGTGTGGATCCGATCGACGACACGCGGATTATTGCCACGCCTGGTGAAGCGAGCGGCGAATTGGCGATTCGCGCAGACAGCAACACGTTCGGTGCTGACGTTTCGATCCGCCAACTGTGGTACAAACGCCAAGGTGCGACCGTCGACCTGTTGTACGGATACCAGTACATGGGGATGGATCAATCGTTGACGATCGCGGATCGTGCGACCGCGTTGTCCGATGGAGTTCGCCCGATCGGATCGGTCTTGGCGACCAACGATGACTTTGACATCGAAAACGATTTCCACGGCGGTCAACTCGGGATCGCCACGCACTACCGCGAAGGTTGTTGGTCGTTCAGTTCGCTGGCAAAGATCGGTTTCGGATCGATTCGTCGACGGGCCGTTCTCTCCGGCAGCACCTTTACCAGCATCGACGGCAACAACGCGACCGACCCCAACGGAATCCTGGTCCGTTCGACCAACGCCGGCACGCACACCGACAACACCTTTGGCTGGGTTCCGGAATTGGACTTCACCCTCGGCTGGCAAAAGTATCCCTGCTTTGACGTCACCTTCGGTTACCACATCATCGCGATGACCGATGCATTGGAGCTGAGCGGGGTGATCGATCCGAACTTGGCCAGCAACCTGGCCGACCCGGCCGTCGGTGCCCAACGCCCCACGTCGAACTTTCGACACGGGACGTTCTATGTCCAAGGCATCCACTTCGGTCTTTCGTACATCTATTGATCCGTTGCGGGGACAATACACGGATTCGAACCGCTGGTGTCTAGCCTTTAGGCGATCTGGGCATTCGCTGCAACGCGAAGATCGGCTAAAGCCTAGACACCAACGCGTGCGGATCATCAGGCGAAACCATTGGGACCGCATGTTTTTCACAGCCTTGCCGAGCCAATGATAAACGAGGGAATCTGAGATGGCGGCCAAGCAGCCAAGTGGGTGTCAGCGATTCATCGACATGTGGGCGTTGCCGGGCGTGCATCCCAGCAACGTCGAATTCCTGCAAAAGCTGAAAACCGCCGACACCAATCACTTCACCACCCACATGGATTGTGTCGGCACGGTCAACACCTTGGATCAAGAAACCGGCGATTGGGAAAAAACGCATCTGGTCGGCGTGCGGACCGATGTTTGGAAACCGGACGAAGAAGAGATGCACAGTTGTCTGCAAGCGATGCAGGACAAACGTCGCAACGAATTGAAACGTTCGATCAAACGCTCCGGGCGTCTCAGTGCCAAACAGCAGCAGCGACTCGAAGACGAACTGGCCGATGATGACATCATGCAGATGCAGAGCGGCGACATCCAAACGCGGCGTTTGGTGCTAAAACTCTTTCGCACCACCGGAGATCGTGTCCGCTGGGTCGGCACGATCGAAGAGTTGACGGCGACGGAAGTTCACAACAGCATCGGGACGGGAAAAACGTTGCTGACGATGGCCGCCATGCTCTCCCGCAGCGAACTGGTCACCTACGTGCAACAAAACCACCGCACGTTCCGCATCCCATCGCTGTTCAGCTTTTGTTATCACGACGGCCAGCAGATGTGGAACCTGTTGTTGCGTCGACATTGGTTTTCGATCGGGGCGGATTTTGAAATCGAAGCCGACGGGCAGGGGATCGGCGAGATCGACGGCAAACTGTTTTCCTTCGGCAGTGACAGCCACTTGGTCTTGGATCCCCATCCGTTGACCAGCCAATCCTCGTTCGTCAATCTGATCACGCTGTTCGCCGCCTCGGTCGGTTACCATCGGGCGATGCGAAAAAGCGTGGACCAACGCGTCGAAGCGGCGCTGAGCGGCGAATCGCACCGCAACCTGTTGCAAAACGAGGAATTGCGGCTGCGTCAAAACGGCCGTGCGGCGGCATGAGCGGCGTGGGAGAGGCTTCCAGCCTGTCAACTCCAGCGTTGACAGGCTGGAAGCCTATCCCGCCATTCGCGAAAACTCGCTGGCGATTTTTAGCGTCCCGGCGTGGATCGCGACGATCTCGTCGATGTCGGCCGCGTAACCGCCGCTCATCGCGATCGCAACCGGGATCGATCGGTCGACGCACCACTGCAGGACGGTCCGGTCGCGCTCGATCAGTCCGGATTTTGACAGGCACATCCGTCCTAAGCGATCGCCGACGTAGGGATCCGCACCGGCCAGATAGATCACCAGGTCGAATTCGCCATCGGTTCGCCAGCGGTCCAGTGTGGCCAGGGCCAGGAACAGTTTTTCCAAGTACGTGTCGTCGTCGGTGCCGTCAGCGAGCGGAATGTCCAGGTCACTGGGGACCTTGCGGAGCGGAAAGTTCTTGGCCCCGTGCATCGACATCGTGATCGCCGAGGGATCACCCGCAAGGATCGACGCGGTGCCGTTGCCTTGATGCACGTCCAAGTCGATCACACAGCCGCGGCGGATTCGGGATTCAGCTTGCAGCGTGCGAATTGCGACGGCCGCGTCGTTAAACACACAGTATCCTTCACCGGCGTCGGAAAATGCGTGGTGTGTGCCGCCGGCCAGATTGGCGGCGATGCCGTCGATCAGTGCACTGCGAGACGCCGCGATCGTTGCCCCGGTGCTCCGCCGCGACCGCTGGACCATTTTGGGCGACCAGGGAAACCCGATGCGACGGATTTCTTGCGGCGACAGTGTGCCGGTTGTCACGCGGTCGATGTAGTCCCGATCGTGGCAGCGAAGCAATTGGTCATCGGTGGCCGCCGGTGGCACCAACAGCACATCGTCACGATGGGCGTCGCTCGTCGCGACGTGACGCCGCAGACGACGGTACTTGTCCATCGGAAACCGGTGTGTCGCCGGCAACGGCAATTCGAAATGGTCGGTATAGTACAGTTGCACGCGAGACGATCCGAACCCCAGAAAGGGCTGATTGAGAACGACATGAATGATCCAGCAAAGAATCCTTACGTGGCAAGCTCGGTAACGCCAGGGGGAAGCTTTCCCCAAGGCCACGGCGCCGCCACGATCGACGCGGCTGCGAAGACCGGAACGATCATCTCGATGGCGCTGATCAGCGGCGTGATGATGATCAGCGGGGTTCTGGCTTACCTGGTGTTCGCCAATCCGCCGGAGGACCAATCGTTGCTGCGGTTTGACGGCGATGCGTTGTTGTTTCTGGCCATCGGCTACGGGATGTTTGTCGCATCGGCCGGAGCCGCGATCGTGCTGCGGGGGATCATGAAGCAACAAGCCGCGGCGCAGCTCAAGGCGTCCGGCGTCGACCTGCCGCAACCGCTGAAAGCCGATTCGCCCCTGCCGCAGCCGGCCCAAGCGTTTCTCGGCAGCGTCGCAACATACACGCTGATCGGTCAGGCGTTGGTGGAAGGCCCCGCGGTTGTCAATGCGGTGTTCATGTTCATCGACAACAACCTGGCCCATCTAATCCCGATCGTTCTGGCGGTGATCGGGATCGCGCTGCAGACCCCCACTGCGGGCAAGATCATGGCGGCACTGGAAGACGCCCGGCGGTAAGGTCCAAGCATGCGTTGGGGCGGTCGATGAGCGGCAGCGGTGGTCAAAATTCGACCACCGCCCAACGGATGGGACTCAGTCAAGGACAGGCGATTTTTACGGCCGACTATTGGCACTGGATCTGCAGCTACAGTTCTCCGAGAAAGTGTCTGAGATCAACGCAGCGACGACGAACCGAGCCGCCGCAGCGACACCCCACCGAAAACCGTTAGGCAAAAAAAATGTTTGGATCAATACGGCTAGGACGTTTGGCCGGGATCGATTTGAAGATGCACTGGACCTTCTTGCTGCTGATCGCCTGGGTGGGCGGTTCGGCGCTTGTTGGCACGGGGACGCTCACCGCCGCCGCCGCGAACATCGCGTTGGTGCTATGCGTGTTTGCCTGTGTCGTGGCCCACGAGTACGGACACGCACTGACGGCGCGACGCTATGGGATTCCCACCGAAGACATCACGCTGTTGCCGATCGGAGGCGTCGCCCGGCTTCAGAGCATCCCAGAAAAACCGCTCCAGGAACTTGCGGTTGCGATTGCCGGGCCGTTGGTCAACGTCGCAATCGCGGTCGTGATCGGTGCCGGGCTACTGCTCTCCTCCCACAACGCCTTTTCGGCAGAGTTCTTCAATCCCGCCGGTGGGATCGGAGCGTTCTTGCGCAGCCTGCTTGTAATCAATATCGCGCTAGTCGTCTTCAACCTAATTCCCGCGTTCCCGATGGACGGTGGGCGGATGCTTCGCGCCGTGCTGGCGCTGAAGATGAATCGGGTGAAGGCTACCGACATCGCGGCCAGCGTCGGGCAATTCTTGGCCTTCGGGATCGGATTTTTGGGGCTATACGGAAACCCGTTCCTGATTCTGATCGCGGTGTTCGTGTATTTCGGCGCGCGCGGAGAGGCCCTGCAAGTGCGTACGTCGGCATTGCTGAGCGACCTGCCGGTACGAGCGGCGATGATCGCGCAGATGCGCACCGCGAATGCCGACGACCGGCTGGCCCAATTGCGTGAAATGTTGTTGGACGGCGCCCAACAAGATTTTCCGGTTCTGGATGATGATGGAAAACCGGTCGGGATCATTTTCCGGTCCCAGATCATTCGTGGATTGAAGGAAGGCTTGGAGGACGCTGCCGTGCAAACGCAGATGACGCCACTCGAAGCCGCGATGACCGAGCCATCGGTGGGACTGCGCGACGCGATGCAGCAGATGCAGTCGTTGGATCTAACCGCGCTGCTGGTATTGAACGGCGACCGTCTGGTCGGCTTGCTGACGCGAGAGAACATCGCCGAGTTGTTGATGTTTCGCGAAAGCGACCCCGACTACGCCCCCACCGGCCGACAGACAACGGAGATTATCGCCTGATCACCGTGCTAAAGCCGTCTTCTTTCGGTGGCGCGGGCGAGGCAACGGGACAAATCGGATCATGGCTGCCGCCTCAGAGCCATTGCCCGGTCCTTTTTCGGCGGCCGGAGCGGTTCACTGGTTTCACTGTGTGGGTTGCTCGCCGATGCAATAGAGGCTGTCGCCAGTTCGAATGAAGAAGTTACCTCGGGAAACTGCAATCGATGCCATCGTCTTACCGTCGAGCCTATTTTGGGCGATCACCTTGTATCGAGTCCCGGATTCCAGCACCGTGGTGAGACCGTCTTCCGAGGTGATGTAGATACGGCCGTCGGCCAGCAACGGCGACGCGGAGTAGTTGCCCTTCAGTCGTTCCAACCAGACGACATCGCCTGTTTTCGCTTCGATGCAGTGCAGGATGTTGTCGCGAGTGACCGTGTAGAGAAACGGCTCGACGTACAGCGGCGATGGTAAAGCGGGGACGCCGCGTTTCTGTTCCCAAGCGATGTGTGATCCGGTCACATCCCCGCGACCGCCGGGACGAATCGCTCGAATCGTCGGTTCCTCGAATCCGGATGAAGTAAAGATCAGACCTTCACCCGTCACGGGCGAGGGAGTCACACCCTCACCCTGGCTGTAGACCGACCAGATTCGCTTTCCCGTTTCGATGTCGTGTGCTTGGACTCGGTCGCCACCAGCACTGATCACGGTCCGCTCATTTTCGATCACGATGGGGGTTACGTGTCCAACCCGAGACAGTCCGCGCTCCCCCCGCCACTTTGTATTGCCGGTCTCCTTGTCCACGGCCAGCAGGACGGCCTGGTCCCACGGCTCCTTCCAACCGACACGCTGATCCACGCGACTGCTGCCGTCAAACGGCATGACGATGAGTCCACCGACAAGAATCGGCGAAGCACCGAGCCCATGCAAGCTGTGGAAGTCCACGTCTTCATTCTTCCAGACCAATCTGCCATCGAAATCGACGGCAACGATCGTTCCATCGTAAAACGCGGCGTACACCCGTGCGCCATCGGACACCGGCGTGGGTGTGGCGTAGGAATTCTGGGCTCGCTTGGGTCCGGGAACTTGACGGTGGGCTTCGGTGTTCCAAAGAATGTCGCCACTCGTACGGTCGATACCGATCACTCGACACGAAGCGCCGTTTTCCGTCGCGGTCGTCACGAAGATGTGGTCACCCGACACAATCGGAGACGACCAGCCTTGACCCGGTAACCTGGTTTTCCAAGCGACGTTGCTTTCTTCGGACCACCGAAGCGGCAGGCCTCGTTCAGCCGATTTTCCCTGACCGTTTGGGCCCCGGAAGCGAGTCCAATCTTCACCGCGCAGCGGGTCGGAAGTAGATGACAAGCCCGCGACGATAATCAACGCACCAAATAGCAAACGCATACGACAGTCTCTATAGCTTTCGGACAGAATGAAAACATGATACCGCAAATCCGAACAGCCAAGCAAAACAGTGTCTTGGCCCTCCAGGAACATCGTCCAGAATTCTGCTCCGTCGGCCACGGACACCCAGGCCCGCACCGTCGGATCGGAAAGTGATCCCGACTGAAGCTTCGGCAGCAGAAAATTCCGGGCACATGCAGCGTCAGATTCGGCGGTCGGCCCGCAAGTTCGCGGCTGAAGAATCGTTTCGCCGCCGGATCCGCGCGACTATGAGCGGCCAGTCTTGGTATCAAATACGACGACCAAATTGCTCAATCGCGTTTGACTTCTGGTAGATCTTGCCCCAGGTCCATTGCCCAACGCTGGTACTCCTTCAGCACCTGTTCTCGGTCGGAGAACGGTTTGACGACCAGCCGTGCGCGATACCCGTATCGCTGTCCAATGATGGGATCGCGGATCACGTACTGCCAATCCCAAGCCGGACTGTGTGTGTCGGGTTCCTCCTGCTGGTTGCGAAAGAAGTTCCACATCGCGAAACGAATCGAATCTGTTTGATCGAACAGCATAAGATACAGCAGTCGGTCCTGGTCCGTTTCTGAGGATCGGTCGGCGTCGATGACACCATAATAGAAGGGGGCGATGAACTTCTTTTGTGGGTTCTCATTCACGTTCAGTGCCTGAGCACCCTGTTCAAACGGCAATGGATCAATTCCGGCACAGGACACGGTGCCCAGTTCAAGTGTGTGGCCGACCGTTTCGCCAAATTCGACCCATCCGGTCCGGTCTCCTTCTGTTCCCCAAAAATGAATCCTTCGATCCAAGGCGCGATCGATGTAGGACGCCCACATCATCGCGACGTAACCTTGCGGGTACAGGTCTCGTCTGGGAGTGCAGCTGAAGTGCAGGTCGATCTGGTTCGGCTGGGTGAGGTCGTAGATCATTTCAGCCTGCAAACCCCACTGCGACCCTTCGCTCGGCCAGTGCAATTTGTACTTGCGATGATCGACACGAGTGAGTTCGCACGGATCCTGGCGCGGCGTGAACATCGAGATGCTATGCTGCTCTTTTGCACCGTTGAAGATGTGTTCGAAGTTTAGACCGACGGCATCATCTCGGAACAGGTTGTGATCGGAAATGCCTCTCAAAACAAGCGGTGAGAACCCGCTGCCTTGCCGATGCCGATTCGATTCATTGTCGTGAATCACGCCCGCGAAGGATGGCGATTCGATCCGCAGGGCGGTTTGTGCGCGGGCGATTGGTGCAGTCGCGAATAGCAGAACGGCAGCTAGTCCAGACAGGAATTGCATCGCCGCTGGAAACGCGAACGTTTTCATCCGAACCTGCCTGAGACATCGTTCGGGTGTCATTGGGCGTCCGCCTCTTCCAGCAGCCGACGATAAAACGTCCTGGCATGTTCATAAGCAGCTTCGGCTTCTTGCTGCTCTGCTTCTGCGTACGTGGGTTGTTTCGATTTCCAGCATTGATCGACACCCGCCAGGCACCAACGGATGCTGGCGATGGGGCCGCGAATCGGCTTTCCGTCACAGACCACGTAAATCGGGTTGGTGTGCGCGTGCGGGAAAACTCGAATGGCCACCCATTGGCTCTCCTGGACTTTGGCTTCAAACGACAGCTCTTGCAGGCCGCCATCAGCGCGCAGGAGTTGTTTCTGCACAGGATACCCGTTGACGATCAATTCAACCGGAACCTCCGGCGATCCAGGCAAACGTGCGGCGGCGGTGACGGACAAGCCGATGGAGTCCCCCGAGTTGACTTGCAGTTCGCCGCCATCCTGTCCGACTCCAAGGGTTTGGTTGGTGCCGATTCGTGTTGCTTGATAATTCATCAAGTGACAATTGCCGTCGCTGACGTAGCTGCGCCCCTCGGCAATGGACTGCACCCACTTGGCAAACGTCAACTCCTGGTCTACGTGGGCGTACACACGTCCGATGCCGACCCGTTCGCCACTCATGCACGGGAAATCGGTTTCGCCACTGACGGCCACCCGAATGCCGCAATTTAAAACGTGATACCACATGTTCCACTCCGCGACGCGTTCGGTGTTCATCGCCGAAATGAAGTCGACGGCTTGGACGGGTTGACCATCTGGTCCTGGAACCTGGTGCGTCACGTCCACGACGAATTCGTTGGCGCCGATGCCATCGTACGCCGGGATCTTGAAATTGGGTAAACCACGTGGTCCGTCCTTGTCTTCGGTGTTCGGTACACGTCCGATGAAACGGCTGAGTCCGATCGAAGAGTGGGCGGGACCGCAGACGGCGCCTTGCCGCTTGGCCCATCGCAGCGTGTTCAATCCCAGTGTCGGCCAGTGATCTTTTGACTCACCGCCGGGGTAGATCTGTTGCTTCAAATTCAAGAGGTTTAGGTGACCGGACATGTGCGAACCAAACCCGGACACTTCGACGTCGTATCGCAAGGTGTAAGGGTACTGTGATTGTTCAGCGACTTCGCCTGTGAAGAATCGCTTCTGATAATCGAAGCAGGGGCCCCACGTCAGGCAACATCCCACCTTCAGGTCCTCTCCCATGATGTGACGGATCATGTCGTTGGGTTGAACGCCCTGGGTCGGATTCTCGTAGTGCAGGCATCCGGCGGCGTGAATGTGATGGTCTCCTGACCACCAGCCCAGTTTCGCAGGATCGATCCAGCGTTTGACGCGGTAGTGAAACTGCACCGGTTCTTCGCCGACGGTCAGCGTCTTCGATTCGGGAATTGTTTCGGGACCTCGGGAACAGACGATCGAGTATTCGCCCGGCGGTAGCTGTATCGTCTCCTGGTCACCTCGGTAGATATGCCGCTGGAAGAAAAAATCGGGAGCGAGACGTTTGGATTGTGCCGGATAAATTCGCCCCTTGTTGTCCCGGATCTCAAACTTGCCGAATCCCGGTTTCCCCTCCGCATCAAAGACGCGAAACGTCACTTGCGTCGCGGGAACGCAGTCGAAGTCGACATCCAGCTTGGCCCAGTTCTCCGATCGCGTCGCTGCATAGAGGTAGATCCAGTCGATGCGAACGTTTCCCGGTCGGACCAGCGGATCCAGTCGCACGCCCGCCAGGGTGCCATCGACGTGGAAGGGAATTTCGTACAGATGATCCTTGCCCTTGTGAATCACAAAGTTCGTCTGTCGATCGCCGGTCGCCTGTGGCAGATCCTTTGTCCACCAGAACAGTTGTCCGATGCCGCTTTCTTCACAGTTGGCCCAGAATCGAAGGATCAACGGTCCGCCGCGTCCTTCCACTTCGGCGCCCATGAACGGGTCTTCACCGGTCGATTTGAATTGCAGCGACCCGTTTTCCGCTTTGATTTCGCATTGGTTCATCGCATGCCACCCGTCGGTGTCTTTGTCGAAACGCCATTCGCGAAACAATTCCCCGTCATCGCCAGGGCCGCTGCTTACGGTGAACTCCAACGCAGCGTTCTTGGTCCCCACATCGCGGCTGTAGACCTGGACGATGCGGTATTCCAGTGGCAGACCACTTAGATCGGGACGCATCGGTTGTCCGTCAAAGGACGAGATCTGCATCCAGCGAGAGGGGATTTCATCCGCGGGTGCGTGGGGCAACGGACGCGCATTGGGGCTCTCGATCAGCAACCGGTTGGTGCGCCGTGGCGTATTGATGACTTTGACCAGAAACGTCCGCCAACCCTGTTCCAACAGTTCTCGTTTTGCCGATCCCGGTCGCACCTTGGGCGCACCTTCGGGTTGAACGTCGACGATCGCCAAACAATACGGATCCAGCAGCTGCTGAACCTCCGCCACAACCTGCTGGTCATCCGGCAGCGACTTTAACGCCGTCAGGCGGTCGATGGTTTCGGCGTCAAACGGATTTCCGACGACATCCATCGCTTCGATCAACCGATGAACTTGCGCCAGCATGGGTTGTCGGGGAATGTTCGGCAACGCCGCCGCTTCTTGTGCGACCAATGCCGGGCAGAAAACTCCCAGCGTCAACAATCCGATCAGCAGTCTACTCATTCGATTTTTCTGTTGCTATAGTGCCCGGGTTTGAATCAATCAGCAGGTCCGCGGTGGCTCGGAAACCAAGGTCCTGTGTGCCTTGGCCCACGTTCGCTATCAGCCGGACTTCCTTCAGTCCGCCCTCGCGCACCAGGAGTTCGACGACCTTGTATTCCTGCGGTGCGCCGGTCAAAAAAGCAGACGTAAATGGACTGTCGACGATTTCGACGTCGCACCACGTTGCTTCCGCGGGCGGATCGCTGGCGATGTCGATCGTTTGGATCTGCAAGGGGGCTGTCGAACCGGCGGTGTTTTCGACCGAAACAAGAAATCGCTGGGGACGACCTTGTCTCAGTTCGATCTGATTCCGCGTTGCCGAAATCTTGACCCGAGACTCGGGGTTTAAGGACGCCGAAAGCAGCACCAGTGGTTCGACCGCTTGGTGTAGTTGGAGCGGGGATCGAACTTTTGCCAGCGTGTCCAATATCGGAGTTACGACGTCGGGTGCTCCGAACCGACGCAACACATTGGTAATCCGTTTCTTCGCGGCGCGCCAGTCTTCGTTGTTGCTTCGAGCGCTCTCCAGTTGGCTGGGCAATTGACGAAACATCCTGATGCCCTGTTGGATGTATCCGACCGCTTCTTTCCGCTGTGTGTCGTTCGCAAAGCGACCCCGCACCAAGATTTCACCTGAGTGTTCACGCATGCGTCGGATCCAGTACTGCGCGGCGTCCGGATTGAACCGAGGAGTACGATCGACTTGCACGTAGACCGGGCTGGTATGGGCGACGCCGGGTCCGGTGATCGCATTGAAGTTCCCGAACCCGAAATCCGCGCGGCCCTCCGATCGGTTGCTGCATCGCGCTACGATCCAACGACTCTCTTGTGCCGGGATCTCAAGATCAATCACCGCGGTTGTTGCGTCGACGACCTTTTCCGCGAGGACCTCTCCATTGGACAGTACTTGAAAGGTGCCGACCCGGTCACGCGAGACGACTTTGGCACGGATTCGCAGTCGTTGGGTGGGGCCGGCGTGGATCTGGTCTCCAATATCGGCTTCGTTGACGGTCAGGAACAGCAGCGGTCCGGACGTCGTGAACGTTCTGCCGCGGCGAATGCCTTCGATCCAGCGGTCGTAGGAGAATTGCCCGTCGATTTTGACATAGGCTCGAGCGATTCCCAATGGACGGGCCGGATGATCGCTGCCGTTGGTCAACGGAATTCGAAAGCCGCAATCCAGCAGACGATAGTAGAGTTCCGGCTCCATTTGATCCAGCGAATTGGACAGGTTGTGAATCACGTTGACCGGAACGTCCTTGTTGCCACCCGTTCCATGCGCTTCGATGCTGATTCCGCCTTGCCCGCGACACGCGTCGATCGCCGTACGATTGATCGGGTAGTCCAGTGCGTCGGGGCCTGCAATGATCGATCCCGTGCCGATCGGTTGCACCAGCCAATCAATGTTCAAGAAGCACAGGTGCCCGTACAGGTCTTCATTGCGATACTCTTCGCCCATCTGAATGTGAAAGGAGGAGTCGCTGAATTCCTTGACCGGCCCCATCGCAGCCTGCGAGGGTTTGATGAACGCTTGATTCGCATAGCGTTGCAATAAGGTCAGATTATTCGCGACGCGAAGGTCCTCGGCGCGCTGAACCATCGAAAGCAATTGCAGTGGTTCGTCGACGTTCCATGCGTTGGTCACCCAATGCACGTGCGTGTCACCGGAAATCCATCCGTCGGCCGCCATGTCGACCAAACGCTCGCAGGACAGTGCCAGCCGTTTCGACTGCCCTGGTTTCAAGGTCGCTTCGACAGTCCGCCGGCGGTGTTCGAATCCCCGTTCTGCCGTGACAATCGTTTTTCCGGCCGGAATCGAAACCGTAAACGGGCCATCGCTGTAGACGAACGGCATACGTTGTGATGTACCGATCGGCGGGTAGACGATGGGTTTCTCTGTCAGCGTGGAGTTTTCAGCATATTCGCCCGCCAGTCGGCACACGCCATCACTGCACTGAACCGTGACTCGTCCGGCCACCGGGGTGCCTTGTTCGGACAGTTCGATTTGCAACGTTGCCGGAGCCGTCACTCGGACGGGAATCGAGACGTTGGAGACGACGTCCGGTTGTGATTCCAATTGAAGCGTCATCCGCTCCGGGGCTTCTGATTCTGGAGGGACTCTCAGCGAACTCAGGAACCAGGTTTCGGAGCCTGACTCGACGCGAGTGCTAACGGGTAGATCCGCGTTCGCAGGAACCAGTTGCGGACGAATGCCGGCGATTCGGATGGCGCGCGGCTGGTTCGATCGATTGATCACTCGGCAAAGCAAAGGAGATTCCAACCCTCGACTAAGCTGTAGCTGTTGCTTGGGATCGGCAAGTGTCGATCCATGGTCGGACAGCACGATCGTTGCGCTCGGCAACAGCGATGCGAGTTGATTCATCGTCTGCTGCCGTAGCTGACGAAGCCGTTCGATCTTGACCGCATCGGGATCGCCGTGGATGAATTGATGCTCCAGATAGGCCTGTCGAATCAAATCGTCTTTCACTGCCGTCGGCCATTTGGCGACCAGCGAAGTCAACAGGTCGAACGCGTGTCGTGCTTCCGTGACCGCTTGCGGGCTGGAAGACGGATCCGATGGCTGACTGGACGCGAACCGGTCATCGTGATGCCCTTCGTGCGCATGAGACTGAATCCCAGCAGCCGCGACCAGTATCACCATCACGCCGGCCCGGCAGTAGTCATTCATGACTTTAGATCTTGTGATCGGTGGTGCTGTCATTGCGTTTCGTCGGATTGATCCCGCTTTTGGATTCGGTCGGCGAATTCGACCGCCGTATGGCTAAGCGTAAACGGCTCGCTATCCGGTCCCAAACGATCGGGGAAACGGTACCAACCTTCCAGGATGTAGCGATCTGGGCGCCCGCCGTGACGATGGTACAGGTCCAGGTATTCAAGCGAACGTTTGGCGAAAGCTTCGTTTGACGTCGCGCCACCGTACTCGGAATTGACAATCAATTCGAACTTCAGTCCTGCCGAACGGACGATATTCTCCAACTCCAGAATCCGCGGCAACCAATCGACGGCGGCGGGGTCTTTCACCGGTTCAGGCCACTTCGTGCCCTGCAAACTGAATTCGCCCGTCGCGAACTCGAAGGGGTGGTCCACGCGGACACCTTCCAACGGCACGCCGGTTTCCTCGCAGCGGCGGATCAGAAGATCGATTGCGGGACGGAAATCGCCCCAGTACATGCCCTTGGGACCGCTGCCCCAGTAAGCAATCTCACCGTCCCAGCCCCAGTTGGGAAAGTTGGTCAAGGCGACAAAACGCACCCGGGGATGTGCTTCGCGCCAAACCTGCATGTAGCGAATGATTTCGTCGACCGCCTGGCCGACGTCCGCTATCCCTTTGGATTCTCCGACGGGAGACGTACGCCCCAGGTCGGCCCCGGGGTACAGAAAACGCCGAATGGGGCCGTCCAAGGCGATGACGTCGATCCCGTCGGCCGCGCTGATCAGGTTCTCCAGCTTTTTCATTTCCACGCGCGCTGTTTCAACGCCAATGCCGGCCTCGACGACCATCCGCTCTCGTTCCCGAATGGGCGTGTCCGGCGAAGGGTCCAGAAACTGATCTGGAATCGCCACCCAATCAAAGTAGCCGCCGCTGACCCCAACTTCGATGCCTTCCTTTCGCAGCGACTTGCAAAAGTCGACCAGGTTCTGCGGCGGAACTTTGTAAGCGATCATGTTGATGTAGAACTCAATTCCATCAATCGCTCGGCTCGCTTGTTTCCAATCGTGCTGGGGATTTCCAAGGTTTTCCGGGTTGTAGTGTCCCAGCCACAATTCCGGCGTTTCAGCAATCGAAGCGACTGGGAATGCCACGCACAGGCAGCAAAAGGCAAAGATGTTTCGCATGGTTGCAAAGAGGTTCATTCTCCGATCTCGTTATTGTTTCTGCTAATAAGCTTCATATCGAATGTCACGCAAACGTTTCCCGGTCTTGACATCCGACAGACGGACGAAGCAGGCGGTCAGTCGTTGTGTGCCGACCCCCAGCGTGCATCCGGGGTAGATGATGACAATCTTGTTATCGCCTTTCTGCAGTTCGACACGATGATCCGCGCCAACTTTCTGGCCATTGACCAAAATCGTTCTGACACCGGGATGGCTGGTCATCACGGCGGCCTGACGCTTTTGGGGTGAATGGACGGTGCTGCGAAGGACATAACCCTGTGAACTCGCGTCCCAAGTGCCCATCGTCCGCACATATTCGGGGTTCAACCAATCGTGATTGACGTAGCCATCACGCGCCCTGGGACGCCATGGAAACGGCGATCCGGCCGACACCTCCCAGCTTTCTGCCGAAGGTTGTTGCTGAGCCAGTGTGACAAGCCGTTCGACATCGAATTGGTCATTGGGGATCGGGCCAAGGATTGCAAACCCGTCTTTGGGAAGTGATTCGTCGGGCGTCTTCCCAGGACGCTGACACGTCAAATGGATTCGGCCCGGTTGTCCATCGAGCAAGAAATCGACTTGGGCGGCAAAGTGCTCCTGCCCCCAGCGTTGGTCTGGCTGCGGTGACAACTGCAACTCTTGGCTTAACGAAAGCGACTGAAGATCATTCCGTTGAGCGTGTTGAATGGGGGCCGAGACTTGGTACCCGATCGGAACGCGCCAGGCCACACGCAATCGATCCAAACGGTGGTCCCCTGCGCACTTGAGTGACAATTTCAGCGATTGATTCTGTGCATGCAGCACCCCGTTGATCTGAGGAAAATCGGGGTCCGGCTCCAGTTTGCTTTCGTTCGGATGATTGTCTGGATTTGCGATGTGGCCGATTTTGGTTGGAAGTTGATCGTCTTTGGGGTGCCCCAAATGAAACAGGCAACGATCTTCCAGCTGGCGATCGGACATCACGACCGTCGCGTCGTTGCAGTCAACGGAAAGAACCGTTTTCGACCCGACACCGTTAATCGACAGCGTCAGCGGCGTATCGTCGTTGACGGCCAGCACACTTGGTCGCGTGACAGCGACGCGGATCGTGTTGCCCGATCGCCGCACTTGGGTCAGCTTTGCCTCGCGGTACTGTCGCCGATACGATCCGTACTGGTTTTGATTACAATGCCAGACGTCTTCCAGTCCAACCAACAGATCGAATCGTTTTCGCAATTCGTCGTACCCGTATTCGGACCGCTGTGTTCCGTACCACGCGTGCATCGAATTGCTGATCATCGGATAGTGTTCGGTTAGCGATTCATCGTTGTAAGCCCACTGGATGGCGTTCTGGAATGTTTCCAAGGTTTGGTTCTCCGGCGGCATGATCGGGCTCAGTTCATGCTGCAGGTCGATGTCGTTAAAGAAGCTGACGTATTCCGACAGGTGGTAAAAACCGGCTCGCTCCAATGAATCCAGCGTCCGCAAGGTGACCGCTTTGTCTTCGGGGCCGGGACGGATGTCGACAAACGAGTAAGCGTAGGAAGTGACCGGCCGGTCCAGCATCGATTCCCACGCGATTCGGACTCCAGACATCTCTTGGAACATTCGGTGGCTGTGAAAGTAGGTCACAAAGGGATGCGTCAGCGAGTGTCCACCGATACTGTTGCCGCCTTCCAACAGTTGCTTTGCGACGGGCAAGTAGTCGGCGGGACGGTTCTCCGGCGAAAACTCACGGTCGTTCAGATAAAAGGTCCCGCGAATACCGTATTCCTTCATCATTTCGCGTGTCTTGACGTTGTCACTGGTCCAATTGTCATCCCAGCGACACGAGACCGCACGGTAGTGGCCGTCAAACAGCGGTTCGATTTTGATCTCTGCCCGATCGGCGGACGCTTGATCTTGAAACTGAATGGTCACGATCTGCATCCGCTGATCCGAACCGATTTCTTGCCCGGCACAGCGGATCGTGATCAGTGCCAGCAGTCCGACGCTGATCGTTCGTCGAATCGTATTCGATAAGTGAAACATAAGATCTGTGATTACCGTGATGATGGATCGAACGCGTTTCCGAAAGCATCCTCGCGTTGAAACACGCCACGATCGGCAGCTTGCGTCAACACGTCATAGCGATGGGGGCGGCGCCAGGCATTTCCCCACAGACTTCGCTCTCGGTAAAAACGTAGCGAGGCGAGGTCGATGTCGGCGTAGTGCAGCCCTTGTTCTTGGCCAGCTTTCGCGATCTGACTTCCCGCGGCGTCGAAGGCGACCGAGCAGCCGTTGTTCTGTGGTGCCGGATAATTCGTCATGACCATCGCCATGGAGTTTTCGTAGGCCCGCACTTGGAACTGAGCGAGACGTAGTGAGTCCAGCAGACAGGCGTTGGGGGTCAACACCACTTCTGCACCGGCGAGCATCAAGCTGCGAGCGCTTTCTGGAAACTCGCGATCAAAACAGATCATCGCTCCCACGCGAACGCTTCCGTGCTTTGTGTCCAGATCGACCGCTTCCCATCCTGTGCCGGGCGTCAACGCCGCTTCAAACGCAAAATCACACGTGTGCACCTTGCCGTACGTCAACACGATCTCGCCGTGACGATTGATCAAACTGACGGCGTTGCGCGGGTGGGGGTGATAGCTCTGCAAATAGGTTGCGGCGATCGCGAGATCCAATTCCTTTGCCAAGGCCCGCAATCGGCCGACCCACGTTCCATCAACCGGTGTGGCTTGCTGACGCCATGCCGCCACGGTCTGTTGATTAAAGTCGGTAAAACCACGGTAGCCGATGTTCCACATTTCGGGCATCAGCAAGATGTCGGCCCCACGGTCCGCGGCCTGCCGACAATACGATTCCGCGATTTGTAGGTTCCTTTCTTGGTCATTACCAGCCGGGATCGCTTGCATCAACGCAACTCTTAGGACGTTGGCTGACGCGGACGGATTCGATTTTGACTCCGTCGTGTGATTTTCCGGCTCGCCGGCTCGAATCATGGCTTGGCCGGCAACGAGGCCGCCTGTGGTACCCACAAGCTTTAGAAAATGACGTCGGTCGCTCATCGCGAGACGACTCCGTATTGTTAGGGAATGTGGTGCCAATCGTCTCGATCGTCTGACGGATTGCATCAACGATCGAAACGACATGGCACGTGAGAACCTAGGTGGTGTTAGCGACTATCGTTGGCCGGGCAACTTGGATTGGCTTTGCATCTGCGATTGAAAGTCCGCAAACGCTTGCTTTTTGGCTTCCAACACTTCTGGATCAGGTTGTTCAACGATACGGTTTGAACCGTCATCGCATCCGACGGTGATCAAGATGAACGCGAATGCGATGGTTAGTATGAATGGCTTTAACATGGTGATCGGTTTGGAGATTGGAGACGGGTAGTCGTGAACATTTGCTACAGTGCTTCCTCGATGACTTCACCGGACGCTCGTGTTCCGAGTGCTCCCCACAGGCCGTACGGACTTTGGCTGCCCGGGACGTTCGGCTGGCTGATGACGGGCGCGTTTGGCGTGCCCGCTTCGATCGAGTCGGTGATGAACTTCACCGCACCGTCGCCCATCAAGATGTGGCATCCGCCTTGGTGCTGGCTGCTGGGACCGTAAACACCGGGGACAACCAACAAGTTCGGGCCGCAGAGTTCGCGGTTGGGGGGCAAGATGGTCATGACTTGTTGGACCGAAGGCAGATAACTGGCCCACATCATTCCACGGGTCACGGGGTAGCCGGACACCAGGAACGGGGGCGGCGTTCCGCCGTCGCTGCCGCTGGACCAGAACCTCGGCCGGTCGGGGCTGATCTGGCCGGTGTCGGAGCAGTGCATCGGATTCGCCTGCGGCATGTTGCTGCCAATTGCGAAGTTGTCTTCGCCATTACCCAACGAGACCGCGCCGCGGATATCGCGGTCACCCAACTCGGTCACGATTTCCCCCATCGCAATCGTATTGGAAAGACCGTCCAGAATGTCACGGAATTTGGAAGCGCGTCGAAACGCAAAGGTGCCTCGATCGGCTGCTCGTACATAAGGTGCCATAAAGGAATCAATTCCCGAGAGCGTCCAATTGCTCCAACCATGTGCCAAACTGGAGTGGCAGGAATCACCCATGCACGCACCATAGTTGGTGCGACCTTGTGCGGGGGCACCGACGCCGGGATCGCTGGGGCAACGCAGTGTTGGGATTTCGGTCATCCAAGGGATGTAGTCGAATTCATCCTGTGGCACCGGTCCCATGGGGTTCCATCGGCCGGAAACGGGAGGCGTGGTGATGAAGTCGGTGTTGGGGTTTGCGATCTGATCCCAGAGTGCTTGCTGTTCAAAGAACGGCAGCAAGCCGACCAGCATACTGAGCCGTTCGTGCGATGCGCCTTCAATCGGCGTGGGTTCGCCCCATCCACCGGCTCCCGGCGCTAGGCCTGTCCCCGTGCCGTGTGTCGGCAATTGCATGTAGGCCGAATGGTAGTTGTGGAGTGCTAAGCCGATTTGTTTGAAGTTATTGCTGCAACTCATCCGTCGGGCTGCTTCGCGGGCGGCTTGAACGGCGGGAAGCAACAACCCGACCAAGATGCCGATAATGGCAATCACGACCAGTAGTTCGACGAGGGTAAATCCGCGTGAATGCTTGCGGTACGACATGGAAGACTCCTACACATCAGGAATGTATGCCTGTGCAGCCCTCGTCGAGAGGGAGAAGGCGTGAAACGAACAGGTGCTGGGAAATAGCAGGGAGGATGATTGAAGGCGGGATGATCGTGTAAAGTCGATCACGGGTATTCGATCAGGTATCCGAACCAGTTCGCGGGACGCGCTTCCATCGCGCGCGTCTGTACACTCCATTGATTTTTTGTGTGGTCCCATCGCAGCAATCCATAGACATCGCTGGTGGGCAAAAACGGTTGGTGAATTTCGATGTCTCCGACGCCTTGGCCGTTGACCCAGGTCAGTCCGTCTTGCTTTGATCCTGACAGGCCGATCATGTTTTCTGGGATGCCGCACACGCGAAGAATGTTGTCGACGATAAAGTCCGTCTCTTCCTGAGTCTCCAGGACAACGAGGTGCCCTTGCGAACCGTTGAAACTGGACTCGCTGGCACGTTGTTGGATGTCTTTCCAGTCGGTCGCCTGAAGCGAAAGCACGAGCCGGTAGGAGTGTCCGTTGCCGCCGACCTCTTCTGGCCACTCGATCGGGTCCATGGTCATGCTGCGTTGCTGAAGCGCATCAACCGGTGGCTCGAATTCGACCAGAAACGCAGAGATCTTTTCGTGGATACTGTCGACACTCAAATCGTTCCACGCCCAGGGCTGGTGGTCGACAAACGACGTGTACATGCCGTAGTCTTCCCCTCCGTGCCAATCCGCTTCCCGGTAGTTGTCTGGTTGTTGCGAGGGGTAGCTGGCCCAATTCGAATACTCCAACGGTTCACCGGTGACCCAACGGAAATGGGATTCACGCAACACGTCGGTCAATCCAATCCAGATACCGCGTTGGGCAACGTCTTGGATCACTTTGTCGATCAAGAAGCGGTCTTCTTCCGCTGACGTCACCGTGACCAAGTGACCGGGGAGCCCGTTGTGATACAGACGCATGGCTTTTAATGCCGCTTCATGCCACGAAATCGGTCGGTCCAGAACGACCAACTGGTAATAATGCCCGTTGCCACCTTGCTGCGTCGTCCACTGGATCGGATTGGCGGCACGCAACGCCAGTCCACCGAAACGATTCTTGGAATAGGCGATTCTCTCACCGGGTCTGCCTGCCGTTTCGAACCGCATTGCCTGGCCGTCGATCAACTCTATCGGATCACCCGACGGACCGTCTTGCACATCCACCTGGCCGCGAAACACGTGGACTTCCGAGGCGCCGCCCGGTTCCGCGACCACACCAAATTCGGTTCCTTGATCCACTAGTTCCGACGTTGGCGTGCGCACCCGAAACCCGATCGCGCTGGGAGGCATGTGCGCTGCCAGTTTCCCAGAATCCAGGTAGGCCGAAAACGACGATTCCACGTCCAACTTGGCCGGACCAGAAACCACCAGCTTGGCCCCCGAGTCGAAGACGATCTCGGCTTCACCCGACTCCAAGGAAACCGCACCCGGCTCGATTCGTGATCCCACATCGATCGCCTGTCGGTTTTCTGCCCAAACCGGCGTCGACGCGCTCAGCAACGTGGCAACAAACGACTGAGACAGCGGTTCAGTCCCCACGGCCCCTTGGTCGCTTGGACCCGACTCAGCAATCGGGCCGGGCAGGGACGCATTGTTGCCCGAGCGGCCCGCCCAAAAAGCGCTTAAAGCAATCAACATCACCACGGCAACCGCGAGCAATGCCAGAGACGCCTTGGTGCCCCAATCACTGCCTTTCAACTTTCGACGCATCGTCGGCTCTTGCAACGCGCTCAGTTTCGATGCGGCTTCGCCAGTCCGATATCGCCACATCAATTCGCCGTTCAAACGGGCGTAGGCAAGGTAAGCCTCTCGAAGCTCGGCGCTCGCTTCCAGCTTCTGGTTCAGCCTTTTCGCCTCCTCTGGGGAAATCGTGCCATCGCAAGACTTCCCGATCAGCTTCAGCATTTCTTCGGTGACGTTTGGTTCTGCCATCAGTTCGTTCCTCCTGAACCGGCGGGATTGATCGAGACTTGACCTTCGATGCAATGAATCAGCGAGCGTCGGATACGATGCAGCCGCATGTAAATCGCATCCGCAGAAATTCCCAGCGTTTCGGCCACGGATCTTGCCCCCACAGATTCCAAATAACACTTCTCCAACAGATCTCGCTGGCGATCTTGCAGCACTTCCAAGCAATGCTCCAACGCCTCCACTCGATCCACGTCGGGTTCCTCCTCGACCTGCTCGGCCAGCATCGAGATCACCGCGTCTGACAAATGAACGTTTTTTCGTTCGCTACGGCGCAAGAAGTTCCTGACTTCATTCAAGGCGATCCCTCGCGCCCAGGACACAAATCCATAGCGTGAATCAAAGCGATCCCACTTCTGCCACATCACCAAACTGGTACGCTGGAGGATGTCTTCCGCATCCGACCGGTTGGGGACCAGCGTGGCGATGTAGGCGTACACGCGTCCCTGATTCTGGAGGTACAACAACGCGAAGTCGTCTTTCGAAAGTGGAGTTGATTGATCGTCCGCCATCTGAATTCCGTCGGTCGTTCGTGGTCGCCACTCGTAATCGTGGTCAGGTGGTTTGGTCTAACGCATTTTTGCAAAAAATTCGCAAAACTCGCGACAAACTTTAAGCCCCCGCTCGAGCAACGAGGGCTAAGACACCTCAAACCCGTTGCGTTGCTCGCGCACCAGCCACTCGTTGGCGGCTTGGTCATCCATGACCGTCTGACTGGCTGGATCCCACCGCAAGTTGCGTCCCAGTCGCATCGCGATGTTGGCCAAGTGGCAGACGTTCAAATGCCGGATGTGGCTGGCGGGGTCCGAGATCCCCGCCCCGCGTTCTCGACAACTGCGATAAAAATTCTCCATGTGAGGCATAACAGGCCGGCCCTTGCGAAGGCTGTCAAACAAGAACTTGTCCAGGGGATGGCTGCTCAAGTCTTCGATGGGTTTGCCGGTCAGCTTGCCGCGGTTGACAAAGAAGCGGCCTTGTTCGCATTCGAACAAGATGCCGTTATCAAATCCAAGTTGCTTGGCGTGATCGCAAATGATCAATTCAGTCCCGCCGGGGAAGCGGCAGCGGATCCGGAAGGAATTTGCGGTGTTGTACTGGTTGTCCAGAGCTGGCATTCCGTCGACAAGTTCGACTGGGTGGGCCGCATCCAATACCTCGATCGCTATCGGTTGGTCACCACCGCCGCCCAGCGCCCACATCGCGATGTCGACATGGTGGGCACCCCAGTCGGTCAGCTTTCCGCCGGAGTATTCGTACCACCAGCGAAAGTTGCCGTGACATCGCTGCGGAATGTAATCGACCTCCGGTGCCTGCCCCAGCCACTGATTCCAATCCAGGCTCTCCGGCGGCGGAGTGGACTTGAACGGCCCTCCGGTCGGGCCGCCGCCGATTGCCGCCGTGATCCGCTTGATCGCCCCCAGACGACCTGACCTCGCTAGTGCAACTGCGGTCTGAAAACTGGGGTCGCTTCGTTGCTGGGTTCCGACCTGGAGAACGCCGCCGGTTTCCCGGACGACTTTTTCGATCAGCCGACCTTCGTCCACGGAGAAGGTCAACGGCTTTTCACAGTAGACATCCTTTCCGCTTCGCAAGGCGTCAACGGTAATCTTTGTGTGCCAATGGTCGGGCGCGCAGACAAAAAACACGTCGATGTCATCGCGGTCAAGTAACTCGCGGTAGTCGACGCAGACGGTCGTCGCTTCCGGTACCAGCGATTTATAGGCGTCTGATCGCTGGCGGTCGACATCGCAGATCGCAGTGATTTTGAAGTGTGGCGCCAGGTTAACGCGAGCGTGATGCGAGGCGATCCCGCCGCAGCCGATCACCGCTCCACGCAAGGGCTCCTTCGTGTCGACCTCGTTCGCGGCGACCGTGCCGGCCCGGCTTAGCGCCGACGACGCGACTCCGCAGGCAGCAAGTGAGTGATGCAGGAATCGGCGTCTGGAATGTCGCGGTGTTGTCATGATTCATTGATCGATCAAAAAGGTAACGCAGCGTCCGGGGCCATGGGCATGCATAGGTCCAACATCTGATCGTGTGACGGGCGCGAGATCTAACGAACGTTCACTACATTTTTTCGATCAAATTATTCTCCGTTAGATTTCCGAGGGCCAAAACGATCAAGTGACAGAACCAGAGTGCTTGTCTGTTGCCAGTCCGTCTGCCTCGTTGTTTTGGAAATTTGATGGTCGTTCGAATATTGATGCTGTGCTTCGCCGGGGTCGTTGCTGGCCCGTTGCCGGCGCAGGGCCCCCAAGGGAAACCGGTTCCACCACTGAACCAATCCAAGGACTCGGTTCGTGTCGCGGTGGCGCAGATGCAGATTGATCACGCCGCCTTGCAGCCCGACCAAGACACCGTCGACGCACTGGTTCCCTGGATGAAACGGGCGGCGGATCAGCACGCGGATTTGCTGGTTTTTCCCGAGTATCTGCTTGGGTCGTTCCATTTGAAAAGTGCTCTCGTCGACAAGCTTTGCGAGCAGGCCAAAACACATGACCTGAACGTCGTCGTCGGCGGCTGGGAGCACTTTCCCGAGGTTGCGATCAAACAACCACCGGATCCTGGAACGTATGCCAACACGCTGCTGGTCGCCGGCCGCGACGGGGCATTGGCCGGCACCCACCGCAAAATGCATGCAGCGGTTGGTCCCAATTCCCCCTATTGCTGGCCACCGGATCCAGATGAAAAGGGTGAAAACACGATGGTGCTTGGCCAGGAGAACGGAATCGTGGACTTGGATTTTGGCAGGATCGGGTTGCTGACCTGCTACGACGGGTATTTCTTTGAAAGCTTCCAGATGCCCTCACTGCGCGGCGCGGAATTGCTGGTTTGGGTCAACGCTCGCGGCGGCATGGTGGAACCACACATCATCCAAGCAGCCAGCTTTATCACATGCACCCACGTGGTTGCGTCCAACCAGTCGGTCGGGTGTGGATCCGCGATCTGTTCGTATCCCGGATGGAAACTTGACCACGCCGCGCCGGAGCCCGGTTCGGAAGCGTTGCTGGTTGGTGATTTGGACCTGAAAGAACTGCGAAATCAACGTTTGAACAACCGCATGATGCACCAGCGACGCCCGGAGATTTACGGGACCGTATCAAAACGTTGGCAGCCTTGGCGCGCTTATCCCGATCTAAAACCGTTTCAGTACGATGCGCCAGAAAGCGGCGAGGGACGTTAGTCGTGATTCAGAGCAACAGACCCGCGCGTCGGGCTGCAGCGGCGCTTGCCGCTTTGATGCTGGGGGCAGCCGTGCCTCTGGTGATTTGCGCGCAAGAAGCCTCCGATCACGGACGCCTCGTTGAGACCCGGCCGACGGATCCGGCTGGCACGCGGCTTTATCCGTTTACGGGCCGCGTGGTCGATTCCAAGTCCGGTCAACCGGTCCAGTGCCGGGTTCACCTTCAAGATGCGAGTGGGAAATGGTATTTGGTTCAATCCGACGGTGGTAACGCCGTTCACTACGAACGCGATCTTGCGCATTTACCCAACAGCCCCGAAGTCCACACGACGCTATCAGCCGACCCCTTTGTCGTGGATTTGCCAAATGGCGATTACACGCTCCGCGTTGAACGTGGCAAAGAGTACTTTCCGTACGTCGGGACGTTTTCGATTGCAAACCGATCTCGGTCCCAGACGATCCGTCTGCAGCGATGGATCAATTTGGCGAAGCGCGGTTGGTACTCCGGCGACACGCATGTCCATCGAACCGTTGGCGAATTGCCCAACATCATGTTGGCCGAAGACTTGAACGTGGCGTTCCCGTTGACCTACTGGGTGCAACGCAGCGACACCGTGCCGACTGCGGACGAACACGAAGCGTCCTACGATCGATTAATTCACGTCGATTCGAATCATGTGATCTATCCACGCAATACCGAGTACGAAATCTTTGAGGTCCACGGCAAACGCCAGACACTTGGTGCCGTTCTAATTCTCAATCACCAGCAGCCCCTAAAGCTCGGGGCTCCTCCCATGGGCAACATTGCGACGGAGGCTCGCCGGCAGGGAGCGCTGATGGACTTGGACAAACACTCGTGGCCGTGGTCGTTGATGATCATTCCGGTCATGGAGGTGGACTTGTTTGAATTGTCCAATAACCACGTCTGGCAGACGGAATTTGGATTCAGGGATTGGGCCATCGACACGATTTCGCCCCACATGGGATTGCAGCAGGATGATGCGGGACTTACCGAATGGGGTTGGATCGACTACGGATTCCAGACCTACTACCAACTGATCAATTGTGGATTTCGGATGCGTGTGACGGCAGGCAACGCCTCCGGGGTCCATCCGGTGGCTCTAGGGTTTGGTCGCGTTTACGTTCGGCTGACGGACGGCTTTGACTACGATTCCTGGATGGACGGACTGAATGCCGGAAGGAGTTTCGTGTCGACGGGCCCCATGCTGGACCTGCGTTTCAACGGGGGCGACGCCGGACAACAATTTCAGGTGACGAGGGTTGAAGACGCGCGGGTGCAAATCACTGGGACAGCGGAAAGTCGACGGCCGATTCGCACGATTGAGATCGTGGTCAACGGTGATGTCGCCCAGACGATTCATCCCCGGAACCAGCAAACGGCTCTGGGCGGTTTTCGATCTTCGATCGACGTCACGGTGGAACGTGAAGGCTCGTTTTGGACCGCCGTTCGATGTTTCGAGGAACATCCGACCGGCCGGGTGCGATTCGCCCACACCAATCCGGTCTATGTCGACTTGGAAGGAAACGAGGTGCGGCCACGCAAAGAGGCGATCGACTATTTTATCGATCGTTTGGAAACCGAATGCCGCAATCTTGACGGCGTATTGACCGCGGAATCGATGGCCGAATACCGAAGGGCGGTCGAATTCTATCGTCGGATTCGTCAAGACGCGAAACCAGAAAGCACGATTGAGCCATGACATCTCACAATCGCCGCGACATCGCTTGGGTGACAGCGCTTGTCCTCTTTTTGACCTTGGTGGTCGTAGACGCTCGGGGGCACGAAACCCAGCCCGGGTGGCCGACCAGCGAGCAGCTGGACCAAGTTCAACCACCCCTGGATCATGCAATTCCAATGGCGCGGCAATTGGTCACCCAACTTCGCCACCGATTTGACGCAACGCAACTGACGCTGCTGGATGAAGTCAACCATCAACTGCAGATGATGCAACGCGTGGACGCGGGACATCTGGGGGCCGATCGCCAACCCACCACGTTGGCCAAATCGCGCCTGGTAAATTTCTTTCGCTGGAAGGCGGAATCGGCGTTGCTGGAGTTGCTTGGCAGTTTATCGGGCGACAGCATCGTCGATTTGGATTTTCGAGCTGGTGCGCCATCGCACTTGCCGGACACGCCGATCGCGGTCGGCCCACAAGACAACGTGATCCTGCTTCGAGTCCGTGCTCAACCGACCGACGGACGCAGCCAACCAGTGCAGTTGTCGATGGGGTCCTGGGATTTAGCCAGCGAGCGGCCGACCGAACACTTTCCGGTCGACATCGCAAGGCATGGAACAACCTACGTCATGCTTGACTTGAAACGCGTTCCGACGGATCGCACGACGTCGCACCTGACCCTTCGCGATGTCCAGACGCAGGACGTCCTCTACACCTATGCGCTGACGTTCCAGGCCGCACCGCTAGGACAGCTCGCGTTGGACGTGGTCGACGAAGCTGGCAAATCCATTCCGGTGTTGATGAGCATCGCCTCACATGAGACAGGAAATCTACGAGAACCTGCCGAAGCCGTCGATTTGCGTTCCGTCCTCAATGAGATCGTGCCCCACCTCAGTCCTTCGGGGCGCGGCTACATGTTCTACTTGCCTGGTCAAAAACGAGGTCGCTACTGGGTGGTCAAGCCGCCGTTGGAGATGCCGCTGCCGGCAGGAGACTGGGAGATCAAGCTGCTTCGCGGGCTCGAGTTCACTCCGGTTCAGCAAACCGTTTCGGTCCAGGCAGACCAATGGACTCGTGTGAAATTGCAACCGAAACGATGGACCAACATGCCGTCGCGGGGCTGGTATTCGGGCGACGACCACGTCCATGCACAATTGCTGACGAGTGCCGATGCAAGAAAATTGCTCGATTACACCCGCGCGGTCGACATCAACGTGGCAAATATCTTGGAGATGGGCGACGTGATGCGAACCTATTACCCGCAACGTGGTTTCGGGGATGCTTTTCGCGTCCAGCACGGTGACCATTGGCTGATCCCCGGCCAAGAAGATCCCAGGTCGGTCTTGGGGCACGCGATCGGGCTGAACCTAAAATCCAAGGTCCGTGATTTGGATCGATACCTTTCCAACGACTGGATCGCGGCACAGATTCACGACCAGGGCGGACTTTACGGCCACACCCATGTCGGCCCCAACGCTTGCTTTGTGCATCGGGAAATGGCCCTGTTTACTCCCGACGGAATCGTCGACTTCAACAGCATCATGCAGTCCGAATTGGGAACCGAGCTGTATTACGACTTCCTGAATATGGGATTCAAAATGACCGCGTCCGCGGGTGCCGATACGCCGTACGGTGGAACGATCGGCGCGGTCCGCACCTACGCCTTTACCGGGTCTCCGGATTCCTTCTCGCCCGATCAGTGGTTTGCCGCGTTGAAGCGTGGCAGGACGTTTGTCACCAACGGACCGATGATCGAGTTTCAAATCGACAATGCGATGCCGGGTGACGGAATCGAAGTCGACGTCAACCGGTCGCTATCGGTTCGCGTCAAGGCCTGGGGCGACATCGGTGCGTCGGCACCGAAACAGTTGCGATTGATCAAGCTGGGTCAGGTGGTCGAGGTCGCCCAGTCAGAGGACGACCGGGACACCGAGCTTGAAATCGTCACAGACGTCGATTCCGATTGGGGATTCTGGATCGCGGCACACGCCGTCGGCCGCGATGGTTCCCAGGCGCACACCACACCGATCTATGTCACTCGGAAAGGCTTTCGTCATTGGGATCCCGATTCGGCAAAGGCTTTGATCAATCGCCAACTGGAGGTGCTTCGCGAGATTCGGCGAGAGGTCCAGACGGCAGAGCAACGCGTCGCATCAGGCTCAAGTACGCTGGACTATTGGAGCCGTCGCACCGCCGACCAGGCAGATGATGTTCGTGCGAAGGTGTCCCAGGCCGAGCGAAAGTACCAGCAACTGCTGCAAACGCTGGCCGAGGAAACTGCGATTCGGGCCCAAGCGGGACAATAGCGACGACGATTCCTCCTGCGAGCGATGCCGTTGAGTTTCACGGAATCCATCACTCCTATGCATCGTCCCTAGACCCGGCACGGGTCGTCTGTGGTAGCGGAATTCGCCAAGGATTTCGGCTTAACCCGTGTGGACATAGGGTAGCGGAATTCGCCAAGAATTTCGGCTTTTTCCATGTGGACTGCCGCGAGTCGAAAGCCTTGGCGGCTTCCGCTACGGGTTGAAGGGGGCTGAGCCTATCGGTGTGCGCTCCTTCAGATCAGCCGGTTCACGCCGGCGTGCGGGCCGCCTTAACTTATTCTCGGTCCAGCACGATCCGGTAACGCGCCTTCCCGCTCCGTAGATGCTCGAACGCCTCGTTGACTTGACTCATCGGAAAGTGCTCGTTGACGGGGGCGATGTTGTGTCGAGCCGCGAAGTCGAGCATCTGGCGGATCACGACGGGCGCGCCGACGGGTGTCGAACCCACCGCCAATTGTTTGAACATCATGTCCGGAAGGACATTGATATCAAGTGGTTCGGTAACGGCACCGGGCATCATCAGCCGACCACGCGGCTTTAACGTCGCGAGAACTGCGTTCCAATCAAGCGAAACGTTGACGGTGGACAGCACAAGGTCGAATCGCCCCGCCGCGGCTTTGATGGCGTCCGGATCACGAGAATTGATCGTGTCATGCGCGCCCATGTCCAGTGCTTCCTGGCGTTTCGATTCGGAAGTGAATGCGGTGACGTGACATCCCCACGCAGCGGCAAACTTAAGCCCCATGTGCCCCAGCCCACCGATCCCGATCACCCCAACGCTGCCGGTCGGTGAAAGCCCGGCCTGAACCATCGGGTTAAACACCGCGATCCCGCCACACAACAGCGGGCCGGCTTCACTTGCATCAAGCTCGTCCGGAATTTTCACCACGCTAGGGGCTTTCGCACGGACCGTATCGGCGAACCCTCCATGCCGCCCCGCAATGGTGGGCTCGGCATTGGCACAGAGATTATGATCGCCGCCCATACACTGGTCGCACATCATGCAGTAGCCGGCATGCCACCCCAACCCGACGCGATCGCCGACTTTCACGTGTGAAACGAGATCGCCGACGGCCGACACTTTTCCGACAACTTCATGTCCGGGTACGAGCGGAAACTGTGCCATCCCCCACTCGTCGTCCACCATGCTCAAATCACTGTGGCAAATCCCGCACGACTCGACGCTGATGTCCACCTCGTAGGGATCGATGTCACCGAGCTCGAATTCAAACGGTTCGAATTCGCCCTTGGCTTTGGTCACGGCATAGGCTTTCACGGTCATTGAATTTCTCCATTTTGAAAAGTTGGACCTATCACGATCGTATGAGTTGGTCAACTTGGTGAAACAATCGCGGGCAGTCGCAATGATGAGGTGTTTGTCAAAGTTGAAAATCACCAGCGAGGGCCTGAACTCACTTTCCGCGTGTCGCCAAGCCTTGCAGATCCGTTAGGACGTCGGCTCCCAGATGCCCAAACACTGTCTTAAAAAGACCAGTTGTCCGAGATGGTAGGCGTTGTGATCGGCGACCAGCAGTGCTTCTCGCAGAATCGTTTGGCCATCGCCGTGGGGGATCGTTGCGAATAGATCGGTTGAGGGGTCGGAAACCAGTTCGATCATCGATTGCAAATCGCTGCGGAATCCGTTCACGCTTTCATCCCATTGCGCAGCACGGGAGGGGCCGTCGGATTCAGGCCAGTATCCATCCGGAAATTCCGGCGAGACGTGATCCGAATTGCGAGAGAATTCGAGGATGTCCCACTGGCAAATGCGGAGATGTTCGAGCAGCCGCCAAGGCGTGTGCGGCGAACCAGGGACCTTTGCATCGCGCATCGATTCGGGGATTCCACCGATCGCTTGCTCGAAACCCAGATGCGCACCACCGCCCTTGAGCAAGTACAGCAGGTGCTCCCGAAGTGACTGATCCTGGCTACTCATATCGAAATCATCCAAGCGACGAAAGTGTAGAACCGTTGTCTCAACTGTTCCCCCTGACCGCTCTGCGGTCTCCGATTGCAATGCTCAGCCGGAGCGGCTGGGGAGAGAACAATTGAGGACAATGATTCTACAATGCACTCGTTCTCGTTCCCAGCTTCCGCCTTGGAACGCGCGGTCCCGACGACTTCGCCAAGACAACCGTGCTGGTCATGGTGCCACTCAGAAATTCAGCGTGCACCATTGAGTTGCTAGCGGTCGAGCGTTGTACGCGAAATCGTTGGACGCACCATTTAGACGCTGTCGATTACATCGAATCGATGCAAATACCTTCAGCCTGTCGTATTTCATCTCGCATTGAGGTTCCGGTCAGCGGTAGTAGACGACGCGAGGAGTCGTCGCGGGGCGCAATCCGAATGGATTCGTCGCCTCGTCCACTACCCGAAAACCGCGTTCCATTGAGGTCAACGAGGAATTCGGTTTGACTCATTTGCGTTTGTCGGCCGCGAAGTCTTTGAACATCACCAGGGCGTCGACATAGCCTGCGGTCGGATGATTGAATGCCCCGGGCAGTCTTCCGACGACGTCAAAGCCATGTTTTTCCCATAGCCTGACTGCCCCGTCGTTGGTCGACACGACCAAGTTGTATTGCATCGCACGGTACCCAAGTCGAATGGCCTGTTCTTGAGAATGTTCACACATCGCCGACGCAACGCCACGCCCTCGGGCCAGGTCGGAAACGATGTATCCACAGTTGCAGACATGCGCCCCCTGTCCCGGCTGGTTGGGCTTGAGATAGTAGGTTCCGAGGATCTGACCGGGTTCGTCCTCGGCAACATAGGTGCATTCAGGGGTTGCGACCCAAATGGAATAGGATTCCTGCTTCGAAATCGTAGGAGGAAAGGGGTACGTCTGGCCCGCGCGAAAAACCGGCTCGATGATTTGCCAGGTTGAATCCCAATCGGAGTCGTGGAAGGGGCGAATTTTGTACATGGAAATGCTCGCTCGTTGTTCAGGCGATCGTCGGGACGATCCCGCCTTCGCTTCGAAGCGCCGCACCGTTGATGGCGGCGGCGAGTGGACTTGCGACGAAAGCAACCAAGTTCGCGATTTCCTCCGGCTCAATCAAGCGTTGAATCAAGGACAGCGAACGGTTTTCTGCCATGAATCGCTTTTCCGCCTCGGCCCAATCCTGGCTGGGAAACAACTCACTGACAAACTGCTCGACGCCCGGTGTTTTCGTCGGACCGGGCAGGACGCTATTGACCGTTACTTTGGTGCCCTGCGACAACTGCGCAAGGCTACGGGCGAGCGCGAGCTGCGCGGTTTTCGTCATCGCGTAGTGCGCCATTTCCGGCGACGGGACCACGCCCGATTCGCTACTGATGAAGATGATACGGCCGGCGTTCCGATCGAGCATTCGTTTGAAGAAGTGCCGGGCAAGACGCACGCCGCTCATGACGTTGACGTCAAAGATCTTCTGCCATGCTTCGTCCGAGATGTCAAAAAAGTCGACCGCTTCGAAGATGCCCAAATTGTTGACCAAGACGTCCACGTCCGGGTGGGTTTGGATCGTCTTGGCAATTCCGTCAGGCGTGCTATTGTCCGAAATCAGCCCAACGAGGTCAGCTTCGGATGCGGTTTCGCGAATCTGGGCCATTGCTTCGTTGACGCTCGATTCGCTCCGACCGTTGACGATCGTCGTCGCACCTTCGGCGGCAAATCGCGTTGCGATCGCCAATCCGATCCCGCCCGTGGAAGCTGTGACCAAGGCTGTTTTGTTTTTTAATTGTAAGTCCATTGTCTCTCTCTTCGTGTGGGGTTACGTCGCTTGGGAAACGTCAATCAACCATCGCGATCCCATCGGGGAATACCGTACGAATGAGCGATTCTTACCGATTCAGCCATTTTCCTGTGCAACAAGATGACGCAAGGTGAGGTCCCCCGATGTCACGACGGGACCTGCTTCACTGCACCTCGGAATCGAGCATCCGTGTCGCAATGCCGTTCTTGTCAAGAAGACGGTCGCTGCTCAAACGGGACCGAGGGTGGATCGGCGACGAATTTGGGTACCGATTCTCCATTGACGCCGGTCGTGTACACTTCAAACCGTGACCCAGTCGACATCTGCGCACGCTTGATTCGATCGATTGAGCCATCGACGTGCTGAATCGTCAGTGTGATGTTGCCGCCTAGGGAAGCTCAAGGATCGCGATGTCTTTGAACTCGACATGCATGTCGGTGCCGCCTTGTTCTCCGAACTCGGCGGATCGCAAAAGCGAAGCTTTGCCCTGCGCCGACCTCGGAGAGGACGGCGACTGTCCAGCCCGATCGAAAACTAAGTTGCGGTAGACGACTCGTTGTTGCGTTGACACTGCATTCATATTGGATCGACTTCTGAGTCAAATAAGGAGATGGATCTGACCATCACATCAAGCAAGGGTCAATCAAATGATTTTCGCAGCGACTCTGCCACGTGATCGCGGTCGATCGGTTTCTCCGCTGGCAAATCGTGAATCAGAATGGCGTAGGAAAGCTTGTAGGTCTCGCCACGCTTGACCCAAGTCTTGACGTACGGCTCTCGGCGTTCTTTCGGCTGTTTGGGAAAGGGGTTGGTCACGATCACTCCGTAATCCCGCGCGTGCAACCACGACGGGCGAGGGTTGTCGGGGCTCGGAACGACCAGGATTCCGACCTCGCGGTCACCGACCGTCCCGAAATAGTCGAACCACTTCGCCTGTTTGCCCCAGACCTGCGCACCGTTGCGTTCTCCGCGGTTGTTCAAGATTGTGCCGTTGCCGCCCTGGACCCGAATGGGCGACGCCACCCGGACGGCAAGTCCTGACTCCTCTTGATCCCCGAAGTAGAAATCGTGGTCGTCGGATCGGTATTCCGCATCCAGTCGCAATAACAGGCCTTCAGGCACGTTCTCGAAGTGGTAGCGAGTCGTTTCGACACAAACCACTTCGTCATCCGGGTAGCCGGAGGTTTCAAACAGGGATGTTGAGTCGGCCTCACCGGCGCGGCGGGTTTCCTTTGTAGCGTCTTTTCGCAACAGCAGGTTTCGCGCTGCGAAGCTGCCCGAGTTCCTGTCCCCGCTAGGGGGCTGAATGAAGCGATCGAAAGCGACCCTTGATTGAAGACGCCAGTAGTCATTTCCATCGACGTCGCCAAAACCCAGCCAAATCCCGGGGTGCATGTGCGGGTGAATGATTCCGCCCTCGGCTCCGTACCCGGGGTCGATGTCATCCGGTTTACGGGGCGGGTAGTTCCTGGTCACTCGAATGCCACCGGGCGTCGTGACGTTCACGAGGGCTCGCCGCGTGAGCTTCGGATGGTCCTTCAGATACGTCGCGACTTGCTGACCGGCAAAATGAATGTTCAGACTGTCGCCGTTATCTTGAAACCAGAAACCATCTCGGTCGCCGACGGTCTTTTGTGCCATCAACCAAGCCGTCAAATCAGCGACCTGCTGCGCCGTCATCATTTTGGCAAAGCCGTCCGGCATCGGAGAAATCTTGGTGCCGACTCGCTGTTCGATGTCATCTTTGTCGACCGTCGTGACGCTGCCGTCGGAAGCGGCAAGTTTGATCAATCGCCCCGTCTCTTCAAGAACCGATCCTGCAATCACCCGTCCGTCGACGGTGAGAACTTTCTGTTGAGCAAAGCCCTCGGTGATCACCTTGCTCGGGTGGATGATCGATTCGATCAGCACCTCGGGGGTCTTCGCTCGGTTGCCGATGTCAGAAAGGTCTGGTCCCAATACCTGGCCGATTCCCTGCATTTGATGACACTTGAAACAGCCGGCGCCTCGTGGATGCAGAAACAACTCGCGTCCGCGCTCAGGGTCCGCATCGGCCATCGCCGCAACGGCTGCTTCCATCGTGATCGGTTCGCGATCGTTCTGCTGTGGCAGAATCTCCCGCTTGAACAGAACGATGTAATTTCCGCGGCCGGAGTCGTTGGGGCGGTTCACGTTTGCGCCCAAGGAGATCTCGCCTGCCGGAAATTGTTTTTCGTAGACATTGAAGACCGGATCACTGGTGATGATTTGCAGTCCGGTGTTTTGAAAACCGCTCGGCTGTCCGACGTTCATCCAGCTGAGCGGCTCGCGATTGCGGGCATCGACACCGATCAGCAGCGAGACGTCCGAGTCGCTTCGGAAAGAAACCAGACGCTCGACGAGCCGGCGATCGTCTTCATTGGCGGTGCGCAAGAAGGGAAGCCCCGCTAGCTCGGCGGGCACCTCAAGGATGCGGTAGTCCCGATCGGTGTAGTGCCGTTTCCCGACCGCCAATCCGCTCCAATCAATTTCGTAGCGGTGGCCGCTGTCGGAGGCGAAGTCGTCGATAAACGGTCGATGCCGATACGCCTTGGTCGGACGAATTCGATACTCGGCATCCGTCATCGCGCCGGCCTGTGTGTAATCCTGGAACACCGAAAAACGAAGCCGGGTGTCACCGTTGACGGCGATCGGCCCAGTCGCCCGCGGACTGGTCATCGCTGGCACACTGCCGTCGGTCGTGTAAGTAATGACACCGCGCGGGATCGAACTTTGCGCGGTGACGGCGATCGGTTCGGAGTAGTCGCCCGGCGGGGGCGACAGAGTGATCAGCGGAGCACCGTTTCCTGTTTTCTCCAACCAGAGTTCGACCAGCGCGGCGACCTGCGGAGCTTTGTCCTTGCGAAACGGAAGCACCTGATCGACACTCAAGTCGTCCTCCAACAACAGTGCCAGCAACGCGGCGAGACGTACACGGGGCCGAGAATCAGCAAGTCGTTGTTTCAACTGATCGGTCGACATCAATCCATGGAGAGCGTTCCATGCCGAATAGAATACGACTCGCTCGGCTTCATCCGCAGCGAGTCGGATCAGATCGTTTGACAAGTCATCGCGTCGCCCCTGCCACACCGCTTGCACGGTTGCGTGGCGCAGCCGAGCGTTTTCGGAGTTCCAGGCCAGCAAGCCGTCCAGAGCGGCGGGGTTCTCCTGAGCCAGGATCCGCAGGCATTGCAGGTGAACGTTCAGGTCCGCGTTTTGTTTTGCGTACACCTGCAACAGCGCTTCGCTCGACAGTCGGCCGAGCGTCCACAGGCCCCACGTCTGCTCCGCTTTGGTGGATTTACTTTGCAAACGCGATTTCAAAAACGTGACGCTTTCGTCACCGCGGCGAAGGAGCTCGTTTTGTGCATTGACACGCCAAGCCGGCACACTGCTGCCGAGGTCGGCGAAGAGTTGCTCGGAAGTCATTTCCGAAAGCACGCGCGATCTCGGCAGCGTCTGAAGAGCGTTTTCGCCATATCGGATTCGAAAGACGCGCCCCGCATCGACCTGTTTTCCATTTTCAATTGTGCCTCCGTATCCGTGTCCCCAGCTCAGGATGTAGAGCGCACCCTCCGGACCGACTTCGATGTCCGTCGGTTCGAACACGCGCCCGGAACTCGCCGGCAGCGAACGGCCGCCACCGGCGTGGGCAAAGACGCTCGGAAAGCCCCCTCCTTCGTGACGCAAAAACGCTCCGTCCCATTCCGGCCGGAACAGATAGACTTCTCGCCGCATCCAGTCGTTGACGAAGAACGCGCCCTGATACTGCTTTGGGAACTGGGTCGCACCATAGTGAATGAGCCCCGCACCGGAGCCTTCGTACAGCGGCATGCTGATCGGGACGGTCGGCAGATGGTCGATTCCTTTCCAGTCAAAGCTCCATGGATGGCCCCAGCCGAAGTGGGCCCCGTAAAAGGGCGCGAAGACTTTATCGCCTTCAGTTTGGTCGTTGTCGGTGCCCAGCCATTCGAAACCGTCATCAAAACAAATGTCCCACGGATTGCGAAAACCGCGTGAGACGATTTCGAGGTTGCGGCCCATCGTGTTGACGCTTTCTCCGTAGGGATCGCAACGCAGAATCCCGCCTTGTTGGCCCCAGTCGTCTTGGGGCGTGTGATAGGCTCGCTTGTACGTTTCTTTGGCGAAGACTTCGACGTCGGTGTACTCGGGGGCTCCTTCCGGGGAAGCCAATCCCCAAAGCTTGCGAAAGGCCATTGGTGCAAGTTGGTCCAGCCGGTTGTATCCCTTGGAGTTGCCTTTGGACATGTAAAGTTTGCCGTCGGGCCCAAAGTTCAGACCGTGAAGAGAATGCTCAAGGTTCCCAAGTCCGGTGTAGACCTTGATGTACACGTCGGCTTCGTCGTCGCCATCGGTGTCTCGCACGACGGTTAGATCTGGCGCGTTTGCGATCCACAAGTCGTCTCCATGCCAGGCGATCCCCTGGACACTGTTGAAGCCTTCGGCAAAGGTCTTGATGTTGTCCGCCGTTCCGTCACCGTCGTCATCGATCAAGATGTCGATGCGATCGCCGGGCGTTTCGGGCGTCGGGGCTCGCCATTGCGGACCCTGGGCCACGCAAATGCGTCCCCGTTTGTCAAACGCCATCACGCAGGGATTGCTGACCATCGGCTCTGCGGCGACGACGTCAACGACAAATCCCTCCGGTACGATGGGCAGGTCATCTGCCGCATGAAGACTCGGCGGCAGAGCTACCAGCACGAGGAGTGACAATAACACGTTTTTCATCGTTTGCTCCTAGCGATGTTTCTGACCGACATCCCCTCAACCAATCGCGGTTGCGCAGAGACGCTGACCATGGGCGAGTCGGGGTGATCGAGACGCCAAATCAATTGTTCGACCGCTTGGCGACCGATCTGTTCGGCGCAAATGTCGATCGTGGTGACCTCGGGATAGAGCCCCGTCAAAAGAGGCAACTCGTTGTTGCATGAAATCAGGCTGATGTCTTTTCCGATCTGTAGTCCTCGGCGGGCGCACGCGTGGTAAACCATCGCGGAAATGCAATCGGCCGGACAGAAAACGGCCGTCGGTTTGCTGCGAAGCCGAAGCACCTTTGCGACAAGTTTGTCTACCCGTTCGATCTCGTTGACCGTCTGCAACGGAAGCGTCCAGTCGGAACTGGCACCAAAAACATTTTCGACCCTCGCGCCTTGGTTGGTCGCGTGCCAGGTGAAACTCGCACAGCGTTGGCCCAGCGTCACATGATCGGGCTTGGGGTCCAGGATCGCGATTTGCTTGTGCCCCATGCCGATCAAGTAGTCAGCCGCCAAACGCCCCACCTCCGTGTCGTTCGACTCCACCGTGTCACCCCAGTCTGCTCCTTGCGGGCGTCCCAGGAACCAAACGGTTGGGATGCGGCGAAGTCGCTCGATCAGCTGTTCGGCGGCGGATTCAATCAGCTTTCCCTGCAGAGCCCCCTTGGCCAGCAAGCCATGGATGTTCTGGCTTGCGAAGGATTTGGGGATCTCATCGACACGAGGAAGGTCGGCCAGCAAGACATTCGCGCCCGCGGCGGAGAGTGCTGATTCGGCCCCGTGGATCCCGCAGGCGACCGACGGCAGGCTGACAAGCGATCGGTCCATCCCCAACAGCAGCATGGCGATGTTCTTGCGCGAAAGCTGTCGCCCCTCGGGCGACAGTTTGCGTTTCCGCAGCCGCGAATAACCCAGCTTATTAACGGCCTCCATCACACGCCGTGCCGTTTCGTCCGCCACATTGGGCTCACCGCTCAGCACTCGGCTGACGGTCCCGATCGACACGTCCGCGGCTTTGGCCACATCTTTTACGGTCGCAGGCACACCGCATCTCCAGATTGCACGAAAAACATTGATACAGGCACTTTATTTCATGGAAACAAAGGGTGCAAGCTGTCAAAACCGTCGCGGTCAAAGTTGCGTCGTCAGTCCCTGCCGAAAAACAAACCGTCCCGGCAGAGACTGCCGAGCTCCCAAGGATGCGAGTAATGAAATCACTGAAAACCGCGGTCGTCGGAAGTTACCCGGTGATGGAATGGGGCAACTCTTCGCCCAGTCCTCAGGCAATCACCGATGCAATGCGTCTGGAGTTGTAATGTGCAGCAGCGCGCGGGCATTGACGTCAATCGCTGGCGCCGCCGCGCGTCATCATCGCAACTTCGGTTTTCGCTGGGAGGCGCACGATGGGGGCAAAACGATCACAGGATGAAATTGTTTTGCCGGTCCTTCGGGGATCTGCCAGCGATCCTGCAATGGGACCAATAAGCCCCATATGTCCTGTCTGTCCCCTTGGTCCTATCGAATCTGTGCGGCATGCGATCAGGTCTGGGGAGCGTCGCCAGGAGCGTCGTCCGACGGGGACGATTCATTAGACCCCAGTGCGGCGGCGACGGCGGAATCGGCGGCTGCGGGCAGCCAACGCAGATCGATCACCAGGTGCTCGCCGTCGATCGCGGTGATCACGGCGGGGTTTTGTTTGGCCAGTCGATCGGACCACGGTTGGGCCGAAAGGGTTTTGTGACGGAGGTTGAGTTGCCGGGAGGGGAATTCCCAGCGTCCGCCGTCGATCAGCCGCGCCGGTCGATCGGTGATTTGGCAGCCGGTGATCGATTCGTCGGCGGTCAAACGAATCGCCATCCGTTCGGCGCGGCTCCGCAAGTTTTCTTCGCCGGTGTCGATCAAGACCGACAGCGGGCTGGGATCGGAATCGGTCATCGCGGCGAGCGTCATCGCGACAATTCCCGTGGCCGCTTGGTACGTGTTCCAACGGTCGTCTTGCTGGATGGAATCGATGAGTGTTTTCTTTCCCGCCAGGATCCCCGCCGCAGTGCCACCGGTCAGCGGACCGCCGGACAGCAGGACCAGATCGATCCCCGATTGCAGCAGCGTCTGGACGTTAGGGATCGAATCGTGGGTTTGGCGGATCGTGCCGATGGGCAGAACCGCGACCGAGACCACGTCGCGGTCTTTGAAGTCGATGGGGCCGATCGGATGTTGACCGTCATCGGCCAGGACCACGCAAGCGTGATCGATGCCGTCAAAGTCGTGTGGCTCGATCGCTTGGACTCCGCCGCATTCGACAAGTGTCAGGTCACCGAATGCGTCGGGAAGCGGAGTGCCCGACGGAAGCCGGATCGCTTGGCTGCGGTGCATCGCGAGTTTTCGCTGTTGTGCAAGAACCGTCAGCGATGCGATGGCGGCGTCCAGGCTGGTGGCCACCGCGACGGCATGGCCGTCCAGGTCCAGCATCCGTGCCAGCGATCGATCGAGTTGTCGGTTCAATTCGTTGTCGACGCAGTCACCGCGGAGGATGTCCACGCCGAGTTGCAGGACCGCGTTGGAGACGGGAACTCCGGTCCCCGAGCGTGAGAACAGGATGCCGCCGGCATTGATGCAAGGCACGGCCAGGTCGGTTTGACGCTCGGTCCAACGCAGCACCGATTCGCGGCCGGAGTCGATCGCGCCGCGCGCCGTTTCACTGGCCGTCTTGACGAGCGCGTCGATGCTGCGCGAGGCATTCTCCGGCAAGTCACGAAGCAGTTCGGCCGCTTGCGCCTTGACGCGGGTGATCGTTTCGGTGTCGCTCGCTTTTCGGGCCACGTCGGCGACGCCGTTTCGGATCGCTTCAATGGCCCAGGGTGGAAGTCGCATGGTGGGTGTTCTCGGAGGGTGCAAGACGAAGAAAACAAGACGAAGAAAAAATGGGCGACGGGGTACCGGGTCAAAATCGGTCCTGTTCGGATTCGGCCCAGACGCGTGCCTGGGCGCCGTCCCAGTCGACGTGAATCACGCTCGGGTTGCAGCACACCGGGCAATCTTCGACATAAGTTTGGGAATGTCCACCGGCCGGGTCCAGCGGGATCACGATCTCCTCGCCACAGCTGTCACAAATGTAGCTGCCATCGTTGTCGAAGCATTCTTGCGTCGGGTCATGGTCTGGTTCACTCATCGTTCTACCCAGTGGGTGGAAAGTGGGGTGGTGGACGAAATCATCCGACTCCGAGCGAAACCACGGCGGTTGTGAAGCGTTCAAATGGTGTAGGGTCCAAACCGAGGCACGACAAATCCGTGTCGCCGGTCGCGAACTTGATTCTACCGCCAACCTGGTCTCGCCGACGCGGGGTGCGGCGAGTAATTCGAGTTCGCGATCCCGACGGGACAGGCAGCGTCGACCACAAGCATTTTGTTCATCACACCGGGAAACCATCCAATGAAGATTCGAACCAAGTCCACCCTGCGGCTGGCCCTCTGCGGCATCGCGGGGATCGCCGTCACTGTTGCTGCATCCAATGCCATGGCCCAGGATACCGAGGAGGGGCGGCGCCGCGGTCGCGCCGAAGCCGGCGATGGCGATGGCGATGGCGAGCGTGGTCCGCGGGGACCACGCGGTCGGCGCGGGGATGCCCAAGGGCGTGGCGACCAAGCCGGCCCACGCGAGGGACGCGGCGGATTTGGTGGCCCCGGCGGTCCTGGTGGCCCGGAAATGCTGATGCGGTTGCCGGTGATGGCGGCGTTGGATGCCGACAAAGACGGTGTGATTTCGGCCGAAGAAATCGCCGGTGCAAGCGCGGCACTGAAAACGCTGGACAAAAACAGCGACGGCAAGCTCGATTTGAGGGAACTGGTGCCCGCCCGCGGGCGAGGATTCGGCGATCGCGGCCCCGGTGAAGGCGATGCCCCACGCGGACCGCGCGAAGGTCGCGGGCCGGGTGAAGGTCGCGGGCCGGGTGAAGGTCGCGGGCCGGGTGAAGGTCGCGGGCGCGGCGGATTCGGCGATCCCAAAGCCATGCTGGACCGGATCATGAGCCAAGACAAGGACGGTGACGGCCTGTTGTCCGGCGACGAGCTACCCGAGCGGATGGCCGCCATGCTGGAGCGTGCCGACAGCGACGAGGATGGCAAACTGTCGCGAGAGGAAATTGAAAAGGCGATGCAGGCCCGGGCGGCGAACATGCGTCGCGGCGGCGGAGGACGCCCGGGAGCCGGCCGTGGCGGCGACACCCCCGGCGGAGAACGGCCGCGGCGGCCGCCGGTGGAGTGATCCGATAGGCATCCAGTTAAGAATTAACCCTCCCTGGCAGGGAGGGTCGAGCGCAGCGAGGAGAGGGTCGATTCGTGGCGTTCGAGTGCACTCGAGCCACAGCGAACCCTCCCCGCTCCGAGCGTCAACTCCTCCTCGCCCCACCCAGAGGGAGGGCTGGTCCGGTCCAGCAATGAGTCGACCGCTTAGCTTGGTGCGTAATGGGATGCGACCGAGCGGGGGGAGGCGTTTTTTCGTCGCCCGCTTGTCCGAAACCAGTGCCTGCTGGATAGTGTGCTTTAGCGGCGGAACGCCAATGTTCCGCCGGCAGTGGCGATTCGATCGGAGTCGCCGTCCATCCTGACACTTCCCTCCACTGTAAGAATTGAACCGGTCCCATGAGCGTATTGGTTACCCAACAGGCACCCGACTTCAAAGCACAAGCCGTGATGCCCGACGGCCAGTTCAAAGAGATCTCTTTGAGCGATTACAAGGGCAAGTACGTGTTGCTCTTTTTCTGGCCGCTGGATTTCACCTTCGTCTGCCCGACCGAGATCATCGCGTTTTCCGATCGCGCGGCGGAGTTCGCCAAACTGGGCGTGGAAATCCTGGGTGTTTCCGTGGACAGCCACTTCAGCCACCTGGCCTGGACCAACACGCCCCGCAATGCGGGCGGGATTGGCAAGACCGAATACCCGTTGGTCGCCGATTTGAACAAGCAGATCGCGCGGGATTATGACGTTTTGCTCGACGGCGGCGTGGCGCTGCGTGGCTTGTTCCTGATCGACAAGGAAGGCGTGGTGCGACACCAAGTGGTCAACGACCTGCCGCTGGGCCGCAGCGTCGACGAAGCCCTGCGGATGGTCAAGGCGCTTCAGTTCTTTGAAGAGAACGGTGAAGTCTGCCCGGCCAACTGGCAGGAAGGCGCCCGGACGATCAAGCCGAACGTCGATGACAGCAAAGAGTTCTTTGGCGCCGAATACGCGGGCTGAATGGAATGTGGTTGACGGCCCCAAATCGAATCGGCGTCGCGGCATGGCAGATCGGCGATTCGATTTGGAGAATCGATGCCCGCGGAGAACGCGACGCGGTGGCGCTGGTGGTCGGACAGGAACGGATCGCCTTGGTCGCGTCGGATGACCAGGCGTTGCCGCCACTGGACGAGCAATTCGTTCGCAACGACCAGTTGCACTTTTCGTTTCCGCAGACCGACCGCAGCCAATTCGGGTTCCGGTTGGTGGTTCGCCCGGTTCCGCTGGAAGGTTGCGGTGCCGACGGTACCCACATCGCGTTGGAGTTGTTGGTATCGGTCCAGACCACCTTGTTGGATTCGCACCCCACGCTGGACCTGGTGTTGCCCGCACGCGGTGGGGCTCGCGATGAAGCTGGCGCTCAGTCGGGAAGTCGCGTTTACCACGCCGACAACGGAGATTTCGGTGCGGCGGTCATCTTGGGGCCCCAGGACGTCGCATCGTCCGTGGCGATCGATCAGCCTGGCGAGCAGCGATTACGGCTGTTCGGCGAGTTCCTTGAAAAGGGAGTGATTCGGCGGGCGCGGCCTTGGTTGGTCGTCGATCGCACCAGCGGTTCGGTCGCGCCCCGGTGGATTCGGGCGGCCAGCGACGCCCTGGCGGAAAGTCCGCTGCCGCTCAGCTAGTCGCCGTTTGCTCTGGAAGCAGATGCCGGTCGGCCATCGGCTCACGATTGTTTCGGTTGCGATTAAATCGACAGCCCGCCAGGGAGGATTGCGTCTTGACTTGGTGCGCATGCCCGCGGGCGAAGCAGACCATTTTTCGTTCAGCGGTTGTCGCGTCCGCCCGTGGTTTCGCTTTACGGGCCGATCGCCGCCCCTTTGGGCCGAATGTGAGGGAAGTGCAGATTGGCGCGGCTGGACGATTTGGCGTCCCGTCGGATGTACGGACCGGTGAAATCCGCTGCACAACGGCTCGCTTTTGCTGTTTCCGGTTGCGTGGTTTGCGTAAACTAAAGGGCTGATCACTGAACGGATTGTCCATCTTTGACGGACGCATCGCCCGCTTCCTTCTCCTTTCGCATTTCGCCACGTGCAGCTTGCCTGCGAGTCCGGGTCGGCTCGCCGCGTTGCCGCAGACCGTCTCGAGTCCATCTGGTTTATGTATCGCACCGATTCGGTAACGAACCTCTTTTCGGCGACATTGATGCCCGCCGGATCGATCGCTGCGTCGCTGCTCAGGTGGGTGGGGATGGTCGTTTTCGTCGCCAGCGTTTGGGGGGGGGGCGGTGTGCCGAGTTACGCCCAGCCACCGGGGACGTATCCGCCGGCGGAAATCCTGCGTCCTCCGTCGACGCCGGCCGAGTCGGGAAAGTTGCCGATCAAGGGGATGATGTTTCTGGACGTCTCCGAGAACGCGATTTACGCCCCGGGGATGAAGTACGAGCAGTATTTGGAACTCGAGCGGGGCGGCACGAACCAGACGCGTCGTTATGTGTTCGACACGGTCAAGATCGACGGTCGGGTGGACGGCAATCGTGCGGAGTTGTCGGTGGAGGTGCGTGTGGCCGTCGATGCGACCGCCGAGGAGACGATCGAGATTCCACTGGCGATGGAAAACTTTCACCGTTTGGGGCCGGTGGAATTCTTTTCCGGCGCCGAAAACGGCAACAAACTGGCCGTGGCGGTCGACCAGGATTCGGGGGACTACGAATTGCTCGCCTCGGTCGCCAAGGACACCGTGGTGGGGTTTCGCATGCAGATGTCGGCTCGGGTCGAGACCGACGTGGTGCACGCATTGGACTTTCGTTTGCCGGCCTCGGCGACGGAGATCAGTTTGGTCAGTGACTCGCGCGAGGTTGTCGGGGTGATCCCCAATCGCGACGACGAAGTCATTGAAACATCGACCGACGAGGCGGGCCGCAGTCAGTTCAAAGTGATCAGCAGCGGCGGCCGCTTCACGTTGCAGTGGGGCACGATGGATCGCCCCGTCTCGGTCCCGCTGTTGGAAGCGACCAGCGGGATTTCCATGCAATGGAATTCTCCCCAAGATCCGTTGCTGCAAAATATCAAGATGACGGTGCGAGATTCGCGCGGTCCGATCTCTAGTTTCCGGCTCCGGATTCCGCCCGGGGCATCGTTGCGCGACGATCCCAAGCTGATCACCAGCGGTCAATTCGGTCAACAAGTCGAACTCTCCAAACCCGATGCCGGCGACGCCGAGCTGTTCCAGGTCACGATTCCGAAATTCGAACGTCGGCAGAGCATCGTGTTGGAATTTCGTTTGGAGATCCCCAGCGATTCACCGACGGCCAAGAATCCGCTCGGCTTGCAAGTCCCCGTGGTGGAGGAAGCGCTTCGCAACCAGGGCACGATCAATATCACGACCGGGGCAGATTATCGTCTGCGGTGGCACCAGCGTTCGTATGTCAAAAACACGACACCGGCCGCCGAGGACGAAACGGCGGTTGATCAGCGGAGTTATTCGTTTCAATTCATCCGTGGGGCGTTCACGTTGCCGATCTGGCTGGACGCGACTAAACGCGAATTCCGCGTGTCCAGCGAGTGCGACATCGAACTGCGGGACAACTCCGCGAACCTTTCGATGGAAATTGAATCGATCGGAAACGGTAATCGATCTCAATTGTTGAGCGTCGATCTGGCGGATTGGCAGGCGCCCCGAATTGAAAACGCTCGCACCGGTGCTCCGCTGGCGTGGTACGAGTCGGACGACTTGATCGAAATCGAAGTGAATTACACGGGAATGGAAGAGAGCATTCCGGTGCTGATCAAGGCGCGACGCCCGATCGACGATTCGTCGGGAGAACAAGCGGATGAAGACGATCGGCACGTCGAGTTGCCGGTGCCGCGGATCGTCGGGTCGGGAGACCGCCGCGACCCGATCACGATTCAAGAAGCCATCGTGCGGCTTTCCGGCAAAGGGCGACGTTCGTTCGTCGTCGACTTGGAACGCTCGTCCCATCTGGAACGTTCGGCCGATGCCGAAGCCGCCGCACTCGAGCGGGGCGGCAATGGCGAGCGTGTCGCCGACGACCCCACGCAAATCGGAAATACGACGCGGGTGTTCGCCGTGATGCCACCCGAGTCGGCCGCCCGCATCGTCGGTCAGATGGTTCAACGCCCGCCACGAATCAGTCTGGAACACACCGCCAACGTCAAATTGATCGGCGACCAATTGGTGACCACCGTCACGTGGCGGATCGAAACCCCGGTCGACTTGGAAGGGCGGTTGCGGATCGCGATCCCCGAACCGAGTCAGGAGATGATCGAGGCCGTGTCGACCGACACGTCATCGGAGGATTCCGGCGTCGACGCGGATGACGACTCCGCCAATGCGGCCGAGAGACAGGGCGACAACGCAATCAAACGATGGTCGGTCGAGGTCAACGACCGGGCGGCGCAGTTGCAGGCGGTCACGCCCGACGCAGTCGCGGATCGCCCGCAGGTGACCGAGACGCAGGCGACCGAGACGCAGGCGACCGAGACAGGATCGCAAAGCCTGCAGTGCGATCTTGTTTCCGACGCGCTCGCCGACGGCACGATGGAAGTCCGGTTCATTCACTCCGAAGTGGTCTCTTTCGATCCCGATGCCCCAGAAAAGTTGGTCGAGATCGGGTTGCCCTATCCGATCGTCCAGGACATCACGCTGCGGGGAAAGGTCGAATTGGAGTTGCTGGGCGGTGAATCGCATGACATCACGCCGGCGGAAAAATCGTTGACCGATCAATTGGTCTTTCGCACGCTGCCGACGAAAACGGTTCCGCTGCGAATTTCGCCGAGGGCGCCGGCGAAAAGCGAATTGCTGACCGGTAAGATCGTGGTGCGAACGGCGATCAGCGAAATCTCCCAGCACGACCAAGTGATCGCCAGTCTGGAAGGGACCGGCGAGTTTGAATTGGATCTGCAGTACCCCGATCAAACCGACATTGAAGTCACACTCAACGGCGAACCGGCGGCGTACAAACTGGTGGCTGACCGATTGGTCGTGCGTGTCCCGTCGGACATGCAGCAGCATCTGATCGATGTCCGCTTGTGGGTCGACCGAACCGGCGGCGGCCTGTTTCAAACCATCACGCCGCTGGCCCACGTCGGCCCGGGGACCGGCCAGCTGATTTGGCAGTTGACGGTACCGTCAGATTGCCACTTGGTTTGGGCCACACCGTCGGTCGGCCGCGAGATGCAGTGGGGATTCGACCGTTGGCGATTGATCCGCAGCCCGTTGATGACCGAGACCACGCTGATCAATCGGGTCGCGTCGGCACAGCCCGAGGCGATCGATTTGAGCCCGATGCCGATGGGCAATCGTTACCTGTTTTCATCGATGGATGACCGCACGTTCCGCACGATGGTCGGCACACGCACCATCTTGTGGATCATCGTCGCCGGTGTCATCGTGTTCGTGGCCGCGGTGCTGACGTACATCCCCGCGACCCGCAGTCCGTTTTCCGCGGTCGTCGCGATCGTCTGTTTCGCAGGGTTGTTGGCCGTCGCTCCGGATGCCGCCATCCTGGTCGGACAGGTCACGATGTTGTCGCTGGTACTGGTCATCGTGATGTTGGCGATCCGCAATTTGGTGCTGCCGACGCCGTCACGCGTGTTGACCAGCACCCGCGAGACCCGATTGGATTCGTCGACGCAAAGCCGTCGTCAACCGCCCGATTATCGACCGCCCAGCAGTATCGCCGTGACCCATTCGATCGGCCCGGAGGACGTCTCAAAGTCTGCCGACGAGGTGGCTTCATGACCCCGGCGACGACCGACCACTTCGCCTGCCGCGGTGGGCGTGACGCGGCATCGTTGCAGCACCCGGCGAGGGTTGGCTGTCAATTTTCCGGCGGCCGTTGCGGCGTCCCATGGCGGCTGATGGTCGTGTTGATCGCGGTCGGCTTTTCGCTGCTGGCGACCCGACAGACACACGGCCAACAAGACCAGCAGGCGCCGCTGGCAGTCGAGCAACCCGCCGAGGGGCCCCAGCCCGAAACCGATCCGCCCACGGCCGAGCCGGAGTCCAACGACGGACCTCCATCAGCCGAAGAGCCGTCAGCCGAAGAGCCGTCAGCTGAAGAGCCATCAGCTGAAGAGCCATCAGCTGAAGAGCCATCAGCTGAAGAGCCATCAGCTGAAGAGCCATCAGCTGAAGAGCCGTCAGCTGAAGTGCGGACAGCGGAAGAGTCGATGGACAAGGCTGCGGACGACGAGGCCCCGGCCATCGACTCCCCCGAGTCAGGCTCTCCCGAGGGCGAGCCAGCGGCTGCCGGGGGAAACGATCCGCTGTCGGGTGATGACGCATCGTCACCGCTGGATCGTTGGACGCTGCCGTTGCCGCTGCGTGACCGCGACGGTCGGCCGTTGCGACCGATCGGGATATTTCTTTCCCAGATCGTCGACCTGGTGCCGGCGGAATTTCGCGCCGTCTCGATCCGAGACCTGCAGCAGGCGATCGGCAACGGCGCCGAGCGATTCGCCGATTCCAATCAGGCCCGTCTGGTCAGCGGGTTCTATGACATTCGGCTGGACGAAAACCTGTTGGTCAGCGAAGGCAGCAAGTTGGTTTTGGAGCACAAACGCCGCCCGATCATTCGTCGCAAGTTGGGAGCGGTCAATTTGGCGATCAGCGGTTCCCCCGGCGGTCTGCGATCGCCACTTTCGGCCGGCCGGGGAAATCTTCCCCGGTTGGAAATCGACTATTCCGGCGAGTTGGTGGCGGTGATTCCGGGGACGCCGCCGGCGGCCGGGTTTTCCGCCGCCGGCGAACCATCCGACGGTCCGGCCGGCACTGCGGCAGTCGCCCCAAGTGAATCGGACGCCGCGGCCGGTATATCGGACGGATGGTCCCAATCCGAGATCCGGTTCGGATGGACGTTGCGAAGCCAATCGGTGGGCGCGGCCAAGCGGTTTGACTTGCGTCTGCCGCGGACTTCGCAGACGCGGCTGGTCATTTCCACGCCCAGCGACATCGTTCTGGAGTCCAAACAAGGGGTGTTGGTCGAGCGTCCCGGTCCGCCGCCGGATGCGGACGTGCAAACGCGAACGGGCGACATCCGTTGGTACGTGCTGGAAGCCGGCGGTCTGAATCGGCTGGAGATCGATGCCCGCCGGCGATCCGAAGGCGAAGCGAACCAGCCGCTGTTCATCCGACGCGAATCCAAGCAGTACGAAGTGGACTTGTCGGGCGTGTCGTGGATCCACCGGATGACATTGCAGTTTCCACGCCAACGCAATCGACTGCGTTTGCGTTTGCCGCTGGGGACCGTCACGGCGATCCGAGCCAATTCGGTCGAAGCGCCGTATCAGGTGTTACGGCGCCAGGACGGACAATCGTTGATCGACGTCGATCTGCCCGGCGGCTTGGTCGGCGTCATCGATTCGGTCCCCGAGAACGCACCGGCAGGCGCGTTGCGGAACGAGCCGGCGTCAGAGTTGTTGACGTTGACGATCGAGGGGACGTCGAATTGGAATCTCAGCGACGGGCATTGTGAATTGCCGTCGGTGACACCCGACGAGCCGAACGTGTTGTGGACCGAAGCGTCCACACAAACCATCGTCGCGGTGATGGACCCTTTGGAAGTCGCCCAGTGGGACCTGCCACCGACCTGGCGACAATCGATCCAGACGCCCACGCGGGCCGGCGAGACGTTATTGATCGCCGACGGTCCGCCGCCACAAAACGCCCAACCCGATGCGGTCGGTTCACGCCTGACGTTGATCGAAAAAGAAGAGCGGTTCATCGAAGCGGTCTGGACGCGGTTGCGGGTTCAACCAACCCCCGCACCGGAGGTCCGTGCCAACAGCCGCATCCGTTGTCGATTGTTGCAGAATCATCAGTCTCCGTTTCACGTGGACGTCAATCCGGATTGGACCGTCGACTCGGTCACGGTCGTCGGTTCGGGACGTCGAATCACGGTGCCCGTGGATGCCGACCGTTGGGTGATTTGGCCGACGCCCAGCGAAGCGGCGCAGGCGACGTTGGAGATCGAGGTGATCGCGCGAAAGAATTTGCCTCGAAATCGCAACCGTTTGACCATGGCGTCGACCTGGATCGTGCGACCGGTACAGCACGTGGGGGAACATGTGATTTCGATTCAACCGCCACCGCTGCGCCGTTGGGATGGCAATTCGGTGATGCTGCAGGGGCGATTCGAATCGTCCACGATGGATGAAGAATCGATCGCGTTTTTTCAACCGACATCGGAAACATTGTTGATCCGCAGCCCGACCGGGGAAATCCCCGAGGTCACTTTGGAACCGGTCGATGATTCCTTCGGGGTCGCGCTGCGTCATGTGATCGAAACCGAAGGCAACGATGTTTCCGAAACCATCATCGTGCGGGCCGAGACGACGCAACCGATTTCAGAACTCTCGGTGCTGACCGGCAACGCCCGGCAAGAAGCATTCAGTTGGTCGTTGCGTCGAACCGATCAGTCGGCGACGGTCAGCCTGCCCGGTTCCAGCGTCCAGCGGGTGCCGGCCGATCCGTTGGGGACTTATGTGATCACGCTTGAAGGTCGCGACCTCCGACAGTTCGAATTGGTCGGGCGACGCTTCTTTCCGGTCCAAGACCGATTGACCCTTTCGCTGCCGAGTGTGCGCCGGACCCGCGGGCAAACCGCCGAAGTCACGATCGACGCCAGCTGGGAGATCTCCCAGATTCCTCCGGGGGTTCAGTTGGTTCCCGGGACCGAAACGAATCAGGCGACGTGGGTTGCCGGCGATCAACCACAATACCTTCGATACGAACCGCTGCTCCGCCCCGAGATCCGATTGCGGCGGGCGCGCCCGGAGGCGGCGGCGTGCCTGATTTGGAACCAACGCTTCGAAGTGGTCGCCAACAGTCGCAATGAAGACCTGTTCCATTTGACCGCCGAGGTGTCCACACGCAAGCCGATTCATGTTTCGTACGATCACGAATTGGAAATCGTGTCGGTGTCCCGGAACGGGGTTCGCCGTGATCCCGATCGATCCGAGGTGGGGGAGATCTGGATCGATCCGGAGCGACAGAGTGATCAAATCGCCGTGTTGATGCGGCGGCGTCACTCATCAAGCGACTGGTTTCGTCGATGCCAGGTTCCGCGTGTCGAGGTGAAAGGCAATGTCATTCGGCAACAGGTGTCGTATCAATCCGGCCCGGGATCGCTGTTGTTGCACCGTACGAGCAATGCACTCGCCGACCCGTCGGTCCCGTCGGGCCGAGGGACGGTGTTGATCTTGGTCGCCCGGGACGTGGCGATCGGACTGGGCTGGCTGGTCGCGACGGTCGTCTTTTTCCTGGCATGGTCGATCGCTCGCTGTTTCTCGCTGGGCGTCCACTGTTTGTTCGTGTTGACCGTGCTCTCGATCAGCGGGGCCGTCATCTGGTGGCCGGCTCAAACCGCCATCGTCGGCTGGATTGCCGTGCCGCTTTCGGCCGCGGCTCTATTACATGTGGTGATGGCCGATCGATGGAAAAAAACGGTCACCGGCACTGGTGCCAGCGGGGCGCTACGACTGGACGACACTCGATCGCAACAGGCCGCCCGTGACCGCTCGGCGGACTTCTCCGTGTCGGTGCCGCACTCGGTCTTGGCGTTGGTGATCGGAGCCTCCGCGACGATGGGTGGCGGCCTGATGGCCCAGGAGTCCAGCGGCGAGGATGCCCGACGCGACTCGGACAGCGGCGCTGTCGAAACGGCCGCGAACGACCCGATCGAACTGTTGGTGCCGCTGGATCCCAGCTATGTGCCGGTCGGCGACAAGGTCTACATGTCGCGGGCGGACTACGAATCGATTCGATCGGATGTCGATCCGGACCGCCCCGTGGATGCCCAATTCCAATCGGCCGAGTACCGCGTCGTTCTGGCGCCGCCGCGCGATGCGGCCGATTCGATTACCGTCGAGGTCCAAGCAGACTATCAAATTCAATTGTTGCGGGAATCGACGCGGGTGCGGTTGCCCGTCCGCGCCGACCTGTTGCGGCGGATCGAATTGGTGAGCGACGGTGAGACGCAAATCATCCGTTTCACCGTGGATGAACGTGGCATGGTGACCGCCGCGATCCCGTCCAGTCGTCAGAGTCTGTTGCGGTTGACCTACCTGCCGTCGGTGTCGACGCTCGGGGCTGGTCCGGGAATCGTCGGCGGCGACGGTGCTGGCGGCGGCGGGCCGCCTTGGGACGAACGTGATGCCGGGCAACCGCTTGCCGATCGGCCCATGGCTGGCGGTGTCATGGCTGGCGGTGTCGAGGCTGGCGGTGTCGAGGCTGGCGGTGTCGAAAACCTTGACGCGGCGTCGGGGCTGGCGGCGACGGTCATTCGATTGGCGATCCCTCCGATTCATGCCGCCAAGTTGATCGTCGAAGCGCCACGCGAAATCCAAGTCGAATCGCTCGGCGATCCGCTGGGCCGTTCCCTGTTTCGTGCCGAATTGGGACGCTACGAAGCGGACTTGGGACCGGTCCGTGAGTTGGCGATTCGATGTCGCGCCGTCAAACGGCCTGGGCAAGCGGCCGCACCGACCCTGCGTCGGGCGTACAGGATTTCGGCCGGAATCGAATCCACGATCGTCGAGTGCGAGATCACTCCGGAGGACAGCTTGCGCGAAGGTGACGCGTTGCAGTTGACGATCCTGGGCGGGCCGTCACCGAGTTTGACGTGTCTCGGTTGGGCGATGGAAGAAGCCGAACTGGCCGACAGCCCCGATCGTCCCGCCGGGCCCAATGCGTCGCCGGGAAGCGGAATTTACCGATTCGAAAAACAGTCCAGTGTCGACACTCCGATCCGATTGCTATGGCGTTTGCCCTCGGTGCTCAACGACCCGACGTCGACCGAAGACAGTAAGACGATGCCGATCCCCGAGGTGTTTTCGTCGGCCGCCCAGCGCTGGGCGGCCACCTTGTTCGCCATCGAATCGGCAGCCTCGATTCGCGTCAGCGAGTTGGCCAAGGGGTCCAAACCGGCCAGCGAAGACGAGTTTTTGGCGGCCTGGCGAGGCTATCCCGGAAAAATTCAACGGGCCTTTGTCATCCAGGACGCTTTTCCCTCCTTCGTGCTCTTGCAGGATAAATTTCCTACGCCGACTGCGCGATTGAATCATCGCTTGCACGTCGCGGAATCAAAGATGGAGCTGAGGTTGAAGGCTGATCTGGTCGACCTGCGGCCGAGTCTGCAACGCATCCGAATCACCATTCCTCCGCGGTTCCGTCTGGTCCGCTGTTTGGTCAATGACGAACCCATCACCTCCATGACGCCCCTGTTGGTCGACACCCCGGCCGGTATTCGGGCCGAGTTGTCGATCGGTGACAACCGAATCAACGGGGCCACCAAGATCGAATTGTTGGCCGAGAGCCGCATGCCGATCCGGGGGCGATCCCTGCTGCCCCGGTTCACCGTTTCATCCGACGGCCAGACGCGCGAAACCTATCGCATCACGCGTGAACGATCGCTGGACGTCCGCATGACACGGCCCGACGCCCCCCAGCTCGGCGAAGAGAACGTGCCCGGCGGAGAGGACGAGCCGGGGACTTGGAAGCCGGCCGCGTTGACGCAGGACGACTTGCTCGCCGGCCAGATTCCGGTCGTGTACGCTGAATTCAGTGGGACGCCGCCGGAGGATGATCCGATCGTGGTCAGCCGCCGCGCCGCCGGCTCGGTGTTTGCCTGTGACCAGATCACCAGGATGCGGTACGCCGACGGGCAGTGGTTCTGTGATACGTTGTTGGAATTGCCCGGCAGGTTGATTCCCGACTATGTCGATCTGACACTGCCGACACGCTGGGCGGCCGACTTGGACGTCAGTGGCGCAGCTGTGTGGGGAAAACGACAATCCAGTGACGACGTGGTGACCGTTGTCCGCGTTGCGGTGCCCGGCCAAGTGGTCCAATCGGCTCGCCGCGGCGAAGACGTGCGGCGCGTTCAGGTCACCGGAAGCTTGAAAAACCGAGACCAGGTGCGTGTCAGCGTTCCTGCGATCAACGTGTTGGACGCCAAGCTGCGCGATCAATTGATCGCCGTACCGGGCCAGTTGACGACCCAGGCGATCCAGTGGCGGGCTCAATCGGTACGGTCGATCAAACCCGATCCAAACGTGTTCGCGTCGTTCCAGAACGAGGTCGAATCGCCCGAACGCTATTCCTTCTATGCCCCGATCGAATCCAATTGGTCGGTCGAGCTGGAACCGCTGTTGCAAGCGACGATCAACCCGGTCGCCCTGTGCTGTGATGCAAGGGTTTTTCTCGACAGCGATCATGCGTTGGTCATGCAGCGCTTCGACATCTTGCCGGAAACACGCAACGAAGTCACCGTCGCTTTGCCCGTCGGTGCCAGTTGTATCGGCGTTTGGTCCGCCGGACGCGAAGTCGATTTGAGTGAGTTGCCTCCCGGCCGCGGCAGCCCGGACGAGGATTCCGACGAGGATTCCGACGATCTCCAAGCGTCGCGGCTGCGCGTCCCGCTGGCCTACAGTCGGTTGCCACAGTCGTTGGAGGTGTTGGTCGAAGTCCCGGTGTCGGGGCGGGCGATCACGAATTACTTGAGCGAACTGGTCGACGTGCCGACCCGTGATCGATGGGTCACGTTCTATCTATCGCCGCTGGTCGGTCAGAATCGACAATTGACGCTGGACCGCATGGATAGTGAGGCGGATCAAATTCCGGGCAACTCGGTACAGCAACGGTCGGCGCGGGCATTTGCCCTGGCCCAAAGTGTTGTGACCGCGATCGACCGCTCACGCGACATGCTGGCCGAACGAAGTGATGACGAAATCAAACGTTGGCTACTGCCCTGGATCGCGCGCTACCAGGCGATCGCCAGTCGCAGCGGACACACGTTCCGAATCGTGTCGGCGTCCGGCGAGGACGCGATCGGCGCCGCAGCGACGGCGACCAACGATATCACGAATCGTCGCTCGGACGGTGCAGTTGCAGATGCAGAACAGGGATCGAATCAAGCACCGCTGGCCGACGTCGATCCCGACGCCGAAAAACGGTGGCAGGCGTACGATCGACAATTGTTGCAACTGGTGGGGCGTTTCTTGCAATCCAATCCCCGGCTGCCGCAAACCCTGTTCGCACAACACCGGTTTTCGGAGTTTGAAGTCGCATCGATCGTCCGATTGGAGTCATTTGCCGACGGCCCGGTCTTGGTGCAATCGTTCACGCAACGCGAGTCGCTGCAGGACTTGCTGGTCAACGCGATCACGCTGGTGACGTTCGGATTGGCAGTGATTTTGATGTGGCCGTTTCGCGGCCGGTTCCAAACCTGGATTCATGAACCGGCGGTTTGGTTGTTCATCCTTGGCACCCTGGGGCTGTTTCTGATCCCGATTCCCTTGGCCGTGACCTTGATGGTCATCGCGGTGACCGTCCCCCTGATCAACCGGATGAAATCCAAGTCGGTCCCGACGGGAATGTAGCGCCGTTGGTGTCTAGCCTTCAGGCGATTCCCTGTCGCAGGTACGACCTCGAAAGGACGTCGTACAACCCTCCAGTCCCTTTCCAGATTCTTCACCTTTTCGGTAACACCCGTCCGTCGCCTCCGCTTGGCAGGGTGTTGGCACGAAAAAACAGTCATTTCACGGGGATTGGTTCGATGAAAGTTGCTTTGGCAAACGTCGCGTTTGGCTCGGTCCTGCTGCTTTCGATCTTGGCGGGGGCGAGATCGGCGGCGGCCCAGTCCGGTTCGAGCGGGTGCGATTCGGGCCACTGCCACAGCGGCCCCGTCCGGCACCACACCGTCCACTACGTTCGCCCGGTGTACGGACATGTCCAGTACGGCCATCGCGGCTACGGCTATGACCCTGCGTTCGGGCGTGCCGCGTTGATCCGGGCCGCGGCGACCGCCAACGTCTTGAACGCGAGTGCTCGAACCCAGCACCTGCACGCCGACCGGTTGGAAATGCAGAACAGCGTCGAATTCTTGGCAACCCGCTTGGAGCGGAAACAGATCAACAAACAGTCGCGATTCGGGCATCTACACGCTCGGGGCGAGCAAGTTCGCCAAGAAAAACGGGCTGCGGTGCAATTGGTTTCCCGCTCGGCACCACGCCGCCCGGTCGATCCGGTGACCGGTCAGGTCCACTGGCCGATCTTGTTGCAATCGAGCTACTACGAAAAGGCACGCGGACCGGTCGATCTGGTGTTTCACCAACGCAGCGTCGTCGGCCGCATCAACCCCGACCACTTTCTACCGATGCGAGATTGGATCGAGCGGATCGAAAAGGAGTTGAAGGCGAACGTCGCCTACTATGAGAAACGCGACTACTTGCAAGCCAAGGCGTTCCTGAGAAGTCTGATCGAGGAAGCCCGGATCGAGATCACGCCGGCTGCAACGCAAAGCCAATTGGCGGCGCGGTAGGGTTGATGCCTCGTCGCTTGGTTTTCGGGTAATGGACGAGGCGACGAGTCCATTGCCGCGACGAACTGCGAGGACTCCTCGCGTCGTCCACGACCGCTTAGCTGGCTTCATGCCGCCCGATGTTTGGATTCTGCTCCCGAGTCGATGAACCGGCCGATCGCTTCAATCGTCCGCTCGGTGGCGCCGCGATGTTGTTGGACGACCTGTTGGGCGGCGCGCCCGAGTGCGTCGGCCGCCGGGACGTCGTTCAAGCAACGCAGAACGAAGGATTCCAGTTGTGCGGCATCGTTGACACGAACCGCCCCTTCGGCATCGAGCAATCGCTCGGCGATGTCGGCGAAGTTGCGGGTGTCGGGGCCGAACGCGATCGCACTGCCATAACCGGCCGGTTCCAACATGTTTTGTCCGCCGCGGTCGCCGAAGGTCCCGCCGACGGTGGCGATCTGGCCGACGCCCCACCACGACCGAAGCTCGCCGATCGTGTCGATCAACAGCACTCGGTCGGCGGTCCATTTCAAGTGTTCCATCGAAACGTCGTCGGATCGACGGTGCGCGACCAAGCCATGTGATTCGATCAACTGGGCGACGCGATCAAACCGTTCTCGGTGACGCGGCACGAGAACGAAACGCAGTTCGGAATGCTGCCCGCTGAGTCGCCGATAGATGTCCAGCGCCATCGCCTCTTCGCCTTCTTGCGTGCTGCCGAAAACCCAGATCGCGTGCCAGGGATCGGCGCCCGCCCAGCGGAGACGCGATTGGACTTCGATGCAGTCCCGCGAATGCGGCGCATCGTCAAACTTCAGCGAACCGCTGATGGCGATCCGCGACGGCGGTGTGCCGCATTTGGCAAAATTCTCGGCCGACCTTTCGTCTTGGCATTGGACGTTGCTGAGCGATTGAAAGATCGATCGGGTCAGCCATCGGAATCGTTGGTAGCCGGCGGCACTACGATCGCTCAGCCGTCCGTTGATGACGACGACATCGATGTTTTGCTGTTGAGCGATCCGGATCAGGTTGGGCCACAGTTCCAGTTCCGCCAGCACCAACAGGCTCGGACGCAGACTGGCCAGGGTTCGTCGCACGGCCCACGAAAAGTCCAGCGGGCAAAAGAATACCCGGTCGGTTCCGAACCGCTCGGTGGCCAAGTCGTACCCGGTATCGGTACTGGAACTGATCACGATACGGGCGTGCGGATGTTGCACCTGCAGCCGTTTGACGACGCCGCCGAGCAAGTTGACTTCGCCCACGCTGACCGCGTGCAGCCAAATGCACGGTTCGTTTCGGTCGTCGCCCAGCAGACGCGATGCCTCGGTCGGCGTCAGCCCCCACAGTTTCTGCCTCCATCCGCGACGGTAGCGTCCATGTCGCACGCGGCGATACAGAATCCAGGGCGACAGCACCGACAGCGCGATCAAGTAGATGGCGTTGGCAAGCATGATGAGATTCCGTTCTCGGGGGGCATTCGCTCTCAGGCTCCGCCTGGGAACGAGTTTGGACGTAGCTACGCTCGCCAGAGCGTGGCAAACGCCGGAAATCCACCTTCTGGCGAAGGTAGCTACATTTGGCCGGTCACTTCCTCAGACAGCAGTTCTTGTATTTCTTGCCGCTGCCGCAGGGGCAGGGATCGTTGCGTCCGATTTTGACGCCGGTGTTTCGGATCGGTTCGGGTTTGGCGTCGGTTTGCTGGTTGCTCGCTTCGGCGGCTTGTTGAGCGGCCGTTTGCGTGGCGGCTTTGGTAGCGGTGGCAGTCCCGGCACTGCTGGAGACCGAGCCGACTTCGTCGTGCCGCGCTTTGGCGTCGACCCAGGTGCTGCGGATAAAGTCTTGGTTGAACGATTCCATGCGGAAGATCAACCCGGTGACTTGCTCGCCGACCGATTCCCACATGTTGTCGAACAGCCGCATGCCTTCGCGTTTGTATTCGACTTTGGGGTCCAGCTGGGCATAGCCTTTCAATCCGACGCTGCTGCGCAAGTGGTCCATCGTCAGCAGGTGGTTCTTCCACACATCGTCGACGATGTTCAGCAAGATTTGGCGTTCCATGCGGCGCATTTCAGGGTGGAATCGATCGTCGACGGCGCCGCCGACGGCCAGGGTCAGCTGTTGTCGATTCATCCGCGCCAAATCTTCGGCGTCGGCCGACGCGCCGAGTTCGCGTTTCATCCACTCGGTCAGGGTTTCCAGTTTGTCGGTGCCGCTGGTTGCCACGGCGGCGGTTTGATCGGGATCCGCGTTGCCGAACACGTTGTCGACCATTTCTTCGGCCTTGGCGTACATCGCACCGGCCGCATCGGCGGTTTCGCGACTGAACTGGGTCAGCTGGGTTTTCAAGTCGTCACGGTTCAGCGGGACGTCATCGATACCGATCGCCTTGTCGAAGCGACGTTTGATCCAGTCGACCAGGTTTTCGCGATCCAGGATGACCTGGGCGCCCTGTTGGACGGTGAACTGCGAGATGCCGGCCAGGGCCGGGTATTCGGTTTCCTTTTCCGTGTAGGCTTCTTCGGCGCGGGAGACCAGGGCCTTGGTGACGGCCCGACGGTCTTCGACATCGCGGAACTCTTCGGGGGTGGTTTCGATTCCGAATCGGTGTCGCATCCAACCGCACAGCACGCGGAGACCGTAGTCGGCGTCGAGGAACGGTTCGCCTTCGCTGAGGTCGACTTTTTCGATCGCTTCGTGACTCTTTTCGATCAGGGTATTGATCAGGTCATCACGTTCCATCTTTTTGAGTTGATGGTCCTGGTAATTGGTGCCCAGGGTGGTGTTGGACCATTTCGTCAGCGCCTTCCAGTTCCACTCGTCCTCCATCTCTTCGGGCAAGTTCTCTTCGACCACTTCCTCGACGGTGACTTCGGCGGCGCGTTCGGCTTGTTCGCGTGCGTAGCTGGTCGCCATCGAGATGTCCATGTTCAGGAAATCTTTGGCGTCCAGGGTGCATCCGAGTTGGGCGCCGGCGAAGGAGGCGAAGGTTTCCGCACCGTAGTCGGGCTCCAAGAACGTCTCGACCTGCTCTTGGATTTGGGCCCGGATCAGATCCAGGATCATCGTCCGGGAACTGTGACCGTCCAGCAGGTTTTGGCGGTAGCGATAAACACGTTTCCGCTGTTCGTCCATGACTTCGTCATAGTCCAACAAGCTCTTCCGCATTTCGAAGTTGCGTTCTTCGACCTTCTTTTGGGCCGCGGCGATGCGTCGCGTGACGAGCTTGGATTCCAGCGGTTCGTCTTCCCGCATGCCGATCCGCTCCATCATGTTCTTGACCCACTCGCCGGCGAAGATCCGCATCAGATCGTCTTCGAGTGACAAGAAGAAGCGGCTGGAACCCGGGTCGCCCTGTCGACCACAACGACCGCGAAGCTGCAGGTCGATGCGTCGCGATTCGTGTCGTTCGGTCCCCAGGACATACAGCCCGCCGAGCTCGCGAACGTGTTGGCCCTGCTCGCTCATCCCTTCGGCTTTGTCGATCGATTCGACCAGCTCGTTCCATTCGTCGTCGGGGACTTCCAGACGCGTCGGGTACTTGTGTTGCAGTTGTGCCCAAGCTTTCGTTTCGGGGTTGCCGCCCAGGATGATGTCGGTACCGCGGCCGGCCATGTTGGTGGCGATCGTGACGGCGTACTTGCGTCCGGCTTGGGAGACGATGTCGGCTTCGCGTTCGTGCTGCTTGGCGTTCAGCACTTCGTGTTTGACGCCGCGTCGCTCCAGCAATCGGCTCAGTTTTTCGCTCTTTTCGATGCTGACCGTTCCGACCAGGACCGGCCGTCCGGCATACTCGATCGTCGTGATCTTTGATTTGGAAATCGTGTCGGGGTCTTTTTCACCCTTGCCGATGAATTTGACCTGATCGTTTTGTTCCTCGGTGACCTTGCCCCATAACTCGGTCCCGTCCTTCATGACCAGCACATCCCACTTGTTGGTCCGTTCGATCTCTTCGGCCAGGGCTTTGTACTTGAACTCTTCGGTCAGGTAGATGACATCGGGGTGTTCGATCCGCTGCAGGCCGCGGTTGGTCGGGATCGCGACGACGTCCAGCTTGTAGATCTTCCAGAACTCGTTGGCCTCGGTCATCGCGGTCCCGGTCATCCCGGACAGCTTCTTGTACATCTTGAAGATGTTTTGCAGCGAGGCGGTGGCAAAGGTCTGGGTTTCCGGTTTGATCGGGACGCCTTCTTTGGCTTCGACGGCCTGGTGTAACCCGTCGCTCCATTGGCGACCGTCCATCAAGCGGCCGGTGAACTCGTCGACGATCACGATCTGACGATCTTTGACGACGTAATTGACGTCCAGCTTGTACAGGTAGTGGGCCTTGAGCGCGTTGTCGATCAGGTGCGGCCATTCCATGTTGCCGGCGGTGTAAAAACTTTCGACGTCGGCCAATCGTTCGGCTTCGCGGACCCCTTCGTCGGTCAGCGTGACGTTGTGTTGTTTTTCGTCGACGGTGAAATGTTCTTCTTTTCGCAGTGCCCGGGCGACGCGGTCGGCGTCGGCGTAGCGACCCAAGTCCATGTCGCTGGGGCCGCTGATGATCAACGGCGTTCGCGCCTCGTCGATCAGAATGTTGTCGACTTCGTCAATGATCGCGTAATTCAGCGGGCCTTGGCACTGTTGGGCTTCGGGCGGAAAGCGGTCATCGCCCTGGGCGGCCGGCCGCATGTTGTCTCGCAGGTAATCGAAGCCGAATTCGTTGTTCGTTCCGTAAGTGATGTCACAGCGATAGGCGGCTTGTTTTTCGCCGGTCGACATCCCGGACTGGATCGCGTTGACGGTCAGGCCTAGATTCATGTACAGCGGCGCCATCCACTCCATGTCACGTCGCGCCAAGTAATCGTTGACCGTGATGACGTGAACACCCTTGCCTTCGAGCGCGTTCAGGTAGGCCGGCAGCGTGGCGACCAGCGTCTTTCCTTCCCCGGTGACCATTTCGGCGATGTTGCCCTGGTGCAGCACCATGCCCCCGATCAGCTGGACGTCATAGTGACGCATGCCCAGGAAGCGTTTGCCGCCCTCGCGACAGACCGCAAAGGCTTCGATCAAGATGTCGTCCAACGATTCCCCGTCACGAATCCGCTTGCGGAACAATTGCGTCTGTTCCCGCAATTCCTCGTCCGTCATCGCCTCGTATTTGGGCTCAAGCGCGGTGATCTCCTCCGCTTTGGCCTGAAGCGCGGTGACTTGACGCGCGTTGGCCGATCCGAACACGGATGTGACCGCACGTTCAAAGGAGCTGAGGACACCGCCGAACACGGCGCCGGTGACATCTGCCAGGGTTTCAAAAAACGACATCGCTGAATCGCTTGCTAAGTTTTCGATGTTTGATTGGCCGCGAGCATACAGATTCGCCCGCAAGAGAGTCAGATTGGCAGCGCACCGCCCCCCGCGTCTAGAGCAGCCAATTTCGGGCCAATTAGACGAAAGTTCGGCTCGGCGCCACCTCAGGGGCTCCCCCCGGATCCGGCTCGGAGAAGCTAAATGCTTTGGGGGGCTTAGGTTAGGTTTTTTGGTTGTTCAGGTCAACGGCGATCGAAAACGGGGCTCACAAATGCCGACCGGGGCGGTTTACGCGGCTAACGAATTTTTCCTGCGGACGGTAAACTGTCGCTTCCGAACTCGTTTCCTGCTCCTCGTGCCCCCCATTCATGACCGATCCTAACCAACCCGGCAATCGACTCCGCGTCGCCATCGGCGGTGACCACGCCGGATTCCCGCTCAAACAGGTGGTTTCCCAGCAACTGGCCGCCGAACCCTTTGCGACCCTGGTCGGTGACATCATCGATTGCGGCACCGACAGCACGGCGCGCTGCGATTACCCAGATTTTGCCGTCGCGGTGTCCCGCGAAATCATTCTCGGTAACGCCGATCGCGGGATCGTGGTCTGTGGCAGCGGAGTCGGCGTGAGCGTCGCGGCGAACAAGATCCCGGGGATTCGTGCGGCGATCTGTCATGACACCTATTCGGCCCACCAAGGCGTCGAGCACGATGACATGAACGTGCTGTGCATCGGCGGGCGGATCATCGGCAGCGAATTGGCATTGGAAATCGTCCGCGCGTTCCTGGGGGCTCATTACACACCGGGCGAGCGGCACCAGCGGCGGTTGGACAAGGTGATGGAAATCGAGGCCCAAGGTCGCGACGCGTTGGGGCTTTGAGCGAATGGTTGTGGGATAGGCTTCCAGCCTGTCGATCGACAGGCTGGAAGCCTGTCCCACATTGCTGACTTTGACAGGCTGGAAGCCTATCCCACATTGCTGACTTTGACAGGCTGGAAGCCTATCCCACATTTTTTGAGGCTTTCATGGAAATTCTTGGCGGACCCTACTTCGGCGTCGCGGGTGCGGGGGAATCTCATGGCCCGGCGGTGACGACCATCGTGTTCGGATGTCCGGCCGGACTGATGATTCGGCGGGACCAGATCCAGCCGTTTCTGGATCGACGTCGACCCGGCGGCAACAAGTACGGCACGCCCCGCAATGAAAAGGACAAGGTCGTCTTCCTGTCGGGCCTGTATCAGACCGACCACGAGACGTTGCTCGGTGGCAACGAATCCGGTGGGTCGAAGATCAGCGTCGAAGTCGACGGCGCGCGGTTTGAATCCGAAGGCTACGAAGCGGGCTACACCACGGGCGAACCGATCGCCGCGATGGTGTTGTCGACCAGCAAAAAGTCGGGGGACTACACCCAATTCGTCGGCCCCAAGGGCCAAGTCCGTCCCGGTCACACGGATTTGGTCAAGTATCACAAGTCGCGCGGATTTGTCGATGTCCGTGGCGGCGGACGCAGCAGTTACCGCGTCACGATCAGCGATGTCGTCGGCGGCAGCATCGCGCGGTTGTTTCTGCAGCAGACCTTCGGAACGGTCCTGATGTCGTCGATCGACCAGGTCGGACCGCTCAAAGCGACGCGTTCGCTGGCCGACCGTTGCCAGGAGTTGCTGGCCAAGGGGGATTCGGTCGCGATCGATGCCGACGCCATCACCGCGTTGCAGCAGGAAATCGACAACGCCGTCATCCCCTCCATCGACGGTGACTTTGCAACCGAAGCGGCCGAATTGATCAAGCAGACTCGCAAGGCCGGCGACTCGCTTGGCGCAGGCGTCGAGGTGGTGGCGTTGAACGTGCCGCCGCTGTTGGGCGATCCCCTGTACCAGAGTTTGAAGGTGCGGATCATGGGGGCACTCGGCGGACTCAATGCCGTCCAGTCCTGTGAGGTCGGCTCCGGGGCGGCGGTGATTGAGCGGGTCGGCAGCGAGAACAACGATCCGATTCGCAGCGGCGGGTACGTCTCCAACACCCACGGCGGATTGATCGGCGGCATGACGACCGGCATGCCACTGGTGTTTCGGGTCGGATTCAAACCGACCTCCACGATCAACAAGCCGCAGCAGTCGGTCACCAAGGACCTGACGGAGATCGATTTTCAGCTCGAAAAAGGCCGCCATGATCCCTGTGTCGGCGTCCGCGCCGGCGTGACGCTGGAGTCGCGGGTGGCGATCGAGTTGATGAATGCGGCGCTCAGCCAGAAGGCGCAAAGTGTCGGCGAAGGCTTGCCGGGGTTGTTCGGGTGACCGATTCTTGCTGCCAAACACCGCATTTGGACAGACAAATGGCCGCGAGTTGCTAAGATGGACGCCGCAAATCGCGTTTGATTCCTTTGCCAAGAACGTCTCGTCAATCGTCCATGAAGATTAAGTGCCCCGGATGTGCGTCGCTCCTTCAAATCCCCGACTCCGCGGCCGGCAAGGTGGTCAAGTGCAAGTGCGGGAAACAGTTGCGGGCACCGGCGGCAAAGGGAGCTCCGGCGGGGGCACCGAAAGCAACCGCCTCCGCCGCGCCGGGGCAATCCAGACCCGCCGCCGCGCGTCCAGCGGCCCCGTCTCGACCGCTCGCCGCATCCCCACCGGCGGCCACCGCGGGTTTGTTTGACGAGTTGACCGACACCGATTTGGCGCCGGTCAAGGCGGTGCAAGTCCCCGGTGCAAAGACGGCGGTCAAACCGCCCAGCGCCAACGCTGCCAAATTGCTCAACGAAGCGATCTCTGGCAGCGACCGTCGCGGCGAAGCGATGATCATGAAGACCGAAGCCCCGCAGCCGCCCTTCTTGATCTTCATCGGCCTGATCAACGCTCTCGCGGCCATCTTCTACGGCGGAGTGCTGGTGTTGGTGCTGGGCTTTGTCGATGCCGAGATGCTGGAGGAAATGAGCGGCGCGATGGGCGATGTCGTGGGCATCGTCTATTACATCGTTGTCGGGATGCTGGGGTTGATGGCGGCCTTGTCGCTGGCGACCAGTATCTGTTGCTTCATCCGCGGCAAAGTCCCATGGTACGTCGTTTTGCTCAGCTATGGCTGGGCGCTGGCGTTTCGCATTTTCGAGATCATCGACCAGGCGACGTCGGACGATGTTGATTTCAACATCATCAAGGGCGTGGGCAGCTTGTTGATCGGCGCCGGTATTTGGGCTTGGCTGCACGGGGAAAGCGTGCGGGCCTACTACGGAACCGAAGAGGAACCGATCTGGCGGATCGCGGTCGTGGATTCGACCGGGTTCCTGGTCGCCGGAGCCCTCGGCGCCGCCGCGCTGCTGATGGGATAGGGACCCGTGGGATAGGCTTCCAGCCTGTCAACTCAGCGACGACAGGCTGGAAGCCTGTCCCACATCATCACCAAACAATCTTGTCGGCGTCAAAAATCGGGCCTTCGACACAGGTGCGTTTGTAATCCCAGCCGCCGTCGTCCTGTTTGACTTTGGCGACGCAGGAAAAGCAGATGCCGATGCCGCAAGCCATCGGGGTTTCCATCGAGACCTGACAATCCACGCCTCGCTCCCGACAGACCTCCGCGACCTTTTCCATCATGATTTCCGGTCCGCAGGTGACGACCCGGATCGACGCGTGCTCGTTCAGTTCATCCAGCCGCGCGGCCAGCACGTCGGGCACCAGCGCTTGCTGGCCTGCCGAGCCGTCGTCGGTGCAAAGCCGGACATCGAACCCGGCCTCGCGAAACTCCGGCACGCCGGCCAACAGCGATTCGCGGCGGGCACCGTAGATCAGTTCCACGTGCTTGGCCCAGCCGTTGGGGCGGCCGAACGACTGGCTGCCGATCGCTTCACAGCCCAGCAACAACATCGGTGTTTGGCCGATCCCGCCGACGGCCATGATCAGTCGCTCGCACTCTCGCGGGGTAAACCCGTTGCCCAGCGGCCCCCATAAGCTGACTTTGGTTCCCAGCGGGCTTTCCGCACAGGCCGTCGTGAAGGTGCCTTTTTTCAGATAGATCAGATCGATGTAGGTCGGCTTGCCGTCCTCGTCGGGCAACACGTCCCAGATCGCCAGGGCGCGTCCGATCAGCGGTGCGTCGACACCGGCCAGGCGGATCATCACGAATTGGCCGGGCACGGCGATCGCGGCAATCGCCGGGGCGGAGACACGCAACCGGTACGTCGCCTCGGCGATCCGTTCATTCTGCTCCAGCACCGTTTCGTGTTGGACCATCCGGTCGGCATAAAAATCGGCGTGCAGAGCGGAGGTGTGCAGTGCGGACATGGGCCCGTGAAGATCGTTGGCGGAGGTTGGGGCGTCGACGCGTCTAGCGTAGAAGATCGGGGCGGTTTGGCCAACCGATCGTAGCGGAAGCCGCGGAGGCTTTCGCCGCGGTGCGGCTTCGCCGCCGCGGGGAACGAAATTCTTGGCGAATTCCGCTACGGGGGGAGCGAAATTCTTGGCGAATTCCGCCGCGGGAGGAGCGAAATTCTTGGCGAATTCCGCTACGGGAGGAGCGAAATTCTTGGCGAATTCCGCCGCGGGAGGAGCGAAATTCTTGGCGAATTCCGCTACGGGAGGAGCGAAATTCTTGGCGAGTTCCGCTACGGGGGGAAACGCAAATCGAGTGCCGCGATGGGCACCGCCGCCTTCGGGTCTGGTAATCTATAGGACCGCTCCCACCTCCCAGCTCCCAGCTCCCACCTCCCAACTCCCACCTCCCACCTCCCAACTCCCACCTCCCACCACCATGCCGCGTCTGCTCGCCTGTCCCCTCGCGTTCTTGATCGTCGCCTTTCTCGCGGCAACGTCTCCGGCCCAGAAGGACGCGTCCCATACCGAAAAACTAAAAACACTGAACGACCACTTCCCGTTCTACGTTCCCCAGAGCGTCCAGGCTTGGGACGAGCGATCCGATGCACTGCGTCGGCGCGTGTTGGTCGCCACCGGGCTTTGGCCGATGCCGGACAAGACGCCGCTGTCGCCGGTGTTGCACGGCAAGGTCCATCGCGACGGGTTTACGGTGGAGAAGGTCTACTTCCAATCGCTGCCGGGCCACTATGTCACCGGGATGCTGTTCCGCCCCGCCGCTGAGAATTCACTCGGCCTGGTCGACGGCAAGCGTCCCGCCGTGTTGTCGCCACACGGTCACGGCGGACGAACGATGCGGCTGAGCGACGCTGAACTGGCAAAGCAACTCGAATCCGGCGGCGAAATGTTCGAGAACTCCGGACGCTATCCCAAGCTTGCCCGCTGTGCCCACCTGGCGCGGATGGGATGCGTCACGTTGATCTTTGACATGCTCGGCTACGCGGATTCACAACAGATCGATTATCAAACCGCTCATCGCCACGCCAAAGCGAGACCGGAAGAGGCGGATCGTCAGCACCCGTGTCTGTACGGCATCGACGCGGATCTGAATCTGCAATCGGTCATGGGGCTGCAAACTTGGAACGCGATCCGCGCTCTCGATTTCTTGGCCGAACTGCCCGACGTCGACCCGAAGCGGTTGGGCGTGACCGGCGGCAGTGGCGGAGGCACGCAAACGATCTTGTTGGGTGCCATTGATCCGCGGATCAAGGTCGGGTTTCCCAACGGGATGGTGTCGACGTCAATGCAAGGCGGATGTTACTGCGAGAACTGCAACTACCTGCGGATCGGGACCGGCAACGTCGAACTGGCGGCGTTGTTCGCGCCCAAACCCCAAGGCATGACGGCGGCCAACGACTGGACCAAGGCGATGCTCGATGACGGTTTTCCCGAGCTACAAAAGCTGTATGCCATGTTGGGCGCGCCGGAAAACGTGATGTGCGGTGACGTGCTGAGGTTTCCGCACAATTACAACTATGTCACCCGTTCGATGATGTATCCCTGGATGGCCAAGCACCTTGGGTTGCCCGCCGATGTCCCGTTGGAGGAAAAAGATTTTCAGCCACTGTCCGAAGACGACATGAAGGTCTGGAACGACAACCATCTCGCACCGAAGGAGGTCGGGATTCCCCATGAACGCAAGGTGCTGGCGTGGTGGAAGGATCAAAGTGACCAAAAGCTCAACGCGTTGATTCCCGATCAAGCGGTCGAAGGAGAGGCTGCAGATCAGCAGCTGGCCGAGTATCGTCGCGTGGTCGGCGGGGCTTGGAGCGTGATCTTTGATCGGTCCCTGCCGGCGACCGAAGCGTTGCGCGTCACCGAGTTGGATTCAGACACTGATGCCGACGTCACCCGCTATCGCATCGAGCATCGCGACTGGAAGACCGTGGTCGACTTCGACGTGATTTCTGGATCGTCCCAAAGCTCGGCTGGTCACGTGGTGGCGCCCGTAACGTTCGCACGCAATGCGGCACGGCAGGATGCATCACAGCGAGATGCAATCGCAAAATCGGTTGCCGCCAAGGGGGCCGCTGGCAAGACGGTGGTCGTTTACCTGTCCCCGTCGATCGGACGCGGCAAAGACTCGATGGAAAGCGAACACCAGCAACCCTTGATCGCCGACGACCGCAGCTACTCCGGTCTGACGTTTGGCTACAACCGACCGCTCGCCGTCAAGCGATTCGAGCAGTTGTTATGCGTGTTGGCGCACCTGAATCACGCCGAGCCCGAAGGGGCGTTATCAGTTGTTGCCGATGAATCGAGCTGCATCAGCAGCGCCGCCGCTGCGGTGGTTGCCGGCGACCTGGTCGACCGGCTGGATCTGGAAAGCCGGGGGTTTCGCATCAGCCGAGTTCCCGATTACAGCGACCAGCACTTTGTCCCCGGGGCGGCCAAGTACTTTGATCTGCCAGGGTTGTTGTCACTGCGGGCACCGGCCGCGCTGACGATCCGGGGCGAAACGGATCACGCGATGGAACTGGTCAAAAAAGTCTACGCGGCGTCCGGGGCGGCGGAGCGTTTGATGTTGGAGTGAGGTGTGGCCAGTCCGTCGCGTCAGGTCGGGCTCCGGAGCAGAATCGGCCCACGGATGGTAAAGCGTACCCACGGATAGAGAGCAGCCTGGTAGTAGAATGCCTGCCATCCGTGGGTACGCTCTGCCATCCGTGGGTTTAGATTCGCCGAGACAGGGGGCCGTGGTCGGTGGGTTGGTAGTATGATTTTTGGGTAAGAAAATTAATTCCATTGAATGAATCGAGCACCTCATCATTCTCTTACCCCCCGAAATCTTCTTACCAGATTTCCGCAACGTTGCGTGAATCGGATCGACCGCTACCCCCTGAGCACCGTTCGCCCGCTGTCTTTGATGCGAGCGATTCGGATGTCGATTGACGGGTCAGCAAACTGATCGGCAAGTCGCTCGGCGGCCGGTTCGTCTTCGCACCAGACGAACACGCCCGGCCCCCAACTGCTCTGTCCCACACCCGTCGCGCCGGCACTCTGAAGCGATGCGACCAGATCGGTGACCCAGCGGCCGTTGTAGGGGCCGCCTTGGGTTGCGGCGAACATCATGCCGCTGGTGTAGTTGTAGCTTTCGATCGCGCGGGCGAAGTCGCTGAAGTTGCCGGCCCGGGCGGCGGGCAAGATGTCGTCGTTGATCAGCCGTAGCAATGATTCTCGATGAAAATGATCGGACTCCCCCGGCGATCCGGATTGCAACTTGGCAAAGTGGTCGGATTCCTGTTGGCCATGAACCGTCTGGGGCATCGTGCTGGGGCTGAGTGTCAGCAGTCGCCACGACGGTGGCAATTCGACGCGTTGCCGAATCGGATTCAGTGCTCCGCCGTCGTCGTCGCCGGTTTCAAAGATCATGCCGCCGCCGAAGAACCCATGGACTCCGACCGCCGAGCGTTTGCCGCGGTCAGCGATCTGGACGGCCAGCGTTTCATCGGGAATCGGAAGCCCGGTGAACTGACGCAAGCCTTCGGCGATGGCGAGTGAAAGTTGTGTGCCACTGCCGAATCCACGATGCGGCGGCGCGGCAGTGATCACGTCGATGGAGACGGCCGGCAAGGTCGCTTGCCCGGTGAATCGGCTGAAACGTTCAGCGATCCGGTTGATGCGTTGCGTGTCGCCGCGTCGGACGTTCCACTGGTCGGCCGGTGAGAGATCGACGATGGTCGTCGGTTGGTCGATCATCGCACCGAGCCCGCCGAACGGTGGCGCGGTGTCAAGCAATCCGAAATGCAACCGCGCGCCGGTTTCGATTCGAATTCGTTTGGGCGTTTCCATCACGCCGTTCCTGTCGGGGCCTGTGGATCAGTCCGCTGCAGGATGACGGCGGTCAATTCGTCAAACGCGTCCCGTTCGACGCTGCCGGCTGTTTTGTCGACCAGGGGGCCTAGCGCGTCCAGTTGCGATCGGACGTCCGCCGGCGAGATAAGATGGGTTCGGGTCGCCAGGATCGCCGCTTCGATGACCGCATGTTTGGCTCGATTGAATCCAAAAAACGGTGCGACGATCGCCGAGTCGACGACGCGGCAGGGCATCTCGTACCGAGGCGGCGAATCGACGACCGAAGTCACTTCGACGGAAAACCAGCGATGGCAATGGTCCAAGATCGCCCAGCGGCCACACGGCGAACGGTGCAGTGGTGCCGATCGATCGTCCAGCCGACTGACCGCTGCTTTGGCAAACAACGCGGCGTCGTCGGTGACGTGGATGGTCGCGTGGCGGGTGGCGCGGAGATTCTCAAACGTGCGAGACCCTTCAAACGGGCGGAGCACAAAACCGGGGTCGGCCGGTCCGGCGGTTCGCATCGCATCGGGATGTGTTAGCACCGGGCCCATCGGCGCCAGGTTGACTCGGCCGTCTTCGCCGATCGTCGTGACGATTGATTCCAGGATCACGCTGTTGGTTGGGTCAGAGTTGGTGAGGTCAGAGACGGTTGTTGGTCAGGGAGGCGAAGTTTTGGATGATTTGGTGACCGTTGTCGCAGAGGATCGATTCGGGGTGAAACTGGACGCCGAAGACAGGTCGCCGGCGGTGCCGCAGCCCCATCACGGATCCGTCGTCGTCGCTGGTGGCGGTGATTTTCAGGCAGTCCGGCAGGTTTTCCGGCGAGACGACCAGGGAATGATAACGCGCGACGTCCATCGGGCTGGGGCAATCGCGGAACAGGTCCTCGCCATCGTGGGTGATCGAGCTGGCCATCCCGTGCCGGGGTTCGTTGCGAACGATTTGGCCGCCAAACGCTGCCCCGATCGCTTGATGCCCCAGGCAGACGCCCAGGATCGGCAGCTGCTCGGGGGCTTGGCGGATCAGGTCGACGCAGCAGCCTGCCTCGGCCGGCCCGTGGGGGCCCGGCGAGAGCACAATTGCCTGGGGGGCCAGTTCAATCGCCTGGCGGGCCGTGATCTGGTTGCTCCGGATGACGCGGGTTTCCACCCCCGTAAGGCGAAAATAGCGTGCCAAATTGTGGACAAAGGAGTCCTGATTGTCCAACAGCAGAATCATGATCCCCCGCCCTTGCGGTCAGGTGCCACGCGGCGATAATTCCCGACAAAACACTGACCCTCGAATCTCATTTTACCCCAAGGTAGCTGATCATGGCATTGGTTCCTCTTCGCGTTGTGCTCGACCACGCCGCAGAAAACGATTACGGCGTTGCAGCATTCAACGTCAACAATATGGAACAGATCCAGGCGATCATGGAAGCCGCCGAAGAAACCGATTCGCCCGTGATCATCCAAGCGTCACGCGGTGCACGCGCTTACACGCAGGACGCTTACCTGCGACACCTGATGGTTGCGGCGACCGAATTGTACCCGCACATCCCGATCGTCATGCACCAAGACCATGGCAACAGCCCCGAGACCTGTAAATCGGCGATCGAAAACGGCTTCACCAGCGTCATGATGGACGGCTCGCTGGAAGAAGACGGAAAGACCCCCGCCGATTACGAATACAACGCCCGCGTGACCAAGGCCGTTGTCGAAATGGCACACGCCAAGAACGTCAGCGTCGAAGGCGAACTGGGATGCCTGGGATCGCTGGAAAGCGGCGAAGGCGAACAGGAAGACGGCCACGGTGCGGTCGGTGAACTGACCCACGACCAATTGCTGACCGATCCCGACGAAGCCCAACGGTTCGTTGAAGAAACCGGCGTCGACGCCCTGGCCGTCGCCATCGGTACCAGCCACGGTGCGTACAAGTTCACCAAAAAGCCGACCGGCGAAGTCCTGGCGATGACGCGGATCGAAGAAATCCACGCCAAATTGCCCAACACCCACTTGGTCATGCACGGCAGCAGCAGTGTCCCGCAAGAATTGCAGGACATCATCAACAAGTACGGCGGCCAAATGAAGCAAACCTACGGCGTGCCGGTCGAGGAAATCCAGCGTGGGATCAAGAGCGGTGTTCGTAAAATCAACGTCGACACCGATTGCCGGATGGCGATCACCGGCGCGATCCGCAAGGTGTTCGCCGAAGATCCCTCGGCGTTCGACCCGCGTGCCTACCTGAAACCCGCTCGTACCGCGATGAAAGAAGTTTGTGTCGCGCGGATGACCGCATTCGGACAAGCCGGCAACGGAGCCAAGCTCCGCGCGACCCTGTAAGCGGGCGTGGCTGATTTGCAGCGGGGGGCAAGTCGTAGCGGAAGCCGCGCAGGCTTTCGCTGCGCTGCGGCTTTGCCGCTGCGGAAAGCGAAATTCTTGGCGAATTCCGCTACCGTACAGTGCCGTTGAACCGACCGTAGCGGAAGCCGCGTAGGCTTTCGCTGCGCTGCGGCTTTGCCGCTGCGGAAAGCGAAATTCTTGGCGAATTCCGCTACCGCACGGTGCAGTTCAATCGACCGTAGCGGAAGCCGCGTAGGCTTTTGCTGCCCTGCGGCTTCGCCGCAGCGGAAAGCGAAATTCTTGGCGAATTCCGCTACCGTGCGGTGCCGTTGAACCGACGTAGCGGAAGCCGCGTAGGCTTTCGCTGCTCTGCGGCTTTGCCGCTGCGGAAAGCGAAATTCTTGGCGAATTCCGCTACCGTACAGTGCCGTTGATCCGATCGTAGCGGAAGCCGCGTAGGCTTTCGCTGCGCTGCGGCTTTGCCGCTGCGGAAAGCGAAATTCTTGGCGAATTCCGCTACCGTGCGGTGCCGTTGAACCGACGTAGCGGAAGCCGCGTAGGCTTTTGCTGCTCTGCGGCTTTGCCGCTGCGGAAAGCGAAATTCTTGGCGAATTCCGCTACCAATCGCCCCGGTCAATCCCCGCCGATGATCGAACCGCCTTCGTCGGACTTCTTCGGTTTGAACGAGAACTTCGTCGTCGGGGGCTTTCGGCGGGTTCGCCGCGCGGTGACGTCGTTGCGGCTTTCGGCACGGCGTCGTTTGCCCGCCGATTTCTTTTTCGCCGGCCGTTTCGCTCCCGGCGACCTGCGTCGTGGGTCTTCCTCGGCGACCTCGTTGCGGCTGTGCTCGACCGCTTTCTTCAGCCGCGCGACTTCGTCACGCGAGAGCAATCGGTGCGCCCCGACCGGCAGGTCGCCGATCCGCAGCGGTCCGATCGCGATCCGTCGCAAGACTTGGACCTTGTGCCCCAGCCGCGCCAGGATGCGGCGGATTTCGCGGTTTTTTCCCTCGCGGAGTGTGATTTCCATCTCCGTCGCCCGGGCCCGCGACTTGACGATCTTGGCTCCTTCGACGCGAACGAAACCGTCGGAGATGTAGATCCCCTTGCGCATGTTCCGCATCGTTTCGCCGTCGATTTTGCCTGCCACCGTGACGCGATAGACTTTCCGCACGCCGTACTTGGGGTGCGAGAGCTGTTGGGCCAAGTCGCCGTCGTTGGTCAGTAACATCAGCCCTTGGCTGCTCTGGTCCAGCCGGCCGACGGGAAAGACACGTTCGCTGTTGGGGACCAAATCGATGACGCGTTGGCGCCCGCGGGGGTCCGCGTTGGTGCTCAGGAATCCGGTCGGTTTATTGACCGCGTAGTAAACCAGTCTCTGTTGTCGCAGCGGAACGCCGTCGACGAACACCTTGCTGGTTTTGGGGTCGACGATGGTGCCGAGTTCCGCCGCGATTTCTCCGTCGACTTCCACGCGGCCTTCTTCGATCAGCGTTTCACATTGGCGTCGGCTGCCAAAACCGGCTGCGGCCAACAGGCGTTGCAAGCGTTGTGGTTGGTCGCGCGTGCTGGCCACGGCGGGGATGGTGGACCGCTTGGGACGCTTCTTGGTGGGGCTTTTCTTAGCCGCCGACGACTGCGAGCTTGCCAGGCTGCCGGCCCGTGAAGTTTTCGGCTTGCGTCCCCCCCGCTTCGGTTTGGCTGTTCCGGCCCGTTTGGTTCCGGAGGCTTTTTTGCCAGGTGAATTCTTGTAGGAGCGGCGGGGCATGGATCGTTCTGCGGTCAGGTGAATGTTTTTTTCGAACCCGTCAGGTTACCAGAGTCGTGCGATTCGGGTAGCCATGATCTGCGAGAACACGCCGGGTTCGACAATGCTAGGATTGGGATCAATCCCCACAGCCGCAATCGCTGGTGTCCAGGCTTTAGCCCAAGAAGACCGAAGACTTTCGCCAGTTTCGACGGCGGTTGTTCCCCTTGGCTTCCACCGCAGCGCGGTGCCACGACACAGCCCGGGGTCGCGAAACGCACCCCGGGGCCTGGAAACAATGAGAATCGGAACCCCATCGGGGTTCAACAAACGACGCAACGTGAACGGACCGCGAAACGCTCGCGCGACATGGGCGGCGCATGTTGTTCAACCCCGTTGGGGTTGCCGGGCTTGGCGCGTCTGAAGGCCATACGAAACACTACAGCAAGTGTTTCGCCTTGATCTCCAAATACTGATTGACCAGCGGCGCAGTCAGCTCGTCCGGAAACGTGTCGACCATCAGGACGCCGCGATGCTCTAGGTCCTTGAGCACCTGGTCGCGCCAGATCAGGATGTCGGCTGCCGCGGCGGCACGGTACAGGTTCATTTCGTCCCCGTCGGGATGGTCGGCGGCGTCGTACAGTGTTCGGTCGCGCAGGATCACCCCCATCGGCAGGTGCTGGCCGTTGATGTTGCCCAGATAGTCCGTGACCGCCGCCGCGTTGACTTCGTCAATGATGTTCGTCGCCAGCACGACCAGCGAGCGGCGTTTGCAGTGGTTGCGCAGGTACAAGAACGCTTGGTCGTAGCGTGATTCGACCATCCGGGGGAACTGGTCAAAACAGGCGTGGATCAAGCGATTCATTTGGCTCTTGCCGCCGTGCGGGGGAATGTAGGCGTGCACGGAATCGGAAAAGCACAGCATCCCGACCGAGTCGCCTTGGTGCAGCGCGACGTAGGCCATCATCAGTGCGGCGTTCATCGCGTGATCCAACAGCGTGTACCCGTCGCGAGTGTTGGTCATCATTCGCCCGCAATCGAGCAGAAAAATCACCCGCTGGCTTTGGTCGCTCTGGAACTGCCGGACCGTCAACTTATTGCGGCGTGCGGTGCTGCGCCAATCGATATGGCGAAAGTTGTCGTCTCGGCTGTAGTCACGCAGTCGTTCAAAGTCGCTGTCTTGGCCGATCCGCCGCGTGCGTCGGACCCCGATCAAGCTGAGTCGATTGGTGCGGGCGAGCAACGCATAGTCGCTCAGTTGTTTCATGTTCGGGTAAACGTTCAACTCGCTTTCCAGTGGGATCTGGATGTAGCGATGCCAAAGCCGAAGCGGGCTGAAAAAACGCAGCGAAACGTGTTGCAGTCGGAACGCACCGCGCCGGCCGGGAGTCAGTTTGCGCCGAAAACTGACTCGTCCCCGAGGCGGCAGCCGCAGCGTGTGTTGGTCGGGTTTGGATTGGAATTCGTCCGGTAAATCATCGCGGACGTGCCCGACCAGGGTGATGCCGCTGCGATTTTCGATCGTCAGATGGCTTTCAACCGGAACGCCCAGCGAACACGACCGGGCGATGTCGCGAGTGGCGTCGATGCCGCGGTTGGTCGCCAGATAGATGGACAGAAAATCCACCGTGGCCACGATCAGCAGCAACCAGTCCAGCGCGGCGACCCAAATGAATCCGTCGGGTGAAAAGACCGTCCAGACGCTGCCGATCAGGGCGACGGTCAGCACCGCGATCCACAGCCGCGTCGGATAGGTGCGAAATCGCCATGCCGCGATGGCCAGCGGCACGGCGAACACCACAAGCATCAGCCAAGGCAGCTTGCTGTACGCTTGGAATTGGCCTTCGGTGATTTGGCGGAGAGCATCGTTCATGCTCCCCATCGTACCGACAAACCCTTAGCGACGGTCACCCATGAAGCGGAAAATGAAGTAGGCGAGCGTCATGATCGCTTGCAAGGTTCCGGCAACGTAGGTCAGCGCGGCGGCGTTCAGCACTTTGGCGACGAAGTGTTCTTCGTTGGCAGAAATTAAATTCGCCGAAACCAAGTGGCGACGTGCCCGGTTGCTCGCGTCGAATTCGACCGGCAAGTTGACGACTTGGAAAAACACCACGCCGGCGAACAGGACGATTCCCAGCAGCAAGAGCGCGTTGCCGATCGTCGGGATCTGGTAGCTGAGGAACAGCCCGATGGTGGCCAGGGTCACGCCGATGTTGCTGCCGAAGTTCGCCGCCGGGACGGCCATGTTGCGGATCGTCAGCGGCGCGTAGCCCTTGGCGTCCTGGAACGCATGGCCGGCCTCGTGACAGGCTACCCCCAACGCAGCCATTGATCGCCCCCCGTAAACCTCAGGACTCAGCCGCAGCACTTTCGCGCGGGGGTCGTAGTGGTCGCTCAGGTGGCCGGCCACCTGCTCGATCCCGACTTGATGCAGGCCGGCGGAGTCGAGCATCTGCCGCGCCGCCTGAGCACCACTCATGCGGGCCCCGACCTGGGACATCGAGGCGAACGTGCTTTTGACCCGCCACTGGGCGAACAGGCCCAAGAGCAGTGGAGGGGCGATGAAAAGCAGGTACATCGGATCAAAAAGGAGCATCGAAACACCTTGGTTGGTCTATCTGGAGCGCTAAATAGCAGTTTTTGGCAGGAAAACCGTGTGGCCGGTCATCCATTGCAATCGCCGGGCCAATTTCCCGTGGTCCCGCGGAACTTGCCGATCGAAGGGGCGGCCGGGGTTCCGTTGGCAGATCGGTGTTCGCTTGCCGGCGGCAAATCTTGATCGTGCCGTTGCCGATCGCGGCTGCCAATTTGTCGTTTGTGGCCCCTCGGCAGTCGAACGTAGCGGAACTCGCCAAGAGTTTCGCCCTCGGCGGCGAAGCCGCCGGCTACCGAAAGCCTCCGCGGCTTCCGCTACCAGCCAGCGATTGCGATCAATCACTCGGCCCCTGTTGCTCCCTCGGCAAATGCACCAAGATACGCATCGTCCAGCAGCGGCTTGGAACAGCTAATTCCGGGCGTTTGCGAGATTTCGGGGAGTCGAGCCCCGGTTCGCGTCCGGGATCTGGCACACCGTTTGCTACTCGGCGTGCAAGTCAGAAAAACCTGTCAACTTGGCGCGGCCGCCGGGCCCCCAACTGACAGCCGCTTCGCATGGGCGTTTCAGTGAGCCGCCATCGCGTCGATCGTGATCGGCGGGAGTCATGCCACGGGCGGCACCGAACAAGACACTTACCATTCATTTTCCCCGCACTACAGAAAAAGGTATCCGCAACTATGGCGACTGCCACCAAGAAAAAGGCGTCCGTTCGTCTGCAACCGATCGGCGAGCGAATCGTGGTCCAGCGTGAAGAAGTCGAAGAAACGACCGCCGGCGGGATCGTCCTGCCCGATTCGGCCCGCGAAAAACCGGCCCGCGGCACCGTCGTGGCGATCGGCACCGGCAAACTGCTCGACGACGGAACCCGCGGACAAAGCCAGCTGTCCGAGGGCGACCACGTCCTGTTCAGTAGCTACGCCGGCGAGTCGGTCGAAATCGACGGCGAAGAATACCTGCTGATGCGCGAAGACGATGTCCTGGCGGTGATCGGCTAAGAACGCGTTGATCGCATCGAACCGACTGCACCCAAACAACTCTCACAACACACTCCATACAGAATTCCATGGCAAAGATCATTGCATTTGAGCAGGAAGCCCGCGAGGCGATCCGCCGAGGCGTTTCCAAACTGGCACGCACCGTCAAGGTCACCCTGGGCCCGAAAGGCCGCAACGTGATCCTTCAAAAAAGTTTCGGCAGCCCGACGGTCACCAAAGACGGTGTCACCGTGGCCAAAGAAATCGATCTGGAAGACGTCTATGAAAACATGGGCGCCCGGATGGTTCGCGAAGTCGCCAGCAAGACCAGCGACGTTGCCGGCGACGGAACCACCACCGCGACCGTGATGGCCGAAGCGATCTTCAACGAAGGTCTGAAGGCAGTCGTCGCCGGTGTGAACCCGATCCAAATGAAGATGGGGATCGAGAAAGCCGTTGCCGATCTGACCGACAAACTGCACTCGATGGCCACCAAGGTCAAAGACCAAGCCGCGATGGCAGACGTCGCCACGATCGCCAGCAACAACGACCGCGAAATCGGTGAATTGCTGGCCGACGCGATGAGCAAGGTCGGTAAGGACGGCGTCATCACCGTCGACGAAGGCAAGAGCCTGCAAACCGAGCAGGAATGGGTCGAAGGGATGCAGTTCGATCGCGGCTACCTGTCGCCCTACTTCGTCACCGACAGCGCCAGCATGGAAGCCGTCCTGGAAGACGCCTACATCTTGGTCTTTGAAAAGAAGATCAGCAGCATCAAGGACATGGTTCCGATGCTGGAAAAGGTCGTCCAACAAGGCAAGCCGTTGTTGATCATCGCCGAAGACGTCGACGGTGAAGCACTGGCAACCTTGGTCATCAACCGTCTGCGTGGCACCTTCAACGTCTGTGCCGTCAAGGCACCCGGCTACGGCGACCGTCGCAAGGCGATGATGGAAGACATCGCCATCCTGACCGGCGGACAAGCCATCTTTGAAGCTCTCGGCATCAAGCTCGAAAGCGTCGACCTGCCGCAACTCGGTCGTGCCAAGAAAGTCATCATCGACAAAGACAACACGACCATCATCGAAGGTGCCGGCAAGAGCAGCGACATCAAGGCTCGCATTGACCAAATCCGTCGCGAAATCGAAAACAGCACCAGCGACTACGATCGCGAAAAGCTGGAAGAGCGATTGGCCAAGCTGGCCGGTGGTGTCGCCAAGGTCAACGTCGGTGCCGCGACCGAAAGCGAAATGAAGGAAAAGAAGGCTCGTGTCGAAGACGCCCTGCACGCAACCCGTGCCGCCGTCGAAGAAGGCATCCTGCCCGGTGGCGGCGTCGCACTGCTGCGTGCCAGCAGCACCGTCAAGCCCGCCGATGACCTGAGCGACGACGAAAAGGTCGGCTACAACATCGTCCTGCGTGCCTGCCGCGCTCCGCTGAACATGATCGCCACGAACGCCGGCCAAGACGGCGGCATCGTTTGCGAAAAGGTCGCCGCGATGAAGGGCAACGGCGGATACAACGCTCTGACCGATACCTACGAAGACCTGGTCAAGGCCGGTGTCATCGACCCCACCAAGGTCACCCGAACCGCACTGGGCAACGCCGCCAGTGTCGCCACCTTGTTGCTGACCAGCGACGCCCTGGTCGCCGAAAAGCCCAAGGAAGGTGCCAAGGGCCACGGTGGCGATCACGACATGTATTGATCCGCTGACCAGCGATTCAATCAACCAAACGAAAACGCCCGAGCCATCCCGCTCGGGCGTTTTTTGTTGGCGGTGCAAGTACGACAGTCCCTTCCGGGCTGACATCCGCGGGACTCTTTCAGTGCGTCTCCCCATACGCGCCAAATCAAAAATAATTCACCCTCCCAGAGGGCATTGGTATCTACACAAGTTCTTGCTTTTCGTAGACTGCCCTGGGTTAATCTTCCGCGGATGGAGCCGCGGCTGCAACC
>NZ_JACEHH010000260.1 GCF_014154935.1 Stieleria mannarensis
GCCGAGGATCTTTTCGAAGGCGACATAGTCGGCGTCTTTGTGAAAGATCTCCGCGCGAAGGTTGCCGCGGTTGAGAGCATGGTACAGTCCGCCCGCTTCATCCGCCCGAGGCGCTCGTGGCATGGTCTAGTCCTCCCGATTTGAAGAGGCCCCCATCCTAACCCACGCCGATGGCTCAACAAAGAGGCCTGACCCCTTTGTTTCGTTCAGTTCTGGTCA
>NZ_JACEHH010000261.1 GCF_014154935.1 Stieleria mannarensis
ATCAGCGATCACCTCGCACACGGGCCTTCACGATTGAGATGGCGTGAGCGTGATGATGGCATCGGATTGGACGTTTGTGTCTCGCAACAATGAGTGTGCTGGGGTGCATCGCCGGGTTCGTGGCGTCGGTCGGTACGCCGGTTTGACGCATCGTCGCGGCTTGCCAATGTACTTGATTTGAATCTCCACGGGAAATTCCAGCGTCCCAATCTCCAG
>NZ_JACEHH010000262.1 GCF_014154935.1 Stieleria mannarensis
ATCAGCGATCACCTCGCACACGGGCCTTCACGATTGAGATGGCGTGAGCGTGATGATCGATTCGGAGTGAAAGCTTGTGTATCGCAACAATGAGTGTGTTGGGGTGCATCGCCGGGTTCGTGGCGTCGGTCGGCACGCCGGTTTGACGCATCGTCGCGGCTTGCCAATGTACTCGATTTGAATCTCCACGGGAAATTCCAGCGTCCCAATCTCCAG
>NZ_JACEHH010000263.1 GCF_014154935.1 Stieleria mannarensis
CGGCCACGACGACAGCACGTGCCAGCGCCGCTGACAGCCAATGTACTCGATCGGAATCGCCGTGGGAAATCGAGTGTCCCAATCTACGGTCGGCGCTTCGGGCGTCGGATCGCCTTCGATCGTACTCGTACTTAGCATCGCGGTACTCGTACTCCTACTCGATCGACAGGCGTCGGTTTGCCTTCGTCGGCCGAGTCGGCCGCGCACC
>NZ_JACEHH010000264.1 GCF_014154935.1 Stieleria mannarensis
TGCAAGAAGAACTGCCGAACATGGTTCTCGGTGACTTGGTCGGGGGAGCACTTGGCGAAATCGGAGAGTTGTCGGATGGCACGGATGTATCCGTCGTGCGTCCGCTTGGCCATGCCGGAGAGTTGCAGGTCTTCGCTGAGTTTTTGGCGAAGATCCTCGGGAAAGTAGGCGCCCAGAGCGGCAGACTTTTGCGAATTGCGGCGACGAT
>NZ_JACEHH010000265.1 GCF_014154935.1 Stieleria mannarensis
TCGGCCGAGTCGACCGCGCACCATTCGAACGATGACATCAGTAGCGAATCCCAGGGAACGGAGGTCTGATGAATTCAGTTGGGCGCACTTCGAGCGCACCAATCAGCGGCATCGACGAATGGCGTTGGTTTGCTTGCGGCTGTTTCGAGTACGAGTACGAGCACCGGCTGACGCCTGAGTACGAGCACGATTTGGCAGCGCGAACG
>NZ_JACEHH010000266.1 GCF_014154935.1 Stieleria mannarensis
GGGAGCAATGAAGCAGATCGCCAAGAAGCTCAACTTCGGCAAGAAAATCACGATCCACACGTTACGCCATTCCTACGCCACGCACCTGCGCGAAGCCGGCGTTGGATTGAAGGTCATCCAGAAGTACATCCATCGAGTGGCGATCAGTGACAAACGGATCGTCTCGGTCACCGACCGTTCGGTCTCGTACACCGTCACGCCCACA
>NZ_JACEHH010000267.1 GCF_014154935.1 Stieleria mannarensis
GTGCTGACCATCAGCCAAACGCACGAGTTGATCGGTCAGGCCAACACGTTGCGGATCTACGCGTATTTCTGGACCGCTTATTCGATGGGCCTGAGGCTTAACGAAGCGCTTCATCTGCAGACGACGGATCTGCAAAGCCAACGCGGGTTTGCCCACATCCATCGCGGCAAGGGCGCAAAGGATCGTTACGTCCCACTGCCAGAT
>NZ_JACEHH010000268.1 GCF_014154935.1 Stieleria mannarensis
CTGTCCAAGAAACAAGGCGAACTCGATGCGTTGATCCGCCGGTTTTTCGGTCGCCAAAGTGAACGCTTCGAAGACGAAGATCAGCTCAAGTTTGACTTCGCAAGTGAGGCTGAAATCAACGATGCACGCGAAGGCATCAAGCAGGCGATCGAAGAAAACAAACGAGCCGACAAGAAGAACAAGCCGCCGAAGCGCCGGCGC
>NZ_JACEHH010000269.1 GCF_014154935.1 Stieleria mannarensis
TTGACGCCGACTCCGTGCCTGCGTGTGCAACGGATGGTTCGCGCGTCCGGCCACCACGACAGCACGTGCCAGCGCCGCTGACAGCCAATGTAACTGATCGAAATCGCCAAGGGAAATCCAGTGCCCCAATCAGCAGCCGACATTCCGGCGTCGGATTGTCTTGGATCGTACTCGTACTCAGCAACGCGGTACTCGTGCTCG
>NZ_JACEHH010000027.1 GCF_014154935.1 Stieleria mannarensis
ACCCGCCGAAGACAAAAAAGAGGCCTGACCCCTTTGTTACTCGAACGAAGACAAAAAAGAGGCCTGACCCCTTTGTTACTCGAAGGGGAGTTTCTTTAGGAAACGCTGTCCGAAACGGCCGTAGTCTTGCCCGTCGACATCGCCGTCACCGTCGCTGTCGAAGGCGGTGTTAAAGGCCGGGTGGCTGTCGGGTTTTAGGAACGTCAGCCCGAACCTTCCGTAATCTTGTCCGTCGACGTCTCGGTCGCCATCGCTGTCCCCCAGGAGGGCAAAAAAATTGTCGATTTCGGAAGTTCCGAATTCGTAGACACCGCCTTGCTGCTGGTCTCCATCGCCGTCTAGCAGGACCGTGCTGCCGTATCGTCGCACTTTGTTGGGATCGATGGTCAGTTGATAGTTCCCATCGACCAGCGCGTTGTTTGCGCCCCGCGTCAGGCCGCCGGTAAAGTTGATCGTGGCGACCGAGTTTCCCTGGACGTATCCGAGGGTGAAGGAGTGATCAACGACGCCACCGCCCGGACCACGTTTGATCACCTGAAATGCACCCGGGGCAATCTCGACGCGGTCTTCGAAGGTGACGTTGATCTCGGTGAGATTCGAGTGTTGAGGCTGATTGGGATCGTCGTTGACGACGACCTCGTCGACCTGGGCGATGTCGAAAAGCTTGACCACGTAAATCAGGTCACTTTCGATGTGGTTGTCCCATGCGGTCCCGACCGGGTTGGCGGGATAGACAGCTGTGGCGAATTCACCTTGGAAATCGCCGGAGTGGAACAGCCGAGCCGACGCTCCGACTTTGACGCCACCTCGAAAAGCGACGTCCACGACGAGGTCTCCGCCAAAGACGATCGGGCTGGACGAGACGATCGTCGCGAATTGATAGCCGGTAAATTTGGTCACCGGGCCGAGTTGAATCGGCTGGTCGGCGTCAAGGCGGAGTCCGTTAAACTCCGCTTCAAGCTCTCCGTCCAGCGAGATCTGCACCATCCGATTGATGTCAACATCTTTGGTGCCAGAAAGTCGGATGACCGACGTCACGCCGTGCTGTTCGACTTCGATCTGGCCGTTGCCGACCGGCAGGTTTTGCGTCTTGTAGGTTGCATTGGAGTTGTCTGTGCCTCGGATTTCGACATGCTGCGCGACGGTCCATTGTCCCGTTAGGGAAACGCCGTTGATGTCGATGCCGTCGGGCAAGGCGAAGAATCCGCTCAGAAAATTGACGATGACTTCGTTGCGAAAACTTCCCATGTCGATGGTCAGGGAGTTCGTTGCGGCGAGCGGTGTCGACGAGAGCACCTGATTGGGGAATCCGTAGGCAATGACCAACAGGTCGGTTCCATCGAATTCGATCTCCACAGGCGTCGTGATTTCGTCCGAAAGCTGCACCACGACGTCGCCACCGACCACGACTTGGTAGTCCTCGATTTCGCCGTCGGCCGCGTAGCCGGTCGGATCGGTGATCGTTTCCGAGCCGATCCGCACGCGTGCCATGCGTCTGCCGGACTGAATGTTTGGCGGGACGTTGTAGTTGAGCGTTTGCAATCCGGGGATCACATCGGCCCCGGTGCGAATCCTTTCCTCCGGTTCCCAGACGCCGTCGTCGTCCCAATCGATCCAAGCGGTGACTTTTGCCGCCGATGCGTTTTGCAAGTCGATGTTGAATCCCGCCATCTGCCCCGGTTTGATGTCACCGAATAGCACGCCGTCTTCATCCGCCCCATCGCCGTCGGCGTTCGCCGACGATTGCCCATCACGTTCGACGTCGCGCGTCGGCCCCAGCCTTGGTCCGCTCGCCGCATGGTACGCGCCGAAGTCTGTGATCGCCGTCGGGTAGGGCTCGGGAGCATCCCCGAAATCGGGCTGGTCGAGGTTTCGGTGCCAGGCGAAGACGCCGATGCCGGTGGAGGCCGTCACGACATCCAGATCATGATCTTGATCCAGATCAACCAGCACGACTTCGCGTGGCCCAATGACGGAGCGAATCAAGATTTCGGTAAAGACTTGATTTCCCTCGTTGCGGTACCAGAGGACTTGGTCGTCCTCAGCAAGGGTCGCGACGACATCGGTGTCACCGTCGCCGTCCAAGTCACCGCTGCGCACCGTCCCGACGGCGTTTCCGGTCGACCGCAGGGTTCCGCCGTTGAACCAACCTGCCGCGCCGCGGTATTCAAACCACTCGATCTTGCCGGTCGAAGCACCGGTGAGCAAGTCGAGGTCGCCATCACTGTCCAGGTCGAATAAATCGAAGGACATAAACGTCCGATTGAGGATCCCTCCTAGACTATCAATCCCGAAGCCACCCGAACCCAGGTTTTCGAAATAGACAATCCCGGTCCCATCATTGGGTTTTTCATCGGTCACGAAGACATCCAAATCGCCATCGCCTTCGAAATCGACCAGTGTCAGATCTTTGGGAAGGTCGGCGATGTATCCGAACGCGCTGGTCGGCCGCAAGTCAAATGTCATGTCACCGCGATTGGCAAACCAATAGACGCTATTGTCGCGGGGGACTCCGAATGCGATGTCGATGTCCCCGTCGGCATCGATGTCACCGGCGTCGACCGAGATCGCACCGGACGAGAACACACTGCCATTGATCGAGCGCGCGACAAAGTCGCCGGGCGACACGTTTTCGTACCAGGCAATCACGCGATCACCGTTCCCTTGCGCGACGACGATGTCTTTGTCGCCGTCCCGATCCAAATCGCTGATCACAATGTCCGACACGGTGACGTGGTCGATCAAGTGCGATTGAAATTGATCGGTGCCGTCATTCTCGAACCAGGCCAACTGATTCGTCGATGGGGAACTCGCGACTAGGTCGACGTCGGCGTCCCCGTCGACGTCGGCTGCCGCAAACGCGCCGATTTCGGGAGTGGTTTCATCGTCGATCAAATGGTGTGGCAAAACAACATCGGTTGGTGCGAGCCCGGCGATCGAAAGCGGGTGATCTTCGATTTCTCCGTCCAAGGCTTCGCCGGTAACACCGAGGCCTCCTGCGGTGGACAAGCGAAAACGGCTGTAGGCCAAGCCGGAATCTGCACCGATCGGGACATCAAACCGGACGCTGTTGAAACCGTCGCTCATCGAAAGTGACGATGCGATCTTTTCTTCATCACCGTCCCAGCGGCCGTTGCGATTGAAGTCGATCCAGGCATCGAGTTTCGCCGGACCGTTTTGGACGTTGACGATCACCAAAGCGCCGACTTGTCCGACGTAGATTTGTCCGATCGTCACCCCGTTCTCATCCGCCCCGTCCGCCAACGCGGCGGGCGAAGGCTGCCCATCGGGTTCGGTGTCACGGCTGGCCCCCAGTCTTGGTCCGACGTCGACATGCCTGGCCCCGTCGTCGGCCAGCGTCGTCGGGTACGGTGTCGGGGCATCGCCGAAATCACTGGCCAGCAGATCCCTGCGTTCCAGGAACTCGGCGGTAAGCCGCCGTCGCCGGTTTTCAGTCCTGCTCATCAGAACATTCGAGGCCTCGCGTTTCTTACGCATGTCTTGTCGTTCGCCGATAAATAGGGTCTGGCGGAGGAACGTCAAAGTCCGATCCTAACAAGCCTGCAACACGAGCAGAATTGTCCGTTGACACACCCGCTACCACCTCATGTGATTGTTACGGTGTGCCAGCACTCCTCGGCGATCCCCATCGATGTTCCGAGTGTAAAGGGACAATTCTACTTCAGCTTGCACCTGGCAACCAACTGCCGAGCCGATTCGCGGCGGAATTCCCGACCCCGTTGTTTCGTGGCGTGACACCGCTCACGAACTCTGCCTTGAGGAAATTCTGATACCAATGGTCCGCGCTAAAACGTTGACTGTTTCGGAAGACGGACGCGGCCGGGAAAACGCGTCATGCTCGGCAGGTGGTCGACACGTTCGTTAAAAACAAGCGGCGAGCGGGCGAATCGGTTGTTTTACCTTCCTGCTGTTCTGCGAGCTTTTAAAACTCTCCGTTGCTTCTGGTCCAACCGATGTCGCTCCTCCACTGAAAGGCTGCTGTAGTCAAATTCGAATCTCGTCAATCGGGGGTGCTTAATGAACGCTGCGACTTGTTCGACGCTGAGTCTGACGCGATTGGCTCGGAGCTGCTCGAGCTGCGTTAGGCGACATAGTTCTTCAAATCCTTGGCCGGTAAACTTGCTGTCATTGATGTCCAGGACAGCGAGGGAAGTCAGCTTCAATAGTCCTGGAATGCTGGGGTCGCCAACATCGGTCTGGTTGAGACTCAACTCTTCGCAAACCGTCGCTCTGGCGGCTAGTCGTAGGATGTGATCGGAGGACACATGGTTCCCGTTCAAATTGACGATTTCGGCATGATCAAATAGCCCGCAATCGATCAGGCGGGTAAGAAATCGTTCGCCGAGATTGCACGCGGCAAATGAAACGTTTATTGCCCTGACGCCGGTTATCGAGAACTTTCCCGGTGCGATGTGACAGCCGGTTAGATCCAGACTGCCGAGCGTTGCGATGCGAAGCAAAGCCTTGAACGCCGTTGAGCTGATGTCGCAATTGATCAGAGCGACGGACTCAAGCGACGCCTTGTCGGAAAACCAATCTTCGTTGACCGCAATGCGTTTGTCTGGAACGCTCCTGAGGATTAGTTTGCGTAGTTTTTTTAGGGAAGAAATTTGGCCCAGCAGGTCGTCATTAGGCGACGCACCTTCGTAGCCGTTGATCTCGACGATTTCACCTGTCGAGTCGGTCGTGGTCTTCATGACTGGATTTGCGGCAGAGGGAAGAATCAGAAGGCATAGTAGCACGCCTGAAATCAACTCTCGCGTGACTGCTCACCCAATGCCGCTTCAAAGGATTTCCAAGAATCTACTCAACTGATCGCCCGGGCTCCGAAACGCCAAAGAGTTTCGCTTCAACGATGCGGGCGTTGATGATAGCGTAGCATGGAGCTGCATTACGGAAAAAGAGGTTTGCCAATCGTGTTCGTCGGCTTGGCCGTTGGACTGATGAATGGGCCGTCAATGTAGAGCCGTTGTCCTCAACTGCTCTCCGCTGACCGCGGGAGCGGGAAGAGGATGCCGGGGTCAGCCGCGGGCGGCTGAGGGGGAGTAGTTGGGGACAACGATTCTACAATGGCGTGACCGCGGGAGCGGGAAGAGGGGGCCGGGGTCAGCCGCTGGCGGCTGAGGGGGAATAGTTGGGGACAACGATTCTACAATGGCGTGACCGCAGGAGCGGGCAGAGGATGCCGGGGTCAGCCGCGGGCGGCTGAGGGGGAATAGTTGGGGACAACGATTCTACAATGGCGTGACCGCAGGAGCGGGCAGAGGGTGCCGGGGTCAGCCGCGGGCGGCTGAGGGGGAGTAGTTGGGGACAACGATTCTACCATGGTGGGCTGTGGGAGCGGGGAGGACTACGGTTGTTCGTCCGACGCTTCGGAGATGGTTTGGTAGGCGTACTTCACGCCGCGATAAAAGCCGGAGTTTTCGAATAGAAAGTCATCGCTTGATGCGTAACCGCTTCGGTCCTCGGTGTTGGTGACCTGGGCGGTCAATCGAATGACACCGGTCGTCCCTTCGCGAGTGACGAATAAGAATGAATCACCGCCGTGTTGTGAATCTCGAGGCTTTGGGATGACGCGGCGTGGCACCAGCAATTCGACCGGCTCGGACAGCGGATAAGGAACTTTGCCTTGCGCCATCGCGGGCAGATTTCGGTGGTCGTCCTCGGTGATCTTCCAGACATGCAATCCCAATGGCATCAGGCAATACAGCGGTTCGGTTTCACCGTCGGGCGTGTAGGTAATGCCCACAACATCAAACCCTTCGCGACGTGCCCAGTCGCGGAGATCGGCGGAGTCCAATCGAGTTTTGCCGAGCTGTGCGAGCTCGCTAGGCCAGCCTGCCAGCCGGCCGGTGTCGAGGTCGAAAAAACATTGCTTGCCGGAGTCGTGGACGGACTGGATGATGCCACCGAAACCGCCACTGACGAGTTCGGCTTTCGGGTCGACAAGTGGTTCGTGGGGCTTCGCGGGCGTGACTTCCAAGTCGGTCGACGATTTCAAGTTCACTTTTGAGAAGTCGGGGTCTTCGACAAAGTCTTTCCAGTCGGCTTCCCACCAAGTTGCCCACTTTTGGGCAACACGATCAAACTGCTGATGTGCGACGCGCCGTTGTACCTTTGATCCTTCCAACCTGACCCAATTCAACTCCATTTCATTGAAGCTTTGATTCGTCAGTTTGTGTAACCCGCCGACCACCTCTCGAAAGGCTCGACCGTAGTGGAAGGTTTTCCCACCGCTGCCTTTGCCGAGATCGTGTTGTTGCATGAACCGCCGAAGTTCTTCGTCCTCTTCCAGCAGGAGGCCGAAGTCGCTGCGGCCGGGAAGAAGCGTCCGCGGCAGGGCCCGGATCAATGCGGGAACGGCACGGGGATCGCCGACCGCGCGCAACGCGAACGCCAACTTGCTGATGGGATGATCCCGTTGCTCTTCGTCGAGCGTTTTGGTCAACGCCGGCAGCGCTTCCTCGGGATGCTCGGTCAAGAACTTGATCGCCCGCGCCCAGACCATCGTCGGATCAATTCGGGGACCGTCGGTGAGGATCTCGATGGCATCGTCGATGGTGTTGATCGGCGTCGCGTTGATCCGGCGTTTTTGTTCGATCTCGGCAGCTTTCTTGTCGGAGGCTTCTTTTCGCGTGCGTTCGATCGCGTCTTGAGTCAGTTGATCTGACCAAATGTACTCGAAGGGCGCCTGGCCGGTTCGGTCAGTGACTTTGACGCCCGGTTCGGGCAAAGCGTTGGCTGCGAGTTCGTCCATGTCGAAGTCATCGATCACGTCGACCGTGATTTTAGAAAGGTAGTATTTGAATGTCTCTTGACCCTGGCCACTGGGGTGCACCACGACGCGATCCGCCGTCATGGGCCAGCGGACACCGGGTGCAATTTCTTGGTAGTCTGAAAAGACGGTGAGGTTGCCCGGGTGCATCTGGTCCCATGCGGCGGCGGCCCAACGAGCACGCAGCGCTGTTTGTTCCTCGGTCGACAATCCTCGGCGAAAACGATCGTATTCTTCCTGGCTTCCGATCGCTTTTCCGGCCGCGTCGGAGGCGATCTCCCATCGCTGCTCCGCAGAAACCCTTGACAGATAGTGGCGGCTGACCGCTTTGACAAGCCTGGTCTGCGCTGTGACCCAAACCTGTTCGCTGCGTTCCGGGCCGACGTAGACATCGCACAGTTCGCCGTCAATCGTCTCGGTCCCCGCGTGGCGGTAATGTGCTTGCGATGGAGCGACACTCTGTTCTGCAGTCCGCACCGCTTGACCGGGCCAGGGCAGGCGGTCCCCGGAGGCGGCCCATTGAGGGTAGCTGAACGGATGGACGTGTTCGGTCAGTTGTTCAAGGGAGGCGTAGCGATAGACGTTTTTCGTTTTCTTCGGCTTGGTGGACTGGATTTCACCGATCCAACCGTCTCGGCCGTCCCAGAAGTGCGTTTGACGCCAGGACTGGTCGGGCCGGAAGATGCTAAGGCTGCTGAGCAGCAGTCGGTCGCCGTCCCAGGCGATTTGCGATTCGGTACGGATCTGATTCGGTTGCTGATCCGCCAACTGGCTGCCACGTGCTTTCCACAGACTCGCCAGGTCACGCTTGGGAAACGTCTGCATCCCCGGGACGTTGATTTGGCGAACGTTTTGCTGGAAAGCGATCCGCTTGGTGTTTTGCAATCCGAACGTCCGGGATCGGGCTTCGGCCACGGCGCGGTCGGCATCGGCGCGGTCGGTATCGGCGATGGCGTTTTCCGACGTAGCGGCTGTCCGGTCCGAACCGGATTCTTGCGTTGTGACCTGCGCGTTGGCCTGCCATAGCAGCGAAGCCCAAACCAACGGGACCGACGCGATGGCGATGGCAAATCCGCGACGCGGAAGCTGCAACGGTTCACGCAGTGGTTGGCCCAGCAAACGTGCGATCCGCCGGCGAAGGTCCGAGGGTGCATGGCCGTCGGCCGCGACGGTCGCCAGGTTCGCGGATTCTATGGGACAGGTTGCTTCGGCAACCCGCAACAACGCTTCGGCGTAGCAACATCGTGCTGCGCTGTCGCTCGATGTGTCACCCTCATCGGCACCCCGGCAGGCAATTTCGTCGCAACAATACTCACGCAGCAAGCTGGTTCGACGACTGATCATCCATAGCGCCGGATTAAAAAAGAGCAGTGACTCGGCAAGACGCTGCAACAAGTTGACCCACATGTCCTGCCGTTGCAGGTGGGCGAACTCATGCGCCAAGATCATTTCAAGCTGTTGCGTCGAAAGCCCCATCACTGCCGACGCGGGCATCATGATCGTCGGTTTCAGCAGGCCCAGCACCTGAGGGACCGCGACTTGTTCGGTCGTCGCGAGTCGAGGCAAGACGTGAAGCGACCATCGCTCTGCCAACCGGCGAACGGATGCTAGCAGAGGCCCATCGGTTACCGCACGACTTCGCAGGCGAATTCCTTCGGCGCGGATCATGTCCCGTCCGAGTCGGATCAGCATCACGATCACGCCAAGAAGATAGAGCCCGACAATCCATGAAGGAGCGCCTCGCCACATGTTCTGCCCAATCGCGTTGCTGATGCGATGGTCGTCGCCCACTGCACTGGAATCCGCGTCCGAGTCTGTCGCAGTCGGGCCGGTTCCGGCGACTGCATCACTGCTTGACGACTCGACGACGACCGCCGGCAACGGCATGAATTCTGGTGAGCCAACGTCAGGGAAAGTCCCGGTTCTTACGGTCGCGGGGCCAATGTCCACGGCGCTGATCTGGTCGTTCGCTGGACGGCCGTTCGCAAGCAAAACAAACGTCAGCGGCACGATAGAAATGCTCAGGAACAACCCCGCAACATGCAGTAGGTATTTCCGCTCGACCGTGCTCCGCCCCCATCGACAGGCCAGCCAAATGAACAGCGCGATCAATGGAATCTGCCACAGCGAATGCAGTAGCGCCGCGCAAATCTGCCAACTCAGCTCTGTCGACACGAAGTCCCCAGCGTTCATTGATTCTGCTCCCTACGTTTGCGATTGACCATGCGTCGGATTTCATCCAGCTCCTCGCGATCGATTTCGCCGGTCTCCAGCAGATTCAGAACCATCGCGGTCGGTGAACCTTCAAACAGTCGCGAAAGCAGGTCCGAAACCATTCCTCCGCTGATGCGTTCCTTTTCGACTTTCGGCGAAAACAGGAATGCTTTGCCGTCTTTTTGGCGTTTCAGAAAACCCTTGCGATGCATGATGTTCAGCATCGTGATCACGCTGCTGTGGGTGAGCGTGCGGCCCGCGTCGGATTCCAGGCGGGCGCGAACTTCCCGCACGGGAAGTGGAGACTGGTCCCAAAGGACCTTCAAGATCTCAAGCTCAAGTTCCGTCGGGTATCCCGACTCCGGGCGCGCCATCGGCTCCTCCGCACGACAATCGTTTAATTCTTTAAAAGATTGTAGCGGGCGGCGTGACCGAAGTCAAGAAAAGCGTATCAAGATCATCTGCACGTGTAGACGCGCGGTCGACCACGTGTTCGATGCCCGTCTGAGGACGACAAAAAGAGGCCTGACCCCTTTGTCGCGAATTAGTAGGCCTTGGCGAAGATCGCTTGCTTGGCGGCCGGCTTGCCGGTTGCAAAGCAGGTTCCCGGCGTGTCGTTGTTCTCGCTCGGGACACAACGGATCGTCACCTTTAGTTCTTTCAACAGTGCGTCGATGCTCGCTTCGTCGGCGAAGTGGCAGAGCGCGAATCCGCCGTGGATTTCGGGGGTGTCGGGATTCTTGGGGGTGAAGAAGTCGCGGAAGTCGGCTTCGTTGGTGATCGTGACCGTGTTGTCGCGACGCAATTGATCGGCGCGATCGTAGAGCGATTGCTGGATCTGGCCGAGCAGCGAGCCGATGGTCGAAACGAGTTCGTTGCGATCCATGCCGACGCTTTTCGGTTGATCGCGTCGCCCCATGAAGACGGAGTTCTTTTCCATGTCCTTGGGGCCGACTTCCAAGCGGATCGGGACGCCCCGTTTGACGTGGTGCCATTTTTTTTCACCACCCCGCATGTCGCGGTCATCGATTTCCACGCGGACCGGAGCACCGTCGTAGGATTGTGCCCGCAGTTCATCGCGCAGGGCGTGGATGTATTCCATCACGGCGGCTCGCGAGTCGTCTTTGTAGATCGGCAGGATCACGACGTGTGTGGGTGCCAGTTTGGGCGGCAGCACGAATCCGTCGTCGTCGCTGTGGGTCATGATCAGGGCACCGACCAAACGTGTCGAAACACCCCACGAGGTGGTCCACGCGTATTCGCGTGATCCCGATTCGCTTTGAAAGACGATGTCCTGGGCTTTGGAGAAGTTTTGGCCGAGGAAGTGGCTGGTGCCGGCCTGCAACGCTTTACGGTCTTGCATCATCGCTTCGATCGACAGCGTTTCGATGGCGCCGGGAAACCGCTCGCCGGCGGTTTTCGCACCGATCGTCACCGGCATCGCCATCCAATTGCGGGCGAAGTCGGCGTAGACATTGATCATCCGCTCGGTTTCTTCGATCGCTTCGGTATCGGTGGCGTGAACGGTGTGCCCTTCTTGCCAGAGGAATTCGGCGGTTCGCAAGAACATCCGCGTCCGCATTTCCCAGCGAACGACGTTGGCCCATTGGTTGATCAGAATCGGCAAATCACGATAGCTTTGCACCCACTTGGCGTAGGTCGCGCCGATGATGGTTTCGCTGGTCGGCCGGACGATCAATGGTTCTTCCAACTGGCCGGCCGGTCGCAATCCGCCTTCGGGGTCGGGTTCCAAGCGATGGTGCGTGACGACCGCGCACTCTTTGGCAAACCCTTCGACGTGTTCGGCTTCCTTTTCCAAGAAACTCATCGGAATGAACAGCGGGAAGTAGGCGTTCTGGTGCCCGGTCGCTTTGAACATGTCGTCCAACGCGCGCTGCATATTCTCCCAGAGCTGGTAGCCCCAGGGTTTGATCACCATGCAACCACGGACCGGCGAGTTTTCTGCCAAGTCGGCTGCCTTGATGACTTGCTGGTACCACTCCGGGTAGTCGTCCGCGCGGGTGGGGGAGATTGCGGTCTTGGGGGCTTTGGCCATGTCGAATCAGAATTGTCAGAGAACTGGAAACATCCCTTCACTCAGTTAATCGGTCAATCGACTGAGGTCCTCGATTTCTTCCTTGGTGAATTTGCGGTCCAAGCGGGCACCCAGTTGGGAGACGACGCGGGCGGCGGCGTGTGATGCCAGGTGGCCGGACGTTCGCCAGTCCAGTCCGTTGGTGATCCCGTAAAGCATCGCCCCGGCGTACATGTCGCCGGCCCCGGTGGTGTCGACGGCATCGACCTTCACGCCCTCGATCGGGAATTCTTCGCCGCCGTGCATGACGATCGATCCTTTTCCACCCAGCGTCAGCGCCACGTTTTCGCAGTGTTCGTGGATCTTGACGGCGCACCGAAGCGCGTCGGTTTCACCGGTCAGCGACTTGGCTTCCTCTTCGTTACAGAAGAACAGGTCGACCGGACCGGTGATCAGGTCCCAGATCTCGTCTCGGATCAAGTTGACCAGGAAGGGGTCCGAGGCGGTAAAGGCGACTTTGACGTTGTGTTTTTGGGCCAGTTCGAAGGCCTTGTAAGCGGCCGCTTTGGTGGTTTCACCGGTCAGCAGGTAGCCTTCGACGTAGACATACTTGGAGCTGGCGATCTTGTGTTCGTCGATGTCCTCTGGGCCCAGGCTGGTCGAGGCGGCCAGGTTGGTCAGCATCGTCCGCTGGGCGTCGTCGGTGATCAGGACGGCACAGGTGCCCGTCGGCTGGTCCGCCGGTGTGACTTGGATCGAAACGCCCAGGTCACTCATGTCTTTGAGAAAGAATTCGCCGATCGCGTCGCCACCGACTTTGCCGATGTAGCCGGCCGAGCCGCCGAATTCCGCCAGAGCGACGATCGTGTTGGCCGCCGATCCGCCGGCACAGCGATTCAGCGGGCGTCCGTCCAGACGGCTGAGCACCCCGGATTGTTGTTCATCGTCGACCAGGGTCATGATGCCCTTGTCGAGGGAAAGTTCACGCAGCAGCGCGTCGTCGACGCGTGCCTGAATGTCAACCAGCGCGTTGCCCACGCCAAATACGTCATACAAAGCCATCGGGAGGCCTCTGGGAGAAAACGGTCAAACCGGAAGGCCCGATAGCGTACTGGAGCGGCGTGATTTCGGGAAGTTGCCCCGTTGATCGCGTAAATTTTCCTACCTCCAAGGTCTTCCTACCCTTTCCGCCCCGCTACCGTCCCTGTCCCGTCGGGAGTCAGCAGGGGGATGGCAGAATGATGCGGGGCAGAATGATGCGGGGCAGAATGATGCAGGGCAGAATGATGCAGGGCAGAATGATGCAGGGCAGAATGATGCAGGGCAGAATCATTCGGGGCCTGAAGGCTGTTGTTGGACGGCTGAACGTACGGGAAACGTCAGGAACGGAAGCCGTCGAAATCCCCGACTGAATTCCAGGAACGAAGTTGGACCTATTCAGCCGACCCGTTTCAGGACCACGTCCAGGGTCTTGCGCAGTGCCGCGCCGCTGGCTCGCATGCCTTGGACTTCTTTCGGCCAAAGGTCGATTTCCATCCGGTCGACGACGCCGGTTCGGCCGACGACGGTGGGCACCGACAGGGCCACGTCGCGGACGCCGAAACAACCGTGTTGGACGCTGCTGACCGGCAGCACGCAGCGACGGTCCAAGATCACCGCGTCGATAACATCGCGGATCGCAATGCCGACGGCAAAGCCCGCTCCGCCCTTGCGTTTGATCACCTCTGCACCGCTGCCCCGCGTTCGTGTGAACAACTGCGCCGCAAGCGTCGGCGACCAACCGGGGTACTTGTCCAGCGGCAGCCCTGCGATCGTCGCGCTGCTCCAAATCGGCACCATCGATTCACCGTGTTCGCCCAGGATCAGCGCGCGGGTTTGAGTCGGCGGCGCGTTCAGCTGTTCGGCGATCAACGAGCAAAATCGGATCGTGTCCAGCTGGGTGCCCAGGCCGATGACTTGGTTCTCCGGCAGCCCCAACTTTTGAGCGGCGACGTAGGTCAGGATGTCGACCGGATTACTGACGACCAAGACGATCGCGGTGGGCTTGGGGCCGGCAGCTTTGACATCGCTCAAGATCTGCATAAACAGATCGGTGTTGCGATTGATCAAATCCAATCGCGACTCGTCCGGCTTGCGACGCAGGCCCGCGGTGATGCAGATGATGTCGCTGCTGGGGATGTGTTCGTAACCGCCGCCGGAGATGACTTGGTCGGCAACGCTCGGACCGCCGTGTTGCAGGTCGAGTGCCTGGCCGACCGCCAATTCTTGGTTCACGTCCAACAGTGCGATCTCACGTGCCAGACCGCCACACTGCAGGGCATACGCGGCACAGGAACCGACCAGTCCGCCGCCGCCGATGATGGAAACTTTCATGATGCTGATTTGTATTGGAGGAGTGTTTGTAGGGAGAGATGTCGCGGTGGATGCGTGGGATAGGCTTCCAGCCTGTCGGTTCGGCAATGACGTAGCGGAACGCGCCAAGCGTTTCGATCGGGGGACGGCGCCACGGCGAAAGTCTTGGCGACTTCCGCTACGGCCGTCTGTCGTCCATGCCTAGGCTTTCATCTGCCGCATGACTTCGTCGGTGATCAGTTTGACGAGCTGCTCTTCGTCGATGCCGCCGGGCAGCCCTTGGCCGCCCGCGTCGTCGGCGGGCTTGGCGGGCATCGCCGGCGGGGCGGCGAACGCACGTCGCTCGACGCCCGACTCTTTCCACGAGTCGCGGAAAATGTCGTTGGCGCAGATGTCACAATCCTCGTACGCCTTGGTGTTCCGCGGATCCTTGTATCCCCACTGGTCCTTCAGGTCCAACAACTCTTGCGACTTCTGTTGATCCAGGAAGGAAACGTTGCCGAGTTGTTTGGCGAGCATCAGCATGCGGCAATACGAATCCAGGATTTCGGTCCACCAATACGCCTGTTCGACGGTTTCGCCGTAGCTGACGGTGCCGTGGTTGGCCAGGATCATCACGTTGGTCTTATCGACAAAGGGGATGATCGTGTCGGCGAATGCCTGGCCGCCGGGCGTTTCGTACTTGGTGATCGGGACGTCGCCCAAGAACACTTCGACTTCGGGCAAGATGCACTGCGGGATCGGCTCGCGTGCGATCGCGAATGCGGTGGCGTGCGGCGGGTGGCAGTGCACGACGCTGCGAATGTCTTCGCGTTGTTTGTAGATTTCCAAGTGCAACAACGCTTCGCTGGACCGTTTCTTTCGACCGGCGATCTGCTTGCCGGTCATGTCGATGGTCGAGATGTCTTCGGGGGTGAGGAACCCTTTGCAGTGCAATGTCGGCGTGCACAGGACCTCGTTGTCGCTGATTCGCACCGTGATGTTTCCGTCGTTGGCCGCGGCAAACTGACGGTTGTAGATGCGACGGCCGATGTCGCACATGTCCTGTTTGATCTTATGAACGTTTTGCATGGGATTCTCGGGTGACAGTGGGAGGTGTGTGGTGAAGTGTGTTGGTCGAAGGGGAGTGGGGCTGGGCGAGTTACAATTCGACTTCGTCCAGCAGCGCGACGATGGAGGCGTCGAGTGGCTTGACGTCCGGCTTGAACGGTTGAGCGGCTTCGGGCCCCTCGGCCAAGGCGACCAGATCGCCCATGCCGGTGCCGCACAGGTCCCAGGCCACGATCGTGTCTCCGCCCAGTGGCTCGGTGTCGATGCGTTCGATCGAATCGACGACTTCGACAAGCCGCAGCTTGGCGTTGGCCATCGCCGGATGTGACTTGGAAAGCGTCATCGATCCGATGGTGCGTGCAAGTTTCATCGCGAACCTCCGTCGTTGGGTTGCACGGACTTTGCCGCACAACGGGCGATCCGAACGGCCACGTTGACGGCCGCAATCAGGTTCAGTTTTTGCCGGTCCAAGACCCAAACTTGGGGCGCCATTTCATCGTGGAAGCGTTCGACGTCCGACAGGGCGGCGATCATCGCCGCCGGCTGTCCGTTGCTGCAGCACCGATAGACTTCCGCGGCCGGTTCATCGCACCAACGGATCTCGACTCCCGCGGGCAACACAACGTTGCGGCGATCCAATTGGTTGCGAAGGCTTTCGGGAAGCGACGCCGGCAAGCCGTTGGCTTGATGGTTTGAGTGGCAATCGGCTTGGCCTGCCGCAGCATCGACCGCCGGTTGAATCGTGATCCCACGCCGCCGGGCTTCTTCGCGGGCGGCCGGCGTGATGATCGCGCCGGCTGCGGCGACGACTTGGCCGGTTGCCGCGTGGCGGTCCAAGGTTTCGATCGTGATCAGTTTCTCACCCACGACGGCCGTGGCGGGATTCGCCGAGGACGCAACAGCACCGCCCGATGAATCGCTTTCGCGCAATTGCCGAACCACCCGGCGCGCAATGTCAGCGATCATTGCGGTGTCGTTGCGGCGGTCGTGTGAAAGGCGAGTCACGGTTGGGTTCTTTGGCTGTTTGTTGGTAGGTGTCGTTAGGAATCGGTGTCGTCGATCAGCCCGATCACGGTCCAGCGGGCGGGCGTTCGGTCGTGCCGGCATGCCTCGCGGGCATACGAGCCGTCGCTGGTGATCATCACGCGATCACCTTTGCGCGAGCCCAGTTGGTCCAGTGCGACCAGCGGCGGGCCGTCGGCCTTGTCGGCCACGCCGATCGGCTGCAAAACCACCAGCCGCATGCCGACCAAGCTCTCATGCTTGACGGTGGCGTGGGTCGATCCGAGGACAATCGCCGGCTGCATGCTTAAACCACCCTCAACTCCCCGATCATGCTGCACCGTCTTTCGCGGGTGAACGTGGTCGGAGTGGTGACGCCTTCACCGGTCGGTCCGGCGATGGAAAAGGACAGGTAGCCTTCGCCGCCGAGTCCAAGCGAGGCCATGCAGGGTCCGTTTTTGACGTACAGCGTGGTGTCCAGTTCACGCCCCATCTTGGTCATGTTGCGGACGTTGCGTGAATGGATGATCGCGGTGTGGCGGAAGCCGTGTTCGTAGTGCTTGGCCATCGCGATCGCGTGATCGACGTCGCGGGCGCGAACGAAGGGCAAAAACGGCATCATTTGTTCGACGCTGACGAAGGGGTGATGTTCGTCGGTTTCACCGAACACCATCTCGGTCCCCGGCGGGACGGAGACGCCCGCGGCGGCGGCCAAGAACGAGGCGTCTTTGCCGATGTAATCTTTGCACGCGGCGTCATGCTGGTCATCGCCGACGGTGACGATCGCTTTGCTGGTCAGCTGGGCGATTTGTTCGGCATTGAGCTGGACGGCGCCGGCGCGGCGCATCGCAGCCATCATGTCGTCGAAGACCGAATCGACGACAAAGACTTCTTTCTCGGCGATGCACAGCAGGTTGTTGTCGTAGGCGCCGCCGGTGATGATCGAGCGTGCGGCCTGGTCCAGGTCGGCGGTTTCGTCCACGACGACGGGCGGGTTGCCGGGACCGGCGACGATCGCGCGTTTGCCGCTGTTGAGTGCGGCGCGGCCGACCGCGGGGCCGCCGGTGACACAGATCAACGCGATGCTGCGGTGTTTGAACAGGGCTTCGGCAGATTCCAACGTCGGTTCGGCGATCACGCAGATCAAATTGTCGATCCCGACTTCGGCCGCGATCGCTTCGTTGAATCGGCGAACCCCTTCGGTGGCGACCTTCTTGCCCGACGGGTGCGGGTTGACGACGACGGCGTTGCCGCCGGCGATCATGCTGACGGCGTTGCCGGTGATCGTCGGCAAGCTGTGGGTGACCGGGGTGATCGCACCGATCACGCCGAACGGGGCTCGGTCGATCACGGCCAAGCCGTAGTCACCGCTGAAGGCACGCGTTTCCAAGAACTCGACGCCCGGCGTTTGCTCGCCGAGGGTCTTCAGTTTTTCGATCTTGTGTTCCAGTCGGCCGATCTTGGTTTCTTCCATCTCCATCGTGCCCAGCTCTTCGCATTGCTCGATCGAGATTCGGCGGATGATGTCGATGATCTGTTTGCGATCGGCCATCGTCCGCTCACGCAACTGCTCGAACGCCGCACGCGCGGCGGTGACGGCCGAATCGGCGTCATAGAAAACGCCGTTGCGACCGACGGCCGAAGCCGCTTGCTTGGCCGCCCCGTTTCCCGGCGGCATCGGACCGACCTCGGCCAGGACCTGTGCGACTACGTTTCGGATCAGGTTTTCGTCGTATTGCATGGTGGGTTGCTAGTGGTGGATTATTGGTCGTTTGAATCGTTGCGGGAGTAAACGTTCAACTTGTCGATGTGGACTTGATCGACGATCCCGATGATGACCGCATCGATCGGTAAATGCTTTGTCTCGGGAGTCAGGCGTGCGCTGCTGCCTTGGGTGATCAGGACAAAATCGTTCTGGCCGGCACCCAAGGTGTCGACGGCGATGAAGGTTCTGCCGGTGGTGACGATCGACTGACGTTTCTTGTCGTCCAGCCGATAGGGCTCGACGACCAGCAATTTGTGACCCGTCATCGTCGCAACCTTTTGAGTGCTGACGACCGATCCGGTGACTCGGGCGATGAACATTCGTGTCAGGCTCGCTGGGGTAAAAGGGGAAGATGAACGGTCCGGTTCACGAATGTTTCAATGCGTGCAGGGTCTGGCGAGCGACAATGACTTCTTCGTTGGTCGGGATCACCCACAACTGAGTGGCCGAATCCGCGGCATGAAACGAGGCCTCGCCCATGTCGTTGGTCCGACCACGCAGTCCTTCGTTGGCAGCCGAGTCGACGACGATGCCCAATCGCTCCAGTCCCGCACAGACGCGCTGGCGTACCAGGGTGTCGTTTTCACCGATGCCGCCGGTAAAGACGATCGCATCGGCGCCGCCGAGTGCGACCAGCATCCCGCCCAGGTGACGCCGAATCTCTTCAACATACACGTCCAAGGCCAATTGGGACTGGGCGTCGCCTTCGGACGCGGCTTGCTCCACGTCGCGAATGTCGCCGCTGCGGTTGCTCAACCCCAACAGTCCGCCTTTGCTGGCCAATTCTTTCAGGGCTTGGTCGAGTGAGAGACCGGTGCGCTCCAAGATCAGGGGCAAGGCGAAGGGGTCGAAGTCGCCGACGCGGTTGTTTTGCGGCAGACCGGTTTGGGGCGTCATGCCCATCGTGGTCTGGACGCTTTGTCGATTTTCGATCGCCGTCACCGAACTGCTGCCGCCGAGGTGACAGGAGATCACACGGGCGTCCTGTCGGCCCAGGATTTCTGCACTGCGGTAGGCGATGTAGCGGTGGCTGGCACCATGGAACCCCCACTTTCGAATGTGGAATTCGTCGGCCCACTGACGTGGGATGGCGTACTCCTTTCGAGCCGCGGGAATGGTTTGGTGAAAATCGGTTTCGAAGGCGGCGACCAAGGGCAGGTCGGGAAACCGGGCCTGCAGCGTTTTCATCGCCGCGATGTACGGCGGGTTGTGTGCCGGTGCGGCGGCGTTCATTTCGGCCATCGCGTCAAGCACCTGGTCGTCGACGACAAAGACGCCCGAGAGACGTCCGCCGTGAACGGCTTTGAAACCGATCGCGGCGACCTGCGACGCGTCAGCAATCGCACCGTGATCGGGGTCGGTCAATTGATCCAGGCAGGCTTGGACGGCCACGCCGTGATCGGGAACCGCCATCACCAATTCATTGGACCAATCGCCGATTTCGACCGTGCAGTTGCTTTGCGCATCGCCGATCCGTTCGACCGCGCCTTTGGCAAGGCAACGAGCGTTTTGGATGTCGTCGATCGCTCCATCGTCGGTCATTTCAAACAACCGATACTTGAAACTGGTCGATCCCAGGTTTGCAACCAGGACGAGCACGGGCGATACCCTCTGCGAGAAGTTGGGGGCTGGTGTTGGCGTCAGTTTGTTCTGGTCATCCCGCGGGCGGCCCGGTGATTGCCGCGGCGGGCTGACGCTTAAGCCAAAAAAGCTTTTGCGACACCTTCGGCGGGGCGAGGGATCACGTGGCTGGAAACCAGTTCGCCGACTTGCGAGGCTGCGTTGGCGCCGGCTTCGACCGCCGCGCGGACGCTGCCGACGTCACCGCTGACGACGGTGGTGACGTAGGCACCGCCGATGTCGACTCGTTTGACAATTTCCACGTTGGCCGCCTTGGCCATCGCGTCGGTCGCTTCGATCAGTGCCAGCAAACCTTTGGTTTCGATCAATCCGATAGCGTCATTCATGTTGATTCTGTGTTGTTTCGATTTTGGTGGGGGGAGATTCGATCGCGCCCGATGGCGGGATCGTTCCGACGGTTGCTACTTGTTAGCCGCGACTACTTCTTTGTGGTCGGGGCGCTGGTCTTGAGGACCTTGTTCAAATCGTCGTGTGGACGTGGGATGACCTGAACGCTGACGACTTCGCCGATCCGTCCGGCCGCTGCCGCGCCGGCGTCGGTCGCCGCTTTGACCGCAGCCACGTCGCCGCTGACAAACACGCTGACCAGGCCGCTGCCGACCTTGTCCCAGCCCAGAAATTCGACGTTCGCCGCTTTCAACATTGCGTCGGCTGCTTCGACCAGGGAAACAAACCCTTTGCACTCGATCATGCCGAGCGCTTCATTACTCTTCGCCATTGGAAATCTGCCTATTGATAGGAGAAAAGGAGGTGTAAGAACTATTTGTGGCAGCCGCAGCCGCCCTTGGTCAATTCGACGGTCGAGGCACCGTCCAAGAAACACGCGTTGCCTTCATCGGTGTCGATGTGGACTTCTAACTTGGCCGCCTCGTCGGCACGCACCAGCACATCATCAAAGATCGTCGTGCAATCGTGGCTGGTGACTTTCAATTGCATCATGTCGCCGTTGGAGACACCGAAGTGTTCCGCGTCAAAGTAATTCATGTGGACGTGACGCGCCGCTCGAATCACGCCCTGTTCCAATTGGACGCTTCCGACCGGTCCGACCAGCACACATCCGGGCGTGCCGTCGATGTGGCCGCTGTGGCGAACCGGTGCATCGATCCCCAATGAGATCGAATCGGTGAACGCCAATTCGACTTGGCTGGCGCCACGTGTCGGCCCCAGCACGCGGACGCTGGGCAACATTCGGCGCCGCGGGCCGACGATCATCACGGTCTGTTTGGCCGCGTAGAAGCCGTCCTGGTAAAGGTCTTTGTCCGGTTCCAAGACCGAACCGGCACCGAACAGGATTTCGACGTGCTCGTCGGTCAAATGGACGTGTCGCGCGGAAATGCTGACACGCAAGTTCGGTTTACCGTCGACCCAACCGGGAGGGTTGTTTGCAGGGCTACTGTCGGGCCGAGCCGGCGAGGTGCCGAGACCGCCTGCGATCGCGCGACGAACCAAGGATTCGATTCGGCCGCGGTCAATTTGAGTCGCGTTCATTCGGTTGCGAAAAGAAAGGTTGGGAGGGGGGGAGTTAAATCGGAGACCGTGCCGCTTAAGCGTCGGGTCGGATGTCTGTCTGGGAATCGGTGCCGTTTTCGTCCTCGCGCCGGTTGTCCGCTAACACTAGTTCGATGCCGGCGTCGTCAATCCGCTTTTTCCATTGCGAAGCCAGACCGCGGTCGGTCACGACACCCTGGACGTCCTCCAACCGGCACAGATGGGACAAGCTGACTTTGCCAAACTTCGTGTGATCGGTGACCACATAGGCCTGGTCGGCTGCGGCCAGCATCGCTTTTTCGCTTTCGACCAGCATCATGTTGTTGTTGAAATAACCGCGCTCGTTGATCCCCGCGACCGACAAGAACGCCAGTCGAACGTTGATCTGACGAAGCATCGATTCGGCCATCGGCCCGATCGCCACCGCCGTGCGGCCGCGGACGCATCCGCCGATCGTGACCAGGTCGATCGAGTCACTGCTGGACAGCAGATGTGCGACCGGCAAGCTGTTGGTGACCACCTGCAACCGCCGGCCGACCAGACAACGCGCCAGTTCATAGGTCGTGCTGCCGCCGTCCAACAGAATCGTGTCGTGTTCCTCGATCAACTCCGCCGCCGCCGCGCCGATCGCGGCTTTGACCGACCACGTCGTGTCTTTGCGGCCTTCAAACGCACGGATCGTTGCACTCTCGCCGGTCCAAAACACGCCGCCGTGGGTGCGGCGGACGTCGCCGGATTGCTCCAGTTGCTCCAGGTCGCGGCGGACCGTCGATTCGCTGACCGAAAGCGATTCGGCCAACTCGCCCAGCGACGCGAATCCGGTTTGGCGAACCATCCGGCGCATCCGCTCCCGCCGCCCGCCACTGGCGCCGGATCGGGTGTCGCTGGGGATGCGGTTGGATGAATTGATGGTTCGAACCACAGAAATTGCCTAGTTTGCGCAGGTAATGCGTTTGGTGATAGCTTTCTCTCAAACGTGGAAGATTTCAAGCACCTTGTGACGAAAATTCACCATTTCTGAAAGAATCCTTCCTTTTTATGAAATGGGTGGCATCTGGCTGCAAAGAAGAGGGGGCGCCGTGACGTAGCTACGCTCGCCAGAGCGTGGGAAACACCGGGACGTAGCTACGCTGGCCAGAGCGTGGAGGGGCGCTGGAGGACCACCTTCTGGCGAAGGTAGCTACGCTGAAACGGTGGAGGGCGCCGGGGGACCACCTTTTGGCGAAGGTAGCTACGTTGAGACGGTGTTCTCGCCTGTTCTTTCGGCTCTCTGGTTTCCGCGCCGTCGCCGCCGCGATACGCTTTTTGCGAATCTTGCGTTTTGCGGAATCACCGGGCGGACTTTTTCACTTCTTGCAGCGTCAACACACCACCATGACTGAACTATCGGGAAAGCGGGCCATTGTCAGCGGGGCATCACTCGGGATCGGCCGCGGCATTGCGGTTGAACTTGCCCGTGCCGGGGCAACCGTCGCGGTCAACTATCGATCCAACGGCGACCAGGCCGACGAGGTGGTCGCCGAGTGCAAGGCGGCCGGCGGGGATGCGTTCAAGGTCCAGGCGGACGTTTCGGTCCAAGAAGAAGTCGAGGCGATGATGCGGTCGGCGATCGAGCGTCTGGGCGGGCTGGACATCGTGGTCAGCAATGCCGCCTACAGCGACCGGCACCTGATGCTGGAATCGGACATGGCGGAGTTCCGCAAGACGATCGACGTCAGCATGTGGGGCGCGTTCTACATGGTTCGCTCCGGCGCGGCCGAACTGGTCAAGGCCGGCAACGGTGGAAACATCGTCGTGATCAGCAGTCCCCACGCGCATTTGGCAATGCCCGGCGCGATGGCTTACAACATGGCCAAGGCGGCGAATGACCAAATGGCACGGACGGCCGCCTGCGAGTTGGCCCAGCATCGCATCCGATGCAACATCATTCACCCCGGCTGGATCAACACGCCGGGCGAACGAAAGTTTTTTTCCGAAGAGACGCTGCAAACCGAGTCGGCCAAGTTGCCATGGAAACGCCTCGGCGAGCCCTGTGAAATCGGCCGCGGCGTGGTGTTCCTGTGTCGCGAAGAGAGCGAGTACATCACCGGCAGCACGCTGACGATCGACGGCGGCATCCAGTTGCCGTGGCGTGACATGTTCCGCGTCGACGAGACGGCGTCGACGGCCAAGCCGATGTCGGACAACCGTTGACGCATAGTGGGATAGGCTTCTAGCCTGTCGATGCATTCCGAAACGTCGCCGTGTTCTCCGAACTCGGCGAGCCCCAAATGTCGCCGTGTTCTCCGAACTCGGCGAGCCCCAAATGTCGCCGTGTTCTCCGAACTCGGCGAGCGCGAAAAAGCGAAGCTATACCCCGCGCCGACCTCGGAGAGGACGGCGACTGTGCTTGCCGCGCTACTTCTCTTCTCGGATCTCCGCGAACGCCTCGGCGTAACGCCGACCGAATTCCAACAGCGACTCTCGATCGAAGTGAACGTTGTCGCTTTTGAGTGTCAGTCCTGTCGATTCGACGAACGCCGATCCCGGAAGCTCCGCAGCGACCTCGCGATGAGCCTGGTCGACTCGCTTTCGGTGTTCGGTCCACTTCGGCGTGTCGCGTTGTGCCAGCCCGCCGATGATGATCGGAGTCTTCTGCCCGACGTGGCTGCGGAATCGATCAAACACGTCGATCAGGTTGGCCTTGTATGCCTCTGCCAGTCCCGGTTTGGAATCTGATTCGCCTTGATGCCATAGGATGCCCTTGAACGTCCCGCTGGCCATCGCGGTTTGAATTCGCGCCAGAGCATCGTCATAGGGATGCGTCTTGGTTTGCCGGTGGAATCCGCCCGGAGCCCAAGCGGCGATGGGCGATCCGCCAACCGCACAGGGGACCAGCCCGACGGTGATGTCGGGGTGTTGGGCCGCGTAGTGCCTTGCAAAACTCCTTCCGAGCCCGACGCCGGCGATCGATTTGTCGAAGTGCAGCGGGTCGGACGCGGGAACCCAGTTTCCCTCGCGGTCGAGCATCAGAATTTTGGGATCGGGGACGCGGTCGGCCGGTGTCACTTTGCCGCGACCGGCCATGTTGGATTGCCCGGCCAACAGAAACAGATGGAATTGTTCTTTCGCCGGGACATCGGCACTGGTGATTGTCACGCCGCCGAGTTCGATCATCGGGCCGTCGCTTTGACGCGATAGTTGAAGCGTCGCTTTTCCCGCGTCGAGGTTCACCATGCCGAGCGACTGCTGCGCGAAAAACAGCATGCGGCGGGGAGTGGCCTGGGAATCCCGGTCGGGGCGAACCACCGATTCGGATTTGAATCGTCGCAGCGTCGACGAGATCTCTTGATCGGCGATCGACGCGGCGACGGTCACGTCTTTGGCGTCACAAACATAATGCAGTGTGATTTGGTAGCGGCCGGATTGGGCGATGTCGACCGGCCAAGCGACTTCGTCGGTCGCGGCGGTCCAATTGTCGACCCAACTGTGCGCCCAACTGATGCCGTCGGCAAAGCCCGGGTTTCCGGCTAATTGTGCGTCGACCGATGGGATGAAGGTTGGTCGCTGTTTGGTGACCGGAACATGTCGCGGCGACGTGATGCTGTCGGTGATGGAGTCGACATATCCTTCGATTTCGGATCTCAGCCGCTCGGTCGTTTCCGGGTACCGGTCAGCGATGTCGTTTTTCTGTTCCGGATCGGCGATCATGTCGAACAACGCCGCCTTGCCCTTTTCGATCGTCAATCGATATTGATTGGTACGAACGGCGGCCTTGCCGAATTTTTCAAGGTGCAATTGGTTTGGGCGATACGTCAAGATCGAGCGGTCGGCCAGTGTCGGATCGACGCCGTCACGGATCAATGTCACCAGGCTCTTTCCGTCCAACTTTGCTGAATCATCCAGCGGAACATCGCACCACTGGGCGAGCGTGGGTAGCAGGTCGATGTGGCCGGTGATCTGCTGAATCGTTCGCGGCTGGATCATTTCCGGCCAGCGGATGAAGCAGGGCACGCGGCATCCGCCTTCGTGCACGCTGCCTTTGGCGCCGCGCATGCCGCCGTTGAATCGTTTGCCGTTGGGGCCGTTGTCGGTCAAGAACAACACGATGGTGTCGTTCGTTTTCCCCGACTGTTCCAGCGTGCTCAGCAATCGCGCGACGTTGTCGTCGATGTTTTCGACCATCGCGTAGACCGCCGCGGTCTTCTCGGAAATCTCTCCGGTGTCGTACTTGTCGAACAGATCCTGACGGACTTGGAAGGGACCGTGCGGTGCGTTGTAGGGCACGTAGCAGAAGAACGGCTGGTCGCGTGGTGTTTTGAGGAATTCGATCGCCGCATCGGTCAGCACGTCGGTGATGTAGCCCTTGGTTCGGACAGGAATCCCGTTTCGCTCCAGGATCGGGTCGTCGTACAAGTTGAAGTGGCCGCCACAGAACCCGAAGAATTCGTCAAACCCTTGACCGTTGGGGTGCAGCGGCATTTGGGCGCCGTTGTGCCATTTACCGAAGCAACCGGTCGCGTAGCCGGCATCACGAAACCGTTCCGCCAGCGTGGTTTCGGCCGCACGCATGACCTCGCGGCGACCGGTGACGCCGGCGACACCGGTGCGTTCGGGGTACCGCCCGGTCAGCAGTGCCGCCCGCGTGGGCGCGCACACCGGCGAAACATAAAACCGATTCAGCCGAACACTTTCGTCGGCCAAGCGATCCAGCGTCGGCGTCGAAACGATCGGATTGTCATGGGTTCCCAAGTCGCCCCAACCCTGATCGTCGGTCAAGATCAACAGGACGTTGGGCCGAGTGGTTGATTCGGCCCTCAGCAACGGCGTGATCAGGGTCGCAACGACGAGGACTGCAAGTGTCGTGATTTCATGGAGCGAAAGTCGCGGGAACATGCTGGCGGGGACCGGGCTATCGAGGGTGGGGAAACTTGGGGACCGCGCTAGATCTTATCCAAGTTTGTCCGGCCTCGGGGGCAAAACGATGGGGGACAAAACGATGGGGGGCAAAACGGTCATATTCGGAAATTGTTTTGTCCGCATTGTCTTGCCTTTCTTTCGAGGACGAAGCAGCGACCGTGCATTGGGACTAACAGGACACATAGGACTTTTACGTCCCCTATGTCCTACTGGTCCTATCGAGCGTGCCATCTCGGGACATGCCGCGGGTCCCCTTCACGCCGACGATGGCGTTCGTCTTCTACCGGCTGAATTCACCCCAGGTGAGTCAATCAAATCGGTGTTGAACCTCAAAAATCGCGTCATGAAAAAAACTCAAAAATTCCTGAAGGGGTTTCAAAGGTTTTCTCGCAGGTAGGCAGTGGAGATACACTCGCGGCCGCCCCAAGCGGGGCCCGACGCTGATTTCGACCGAAAAAAAAACTGCCTCAAAGACTTCATCATGCTGTTCCAGCACCGCTCTGGGTCCTCCCGGAAACGCTCCGCACGCCCCTCCGCACCGCGTCCCGAGAGTCGCCAAACGCGTCAAAAACGGCGCCGGACGGTCGAAAAGCTGGAGCAACGACAGTTGTTGGCCGCCGATCCGCTTTCGCCCGACCAGCAATCCGCACTCGACGTAGGCTTGGATGCTCTGGCGGACCACGCGGCACAAGTCGCCTCGCTCGGATCCCTGAACGAGCCGCTGTCCCTGGTGGGAGGGACTTGGGGGCAGCAATTCGATTTCGGGTCGCTGATCGAAACCGAGTTCGCCGACCCGTTGGCCATGTTCGTCACCGACACGGCCGTGCCAACCTCCGATGAAGTTGTCGCGTTTATCCAGGGGCTTTCCGGTGGAAGTGACGGGTTGGTGTTTGAAACCGGTGCGACCTCGGTCGAATCGGACAACGGCACACTGACGTTCGATACGGCGCTGTATGCCACCAAAACGGTCGACTACACGCCCGATTTGAACCACGACGCGTTGCGGCTGACCGGTGGTGGATCGCGTGAGGCGACGTTTTCGTTTGATTATGAATTCGAATTCGGCGTCAATGCGTCCGGCGAGTTTTTCGCGACCATCGAATCACTCACGCTGGACGTCCGCGACACCGTGCAACTGACGGCAACCGACGACGCACCCGATCCGGCTTTGGTCGACCGGCCGATTGAGTTTTCGCTACTGGTCAACGACTCCATCGCGGTCCGGGCGACACTGCCGGCACACACCGACGGAAATCTGACTCCGCTGACCGAACGACTTAACGAAGCGATACGTCAGCCGTTGATCGACGCCGGCTTGGCGGGCGATCTCCGCTTCATTGAAACCGGGGGCCGACTGGCGATCGAATCAACCTCCGCACAGATCCGAAGCCTGCGGTGGAATAGCGACGAAGGGGAAGGGTTGGGGTTTGCCGATGGAACGTCAAACTCCAACGCGTTCGACCCGACGCTGGACTATGGCCTGATCGGATTGGATACCCATGACGGTGGCTTGGCAGCCGTCGTGCACATGGACATTGAGACATCGAAAAGTGGCATGCAGCTGACCGCCACGGAATTGTCCAATCCCACACTCGACGTCGAACGCTCGCAAGATGTGCGGGTGCGATTACCTGTCGCATTGGCGACCGGCGAATTGATCGCGGGTCAACCGACGATCATCGCCTCGCAACCGGAGTTTGGCCGTCCCGTCTTGATGACACTGGATGCGTTTGACGAAGTCGACGCCCGCCATGATGCGATGAGTCAAACGCTGCGGGACGGATTTGCCGCAGTCACCCAATTCGGGTCGCGTTTGGAATCGCAGTCGGAGTTTTCCAGCTCACTGCCGCTGCTTGACACAACGCTTGGACAGGCGACCGACATCGACACGCTGTTGAAATCAAAACTGCAATCGACGGTCGAAGGCCTACTGCAATCGAATCCGCGCCCGAGTTGGGATCAGGTCCGCACGGCGCTTCATCGCGTCGAGGGTGTCACGGTGACACCGGGCGATACCGACCGCGACCGGCAAATCGAACTCGGCCTTCGCGTTGAACAAACACAAACCTCCAGTCATCGCATCACTCTGGCTGGAGCGGCAACTGAGGGCGGTTTGGCGGTTGCCGAAGACGCCTTGCCCACGATCGATCTGGAAACATCCAGCATCATACCGCTGAACGTGCGAATCGATCGAGCTGCGACCGCGTCGCCACTCGATGCGTTCTCGGTTGCCTTCGGGACGACGGGCGATCCTGTTCAGCAGAGCATTGAGATCAGCAACCAATCGATCGGGTTTCTCGACGGTCAATTCGGATTTTTGTCCGTTACCGCCGACGGCAATTTCAATGCGGCAGCAACGTTGGACACGGCGGTTGCCGGCGGCGGGCATGTCGCCGCATCGGAACTGGCGAGCGCCGCGATCGCTCTGACGGCCGGTGGAACCGCAAACGCCGACCTGTCGGTCACGGGATCCATCGGGTCGAGCGGGTACACGGGCACTTTCGGGGTAGCGGTTTCTGATGCGGACGTCTTTTCCGGCGACGCAGAACTTCAACCGATCAACATCGACGCGGTTGCTCCCTTCAACAACATGTCTGCCGACTCGTTTGCCGGCGGGCTGGCTCAGGTCTCCCAGTGGCTGGGGAACTTTGTCGATGAGAAGCTTGGCGACGCGATTCCACTTTCCGGGGGCAGACACTACAGCGAACTGGTTGATTTTCGAACGCTCTTTGAAGACCAGGTGCTGTCGTTGCTCAAGCAAGACGGGCAACTGCAGTTTGCAACCGCTCAGGAGTTTCTGGCGCTCTCGCCGCTGATCACCGGTGTCAGCTACACCGGCAACGACCTGATCTTTGATCTGCAACTGACACCGCTGGTTGAAACACTCGACGCCGATCTGACGTTTGATCTCGAGCTGGGCGATTTGGTGGGCGTCACCTCCGACGCGACGCTCTTGCTCTCGGCCACCGTGGGCGGAAGCTTTCAATTTGGCGTCGACCTGACGCCGCTTGGTGCGAGTTCCGCTTCGATCACCGAGGCGACGTCGATCGAAAAAGGCACCGCCGGCGCGATCAACGGTGGGAAAGGCGTGATGATCCAATCGGGCCAAGACGACTTGATCGTCACCTTGCGAGACGGGACGGAGCAATCCGTCAACCTGGACGGCATGTCGACACTCGGGGATGTGATCGCGGCACTGGATGCCGTTTCACCCCAGTTGTCCGTTTCGATTCGGCAAGACAATGGCAAAGGCGTCGCGCTGCGGATTGTCGACCGCAGCGAAGGCGATTCGGCACTGAGTATCCGCGCAGCAGGCGACTCGTTGGCCGGTCTGGGGCTGGGGATCTTGGGCGACGTTGAAACGACCGAAGACGGCTCGGCCGCGGTGATCGAGGGATTGCCACTGCATGGCGACACGATCGCGGACCACCTGTTCGTGCAAGAAACGAACGGCGAGCCGATTCTGTCGGGGGCGATCGAATTGTCCCACGCGGATTTTTCGGCCGATGCCAACCTGGGCTTTACCGAAGTCAGTATTGTCGGCGGACGTTTCTTGCCCAGCGTCGTCAACGCAGGAATCGGCCTTCCCCGATCCCGAATGACACCGGCCGATCTGTTCGCGTCGCTTGAAGAGGGGGTCTCGCTCGCTGCCGAGGCCGAGCTGAGCGGGTTGATTCAATTTGAATTGCCGGTCATCGGCAGTGTCGGCGGGCGTGATTTTGGAGCCCCAGGTGAGAAATGGATCGCCAGCATCGATCAGTTCGGTGGAGATTTGGTTGCCGACATCCGCGGTTCGATCGACGACGTTTTGGAACAGTTGGTGGATGTCGACGCAGGAGACTTGTTGGATGGACTGAAGGATGGTTTGCGTCAGCTGTTGTCGGCCGAGGGGCTGACATTGCCGTTCATGGACGTCAGCTTGCCCGAAGCGATCGGACTGCAAAAGTTCCTGGACGATTTATTGGCGTCGATCGATCGCATTGGCAGTTCCACCTTGGACGTCTTGAGTGCAGGCGTCAATCGGATGGTTCAACTTTCATCGTCGGCCGCCGATCCGCCGTCGATCGATTTTCCCGAGATCGCGATCTCGTTGCCCGAACTGTTCGGATTCTTTCGCGATTCGACTCAGGTTCGCGATGCCTCCGGCGGCGTGGTTGCGTTACCGGATTTGAACGCCCTTTTCGAAACGCACTTCAATTTTCAAGTCGATCTGCCGGATGTTGATGTCAGCCAAAAGGACATGGACGAGTTTCTCGGTGGCGTTGCATCAATCTTGGATGTGTTGCAATTAGCCGGCCCGGGCAGTTTGCAAGGGTTGGAGACAAAACTGGAGCAGACACTCGGTCTTGAACCAGACGCGATCCGAATCTCGATCCTGACGCCACCGGGCGGGCCGGTCGAAGTGCGGTTTGATTTGGACCTCGGCAAATCGATCGAAACGTCATTCCCGTTGGCGGTGGATTTGAGTGATCTGAATCTGGCCGGCATTGGCGACTTGGTCGACGTCGGTGGTTCGTCCACGCTCCGGTTGTCCGCGGCAGCCGACGCGAAACTGTCACTCGGAATGGAAGTCTCTGCCGCCGGGGTGAAACCATTTCTTTACACCGATGCGGGAGGCAGCCGACTGAGTCTGACTGCAAACGCAAACGCGGCCAACATCGATTTCGAAGCGTCACTCGGACCGCTGGGAGTCGAAATTGTCGACGGCGACGCGAGTATCGGCCCGGCTGAGTTTGCGTTGACGTTCAATGACGCCGATGGACGTTATTTCTTTTCGGATGAATCGCTGGACCTCGAAACATCGGCCACCGGAACCGCCGGTGCGAATCTACCCCTCCAGTTTCCGGTCGGCGCGCCGGTGACGTTGGTGATCAGTTCGACGGATTTGACTTCGGCGCCGACGTTCAACTTGGCGGAAGTGCAAACGGAAATCCAAGATCGGATCGATCAGCTGGGCAACATCGGCGACAACCTGCTGGCACTCGTTGGCGGTTGGGAAGGTGCCTTTGACCTGTTGACGGACACGATGCGGGGCCAGGTTTTGGGGGTGCCGCTGCCGCTGATCGGAGAGGCACTCGCTGACGAAGCCGACTTTTTGGATGAAATCAAACAATCGGTGTTACAAAACATCGATGGGTTGGCCGGCCAGGGTGTCTCGGTCGTGCAGTCGGCGATCTTTGACGCGTTGAACGGATTGGAAATCCTGCAGGATTCGACCAGCGATTCTAGGGTCACCGTCGACGATGTCCTGGTCAGTGCCACGAGCGACATTCTGGCCAACAACCGTGTCGATTTCGACGTCAAACTTGGCCGTGCACTAAAGACCGTCGAAGTGCCGATCGATTTTGATTTGGGGTTGCCGGGATTGAATCTCAGCCTCAGTGACACGACGGTCGAGTTGGATTTCGGGTTCGAGTTCAATCTCGGTTTCGGGGTCGGTATCAACGAAGGCTTCTTCATCGACACCGCCGACACGGATTTGACCGTCCGTTTCGATGCATCGATTCCGAACCTCGATGCGCGGGGTCAGCTGGCATTTTTGAACATCGATGCGACCAGCGGGATCGATCCGGTAACCGGGTTGCCCGAAACACGCTTCGACGGCAGCTTTGAAGTCGATTTGAACGATCCAAACGGTGACGGCCGTTTGACGCTGGGCGAGATGTTTTCCAGCGACTTTTCGACGCTGGTCAATCATCAGTTGAATGCCCACGCACAAGCCAATCTGCATCTGGTCGCCGGCGTGGGTGACAGTCGCATTCTGCCGAGCTTGCGTACCGATCTGGCGGTCAACTGGGGATTCGGCAGCGCATCGGGTGTGCAGCCGCTGACGGTCGAGTTCCAAAACGTTGAAATGAACTTGGGCGAATTCTTCGGCGGGTTCGTCGGCGACATGTTGGGAAGAGTGCAGGACGTGCTGCGGCCGGTTCAGCCGATTATCGACGTGCTGCAACAACGGTTGCCGGTGATCAGTGACCTTGGCGGCAAAGATGTGACGTTGATCGATTTGGCCAGGCTATTTGGCAAAGCCGACGTCGCAGACTTTTTGCAATCCGCCATCGACGTCAACAATCTGATTCTCAGTCTGCCCGGGCCGGAATCATTCAGCGATTCGAATCGTTGGGTCGCGCTGGGTAGTTTCGAGGTCGACCCGGATGCGTTGGGAGGATTTACCCCTGGCCAGAGTCCGAATTCGATCAGCAAGGACCTGTCGATCGTCGACGGATCTCAAGTGGTGATGGATGCGTTGGGTTCACTGGGACAAGGCGAAACCCCCGGCGGCGGCTTCAAAAACAACTTGGCCGGCGCGAAGGGCGAGCTGAGTTTTCCGCTGATCGAAAATCCAACGTCGGCCTTCAAGCTGCTGCTGGGCAAAGACGTGGATTTATTTCTTTACGACGCACCGGCGTTGGGAGTAGATTTCAGCTACACGCAATCGTTTCCGACGCCGATCCCGGCTCTATTTGCCAACTTCGGGGGGCGGATCGCAGCGGTCGCCGACTTTGCGTTCGGGATGGACACCTCGGGAATTCGAAAGTTCACCGAGAGCGGGTTGGTCAGCAGTCTGGTCGACGGTTTTTTTGTCAGCGACCGGTCCGCAGCGGACGGGACGGGAGCGGATGTTCCCGAAGCCTACCTGCGTGGGGCGCTGACGGCTGGCGCCAGTGTCAATGTGTTGTTGGCCGAAGCGGGAATCGAGGGTGGCGTTTTCGCCGACGTGAACTTCGACCTGCACGACATCGACCGAGACGGTCGGGTGCGTGCGAGCGAGATTGCGGACAACGTTGCTCTCGGGCCGATCCATCTGTTCGATGTCAGCGGAAAAGTCGACGCGGGGCTGACGGCGTTTTATCGCGTCCTTTTCGTTCGCGATGAGTTTGAAATCGCGCGGGTGAACCTGTTGGATTTTGAACTCGCTCGTCCGACCGCCGCGGCGCCCTCGCCGCTGGCGATTCAAGCCGGCGACGTGTTGACGATCCAATTCACCCAAGGCAATGACAACTACAAGGTGCTGCCGGGCACGACGACGGGTTCGATCATCGTTCAAGGCCAGGGCCGTCAGAGCGGCGAATTCTTTGGCGTCGGCTCGATCGTCGGTCATGCCGGCGACGGAAACGACATCGTCACGATCGCGCCGGATGTGTTTGTGCCCGTCACGATACACGGAGGAACCGGCGACGATCAATTGAGTGCCGGGGGCGGGCAAACGACGTTCTATGGCCAGGCTGGCAATGATCGACTGACCGGTGGAAACGACGACGACCTGCTGGACGGCGGTGACGGCGACGATGTCCTGATCGGCGATTCCGGCGACGACACACTTCTCGGCGGCGCAGGAGAGGATTACGCCGACGGCGACCGCGGACGCGATCAAATCCAAGGCGGCGCTGGTCGTGACGAACTGCATGGCGGTTTCGATGATGACGAAATCGACGGCGACGGTGATGACGACCAGATTTTCGGTGACCGCGGCAATGACCTGCTTCGCGGCGGTGACGGAAATGACAAAATCGAAGGTGGCCGTGGCAACGATTCCGTCTTTGGCGGACAGGGCGACGATGAATTGACCGGGCAGGAGGGTTCGGACGAAATCGATGGCGGCGCGGGCAACGATACAATCAATGGCGGCCAACGAATCGACATCCTGCGTGGCGGTGCCGGGAGGGACTCGATCAGCGGTGGTACGGGAAACGATGTGATCCGCGGCGGCGACGGCGATGATCTGCTCCGCGGCGGTCTCGGCGGCGATGACATCGACGGTGAAAACGGCGATGACCTGATCTTTGCCGATGACGATGCACTTGGTGCGGCCGAAACGGTGACCAACATCCTGTCCGGCGGAGACGGGGACGACACGATCCACGGGTCACGGGGAAACGATGTCATCAGCGGCGGATATGGCGCCGACGATTTGAAGGGTGGTCCGGGACGTGATCTGATCTGGGGCGGATTGGCCGCGTACGCTGCATCGAACTTCGATCCCGCACAGACAGACCTGTTTGAAAAACCGCCGCGGTTCGACGAGGCCACCGCGTTTGGCGGCAGCAGCTATACGCTGCCGCGATTGATCACGCCGACGGTTGTTGGCGGGTTGAGCGTCGGCGGCGAATTTGCAGACGCCGGCGACATCCTGCGCGGCGGAGATGACAGCGATTGGCTGTTCGGCGGTGGCGGCGATGACGATCTGTTCGGCGGCAGCGGTCACGACTACATCGACGGTGGACTGGGCAACGATCAAAACATTTTCGGCAACGACGGTGACGACGTGATTCGCGGCGGCTCGGGGGCGGACGCGATTCACGGGGGCCTCGGGATCGACCAAATCTATGGTGACGCAGGACGCGACACCTTGTATGGCGATGGGGGAACCGCCGCGGGGTCCACCGACGGACAGAGGTTGTTCGGCGGCGACGATGTCGATTCGCTGTACGCTTGGGCGGCCACGACAACGCCGGTTGATGCAAAAGGCGACGAATTATTCGGAGGCGGCGATGGCGACTTCTTGTACGGCAACGTTCGTAACGAATTGCTGGTCGGTGAGTCGGGACCGGATTTCTTGAGCGGTGATTGGGCTGTCGGTCCGGGCTACTCGCGAAATGTCAACGCGTCGATCGCCGGAGCCAATGACACGTTACATGGCGGTGGCGGACAAGACCAATTGTACGGCGGCGGTGGCAACGACCAGCTCAGCGGCGGCGGCGACGCAGACTGGATCGAGGGACAAGACGGCATGGACACCTCGATCGGCGGCGGCGGAATCGATTTCTTGGTACTGGACGTCGATCCGGCCTATTCGGTGCTCGGTGGTGAGGTGTTCGACGGTCACGGCGACGGCAGCCCCGATGACAACGCCACCGATGTGATGCTGATCAATGGCACGGCCGGCGACGACATCATCACGCTGAGCGCCGGTGCAGACGGTCGGATGAAGGTCACATTGACCACATTCACCGATCCGGCAAACCCGGCCACGCGGGTCGACACCGAAATCGAATCCGTATGGACGAAGGTGAACGCCGATGGGGACACGGTCGCGTTGGTGGAACAATTCCGTCTGTCGACCGGATTGGGAAACGACACGGTCACGTTTGATCCATCGTTGGACCTTTCCATTCTGTCGCAGCGGAGCCGCGATTGGGTGACGGTGATCGACGCCGGGCCGGGCGATGACACGGTAATCGGTTCGGCCGCGCGCGACCGAATCGACGGCGGACGTGGCAGCGATGTGATCCGTGGACTCGCCGGTGACGATCGGCTGTGGGGCGACCAAGGCCCCGGCGATGGCAGCGTCACCGATCACGATGTCATCTTCGCCGGCGGAGGAAACGATGATTTGCTGGGCGGCCAAGGCACCAACGCGCTGTATGCCTGGTCCGATGATCCCGCCGCTGACGATCCGTTCGGGATCGTCGATCCCCAGACCGGTGAATTGGAAGACACCGGGTTGAACCGCATCATCGGCGGCCCCGGCGATGATCGGTTGTTCGGCGGGACGGGACTGGATTTGCTGTATGGCGGCGACGGCAACAACCAATTGTTCACCCGCACCGGTGAAGCCTTTGAATCGCTGGACGGCGGCGATGCGGGAGATGGCTGGAAGGAGTACGCAAAAAGCACCAACCAGGCCTGGTATGTCGGTGGCACAAACACCAGCGATCTGATCACCGTCAGTTACGTGACCGAACCGGGGATTCTGCAGGGCCATCACTTGGTCACGCGTTTGACGAATAACAACGGTTCGTTCAGCTTTGATGCTCAGGTGCGTTTGGATTTTGCCGCGACCGATGGCGAGGGAAACCTGATTTGGGATCCCGACGTGGTCTTCGCCGGAGGCGATTTGGCGGTGGAGGATCCGATCATCCGCGCCCAGTCGCTCAATCAAACCTTCAACGACCGCAATTCTCTCAGCCGCTTGCTTCCGCCGGAAGACGATTTCCGGGCGATCATCATTGACGCACTCGCCGGCGACGACATTGTCAACGTGGGACCGACGGTTCAAAAAACCGTCTGGATCGATGCCGGAGACGGCAACGACCAAGTCACGATCGAGTCGGGACGCAGCATCTTGATCGACAAGACCGATCCGATCGATCGTCGCAACGACTCCGCGGTAGAGACCCTTGATGCGATGGGTGAAATACGGTCCGCTCCATTCGCGTTGCAGGGGACGCCCGTCATTGTTGGCTCCAGCGTGAATGTCACCGACGGACAATTGATCGACGATGCAACGTTCTATTTGATTCTGGATGATTTTCAGGATCACATCCGCGTCGATGTCGCGGCGTCGATGACCGACGGAACCGAGCAGGGGACTTCGCCCAACCGTGATTTGACGGACCTGATCGACGACATCAATCGAGCGATCGGGCAGACGGACGCTGCCGGGCGTGTGGTTGCGACACGTGCCGGCGACGCGATCGCAATTTCGACGCTGGTGATTTCCGATCCCTCTCGGTTGGCGATCTCAATTGCGCCGAAAAACGCGGCCCACACACAACTCGGTTTGCCGAACACGGCGACGGCAATGGTCGATTCGGTACTGACACGAAGCATCCGTTTTGCCGGATTGACGATCGATTCGCCGGAGGATCGGGACTACTATCGCTTCGCAGCTCCTCAATCACTCAGCCCGATTCTTCGGGTTGCCAGTCTCTCGGCCGATGACGGGATCGAGGCGCAATTGACGGTGGAAGAAACACGCGACGGTCTGACGCACTACTCGGTTCAGGTTTCGTCGAACTCCACACCCACCATTTACGAATTGACCGTGGATTTCGGAGACGGACTTGAACCGATCGTGTCCGATCTGTCGGCCGAGGTGCAATTCGAACGCCAGGACGTGATCTTCGGGGGACGCGGTGACGATGTGCTGCAAGGCGGCCCGGGTGAAGATTTTGTGTTCGGCGGTCCCGGCAATGACATTCTGTCGGGAGGCAACGATCGCGGGGCGAGCGACTTGCTGTTCGGACAGCGGGGCGACGACTTGTTTCAAACGTTGCCGGACGAATTGCCGGTTCTGAGAGGCACCAGCACGACATTCCTGCCGACGCAGAGCGATCGATTCGATGGAGGCGTGGGATCGGACAGCGTGGTCTTTTTGGGTGGCGACCTGGATGATTCTGGTCGCCCGATTGACGACGTGGTTTCGCTGCGGATCGATCGACTGCTACAGCGTTACGAAGTGTCGTCACTGGTCTGGGACGCAGCAAACCAGAACTTTGCCGTCGATTCGATTGACCCGTCCGACCCGAGTGCACCACTCCGCAGACGCTATCATTTTTTCACAACCGTCGGTCTGGAAAATCTGGTGTTCGATTTGCGCGCCGGCGACGACGAGTTTCGCGGCGATGCGGGGTATCGTTTCGAGGGCGATGCGTCCGAGTGGGGGCTGGCTGAAGGTGATCTGCAGGCCAGCGGCGGAAATCTGTTGCCGATACGCATCATCGGCGGTGATGGGAACGATCGGCTTTCGGGAACCCCCAACGATGACGTGCTGCTGGGCGGCGACGGAATTGATTTTCTGGCCGGTGGCGGCGGCAACGACGTGCTCGATGGGGGAAGCGACAATGATTTGCTTTCCGGCGACCGAACAAGCCGTCCGGACCGGTTGGAGTTCGTGTCGCGTGGGAACGTCAGTGGGGCCAACGACCGCTTCCAGTTCGCAGCTCCGCTGACGTTGGTCGGCGGCGATTCCGCGAGCGACCTTTCGTTCCACCTGGGCGACCGACGCGACGTCTATTTGTTCCAGCCGCTCAATGAACGGACGTTCGCCGGGCAGCCGAGCGTCAGCCAGCCCTCCGATCGGTTGAACATCGTCCAGGTGATCGACGGCCAAATGACGGCGAACACGATCGCATTTCAAACCGTCGCGGCGCAAAACATCGGCAGCGAAACCGAGCCGATCTGGGAGCCCGTGGAAGACGATTGGTTCGGTGTCGCGGAAGCCTATTTCGTGATCGTCGATTATCCCGCGCAACTCGGGGGAACCGTGACCAGCGGGGATGCGATCGATTATGCGATCCTATTTGAGGAAGCGCCCGATGCGACGAGTGAGGTTTCGATCGACGCTCTCAGTACGGACAACAGTGACGGATTGATTCGCGATACGTTCGACTTTGGCAGTGGTGCGGGCGGACGCGGCATCGTGGTTCCCGCAGGCGATTTTAACGGGGACGGATTCCAAGATTTTATTTTGACGTCGCGTGATCGCGTGTTGGGGACCGACTTCTTTACGTCTCGATTCGCGTATCTGTATTACGGCGGCCCCAATACGATTTGGGATCCAACGGCCGAGGATTTGGTGGGGAGCCCGCTGACCGAATTGAGGTTGCCGGGCACGCTGTTCAACGCCAGCGGTGATGAGAACATTGCCATCATCGGGACGCCGGGCGATTTCGACGGTGATGGCAACAGCGACATTGTGATCGGCAGCCAGTCCAACGGACGGGCCCAGTTGGTGATCTACTTTGGTGGGAACACGATCGTCGATTCGCTGGCGCCGGGCGACACCAACCACCCTGACCGTGTGTTGGAATTGTCCGGCCAAAGCGAATCGGTGAACGAAGTTCTGGGCGGCGGCGTCAGCGACCTCAACGGAGACGGCATAGACGAACTCGTTTTGACGTACCGTCAAGAAGGAGCCGCCGACCAAACGTTGGTGTTTGAAGGCCAATCACGGGCTGACTGGTTTGCGGCACCACTGACGCTTGCCGACGCGACACGGACGTTCGCGTTCAGCGCGACGGAGCATGGACCGGTCGGTGACATCAACGGCGACGGCGCGCCCGATTTCGCGGCAGTCAATGACAGTCAAATGATGATCGTCTATGGCAGCACGTCCGACAGCATCGCGGCGGCGACCAGCCGTGTCCTGGCAAGTCCCGATGCCAACGGCTTTCGTGGCAGCCGCGTTCTGGCGGCCGGTGACATTGACGGCGACGGGATCGACGACGCGGTGCTCAGTGGGCGTGAAGAGTTCGGACCGTTCGGTTTTCCGATCGGATCGGGACTCAGCTATCTTGTCAGCGGTGGTCTGGGAACGGCACAGACGCTGACCTCGTTTGCAATCCCGTATTTGATTCCGATTGATGATTTCAGCGGTGACGGCCGGACCGATTTGGCCCGCCTCACACGCCTTCCCTTCAACGGTTTGACCTATCCCGCCGCGGAAGTCTTTCTTTCGGACGACTACGCCGAATTGATCGCCCGCTTGAGTGGATCCGAACCGAACCCGCACTTGCGTTTTGTCGATGAGCGTTCCTGGTTGTTGCCAGCGGACGCGTCCATCGCCCGGAGTACCAGAACACCGCTGATCGGCAGCGTCGGCGACTTGAACGGGGACGAACGCAGCGATCTGGCGTTCTTTTCTCCGGGGCAGACAAATTTCTCAGTTGTCTTTGGGGCAGCGCTGGCAGTCCGCCCCGGCGGACCGGGCAACCCCGAGCCGCCTTTGGAACCGATCGACTTGCCCGACACGGGACGTCTGACGCGGGCCTGGCGGATGGCGATCACTCGCGAGGAGAGTCTGGCGAAAGCGGCGTTTGACCTGTTCGATCCCCAGCCACGCCTGATTTCTGCCGCGGTCGGGGTGCTCGGGAGCGTTGACGGAGTCGAGTTGTCGGCACCTCGTTCGATCGGCGACGTCAACGGGGATGGCCACGACGACATGGTGTTCGCCACTGCCGACGGCGACGTGTTCGTCGCCGGCCCGTTTGTGGAGTCGGCGGATTCCACGATCGACAACCTGTCGGCTGTCGCCTTCCTGGATTCGGTCCATGCATTTCCCAGTGGCTTGCAGGAAGTGGATGGCCGCGTCGCGATGGGAAGCGGCAATCTGCAAGGTGATCCCGTTGATGACCTGGCATTACAGCGACTGGAGGCGTCGGGGTCTGGTTTCGCCGTGGATGTCCGTGTCTTTGAGGGGGGACCTGGATTGCCGGCGCGTGTGACATCGGATGACACCCTGTTTCAGCGAGTCTACGATTTTCCTGCGCAAGGCACCCAACCGGAGTCGTCACAGATTCGATGGCTGAATGTGGACGGCGATTCCGGCGACGATTTATTGATTTCCTTGGTTGGTGCAGACGCCGATCGAGTGGCGATCGTTGACACACCGTCGTCCGCTGCCGGCCAGAGCGTTCTTTCGGTCGATGTGTCTGCTCTCGCAACATCGGCTCCCGCCAACCATGTGGTCAACACCGCGGCGACATTCAGCACGTTTGCCATCGGGGACATCAATGGCGATGGTCTGGATGACATCGCGGTGACCAGTGAAACGCTTTTCGATTCTCGTTCGCCGGCATTCGGGCAACCCGAGGCACCGTACGATACCGGCGCCGTGTTCATTCTGCTGGGTGGATTTGTCGGCAACGTGAATTTGGCAACCCAACGCGACCACCTGCTGTTGATCCCCGGCGGCGTTGATCGCGTCGATTCCCTCGGCGACTTCGATGGCGACGGATACGACGACTTTGTGATCTATCGCAGCATCGAGGGTGACAACATCTTGGCCGGCAAAGCGCTGATCCACCGCGGCGGAAGCGTATGGAACGCGGCAACCGCGGCGCTGCCGCCGGCTTGGTTGAAAGTGTCGCAAGGGGCGGTGTCGGAGGCGATCGCGATCGAGGACCATGGAACGTTCACCGTGACCATTGGCGATCTCAATGCCGATGGGCGTGCTGATCTGGTGGTCGGGCGACCGATTGCTGATGTCGTGCTATTGGATGGATCGCGACCAACGATTCAGTCCAACCGCCGCGGGCAATTGAGTGTCTTCTTTGATATCGAAACGGTGCGGCAATTCACGATCGGTGATTCTGTCTCGATCAACGCGGCAGATCGTCTGTTTGAGGGGCAAGCGAGTAACGAACGACTGGGATCGCGTTTCGGTGGAACGCTCTCGGACTTTGATGGCGATGGTGTGGATGACCTGTGGGTCGGAACGCCCGGTGTTTCGGCGGACCAAGGTGCGGCGAGATTCTTGCCCGGTCGCCGTACCGCGACGACGCTGCCGATCGATCTGTCGGTCGTGCACCCGATTCAGAATCGCGACCAGTTTTTGGTGCAGGGTGCCGACGGCCAGCCGGATCGGTTCGGCGACCTGGATGGAATCGGCGATCAAGACGAGTTTGTCTTGCAACCCGGTCAACAGCAGGCTTGGTTCCGCATCATCACCGCGGGTGACGGTGCGGCGGGTGACTACGTGCGGATTGAAACCGACGCCGCGGAGCCAGGTGTGCGACTGGATTGGTTCGACGCTGACGGGGTTCCACTGCAACGCGGTCAGACGCGATTGGAATTCCGCAACGCGAAAGCGGGTTTGTATTACATCCGTGTGGCCAGGTCGGAAACAACGTCAAGTGACACGTCGATCGGGTTCGTGATCGAAGCATTTGCGCCACGTCTGGGGGCGTCCCATCCGACACAGGATCGCGACCGAATCTTCGGCGGCGAGGGGGACGATCAACTGATCGGTGGTCGCGACGTGGACCATTTGGTCGGCGGCCCGGGAACCGATCGTTTCTTGACCGAGAGCATTTGGGAAACCGTCGATCGTGAAACGTTTGATCCATCGATTGATGAAACCATCGACGTCGCGTTTTACGAGACGACCGTGTTGGCCGCCGATCCGTTGGTCGACCCGCTGCAAGTCACGAGCCCTGGACTTCGCGCCGCGATTGCCCAGACGATGGGGCATCCGGTGACGGTTAACGCCGTCGGGGATCCCGTGTTTCATCGGCCATGGTATGCCAGTGAACTGGCGCAGATTGAGTACTTTGACCTGGCGGCAGGCTTGGGAATCAGTGACCTGGCGGGACTGGAGCTACTTCCCAACCTGCGTCGCGTCGACCTGCGGCAAAATCAATTCACTCAGTATCCCGAAACACTGCTGCAATTGCCGCTGCTGAAACAGGTCGTCTTGGATGGGAATCCGATCGAAAGCCTGGAGCCTTTGCTGGGGATTCGAGTCGTCGATGGCGGTGATTCCGCCTTGGAGTTGTTTGGGCAATGGTCGAACCAACCGATTTCGCCGGATTTCGCTTGGGAAGGCGACTACTTGGTCGGAGTCAATGGTGCGCATGCGGTCGCGACGTTCGACGTCGGTGAAGCGGAAGTCGATCTGTTGGTCACTTGGCCGCCGCTCAATGAAGTGCCCTCGAATCTGACCTACACGATCTTCGATTCGCGCGGCGAAGTCGATGGAGTGCTGGGATCGGTTGACGTGGACGCATCGATTCCGCCGTCGCCGAATCAATCGGATGCCTTCGGCGGCAAACAGTGGCTGAACCTGGGCCGCTACCAGTCCGGCCACGGGCCTATGCGGGTGCGTGTGGAAACGCTGGACGGATCGAGTGTGCTGGTCGATGCGTTTGCGGCACGAGAAGCAGTTCCGCCGCAATTGGCGCTCGAGTCGCTGTCTGTGTTGGACGCCCCGCTGGACGCGACGACGCGCGACATCATGCTTCCGATCCTACTGGCGCAGAATCCCCAGCTGGATGTCCGTTTCACTCCGAACGACGTCACGCCCGAAGTCGTGGCGTTGTCGTTTGACGCCGCGCGTAGCCAGGTTCTGGGATTTGACGACGACGTGGTCGAATTGCCGCCACAAATTTTGGACGGTGCCGATTCATTCTTGATCGAATTCTGGCACCGCTCGGACCTGCCGAAAACGTCTACCGGGTTCGACGCGATCTTTTCGGCGGTCAGTGCCGCTGGAGAGGATTTCTTCCTGTCGCGATGGTCGCAAGACACGCTGGTGGTTCAGTTGAACGAGGTCGACGTGCTCCTTGATCCGTCGGTCAGCTTGTTTGACGGGCAATGGCGACACGTCGCGCTGGCACGGGACCTGAGCGATCCGGCCGCACCGACGTTGGGGCTGTGGATCGATGGCGTGCTTGTCGATCAGGTGTCGCTGCTGGGGATGGACGCCCGTGTGCTCCAGACGTTGGATGTCGCGGGACTGACATTGGGACGCGAACAGGATGTTCCCAATGGCGGATACGGACCTTCGCAGTACATTCGCGCCGATCTGGACGACTTCATCGTCTGGGACGGGTTTTGGACCTCGCCGTCCGAGTTCGCCACGGAGGTTGCGGCGATCCTGTCCACCCGCGCCGATGCCAATCGTCCTGTGGACAGTCGCATGAAGGCGTTTTACCGCATGAACGAAACCAGCGGCCGGGCACTGGTCGACGCAACCGCGGGCGCGTGGGATGGATCGTTGGGCAGCACCGAGACCGGGACGCTGCAAACCGGATCGGTACCGGTTCGTGTTTCGACCGGTTCGATCCAAATTGACGACGCCGTGTTCACCGACCCGAACTGGATTGATTCGGACGGCCAAACGGTGCAGGTGTCTGCGGCATCGAACAGTCCCGGTGTGGCCGTCAGTCTGGACGGCGATCAAATGGAGGTCCGGTATGACGGAAGCATCGACGGAAACGCAGCGATCACGATCGTTGCGGACGACGGGTTGGGACGCACCAGCCAACTTGTTCAGCCATGGGATGTTCGGGTTCCCTCGCAACGCGACGTCTCGGGCAAGGAGATGATTCGCCCGATCGTCAACGGCACGGTCGTGGATGCCGCCGACCAGCCGATCGGCAATGCGGTCGTTCATTTATTGGACATTGTCGGAAACGTGATCGCATGCACGGCAACCGACGCGGAGGGCGCCTATCGGATCGCCCCGTCGCTGGCGGCCGATGTCCACGCGGTGCAGGTGATTCGTGACGGAAGTGTGGTCAATGATGCCTACGTGCTCGGACGCGGTGGTGACTTTTTCTACGACTTCGGAATCAATCCGTTTGATCCCGCCAGCGTCGACCTGGATGGCAACGGCCAGCAAGACCTCAACCCCGAAAGCGATCTCTTCTTTCAGAACCCGACCGTCAGCGGAAGTCTGCTGACACTGTCCAACGGTCAACGTGTCGGGAACAACACTGACACCACCACGATTTGGGCGACCAGTGACATCACGGTGGCTTCCGGCTACACCGTTTTCATGCGAATGCGAATCAATGCGACCGGTCCGGCGGAAGGATCTCGGGGGTCATTCAGCATGGCTTTGTCCCCGCGTGATACCGCCAAAAGCGCGTTTCTGAGTCTCGGACGCCAGACGGTCAAGTTCGGCGATTTCACCGCATCGATGGACAACACCGGCTGGCACGACTGGCGGATCGTGCAGCTACCGGGGGATGCCGATGCGATTTATGTGTTCCGCGACGACGTGTTGCTGAACCCGGACGGCATTCCGTTTCCCGGGATCACCTTCGCCGGCTTCAACGAAAATCGAATGGTTTTCGGCGATTTGGGAATCGGCGATGCCGGGACCTCACAGATCGACTGGATGGGGATCACCAAGGGTGTCTTCTTCGTTCCGGGCACTTTAGATACCAACGTTGACTTGTCCCCGACGCGGCGGCTGGACATCGGCCCGAACCGTCATGCTGCTCAAGGGACGGCGCAATCGTTTGTCGCCGAGAGCGACGGCGTACTGCCGGCCGTCAATTGGCGCATCACAGGTCCTGGGGCATTCAACCTGTCGGGCAGCGGCACGTCGGCCTCGTTCACGCCGCAGGAAGTCGGTGATTACACCGTACGATTCGAGTACGACAGCGACCCCGGCGTTTTTGATACGGCCAGTGTCTATGTCTACCAGTCGTCGCCGGTCATTTCCGCGGCGACGCCGCCGCAGTCTGCAGCGCCCGCACCGGCCGCACCGGTGTCTCAAGCTACGTCTCAAGTGGTCGTCGAAGAAGGGGCGACGATCGACCTGGTCGTCGACCCGAGTTCATTCAGGCTGCCCGGCCCCGTGACATCGGTGACGTGGGTTGCGACCAACGCGGAAGGCGCAATGGAGACCGGCCCCGATGCGTCGCAGTGGTCATTCACCCCGCCCGATGAAGGGCGTTACACGATCACGGCGACCGCAAGTGATGGAACCCACAGCGCCACCACGGCGCCCTTTGTCCTACTCGCGACCAACGTCGAACCGGACCTGATGCTCGATCAAGGCTCTCAGGATCTGAATGCCGATTCCGTCGTGGTCTCGGGAAGTTTTACTGATCCCGGCGAGGATCTTTGGTTGGCCACGGCGGATTTTGGTGACGGCACTCGGCGTCCGATTGTCCTGGATGCGGACAAATCATTCCGAATCGAACATGATTTCGAAACGCCCGGGATCTATCGGGTCACCGTGACGGTCGATGATCAAGACGGTGGCACCGAGCAAGCCACCTTCGACGTCACGTACCGGTCGGAAATCGACGTCCAACGCGTGGTGATCAACGATGGAACGGCCAGTCGGTCCGCTGTGACATCCCTGGAGGTGACCTTCAATCAAATCGTGGAAGTCCCACGGGAAGCACTCGCGCTGCGAAACCGCGAGACGGGGGGCGAGGTCGAAACGTTTGCCTACCAGATCGACAACTCCGCGGGAGTGACCGCCTTGGAACTGACATTCCTGCCCGGTCCATCGGTCATCCAGCGAGATTCGGGCAATTCACTGGCCGATGGGAATTACGAGTTGATCTTGCGTTCGACGGGGGTGACATCGACCAACGACTCGGTTCGTGCGATGCCGCGGGACCATGTTTTCGGCCGCGATGCCACCGATGAGTTCTTTCGATTCTACGGCGACCGCGATGGTGATCGCGATGTGGACGGCCGGGACTACGGGCGATTCGGCACGACGTTTCTAAAATCCGCAGGCCAAGCCGGTTATGACGCGGCATTCGATTTCGATGGTGACGGCGACGTCGACGGACAGGACTACGGACGATTCGGGAGGAACTTTCTGCGAGCCCTCGGGTGACATGATTGCATGGGAGATGCGATGCGTCACGTCAGCTGTGAGGAAACACCAGTCGCAGCACGAGCAGGAGCAAGACGCCGAGGACAAATGCGGCAAAGTGCAGGGCGTTCGTTCGGATGTCGTGGCTCTTCTTGATCTCCGGGATCAAGTCAGCCGCGGCAATGTACAGAAAATTTCCGGCCGCAAACGGAATCAGAAAAACGACATCGATTCGCGCGGAAGCGAAATAGGCGACAAGTCCCCCCGCGAGAAACGTGAGAGCCGAAACAAAGTTGTAGACCAGAGCCGTTGACTTCGACCAGCCGCCGTGAACGAGGACACCAAAGTCACCCAATTCTTGCGGCACTTCGTGTGCGGCGGCCGCCAACCAGGCAACAAGCCCCAGTCGAAAGTTGATCAAGAAGCTTGCGCCGACAAACAGCCCACCGATGAAATTGTGAACGGCGTCGGCGATTAAGATCAGGTACGTCAACGGCTGTCGTTCGCTCGGTGCCTGCGAATGGCTATGGTGCCAGTTCAGGAATTGTTCCAGCGCCAGAAAAAGGATGAACCCGGCAACCAACCAAATGTACAGAGCCAGAGCGTTGTCCATCGCCTCCACCGCCGCCGGAATCATGTGAAACGACGCCCCACCGATCAGCGAACCTGCAGCGAAGGCCACTAGCGGGAGCAGAATCCGATCCAACGTTTGTTGCTTCAAGACCAACGTCACACTGCCGACCAAAGCAATGCAGCTCATCAAGAAACCAAACAGGATGATCCAAAGCAGCGTCGTCATCGTGGAGTGGCTCAGGCATCAAAATAAGACGAAACCCTCCCTGGCAGGGAGGGTCGAGCGTAGCGAGGGGAGGGGCGATGGGTGGTGTTTGATCGAATCCGAGCCGCAGCCAACCCTCCCCGCTCCTGGCACATCTCGCTACCGATGCATCTCTTCGGAATCTGCGGCTTCCGGGGCTTGATGCGTGACTTTCTCACGTTCGTCCCGTTCGGCCTCTTGCACGAAAAGATACAGGTAGGGGATGTTGATCAACACGGCCAATAGGAATCCCGCGGTGGCGACGGCTCCGACCAAGGGCCAGTCGAACAAGGCTGCGGCAATGATGAAGGTTCCGACCGCCAGCAAGAACACAATGCCGAGTCCTGTCAAGATTCCGGCGTCCTGAACATCGAGTTCGATTTCTTTTTTCGAAATGGATTGCTGACCGGGTTCTCGTATCGCAGTCGCCCTGGACTGGCGTTCAAGCAGACCGAGTACGACATCGATCACAAATAGAATCGGGATAGGAATCGCCCCCAGGTAAGCCGCCGGCCGGACAAAAAGAAACATTACGATGGTCGATACCAGCGCGACGATTAGCAACCAGCGCACCGTCGTCTTCGCGCGTCGCATCATGATGTGAGCATCTGGTTCTCCCAGGACGGGTTGGGTCGTTGATGTCGAGTTCATAATCTTTCTCACTGCCTAAGACCTAATTGGGACGACGCAGCACCAACGTTGCATCGCGGTCGTGCGTCGCCTGAATAATGCTCTCACCAGGATTCCTCTGCCGAAATGCCTGGCGAGCTACATGCCTGATTCCATCGCTTGCTTCAAGAGACTGAGCTGAGCCATCACGGTGTGGTGGTGCTTCTTGATCCGTTCGTGTGCTTGACTCTGAGTTTCATGCTGCCGTGCTCGCCGGGCGTGTTCTTCCGCGAACGCCTCTTCGTCGTGTTCGTTGCTCGCTCCCGTCACGTACCCAAACATCGCTTGGTCGTGCTTGCGTTCAACGCATTGATGCTGCTCGATCACTTCCGCGTGATTTTGCACCGCTTCGCCGTGCATCCGGATGAGCTCTTCCATTTGTTTTAATTGGGCGACTGCTTGCTGATGTTCCTGCTGCCATTGTGCGATGTCCTGCAACCAATTGGTGTGGTCGTGATCCCAGTGCCGATGATCAGCCCGCATCGTCGCAAAAGTGCTGACTTCTGTTGCCATGGTTCTTCCTTTCTTATGGGTCAGGTGAAAAGGGAAACAGTGGATCAAAAGGAGCAAACCTCGGGCCAGCGGCCGCTGGTCATAGGCCATTACACTGGGATTTCGCATATTTATTGCGAACCCGTGCAGTGTGAATTGTCCTTCAAATGATCTTGCAAAAGAAAAGCCGATCGGCTGTGATCGATTCATCACAAGACCGTGCACGGCACGTGCGGTGGCGGATCAAGTTGTGCAAAATTGCACGGCGTGCCTGAGGTGTGCACCCTCACCGATCGAGAAATCCACGTGGTCCGCTCAGGCCGGCCGGGATTCAACGGCCCCTTCGTCTGGCTGTCTACGGCAGGTCTGATCGTGCGGCGGCCGTGTGTCGCGATGGATCAGTTGTTGGAGCTCTTCGGCCGTCAAGGTTTCGCGCTGGAGCAAGGCTTGTGCGATCGCTTCGACGCTTTCCCAGTGATCACCGATCATCTGCTCGGCGTCGTGGTAGGCCTCGTTGACCAAGGTTTGGATCGCATCGTCGATTTGCTTTGCCGTCTGTTCGCTATATCCACGGTCGACCAGCAACCGTTCCTCTTCGGCATCGGTGGCGACGCGAACAAATCCGATGTCGTCGGACATGCCCCACATCCGCACCATGCGATCGGCCAGTTCGGTCAGTTTTTTGATGTCGTCTTCGGCACCCGAAAACGCGTCGCCGGTCTTTCGCATCTCGGCGATCCGACCGCCGCACAGCACTCGCATTGTCGCCAAGATGTACTTTCGTCCATACGTGTAACGCTCTCTCTCGGGCAGCGCGAACGTGGCACCGAGTGCGCGCCCTCGAGGGACGATGGTGACTTTTTCAACCGGATCGGCGTCCGGCAATAGCGATTCCAGCAACGCGTGTCCGGCCTCGTGGTAGGCGCTGATGGTTCGTTGCTGTGCGTCAATTTCCCGACTGGTTTGGGCGCGTCCGAATTTCAGTTTGTCGCGTCCGCGTCGCATGTCTTCCATCGTCACCGCGGATTTGTCACTCAAGGTGGCAATGATCGCAGCTTCGTTGACCATGGCTTTCAAGTCAGCGCCGGAGAACATGGGGGTCGCGCGGGACAACTCCTGCAAATTCACATCGTCGGCCAGTTTGACTTGCTTGGTGTGGATCCGCAGGATGTCTTGCCGGCCCTTGGTATCGGGAAGCGGCACGTCGACTTGACGGTCGAATCGTCCGGGTCGCACCAGCGCCGGATCGAGCACATCGGGGCGGTTGGTCGCGGCGATGACAATGACTTGGTCGTGGGGTTCAAAGCCGTCCATTTCCGAGAGAATGGCGTTGAGCGTTTGTTCGCGTTCGCCGTGGCCGCCGCCCGCGATCAATTCCAGCCCTCGTTTGCGACCGATCGAATCGATTTCGTCGAGAAAAATGATACACGGCTCACTGTGTTTGGCTTGTTCGAACAAGTCACGGACGCGACGCGCCCCCACACCGACGAACATCTCCATGAAATCGGAACCCGATATCGAGAAGAAGGGGACGTCGGCCTGGCCGGCGATGGCGCGGGCCAACAGTGTTTTGCCACAACCGGGCGGTCCGAGCAGCAATACACCGCGTGGGATGCGGGCGCCGATCTTTTGAAACCGGCCAGGGTTTTGCAAGAACTCAATGATCTCGCCGATCTCCGCCTTGGCTTCGTCGATCCCCGCGACGTCATCAAGGGTGACGTTGACGGTGTCCTTGGATGCCATGTGGTGCTGTGATCTGCCGAAGCCACCCAACATTCCGCTGCCGCCTTCGCCGAAGGTCTGGCGCGTTCGGTACAGCAGGAACCAGAAAAACGCGATCAACACGATCATCGGCAGCCAACTGAGCAGAATCGTCCACCATCGGCTGACCGAGGTGTCGAGCCGGTAGGGGACCTGCAAGCCATCGATCTGCTGGATGAACCAATCTCGGTTCTCGCTGTCGATGGCGACGAACACGGGGACCGGCTGATCGGGCTGTTTGGCGATCGACAGGGACTTCTCCGGAACGAAGTCGGCTTTCAGTGTGGCTTCCACGCGGTCATCGCGGATCGTGACACTGTCCGGATCAATCGCTTGATCGACAAGCAGCTTCTTAAAACCCGTCCACGAGGGAATCTCCTGACGAGCCGAATCCACCGTCCTCAGTTGCAGTGCGATCAACAATCCGACCGTCAGTGCGATCCACCAGAACAGTGGCGAAAAGGATCCGTGGCCGCGGAAAGACGTGCCCGAATCGTCGTCGCGACGGTCGGCCGGTTTGGGAGCGGGCGGTTGGGGCATGGTCAATGGATCGCGCGGGGACGTTTCGAAAGTTGATTGAGTCGCGGGACGTTATGACGAGGTGCTCGCCGCGAGCCGTTGTGGTTTGCTGAGCCCGCAACGCGGCCGCCATCCGCTTGTTGATCGTGCATTTCGATTCAGCTGACGACGTGCGCGGTGCCGCCCCCTTCTGATCGCCTGGGCGACGGTTCGGACCGCCCATCGTCCCTGGGCGGTCTTGTTGCACAGGCTGTGCCAATCCGTTTTGTGGCGACTTTGCCGGCCTGCCCCTGTGTTCTTTAGCTTGCTGGAGTGCCTCGACCGTGCGGTCATGCACGCCCTGGGAACTCGGAGCGTGCTGCAGCGACTCGCTTTGTGAAATCCGATAGGATGAACGGTGTGGGGGCTAACTTTCGGGATCACTTCGGCCCGCAACTTGCATTGACGGTTCGGTGTTCCCCGACGCTTTCAAGGAGCACTAAATCATGGCTGGCAAAGTCGTTTATCAGAACGTGCACGGTATCGAGGAGTGTTTCATCATCGCCGACGATGAGCCCGGCGATGAATCTGGGGTTCCCAAGGTGTCACACCGTCCGCACAAGAACGTTCCCGCGCTCGCTGCGACGGTTCAAAAGACAAAGCATTGGATCAAAGACTTGATGCGGGAATTGGAATGGGAAGATGCGCGGAGGGCGTATCACGGTCTGTCGGTGGTGTTGCACGCCTTGCGAGACCGTTTGACGATTCACGAGACCGCTGACCTGGCCTCGGAGTTGCCGATGCTGCTTCGTGGAATGTTCTACGAAGGCTGGCAACCGGACCATGTTCCCGTCAAAGACCGCTCCAAAGCCGCGTTTTTGACGCATGTTTCCGACGCCTTTCCGGATGATCCCGAGGTGGAGGCGGAGCGGTTGACACGCGCCGTGCTGAAGGTCCTTGCGGACCGCGTCAGCAAAGGAGAGATCAATGACATCCGTGCGGTCATCCCCGAGTCGCTGCGTGAACTGTTTCCCAGACGTTGAATGCACCGGTCGCATTTCAACGATCGGGCTCACGCGACGAATCCGTTTGAGTTGGTGGTCCCTCGATTGATGCCGCGGTCTCTCGGTTGGTCGACAGGTGATGGAGATGGAGAGATGCGGGGTGCGGGAATGCCTTGCGATCGAACGGATGATGGAGTTGCTCGCCGGCGCGAAATCGAGCCTGCATCACGGCGAGTTTTTCGGGCGTTCCGGGAATCGCGAGCGTGGGCGTCGGGAGTTGCCACGGTTCGGATCCCGTGTCATTGGTGTGGGGACAACATTGGTTGTGGACAGGCCGTTGCATCGCTCTTCATGCTCCGTTGATCTCGGGTGTGGCGGTGCGGTAAATGTCAGCATTCAGCTGCGCCCCGTTCAAAGACAAACCCTGGAAACGTTTGCTGACAAAATCGCAAGGTCACCGGTTTCGAGGAGTCAGTGTCAAGGCGGGCGGAATCAACTGGAATCAGGGACACGCGGAATGGCATGTAGGGAATGTCACCACAGACCGATTCAAAACACGACAAGGGGACGTGAGTTGCGAATCATTGATTCGCCGGTTTGTTATCATGACGTGATGCAGGGCGGCACCTTCCGTCGAGTGAATGTTCGGGCGATCTCCTCTCCCCAAGGAATTGACGATGCCACACTCAACGCAACAAACAGTGATCGAGTTTATGGGCGGTCCGTTGGACGGGCATCGCGAACCGCTGGCGGTCAATGTCGAACGTCTACCCGAGAAGATCGTTTGCTACATCAGTGCGAACATCTTTCGCCAGCTTGAGGGCGGGCAGCACGAGTATGAAACCGTGGTCACCAGTCGGGTGATCTACCAGCGCGAGAACCAGAAGCATCAATGGAATTACGCGTTCGCGGGTTCGTTTGCGCCCCGGCGATAACAGTCCGCCGACAATCATCGCAACAATTGGTCGGACATCAAAAGACGCCCCCGCAGGACGGGGCGAATCCTGCGGGGGCCTTGCTTCAGGAGTTCCCAAAGCAAGTGAGTGGCTCTTCGAGTTGGGCCGTATCAGCACGACGGCAATCGTCGGATCGAGACTGCAGCGAAAACGAAATGGTGGCGCCGGCGGTGACGCGGGGCACAATGGCAATGCGTCCACCGTGCTGGTCGATGATGCGTTTACAGATCGCAAGCCCGAGACCCGTCCCCGTCTTTTTGGTGGTGAAGAACGGTTCAAACGCCTGCTCGCGCTGGTGCTTGGAGAATCCAGCGCCGTTGTCGTGGACGGCGATTTCCATCATACATTCATTTCGGATGGTGGTCTGTTCGGCAACGATACGGATGCGACCCGCCCCCGCGCCGGCCGCGTTTTCGATCAGATTGCGGAACACCTGTTCGATGCGAATCGGATCCAGGACGACGACGTGATCGGGGACCTCCAATTCAACCGTGACGCCGGCGAAGTTCGGGGATAGGCGAAGGCTATCGATGGCCGCTTGGACGATGCTCTTCAAGCTGCACGGTCGCGGGTGCAGTTCGATCAAGGCGCTGAATTCGCGTAATTCCTCGAACATGCATTGCAAACCATCACATGCCTTTTCAATGGCCGTTAGATCGTCGAGCAAGGCTGCATTGTCTCCGGCATCCATCCGAATCAGATCAACCCGACTCTTGATGCACTGCAGGGCGTTGCGACTCTCGTGACCGACCGATGCGACCACTTCTCCGATCGCGGCAAGCCGTTCCGCCTGGGCGGCTCGGTGCTCCGCTTCGGCCAGCTGTCGGATCCGCGTGAGACTGGCGCGGAGAGCATCGGGGCGGATCGGTTTGACAATGTAATCCGACGCGCCCTCGCGCAAGGCGGTGATCGTTCCGCCCAAATCCGCGTCACCGGTCACGACGATGCACATCGCATCGGGGGCGAGCTGGTTCAACCGCGGCAACAAATCGTCGGCGGTTCCGTCGGGAAGGTGTCGATCCAGGATAATCGTGGTGAATTGGTCCAGGTTTCGATGAGCCAGCGTCTCGGCCACGGTGCTCACGCCAGAAACTGAGTAGCCGTCAAGTTCCAGAATGTCACACAAATTCGCCCGTGTATCGTCGTCGTCTTCGACGACCAGGATCTGATCGGGGGCGCGGCGATCTGCATTCGGCATGGCTAATTCCGGTCGCTCGAATTGGCACGATGATTCGGCGGATGCGGTCGGTGACTGCCGCAGCTGGACCCGGCTCTGCCTTGATCGGCAGGAGTCCCGATTCCGCAATGGGCTGATCTTTCCAAGGTATCGGTCCCGACCCGCTGCATTAGTCACGAAGCTACTTTGTCGAAGGTAGGGTTTCCCAGGATCGGCGTGTCAGGAAAAAAACGACTCGGTGAGACCTCGCCTGCGTCGTCTCGTTGCCATGTCGGTTGTCGGCAGCCACGGGATTTCCTTCGATCCTGCCCTCCGCGGAGTCAAATGGAACACAGGTTGCAATGTAGACTAAATTGGGGCCTTTGGATCCAGGGTGCGAGCCGGCAGCCGAGCCTGTTTGACGGCTCGTTCCCCACGCAAACTCTCAACGTGACAGAGTCCAAGATGCCCAGAATCGTCATCATTGATGACCACCCGTCAACTCGTGAAGGATTGATCAGTCGGATTGATTTGGAAGCCGATTTACAGGTTTGTGGCCAAGCCGATGACGTCAACGATGCACTGGAATTGATTCGTCGTCAACAGCCTGATCTTGCGGTCATCGACCTGTCCCTGAAAACGGGCAGTGGCATCGATTTGATCCGGATGCTCAAGGCAGACAAACTCAAGACGCACGTGTTGGTGTGGTCGATGTATGAAGATACGCTCTATGCCGAGCGTGCGTTGCGGGCCGGTGCGATGGGCTATATCAACAAAGTCAACGCAACCGATGCCATCGTCGACGCCATTCGCGCGGTCCTCAAGGGCGATGTGTACCTGAGTCCCGAGATGTCGGCAAAGGTGCTGCATCGTGTGGTGCACGGAAAGGACATGTTGCGGAAAATTCCGTCCGAGGCGCTGTCGGATCGTGAACTTCAAACGTTCGAGCTGATCGGCCGGGGAATGAAGACGGCTGATATCGCATCGTCGATGCAATTAAGCCCGAAGACGATCGAGACGTACCGATCGCGGATCAAGGAAAAACTGGAGCTGGATGACATGGCGGCACTCGCGCGTGAAGCCGTCCATTGGGTGATCGAAAATCGGGAGTGATCCCACGAATCGCCGTTCGGCAGCCTGCATCGAGCGACAAAGCACAAGCAGCTGGCGATGCAACGTCAAATGTCCATCAGGAATTTTCTGACACCATTTCGGGTGTCTATGTGACTGTCTGCGACGGTCGGCACGCATAGATTGAAGATTCAAGGTGGTCGCGATGTCGGCTGCGATGGAGGTCGATTGCGAGGGACGACGCAACTTTTTTCGACGGCGTTCACCTGCCCGGGGCACTCGTTTCTGAAATCCAAATCGGCGACACGTTTTTTCAAGGCGGACAATCGCGGTGAGCAGGAATCAGGTCTACTTTCGACAGGAATGCACGGTCTGTGGCCGCGGGATGCGGGTGCGAATTGAATTGCTCGGACGCGAAGTCTGTTGTGCCCATTGTGGTGCAATCGCCGTGGCTGGCGGCAGCCGTCAAACTGGAACTGCCCGGGCGGATCTGTCTGTGGAGCAGCGGATCGGAAACCTGGAACGCAAATCTCGACAGCTTGCGATGCGTTGAACATGCCGACCGAGACGCCGCGCGCGTTTCGTTTCACACGCGTGCCTCGGTTTCCAGCGATCTCAACAACGCCGCCGGATCGACCGGCACGCGTTTGGTGCCCCAGTGGCCCGGTTTTTCACCGAAGTGACCGGCGATCGTGTGGCCGCAGTTCCGACAGCGGTTCTGATCCAGTTGATAGGTGTCGATGTCGTACCAGCGACGTCCGATCAAGGGAGCCTTGCAGCCGGGACAGTACGTGCTTTGACGCTTCGGATCGTCGACGTTGCCGACATACACGTAATGCAGCCCCGTTTCGAGCGCGATCCGGCGGGCATCGACCAACGTCCGCGAGGGAGTCGGAGGAGTGTCCATCATCCGATAGTCGGGGTGAAACGCGGTGAAATGAAGCGGAACCTCGTCGCCGAGTTCGTCGTGGATCCACTGGCACATTCGCCGGATGTCGTCACGGTCATCATTTGCCCCCGGGATGACCAGATTGGTGATCTCAAGCCACACGGAACTCTCGTGCTTGATCCATTGCAACGTTTCCAGAATGGGCTGCAAGTGAGAGAGCGTCAGGTGCCGGTAGAAGTGCTCGGTGAACCCCTTCAAGTCGACGTTGGTTGCATCCATCACTTCGAAAAACGCTTGCCTGGGTTCGGCGCAAATAAAGCCTGCCGTCACGGCAATCGTTTTCAAGCCGCGATCGTGGCAGGCGTGAGCGGTGTCGATCGCGTATTCCGCCCAGATGACGGGATCGTTGTACGTGAAGGCAACACTGTCGCAGCCGAGCCGGACCGCCGCGTGTGCGATCATCTCGGGCGTCGCTTTCTGGCTCAGGCGATCGAGCACTTGTTTCGACTTGGTGATCTCCCAAGCCTGACAAAACTTGCAGCCCATGTTGCAACCGGCCGTGCCGAACGAGAGCACGCTGGTGCCGGGGAAAAAGTGGTGCAGCGGCTTTTTCTCAACCGGATCGATGCAGAATCCCGTGCTCCGCCCATAAGTATTCAATACCAATTGGCCGCCACAATTTTGGCGGACGAAGCAGAAGCCGTAGTCGCCGTCTTTGAGCGCACAGTGACGTGGGCACAAATCGCACACCACGCGTGCTTTTTGCCTGTGCCACCAGCGTGCCCGATGGCGATCTGAGACGGCCTTTCCGCCATGGGGAGGCGATTCGAGAGGGTTCATCGCTTCGCTCCTGGGTCCGATCATGTGCCTGGAGACGTCGATCGCAGAGCGGATGCAAATCTCGCGCCGGCTGGCCGACTCGAACGAGCTTGAGGCAGACGCGACGTGGCGGACTTGACAAAGTGTCTGTTGCAACATATATTTAAGGCATGGAACCGGACAAGGCAAAATCGTTGGCGGACGAGATCGGCAAACGCGGTCCGTTTGCCAGTCTGCAACAGGAGACGTACCTGAACCTGCTGCGGACCTCGACGCAATTGCACCGTGCGTTCGTTCAGCTGTTTGAATCGGTCGGGCTTTCCGATTCCCAGTACAACGTGCTGCGGATCCTGCAGGGAACCGGCAAGCCGATGCAGATTTACCAGATCGGCCAACACATGATCACGCCCCAGGCGGACATTTCGCGTCTGATCGATCGATTGGCCAAAGCAGAACTGGTCAAGCGGGAACGCTGTGACGAAGACCGCCGGGTCGTTTGGATCCAGTTGGCACCGAAAGGACGCGCGGCGCTGAAAAAACTGGCCAAACCGCTGGAGAAACTGCATCAGACGCAATTTCGGCACCTTTCCGATCAGGATCTGGCGACGTTGAACGAGTTGTTGTTTCGCGCGCGACAGAGCGAACCGTGAGCATTTTTTTTGGCCTGATATCTGTTGCAACAGATAGTTGCCGTCGCTTTGACGCCGACGCTATCAATCAATTTCCCTCTCCCCTCTTTGAAAATGAGAAAGCTTCGATGACCGATTCAACGACCAACGTGCGACAACCCAAACGCATCACCACGTCGCGACCGCTGGTGGAAGGCGCCGGTGTTCATCTGCATCGCGGGTTCGGTTTCGGCGAAACTGAACCGTTTGACCCTTTCCTGTTGTTTGATGACTTTCGCAACGAGGACCCCCAGCAGTACGTCAACGGGTTTCCCTGGCATCCGCATCGTGGAATCGAGACGATCACGTATGTCTTGGCCGGGACGGTCGACCACGCCGACAGCTTGGGCAACAGCGGACAGCTGGCGACGGGCGATATCCAGTGGATGACGGCCGGCAGCGGGATCATGCACCAAGAAATGCCGCACGGGGACGCCGAAGGTCGGATGCACGGGTTTCAGCTGTGGGCCAATCTTCCGGCCAAGCACAAGATGACCAAGCCACGCTATCAGGACATCAGTGCCAAGGATGTCCCGCTGGTGGTGGAGGACGACGGCACGAGTGTGCGAGTGCTGTGCGGAGATTTTTGGGGCAAACGCGGTCCGGTCGAAGGCGTCGCAGCCGACCCCCGTTACCTGGACATCAGTTTGCCCCCGAACACGACGCGATCGATTCCGATCGAAACGACGCGTCATGCGTTCGCGTACGTGTTCGCCGGATCGGTGCGATTCAAAGACGCGTCGGATCCACGCGACGTGCGGGTGGAAGACCCGATGAACCACGGAAAATCCTTAGACGAGTTTGCCGGAAATCGTTCCCTGGTGTTGTTCGACCAAGGCGATTCGATTCGCGTGGAGTCGGGCGAGGAAGGCGGCAGATTCTTGCTGGTTTCCGGTGAACCGATCAAGGAACCGGTCGCCTGGCGCGGCCCGATCGTGATGAACACGCAAGAGGAAATCCGGCAAGCCTGGCGGGAACTGAAGGAAGGATCGTTTATCAAGTCATGACCCTCCGATGGTCGCGAAAAGGAGGCAGCAATCGCTGGTGTGCAGGCGATAGAAGCCCACTGTCGCTGCGAGGGACGTCGATTGTATTACTCTAGCTTTTCGCAACCGATTTAGATTCTCTCCCTTTGGGAGAGACGGCGTTTGCGTAGCAAGCAAACGCCAGAGAGGGCTAGCGTTGTAAATTCGCCGCCGGCGTTGATACATGAAGCGGATCGAATGAATCAATGGTGTAGCGGAACTCGTCAAGAGTTTCGCCCGCGGCTGAAAACGGAAGTCTTGACGACTTCCGCTACGATCAAATCTGTCACTGATACAATCGATGTGCCAAGCAGCGACCGAGAATCGCCTAAAGGCTAGACACCAACGGCTTAGCTGTTTTCTTTTCGGATCGCTTGGACGGTTTGGTCGACGTTTTGGTAGGCAACGGTATGCGGGGCGGTTTGTGACTTGCTGGCGGTGGCGGCGGCGACGCCGGCGTATTCGCCCATCGCGACTGCGTTGCCGGTCACACGGTAACTCGAGTGCGCGATGAAGTCGCCGCTGATGCACCTTCCGGCCATCATCAGATTGTCCACCCCGGCGGCGACCAGCGCTCCCATCGGGATGTCGAACGGCTTGGCCCTGATTCCGCGGTTTCCGTAGCCGCCGTCGGTCTTCTTGAGCGCATGGATGTCGACGCAGAACCCGGACGTGCAGACGCTTTGGGGATCCTTTCGTCCCGCGACCACGTCGTCCTGCGTCACGCGACTGCGGCCCTGGATCCGACGGCCGTCGCGAACACCGATCTGTTCGGCGGTGGCGACCAAACGCAGGTCTTTCCACTCCGGCAGCGTCTGCAATCCCCTGACGATCTGATTCAGTTCGTTTCGTGCCCGAAAGGTTGCTTCGGTGATCGCGGCTGCATCATCGGGGCGGACGCCATATTCGTGATTCATCATCACCGAGGCGATCGAGCCGCCCATGTGAAACACGGTCGGCTTGGTGTAGCTCGGTTTGTAGCCGCCGCGTTCGATTTCGGCGCGGAAGCGGTCCTTGTGTTTTCCGTCGCTGCTGCCGGCACGCGTGTACTGGTGCAGCAATTCGGGCGGCGCCGAGATCACTCCCATCAACGACATCGGTTGGCAGGGACAGTCGTCTGCGCCAGCGCTATCACCAATTTCAAACTCACAACCGGCCAGCGCCCCGACGTCTCCGTCGCCCGTCGCGTCGATGACCACATCGGCCATCCAGGCTTGTCGGCCCGATTTGGATTCGGTCATCACACCCCGAATCCGATTGTTCGGGTCGAGATCCACCGCGACGACACGGGTGTGCAATTGGACGCCGATGCGAAGTTCGCTGACGAGCGTTTCCAACACCCACTTCATCGTTTCCACGTCATACATGTACGACAGCCACGTCCGCGGCCTCAGCGGGACGTGTCCGTACTGGTTGTTCGCCTGGTCCAGGCGGCGGATGAGTTCTTTGTTGAACCCCGGTTTGTCGGCATCGATGACATACGACAACATGCCGCTGGTCCAGACCCCGCCGAGACATCCGTGACATTCCAACAGTTGCACCGACGCACCGGCTCGGGCGGCGGCGATCGCCGCGCTGACGCCGGCCGGACCGCCGCCACAGACCAGCACGTCGCTGCGGCCGGCGATCGGTGTTTGGCGTTGTGGTTCGGTGATGGAATGGGGGGCGTGTCCCGATCCCGGCGCTTTCGAATCGGCTTCTGCCGACACCGCGAGTGCGTTCGCCGATCCGAGCACCGCGGCGGTTCCGAAAAGCATCTCACGTCGCTGTAGGGGCATGGTATTCTCTGGGAAGTGATTCTGCGATTGCGATTCGTTGACCCGCAATTGTAGCTGGCCGTGGTTTCTTCGGTGAACGCCGGTGTAAAATGCTCGACGGCAATTCTTTCGTATCAGAGCTTACCGAATCAGCCAGTGAAGCATCGCAGACCCACCGTCGCGTTCGGCAAATTGCTTTCGGTGTTGCCGCCGGTCTTGCTGGCGTTATTGCCCCGGCTGGCCTGTCCGTGTCAGTATCCGGCTTATGCGGGCTTGCTCGGTTGGTTGGGGCTGACGTTCTTGATGCAGGCGGTATACCTGTTTCCGATCACGGCGGCGTGTTTGACGTTTGCCGTCGGCGGGTTGGCGGTCGGTGCCCGGCACCGCCACGGTTACGCGCCGTTCGGCATCGGATTGTTGGCGGCGATCGGATTGATCGTCGGCAAGTTTGTGATCGCGTTTGATCCGATGGTCTACATGGCGATCGCGGTGTTGTTGGCCGCCTCGGTTTGGAATGCGTGGCCGAGCAATAAGCGATCCAAATTGCGATTTGACGCTGATGGTCATGTGACGGAGGGTGACCACTGAGTCGTTGCGGAGATCGGGTACGAAGATTTAGGAGGTAAGAAGATGATGAAATGCATCAGCCCTTCGAGATAGATAATTTTCCTACCCCAAAAAACTTCCTACCAGTCCGCTCAGCGACGGTGCCCGATCAAGTCGGTGGGAATCACGAGACGGTTGGCAGAATGATACGGGGCAGAATGATACGGGGCAGAATGATGGTGGGGCGGGTCGGCTGGCGACAAACCGTTGCTCTCACCGTCAACGTAAGAGGCAGGAAACTGACAGGCTGGAAGCCTATCCCACTATTTGTTCGCCTTGATGCGGCCGGGGATCTCAATTTGTGTCAGTTCCGGTGGCTGGCGACTGGGGGCGAATGACAATGCGGCGGTGGGACAGGCGTCGACACATTCTTCGGCCACTTTGGTCAACGCTTCATCGAGCTGACCTTCAAACGGCACGCTCAGCAAGACATCAAAGCCGCGACCGACGAAGGACAGTCCCAACGGTTCTTGAGCCCGCTCGGCGATCTTGATGCACAGTTCGCACTTGATGCACTTGCCCGGTTCGAACAACACCGACGAGGCCCGTCCGACAACTTCGTAAGGCCGTCGCACTCGGGGAAACCGATTCGGGTTGGCACCGTAAAATTCCGACCAGCGTTCCAGTTTGCACTTGTTGTGCGCCACACACCCACAGCCCAGACAGCGTTCGGATTGTTCCGTTGCATCACAGGAAACGTAGTCCGTGCCGGCGGCGGGGACGGAGCGCGGGGCGGGGGTGGAATTGGCCAAGAACTCGTCGATCTCGCCCGATTCCAAACGGCCGATGCGTGATGCAAAGTCGTGTCCCAGGCCGAGCTTTTTCCATCCGGCCAGGAATTGATGGATGATCGTTGCAGCTTCCTTCCCATCGGCCGTACTCCGCACCACCATTCCCTTGCCCCGCAATGCGTTGCCGACGGCGAACACGCCTCGACGGTTGGTCGCGTAGGTTTTCGAGTCGATGTCGATGCCCTTGCGACTCGACTTGATCCCCAATTGTTCGACCTGTGCCGGCGTCGTTTGGCCGATTGCCAGTAGCACCGCGTCAAATTCATCACACAACGCATCGAGTTCCTCTTTCGTGGTGATCGCTGTTTGCAATCGAACATCAACGCCCAGCCGGATGATCTGGTTGATTTCGGCATCCAAGATGTCGCGTGGCAAACTTCGTTCATCTTCTTCGCTGCGGAGTCGACCGCCCAACGCATCGTTTCGCTCGATCAAGGTGCAGGTGTGTCCGGCACGGCGCAGGTAAAACGTGCCGGCCAGGCCACTGGGCCCGGCGCCGACGATCGCCACCCGTTTCCCCGTCGCCGGCTTGCAGGGCGGCAGATAGGGATCGTCGCTGGCCAAATCGACATCCGCGACGTAGCGTTTCAGATCGCAGATCGCCACGGGACCGTCGGCGGTCTTGCGCCGACATCCCTTTTCACACGGCTTGGGGCAGACGCGGCCGAGCACCGCCGGCAAGGCGATGTCCGCTTTGATGGTGACGATGGCATCACGCAAGTTTTCATGGCTGATCTGGTCCAACATCAGCGGGATATCCATGTGTGCCGGGCAGGCAAAGTCACACGGGGCACGACAGTCACCGACGTGTTCGCTGAGCAGCAACTCCAGCGCCGTCCGTCGCACGTCGCGAATCTCTTCACTCTCGTTTTCGATCTCCATCCCCTCGACGACCTTGGTCCCACAGGCCGAGATCAACCGGCCGGACCGGCAATCCTTGACCGTGCAGACCTGGCACGAATTGGAGGGCTCGTAGCCTTGGAGATAACACAGCGTCGGGATTTCAACACCCACAAGCGCGGCGGCATCGACGAGGTTCGATCCCGGCGGGACGTCGATTTCGCGATCATCGATTTTGATTTTCACCACGGCGGGGGACCTCGTTCAGGACGCGATGTTAAAACGTGATGGCACGGGCATACGTGTTGGTGTCCAGGCTTTCGCCGCCCACTGTCGCTGCATCGCAGCGACCGGGAATCGCCTCAGGGCTAAACACCAACGTTTTTCGGTTCGGAGGTGATGTAAACAGCGTCTTCGGGACAGACCTGGTAGCAACTGTCACAACGTGTGCAGCGATCCAGGTCAATGGAGTGTCGGTCGTAGGGAGTCATCGGGATGGCGTCGACGGGACAGTGTTGGGCACAAAGCGTGCATCCGATGCATTTGTCGTTGATGCGGTAGTCGATCAGATCGACGCACTTTCCGGCCGGGCAGTAGCCATTGATGTGGGCTTCGTATTCGTCGCGAAAGTACTTCAACGTGGACAGGATGGGGTTAGGCGCCGTCTTGCCAAGACCGCAAAGGCTGCCGGCGCAGACCGACGTCGACAACGCTTCGAGCTGTTCCAGATCACCTCGCTTGCCTGCTCCGGTGCACAGCCGATCCAGGATGTCCAGCAAGCGTCGCGTGCCGACACGACAGAACGTACACTTGCCGCAGGATTGGTCTTGGGTAAATTTCAGGAAGTAGCGGGCGATGTCGACCATGCAGTCTTTGTCATCGAGTACCACCAAACCGCCGCTGCCCATGATCGAGCCGACCGCCGACAACGATTCATAATCGATTTGCGTGTCGGCCAGTTCCGCGGGGACACAGCCGCCGGAGGGCCCGCCGATCTGGACGGCTTTGAAGGTTCGACCGGGCTCCACTCCGCCCCCGATGTCCTGGACGATCTGACGGATCGTGATTCCCATCGGGACTTCGATCAGACCGCCGTTGCGGACCTTGCCGGCCAGGGCAAACGCTTTGGTGCCCTTGCTGGTTTCCGTCCCCAGCTTGGCTAGCTCTTTGCCGCCGTGTCGCAGGATCCAGGGAATCGTGGCGTAGGTTTCGACGTTGTTGATCAGCGTCGGTTTTTCCCACAGTCCGCTCTCGGCCGGAAACGGTGGTCGAATCCGCGGCGTCCCGCGTCCGCCTTCGATCGAGTGGATCAGCGCCGTCTCCTCGCCGCAAATGTAGGCGCCGGCCCCTTCGCGAATCTGAAGCGTCAACTTGAAATCGGTTCCCATCACCGAGTCGCCGAGGATCCCGCCGCGCTGGCAGAGGTCGATCGCGCCACGAATCCGCTCGACCGCCAGCGGGTATTCGGCCCGCACGTAAAAAATTCCTTCGTGGGCGTCGACGGTGCAGGCGGCGATGGCCATGCCCTCGATCACGCGAAACGGAATCGATTCCAACAGCACCTTGTCCATGAACGCACCGGGATCGCCCTCGTCGCCGTTACAGATGACGTACTTGGTCGGGCTATCTTGGGCGCGAACGGTGCGCCACTTGGCATGCGTCGGGAACCCGGCACCACCGCGACCACGCAGCCCGCTCGTTTCAAGCTCGTCCAGGATCTGATCGGGTTGGAGTTGTGTCAGGCATTTCTTCAACGATTCGAATCCGCCGTGGCGAATGTACTCGTCCAAATCCAGTGGATCGATCGCGTCCAGCAAGTCCAACGTCAGATGCTTTTGTGGACCGATGAACGCGTCGATCACGCCGTCCCGCGCCCCTTGATGCTTTTGCAAGACGTCCTGGTCTTCATCGGACTGCAGCCAATCGAGTATCCGCGAAGCGGCGTATCGAATTGGCTTGGAGATGCCTTTGGGCCGAAAATGCTTCAAGACGATCTTTCGCGCCATGTCGGGATTGACGTTGGTGTAGGTCTGTGACGCGCCGTCGGGCGAGACCAGTTCCACCAGCGGTACTTTGCTGCAAATCCCGGTGCAGCCGATCTGTTTGACATACGCGTCACCGCCGGATTCATCGATCGCATCGCACAGTGCTTCATGCACCTTGTCGCTGCCCAGTGCCAGACAACAGGATCCCAGACCGACGCGGACTTCAGTTGTCCGGGGACCTTGCGGCTGTGAGACCGGGCGATGGACGGCGGAGAGTTTGACGAAATCGGCTTCGTCGTATTCCTGCAACATCCGCGGCGTCGTTTGGGAACTGACATGACCGAAGATCGCGTCGTCGATTTGCACGACCGGGCCGAGCGTGCAGCACCCCAGACAGGCCACCTTCTGGACCGTGAACTCGCCATCGGGATCGGTGTCTTCGTGCGGAGCGAGCTGAAGCTCGTGACGAATCGCATCGTCAACCAGGTCGGCTCCTTTGACGTGACAAGCCGTTCCGGTGCAGACGCTGATCATGTGGCGACCGACCGGGCGATGCCGAAAGTGATCGTAGAACGACGCCACCCCGGTGATCGATGCCGGTGTGATTTCGGTCAGTTCACAAACCCGTCGCAGCGCCTCTTGGGGCAGATAGCGATATTCCCTCTGCACCGCGTGCAGGATGGGGATGACGGCATCGGGCGTGCGACCTTCTTGTTGGACAATTCGGTCGACGGGCGACAAGTCGATCATGTTGGTCGTGGTGATCATTCGGGAACAGGTCCGAAACTCGTGTCACTGATTCTCATCATTCCCACTCCCGATGCAGAACAAATGCTCGCTTCCTCGGATGAGGATCCGTCCATCGGCAAACGCCGGGCAGGTCACGCAGTCTTCGCCCAATTGAGCCTCCGCGATCTGTTTGCACTCGTCACGAGTCGGTTGCACGATCCATGCCGTCCCGTCTCGGCCGAACAGATAAACGCGATCGCCGACCAGGCTGGGGGAGGAGAGGAAATCGGCGCCAAAATCTTCTTCCCACAACGGTTCACCGCCTTCCTGTTTGTCAAAGCAGAAGAGCGTGCCGTAGGACGCCAGCGTCAACAAGAACTCATCGGCGACCAGGGGGCTGCATGTGTCCGGGAGCCCGTAGTCGGCGGTCCAGACGACATGGGTGTCCGTCACGTCACCGGATCCGCCAGCGCGAATCGCGGCATAGATCGCGGTGTCGTTACCGGCATAGACGATCCCGTCGGAGTACACCGGTGAGGGGCCGACTTCGACCCGGTCGAGACAATTGGCTCGCCACAATTCCGTGCCATCGCGGGGCGAAGACGCGATCACCCAGGGATCGCAGCAGGTGATGATTTGGTGTTGTCCCTCGTGCTCGATCACGATCGGAGACGACCACGACGCCGGTGTCTGGCGAGTCGTTTCCCAGATCGGCAGGCCCGTCGCTCCGTCAAACGACATCAGTTTTGACAGTTCGTCGTCGTCGGATCCTTGGTCGAACTGAACGATCACCGCACCCTGGTGCGTCACCAGCGACGACGCGTGGCCGTAATTGTTTCGCTGCGGCACCCCCAACGAACGCGTCCACACTTCATTGCCGGAAAAATCGAGAGCGACAAGCAACCCATCGGCAAACATCGCAAACACAAACCGCCCATCGGTCGCCATGGTCGGCGCCGCGTAACCGGTGTCCTCGGAGACCTTGATTTTCTGGTCGGCAATGGACGGGTCGACTTGGAATTCCTTGTTCCAAAGGATTTCGCCGGAGTTCAGGTCAAAACAGAAAACGCCACGGACCGCTTCGGTCGCGCCGGAAAGAAACACGCGGTCGTTCCACAGAATGGGTGAATTCACACCGGGCAGCGGCAGCGGTGTTTTCCACACGATCCCTTCACCGGACGGGCCGTCCCATCGCGTCGGAGCGTCTTGGAAATGCGAGATGCCGGATCCGCCGGGGCCCCGAAAGCTGGGCCAATTCGCCTGCACGACTTCGGCGCTCGGCAATTCCGGCAGCACCGGATCGATCTTTGTCGGTTCGACGCGAGGTGTCGCGTCGCCAACCGAAGCTTGGTCGGACGCCAAATCATCCAAGCTTGCCGGCAACACACTCGGGTGATTCGCTTTCATCGCCCAGGTGGTGCCGACCAGGGCCAGCATCACCGCGGCCACCGCCCACGGTCCGCGGTGGCTCAGCCGTTCGTCCGAGTCGGGGCCGGGCAGTTTCGGTTTGGGGCGAGGCAGTCGTCGATGCAGCGTGGCGGCCCATTTGCTGAAGACCAACGTGACGACGATGCCGCCCAGCAGCAGGTACGCCCCCCGCTCGGTGAATCGTTGCTCACGGAAGTACTCTCGTCGCAGTGCCAGATCGAGATCCTGGATCTGTTGACGCAGTTGATTGTCGTCGGATTGCTGCAGGTATTGCTGTCGGAGCTGGATGAATGTGGTCTCCTCCAGCGGAACCTTGTTCAATCGGTTCGCGCCATCGATCACCAGGACGGTGCCGACGAGGGTTGAAAACACTCCGGCCACGATTGCCGAGAGCAGGATCGATCGATGGCTGAACAAGCGACGTTGAAATTCGGTCTGCCTTTGCGTTTCAACTGTCATTGAACGGCGGGCGTTCCACGCTCTGGCGAGCGTAGCTACGAGACCTTGGTGGCGGGGATTCGCGTTCACGGCTTTTTCCCTCCGACGGTCAATTGGACCAGCGGCCCGCCCGGCGTTCGGCCATCGGGCAGCGCTTCGGAGACGTCGGAGATCAGACCGAGTCGGACTTTTTCGACCGGGCAATACCAATAGCAGCGCCCGCAGGAAACGCACCCGGCCCGATCGGCCTGGTAATCCTCGCGGCGACGTCGCACCGACAGATAAATCAGTTTGAACCCGATCACCAAGCCCGTCCAAGCACCCAACAAGCCGCCCAGCGTGACGAAATCATTGCGGCGCGTGAGTGCCGATTGATACAGATCATCGACCGACCGCGGCGAACCTCGAAAGGCATCGCTGGCGTCGGTCGTGGTTTCCGCCACTCCCAACTCTTCCAGCCGCACCTGTTCGGCCAACCGCGATTCCGGGTGCCATTGTGCCAGCGGAACGGCGAGCGTCGTTCCCAGCCACCAGAAACCGGCCACCAGGAAGGGAGCGGCCAGCAGGGCGAATCCGAATTGACGTTTTCCTCGTCGACGAGCCGCGGGCGTTTGCGCGACCGTGGGCGGGTGAATCGCACCGTAGGGACAGGCATCTTCACAAAGTTGACAATTGATGCACGTCCCCGGCGGGATGCTTAAACGCCATTTGGAAAAACACGACAAGACGCGCAGGATCGCGCCATAGGGACATAGGTACCGACAGTACGGGCGGCCGACAAACACGCCGATCAACAAAATGCAGCTGCCAAAGATCAGCATGTCCGCGTTGCCGCCCAAACGGAAAAACGCGATGAACGGATCGTACCGACAGATGATGAATCCCGTCCGGGTCGCCGCGAAAATCACCGCCGCGCCCAAATAGATGTAAGCCACCAAGCCCAAGGAATGATCCAACCAACGCGGCACCGCGACCGAGCGAACGGCGATCAATTCTTGCATCGCGCCCAGCGGACAGACCGAAGCACAGAAGGTCCTACCGAAAAACAGCGTGAACACCAATGGCAAGATGAAAAACGCCACCACCGTAAGCGGCACGACGTAAGTGGGATCGAACACGGCCAACGCGACATTCTGGGTCGCACCGATCGGACAAACGCAGCCTTGCCGCCAAAATCCGAACCACAGCAAACTGGCGATCGTCAGCAGCAGTACGTTACGACGCGAACGCGACACCAAGGTGAAGTACGACGCCAAACACAATGCGGCGAACAGAATCGCCACGTCCAACAACGGTGCGATCTGCCCCTGGACTTCCGGAACCGTGGCGGTGGGGATCGGATGGTCGGAAAACTCGGGGACGGGGAACATCAGCTCCGGCGTCTCGGCCGCCATCGCGTCGCCCACCCACGTCAACGTAGCGACGCTCGCCAGAGCGTGGCAAACGCCGGTGATCCACAACTTCGACGTAGCTACGCTCGCCAGAGCGTGGTAAACGCCGGGGATCCACCTTCTGGCGAAGGCAGCTACGTTTGACCGCCGGTTGTTAGCGTTGCTTGTGCGACTTGGCAATGTCCTGCTACTCATCGGCGTGCACCTGACCGAGCAACTTCTGCGCCGCCGTGTCGGACTTCCCCGCCTTTTGCCGCATCACACCCAACGCGATCCGTTTCAGCCGATAGGGCTTGTCGGCGGAGACGTTGACAAAGGCATCGCTGGGACAGGCGACAGCGATCGCGCATTCATTGCAATTGACACAGCGATCGTGCATCACTTGCAGGTACAGCGATCCGTTCATCAGGGCGCAGCCCTTGACGCACATCGCACAGCCGATACAAGCGTCGGTGTCGATCGTGTACTCGTAGAAATTCTGCCCCGCCTTGCCTTCGACAAAGGTCCGGATGATGGCTTCGGTTGGACACAACAAGTCCTCCGCGGCGGTGTCGCGACTGTCCAGCCCGTCGAGCGTGTAGTAGCCGGTGCATCGGTTGCAAAAACCGCACATGTCGAAACACTGAACGCATTTGACGGCTGATTCATCCAGCACGCAGTGGGTGGCGCAGTTACCGCAGCCGACGCACTTGTCGGGATCGATCTGCCAACGATTCTCTTCCGCTTGGCCTCGTTGGCCGGCAAGGTATCCGCCCAACACACCGGCCGACACCACGCCGACGACCCGAGCACCATCGGCCAGGAAACCGCGTCGGTCGGTTTGTTGTTCGCCGCTCATGTTGGCTCTCCCTCGGTTTCTTCCTGCCGTGCCGCTTCCGCTTTGGAAAGCTCGCAATGGTTGAACAACCCGCAAGTCTGGCAGGGGGAAGTCAGTTGCACGCATCCGAGATTGTTCGCGCGGCGGAGCAGGTTGAGCGTCAAGACGGACAGCCCACCCAAGAGGGCATAGCGTCCGACACGCAGCAGCAGTTGCCGACGATCGGGATTGATTTCATCAGGCATCAGGTTGTTCCTCCCACGAGCCATGCCGGCGGGAAGCGTGAGCGAGCGGCGCGGAAAGTGGGATAGGCTTCCAGCCTGTCGATTCCAGATTGACAGGCTGGAAGCCTATCCCACCGGTGTGCTCATCAAGACGCACAAATACCCGCACCGACTTTCGTCTCGGATCCAGCACCCAAACGCGTCCTTGGCTGTCCGCGGCGACGTCAAAGACCACGCCCGCTTGATGGGGCCGCGGGTCGCCGAGTTCTGATTGGGCGATGCCCAATTGCCGCGGACCGGCGACGACCGAGCGGAATTCACCGTACTCGCTGTACACCTTGATCCGCGGCACGCCCTTTTCCGATGTGACGATCTCGCCTTCGGGCAAGACCGCAAACTGGCTCGGATTGCAGCAGCCGAAGAAGTTCTCGATCGCCACACCGGGATTGCCCCAACGTGCCTGCAACGCACCGTCAAACGTGTAGGTCTCGATCCGCAGTGCACCGGGATTGGCCACGTGCAATTGCCGACCCGGCCCGATCGCGATGTCGAACGTCGTGCTGGGGACGTTGAACGTTCGCCCCCCCGCTTCCGCATTGCCGATCGTTCCCAGCAATTCGCCTGACGGATCGAACCGCCACACCAAGCGGTTGCCGGCATCGGCGACGAAGACGGATTCATCGGCCACGGCGATCGACGCCAGGATCGCGTCGTCGGTCGGGACGTTCCAAGTCGCGACTCGACTGCCGTCGTCATCAAAGACTTCGATCCGGTTGCCGGATCCCACGTAGATGTGACCCGGCGCGACGTGTTGATCGTTGCCGACCGCCAAACAACTCGGACGGCCTTCGGTCGGGATCATCGCCAGTGTGGTGCCGTCTGGTCGATACACGCCGACCGTCTGGTCACCGGCCACATAGATCTGGTCCTCGGGCCCGACGCTGATACCGCGAGGCTGAGCCATCGACACGCTGAATTCCCTCGTCTGCTCGTACTGAATCAGCGCCGGATCGACGTCGTACACGCGAGAGAAATCCATCGTGAACGATCGATCGCGATGACCGGCGAGCGGATCGCTGCTGACGACGGCATAGCTGGCGAGGCCGACCGCCACGGCAAGGACGGCGGTGATCAATGTTCCGCGATAGTGAACCAGCAATTCCATGGATCGTTGAACTCCAAAATCATGTTTCGCTGTTTTCGCCTGTCATGGCTTCGCCCGCAGATCGAGGCAAACCATGCGTGTCATGTCGCGTAGGATCAAACGGCCCGCAACCATTGCCATCGGCCCCCAGGCATCGTGGCCGCCGGGTAGAACACTGTGTCGAGTCAGTCGCTCGTACCCGGCCGGTGTCGCTTCGGCGGCCGTCAGCGTGCCGTCGTCATCCAAAATCAATAGCAGGTCGTCGGCAAACATGTAGGGGCCCAGTCCGAATCGATCGCTGCCGCTGTCCCAGATCTGGTTTCCATCGAGGTCCATGCAAACCATCGTTTTCGCGCCGACCTTGCGAATGCCGAACAGATGTCCATCGCGATAGATCGGTGTCTGTTGTTCGGAACTGAATTGTTTCGGCTTCAGCTCGAACAGACTTTGTGCTCCGATGCCGCTTTCGGTCTCGACCAACTGCAGCATCAACGCGCCCGATCCGTAACCGCGCGAAAGGAACAGTCTGTTGTCCGGCAGCACGACCGGTGACGGGCTGGTGGCGTTGATCTCTTTCCAGGCGGTCGTTTCCCACAGCAGCGATCCGTCATCGGCCGCGACGCCGACGACACCTCCGCTGGCGCAGTAGACATACGTGCGACGCCCTTGAAACTCCATCGGGACGACGGAGACGTGGGTCATGTTCCAGCCCTTGGGATTCGGAGTCTGCCAGATCACGTCGCCGGTGCGATAGTCGATCGCCATCAGCAACGCACTTCCGCAAGGGGCGATAATCAGTCGGTCTTGGTCCACCAACGGGCATTGGCCGGTGTACCATTCCGGCACACGCGTTCCGAAGTCACGTTCCAGATCGATCAACCAGTGTGACAGGCCGGTCGCGGCGTCCCAACACGCCAGATGACAGCGTGGTCCCATCGTGATCACGTAGTCGCCGACGATCATCGGAACGGTCCGTGTCATGCCGTGGTGAAAGGCGACGACGACGGGATAGCTGTTGCGCCAAATCTCCCGGCCGTCGTCCAGTGACAAACAACGCAGCGTATCGGCCTGGGCTTGCTCGTCGTAATCCAGCACATAAACTCGGCCGTCGCTGATTGCGGCCCCGGCGTAGCCTTCGGCGACGTCGATCGACCACCGCACCGGCGGGCCTTCGGCAGGCCAGGATCGCGCCAATTTCGGGCCGCCGGTTGCAATCGAATCGCGATTCGGTCCCAGAAACCCCGGCCATTGGCCGGAGATGTCCGATGCGACCCCGGGCCCGGCGATCGGCTGGCCCGGTTCCGGACGATCGGTCTGGCCGGCGGCGTCGATGGTTCCGTCGCGTCCCGGCGTCCGCGGTTCCAAGTCCCCCGGCGGGCCCGTCGACAACCAAAACGCGAGCGACACGACTGCGAGTGTCGCGGTCAGCGTCGGAAGGATCGCTTCGGGGGCTTGAATCTTCACAAGGCCTACCTGAGGAAAATCAACAAACTCACTTGCCGATGCAGTACAGATGCTCTTCGGTGCGGATAAAGATCTGTCCCTGTGAAAACGCGGGAGTCGCGTTGGTCACACCGTCCAAGTCGTTCTCGGCAATCGATTCGAATTCTTCCGGGTTGGGCTTAAAGACAATGGTCGTGCCGCGTTGGCTGAGCGCGTAAATGTGCCCGCCGGCCAGCACCATCGATGCCCAATGGTCTTTGGCGCGACTCTTCCAACGACTCTCCCCGGTTTCGGCGTCCAGGCATTCCAAGGTTCCGGGCCCAGAGTTAGGACGATAGATGTGGCGGCCGACCATGACGCCCGTTCCAACGCTGCTGGGGTTTCGTTTCTCGACGTACCACATGCGATTCGATGCGGTGACGTTGCCGGTGCCGCCGAGCCGGAAACCCATCGCCGGCCCGCGCAGATCCGCCATGGCGAAACCGATGCCGTCTCCGATCAGCGGTGATGAACTGACCGCGTCGTAACGTGATCCGCTTAGTCCGTCACACCACCACAGCAGATCGCCGCTCTCGGGATCGTAGCCACACACGCGGGTGCACATCGCACAGATCACTTGCGGCTGTCCGTCGACCTGCGCCACCACCGGCGTGCTCCAGGAACCGACGTCGTCGGCATTCTTGTCGCCGGTGTAGGCTTCGTCGGTTTCCCAAAGCGTTTTTCCGCTCGCCAAGTCGATCGCGGTCAGGAAGACGCGGGCACCCGGGCCGGTTTGTAACAGGACACGGTCTTTGTAGATGATCGGCGACGAACCGTAACCCCAGATGTGTCGAAAGTCACCCAAGTCGCGCGACCACAGTGGTTGGCCGGAATAGTCGTAGCAGTACAAGCCGGCCGAAGAGTGCCAGACGACGACGCGCTCGCCGTCGGCAGCCGGAGTCGTGCTGCCGAAGGGGTTTTTGGTATGCGTGGTGTCTTCGCCGAACTCAACCGTCCGTGTCCACAGCAGCGCTGCGTCGTGGCGATCGAAGCACAGCAAGCTGCGCTGGCGACCGTCTTCGCTGGCACTGGCCAGAAAAACACGATCGCCGGAAACGATCGGGCTGCCGGCTCCTGGGGCGGGCAGGTCGACCTTCCACCTGATGTTCTGCTCCGGTCCCCAAGTCAATGGATAGTCGTCTCCGTCGGCGACACCATTGCCGGTGGGCCCGCGGAATTGCGGCCAATCTCCTGCACGGGCGGTCGCGGCCGCCAAGATCATCGCTAGCACCATCGCCAGCGCAGCCAGCGGTCTTGTCACCTCGTCAGCCACTAGGACCCGTTCTAACGCCTTCATCCGCTCGCTCTCCAAGTGATTCTCGGCGGATCCCCACTGGACCCGCTCCTGTCCCACTGCACTAAAGCACGTCGCGTTCCTACACCGGGAAATCTTGATGTGCGGGGCCGTCGGCCAGCGAAAAGGTCTGTCTTTGGCCGAAGGATTGTCCAGGGCCGTTCAAATGGTCCCGTTTTTTACGGTGGACCTTGGGCGATGCCCAAGGCGATGGGTGTGAACGGCCTTTGGCTGAACGTCTCGCGACGCCAACTGGCCTTCGTGCTCGCAATACGGGGAGCTACCAATGCGATTCTGCGAGGAGTGGGCCGGCGGAGCGGGCGTCGGCGTGAATCGTCGGCTGAAAAACGCCGGCTTGCAGGCTAAAAAATCTTTACGAAGAGAAAACGGATCGGTGCGGGCGACGCTGACGCGCGAGACACCGTGTCACGAATTGAAGTTGCACCGCCGATCGGCGTGCGCCAATACGCACGCCGCCGCTTCGTCATCGGGTAGTGGACGAGGCGACGAGTCCATTCGGACCAACGGCGAGGCGGAATCCTAATGAAACAAGAACACCGGCAGGTGCGACGCCTCGATCAACTTTTCGGTGAAGGAGCCCATGATGACTTCGTGGATTCGTGAATGACCACAGGCCCCGGCGACCAACAAGCCGACGTCCAGTTCGGCGGCAAGGTTCAGCAATGCGTGATGGACGTCTGATTCCGACGCGATGCTGTGACGTTGGCCGTTGATGCCATGAAGTTCAAGGAAGTCGCAAGCGGGCTGTGCGATCTCTCGGGCCGATGCGGCCGTCGCGGCGGCGGTCACGACGTGAACCGTTCTGCCGGCGGCGAGCCCCAAGGTGACGAAGGCGAACAGGGATTGGCCGGCGGGACGGCTGCCGTCATAGGCCACCAACACGTCGTCTCCCTGGGGCAGCGACAGCGGCACGGTCATCAGCGGACGGGAGCAGCGGCGGAGCACGTTACCGAGAGTGCTGCCGGCGGCCACTTTCGAATCGAACGGCGTTTCGCGGCCCAGGATCACCAGATCCGCACGCTGCGATTCGGACACGATCTGATCGACCGAATCACCGCTCTTGTCGCAGCACCAGACGGTGAGTTCGGCGTCCCGGCAACGCTGTCGGAACGCATCCATGTGTTGCCTGACCGCGGCCCGCGCGTGTCGGATTTCTTGCCGCCGATCCGCTTCGAACGTCTCGTCGGCGACTCCGTAGATCGCCAGTTCGGTGTCATCATCATCGACGATTTCAACGCCCATCAGCTGGCATCCGTAGCGGTTGGCAAGTTGAATCGAATAGTCAACGGCCACATGCCCATTGGCCGAGCCGCAGACACCGACAAGCAAACGTTGCAGATTGGAATCTTGATTCATCGATCAGCCTTCGGTTTCAAAACGAGAAAGATGAGGCGCGTCGAAGCAAATGGTGCGCCAGGGCGTGGCAGAACGACCGTCCTAAGCTGGACGGTCCCTTTAGGCGAGTCCCCCTCGCTGCGAGGGACGTCGATCGTAAAAGAGACGGATTTGATCGTAGCGGAAGTCGTCAAGGCATTCGTTTTCAGGGGCGGACGAAACTCTTGACGGCCTGTCGATTGATTCCGATCACACGTGGGATCAGTCGTTTCGCGCGAGCGTACGGGCCTCAACATGAGCGCGCACTGGCGCCCGTAGGCTCGCGCCAAACGGCTGATTCAATCAACAAGCCGTTGACGAGGTCCGCCACACGATAGATTCAATCGATCTGCGACGTGTTTTAGCGCCGGCGGCGGATTCGCAACGCGGGCTCTCTCTGGCGTTTGCTTGCTGCGCAAACGCCGACTCTCCCAGAGAGAGAGAATTGAAATGGGTTACCAAATGCTGCAGTAAGACAATCGATGTCCCTAGCAGCGACCATGAGCGGCTAACCCCTGAACACCAGCATTCACACCCACTTTCTGCTCGGTTCTCGACCACGCTGGATTCTTGGCATCCAACGCAATCCGTTTGAAATCGTGATTTACGGGGTTTTAGCGGTCGACCCGCGATGCAATCGCATTTGGCACGGCAATCGCGATGAGGGGCAAGCACTCGCCGAGTGGTGAAGTGCACCGCTGCGAACGACTGAGATTCAAACCGTGGAGATTGCCATGTTGGGCTGGGCTTTAACTTTCTTGATCATCGCACTGATCGCCGGCGTCCTGGGCTTCGGGGTCATCGCGGGAACTGCGGCGACGATCGCAAAGATCCTGTTCGTCGTGTTCTTGGTGTTGTTCATCATCGGATTGATCATGGGGCGACGTGGCCCGGCGGTTTAACTCCGTTTCCATTTTGATAACCGCCAACTGCTATTTCCAGATGCGTTTCGGGTAATCGAGGCCCAATCATGAGAACGATTCACGACATTTACCTGTTCGTCCTGGCGTCCCTGATCGCGCTCGTCGCCAGTGTCTCGGGCTGCCAGCGGAAAGAAACGGTCCTGGATGTCGACACGCCCCGAGGCGGACTTGAAATCCAAAGGGACCGTGACGGTGGGAACGTCAGCATCCAGGTTGGCGAGTGAGTCGTGCGAATCGATCGGTCGGTGAACTCTTGAATGCGTAGGGAGATTTGTGATGCGTGCTGTGATTGGAATTGTCGTTTTGCTGTTGGTGCTTGCCTGGGTCGGCTGGGTTCAATTTAGTTCTCCCGATGGCGACCCAACGCTTCGTGTGGATTCGGATAAGGTCCGCCAAGACACGGCCGAAATCGTGGAGAAATCGAAGCACGTGGTCGAACGCGCTGCCGAGGAAATCGATGAGAACCTGGAGTCGGAACCGGAATTCGAAACGGAGCCGGAGCCGGAGACATAACTGGAAGCCGTTGAACCCTGGTCGTCACATCGCCACGTTGACGTAGCTACGCTTGCCAAAGCGTGGTGGGCGAGGGGGGAACCACCTTCTGGCGAAGGCAGCTGCGTTCACACGGCATTTCACGAGGTTTCTGTTTTAAGTGGCGCTTTAAAATGGCGCTGTCCAACTCGTCGGGCGAGCAACGCACCAACATTTACCATCCCTATCCCAAATAAACTTTTCTATCGGAGGCTCCCGATGAACTTTTCCATTCGCATGTTTGCATTCTTACTGCTCGGCTCACTGTTTGCCGTCCCTGTGGCAGCCGCGGCCGACAAATCGGCAGAAGAAGAAGCGACATCGAGCAAGCCCGCTGCAGAGAGCACGACGGAGACAATCACCGATAAATTGCAAGGCCGCTGGGAAGTGGTCGAAGGCGTCAATCAAGGCCGGCCGCTGACCGAAGCTGAAGTGGCCGGCACCTACGTGACGATCACGATCAATCGGATCGTCACTTATGATCGCGATGATCGACAACGGTTTCGCGCGGTGTTCCGAGTCGATTCGTCGACCGACCCGGTGCAGATCACGATGACGTCGGTGCCGAAGCTGGCAAGACCCAGTACGCTCGATCCGCCGCCCAAGCCCGACAAGGCTGTCGCGCCAGGAATCCTGCGGTTTGATAACGAGCATCAATGGACATTGTGTTACGCCATCGGCGACTCAAAGCGTCCGACCGAATTCGAATCGCCCAAAGGCAGCAAGAACATGCTGATGACACTTCGACGTCGACCGGGCGACCCGGTGCCGGATGTGCGGGCCACCGACCCGAAGTAGGGCCGGGGATGCAGCTACCGTTGATGTCTAGCCTTTAGGCGATTCCCGGTCGTAGCCGGCGATGGTGGGCGGGTAAAGCTTGCACACCAACACTTTTGCCTGCCCCATTGGGGCCGACAGGGTAGACCGACCTCGGCCGCAACGTTCGAGGGGAAAACTGATGCTCGATCTAATTGACTTTGAAAATCTTCGAGCGATTGCCATTGCAGCCGGCTGCGGCGCGGCACTGGGGATCGAACGCGAGATCGCGGGCAAGCCGGCGGGGATTCGGACCCACATTTTTGTCTGTGCCGGGTCGGCGCTGATGATGATCCTGGGACAAGAAGTGGTGCAGCAGTTCCAGCAGCAGGAGGCGGACTCGTTGATCAATGCGGATCCGATACGGATTCTGCAAGCGATCGTCGTTGGGATCAGCTTTCTGGGCGCCGGCACGATTGTGCATGAACGCGATGCAGGCGTCGAAGGCTTGACCACGGCGGCGACGATTTATTTGACCGCTGGGATCGGCGTCGCGGCGGCGGTGGGGCGCGTGGGGTTGGCGTTGACCGTGACCGTTTTTGCCGTCGCGGTTTTGGTGCTGATCGGTTTCGTGGAGCATCGGATTGCGGTGTTCAATGGGGATCGGGAGAAAGAATGATGTTTTTTGCGGGACCGCAACATGGCAACTGATTTAGTGATCGCGATCGCAGTCATGACGATCGTCAGTGCCGTGTGTGGTTGGATTGCCGCTCGCCTCGCCTACTCGGATCGGGGACAATGGAACATCGCGTTTCTTGCCGTCGCGGTGTTGTCGACGGTTTTCTTCTTGTTCTATGGCTCGGGGCAGCTGTTCTGGGCACGCCTCGTTCCGTTATCGGCTGCCATCATCTACACCAATCTATCGGCCATCTTTGCGGCTCTGGCCGCGGGATGGGCTTGGCGAGTACCCGAGACGCCGGCATGGCGACGCGGGTTGTTGGTCGCGGCGTTGGGGGCTGGGGCGATGATGGCGATCACTTGGCCTCTGCTCTCGATCGCAGTGCGTCCACCACCGGCCGGCGGCGACCACTGGGAAAACGGCGTCGCGCTGCAAACATCATGGGCAACGTGCAGCCCTGCGGCGGCCGCGACCCTGTTTCGCGCCGAAGGCATCCCGGTGAGCGAGGCGGAGATGATTCCGCTTTGTCTGACCGACGCCAGCGGCACGCCGACGCTGGGGGTGTATCGCGGGATCAAACAGATCGCCGATCGAAACGCGCGTGAAGTGGTTTTGGTCGGGGGGACGGGCGACGATTTGATCGCAGAGGACGACTGGCCGGTGTTGTTGGCAGTCGAGTTGCCTTATGGAGTCGACGACCGGCGATACGTGGATCAATGGGGGTGGATCCCCGGGATGGGACACTCCGTCGTTGCGCTCGGGACGACTCCCGCCGGCGACCTTCTGATCGGCGATCCGTCCGTCGGACTTGAATTATGGACCGAAGCGGACCTGCGAGTGTTGTGGCACGGCGCGGGGATTCGCGTAAAGTAAAGATTTGAAAGACCAACCGAAAACGACGCAAAAAGTATGACCATCGCAAGTATCAATCCGGCGACCAATGAAACGCTGCAGGAATTCGAACCGCTCGCCAAGGACGACGTGATCGACGCGATCGAAGTCGCCCACCGAGCGTATCAAGACTGGCGACGGGAGTCGTTCGCGACGCGCAAACGTTGTCTCGTGAAGTTTGCCGAATTGTTGCGGGCCGAGGCGGACCAACTCTCCCGAACGATCACGCTGGACATGGGAAAGCGGATCGCCGAAAGCCAATATGAGATCGATTATTGCGCCAAAATCGCTGAGTTTTACGCCAACGGTGCGGAGCGATTTTTGGCCGACCAGCCGATGGACGTCGATGGCGTCGACGCGTACATCCACTACGAACCGCTGGGCGTCGTGATGGGCGTGATGCCGTGGAATTTTCCGTTCTATCAAGTCGTCCGCTTCGCCGCGCCGAACATCATGGCCGGCAACACGGTGATGATCAAACACGCCAGCAACGTTCCTCAGTGCGCCCGGGCGGTCGAATCCTTGTTCCATCGTTGCGGGCTACCCGACGGTGTGTACACGAACCTGTTCATCCCGTCGGAGTTTGTTGAAACGATCATCGCGGACCGCCGCGTTCAAGGTGTTTCGCTGACCGGCAGCGAACCGGCCGGTGCGGCAGTGGCCTCACTGGCCGGCAAACACCTCAAACGCAGCGTGTTGGAATTGGGCGGCAACGACCCGTTCATCGTGCTCGAAGACGCCGACTTGGATCACGTCGTCGAGCAGGCCGTCAAGGGCCGGATCGTCAACGCCGGCCAATCCTGTGTGGCGTCCAAACGGTTCATCGTCGTCGAAGCCGTCGCCGATCGATTCCTGACCGGATTCAAGGAGCAACTGTCGGCGTTAAAAATGGGTGACCCGCTGGACGAAGCGACGACGCTGGCACCGCTGTCGACCGAGGGTGCCGCCGAAAAGTTACTGGAACAAGTCCAAGCCACGGTCAATGCCGGCGCAACGGTGTTGTTGGGAGGCGATCGGCCGGACCGCGAGGGAGCCTACTTCAATCCGACCGTGCTGACCGACGTGACGGCTGACATGCCCACGTTTGACCAAGAGTTGTTCGGCCCGGTCGCAACCGTGTACGTCGTCAAAGACGAGGCCGCGGCGATCGAGTTGGCCAATCACTCGTCTTACGGTCTGGGCGGATGTGTCTTTACCGCTGACGTCGATCGTGGACGTCGGGTGGCCGAACAGGTCGAATCCGGCATGGTGTTTGTCAATCAACCGACTCGGTCGCAAGCCGAGTTGCCCTTTGGCGGAATCAAAAACAGCGGCTACGGCCGCGAACTGTCCCACTTGGGCATTCTGGAATTCGTCAACAAAAAACTGATTCACCTCGGTTCTGTCTGAAATGTCACCGCGAGCTAAAAACTTTCAGGAGTGAAGGTCACGGGCCTGAATCCAACATGTCAACCGAAACGTCTCAAACAACCCAATCAAAGCAAATCGAACTCGTCTCGCGTCCCGATGGCGTTCCGACGGCTTCTAATTTTCGATTGAAAACTGTGGAATTGTCGCCGATCTCCGACGGAGAAATTTTGGTCAAAAACCACTGGATGTCGGTCGATCCATACATGCGCGGCCGGATGAAGGAAGGCGACAGCTACGTGCCGGCCTTCAAAATCGGCAAGCCACTCGAGGGTGGTTGCATCGAGCAGGTCGTCGAGTCTCGGCACAAGGATTTCAAAGCCGGTGAGATGGTGCTGGGCAATCTCGGCTGGCGTGAATACTGGAAATCCAACGGCCAAGGAATCACGGTGGTCGACCCAGAACTCGCACCCGTGCAGGCGTATCTTGGTGCACTCGGTATGACGGGGATGACCGCCTGGGTCGGGTTGAACAAAATCGCCCAACTGCAATCCGGCAGCACCGTGTTTGTCTCCGCCGCTTCCGGGGCCGTCGGTTCCATCGTTTGTCAACTCGCAAAAGCAAAGGACTGCCACGTGATCGGAAGCGCCGGCAAGCCTGAGAAGATCGACTGGCTACGGGACAAAGCGGGGATCGATGCGGTCATCAACTACAAGCAGACCGACGACCTGGCCGGAGAACTTGCCCGATTGGCACCCGACGGAATCGATGTCTACTTTGACAATGTCGGCAGCGATCACTTGGAAGCGGCGCTCGACGTCATGAATGATTTCGGATGCTGTGTCGAATGCGGCATGATCGCGACCTACAACGCCACCGACCCACCCGCCGCACCACGGAACCTGTTCAAGGTCATCGCCAAACGAATCCGCATGCAGGGTTTTATCGTGATGGATCACATGGACGCCCGGCAGCAATTCATCCAAGAGATGGCACCCCTGGTGAAAGCCGGCAAGGTGGTTTGGGAAGAGACGATCACCGATGGACTGGAACACGCACCCGAAGCATTCATCGGCCTGTTCGACGGCGACAACCTGGGCAAGCAACTGGTTCGGATATCCGGGGATTCGGCATAGGTCCCGGAACTCGCGAGATCCACGTTTCTGCTACTGTGCCGTTCGGCCGGCGGTCAGCAACGTGAGTGGTTCGGCACGCGCAATCTTGATCGCGGGCCAGAGTGCGGCCAGAAGGCGCAAGGTGATGGTCAATGTGTATCCGACCGAAAATTAGTATCACGGGATGATGAACGTCGGTAGACCGGCGAACCCGGTCGCATGGGTTGAGCAATGATCAGCGCGTCATAATGACCAAGATACCTCTGTGTGTTGTCGTCCAACCGCGAGGACTCCTCGCGTCGTCCACGACGATTTACCCGGAATTTAAGGCGAGCCGAATTACGAGGCATCATAGCGGACCAGGTACCAGCCGCGGCCGATCGAGGCGGCGGTGCGCAGTTGGTGCGGATCGGCCAATCCGCCGACGAACGAGGCCGGATGACTGTTCGGCGGATGCCATTCCGCCCAGTCGCGGCCGTCGGTTCCGGTCAATTGCAGTTTGATCGCGCCATCGGCACAGCGTTCGATCGCGCTGACGTACACCTGTTGATCGGCTAGCGCCGGCGATTGCAACAGGACCAGCGTGGTCGGCTGTCCGAACGGATAGGCCATGAAGGGGCCGGTCGCTGGCAGTTCCCCGTCGCGATTGGGCCAGCGATTCCGCAGCGGTGCGGCGATCGCTTCGAGTTGGTCGATTCGGCAGGCGAAACGGATTCGTTTGCCTTGCCAGGCGATCCGTTCGTGATGGATGGCTAGACTGCACCACAGCGCGATCACCGTGGTGATCGCCATCAGACGTCGCAGCGAACAGGCACGCTGACTCAGACGCCGGCGGCCCCTGCGTCGGACCAGCAGCGCCGTCATGCTGGCGGCGGCGATGATCACCAGACACGCGAATCCGGCGGCGCGAACCCACTGTGCCGCATCATCCAGATCCGCCGCCCAGGGCCCGCGCAACAGGCTCGGCAACAACGGGTCCAGCGCAGCCCAAACGCACAACGCCAGTAGAGCCGTCAGGTGAATCGCCCAGGTTTGCTTTCCTCGCATCGTCGCGTCGGCCACTATTTGCAATACGCCAACGCCATCAAGGCAAAGCTGGTGGCCAGGTTCTTGTCGTTCTCAAACCAGCGCTGGTTGCTGTTACTCCACGAGCCATCCTCGTTTTGCCGCTCGGCAAGTTCGGCGATCAGATCCGCTTTCCAATCGTGCCGCGTGCCGTCGGCGTCGTCGATGGTTTGGATGCCGGCGACGTTGAGTGCGGCGGCGAAGGTGTGATAGTAGTAATACAGTCCGGCCGACCCCATGCCGGGGTTGCTTTCGACGTCATAGTGATCCCGGATCCACTGTAGCGCGGCTTTGACGCGTGGGTCTTTGGGGGTTAAACCGGCAAAGATCATGCTCTTCAGACCGGTGTAGCCCATCGATCCATAGCTTCGTAAACCGCCGTTCGGTGTGTAACGTTCCTCCGAGGTGCTCGGGTCGATCTTGGTGGTCGGGATCTCGTAGTAGAACCCGCCGTCGTCGACCTTGGCCGCAAAGGCGGTGTCGTTGTACTTGCTGTCCAGATTTTGGCAGCGCGAGACGAACGCCAGCGCGCGCTCAATCGCGGGATCGTTCGGCCCGGCTTCGGCGGCGCGGAGGGCTTCGATCATGTAGGCGGTGTTGGACAGGTCCGGACGTCCTGCGCCGCCATAGCCGACCCCGCCGTACCACGGGTCGGACGGATCGCGTTCTCCTTCGCCGTATTGGATCCCGGTGACGAAATCCTTGGCTCGCTTCAGGAGTTCGTTGTACTTGCCGGACTGGTTGGCTTCGGCAAAGCACAGCATCGCCACGCAGGTTTCATAGTTCTTCAGCCGGCCGTTACCGTAGATGCCGCCGTCGGGTTTGACGTACCCTTCGAGCGCCTTCAATCCCTCGGCGACCATCGGATCGTCAACCGACTTTCCATTTCGCAGCGCCGATGTGATTGCAAGGGCCGTCACCCCCGGTCCGACGCGATCGGAGAACGTCCCGGCGTCCGACTGGCCTTCCTTGGCCAAAAACGCCAGTCCTTTGTCCACGATCTCCCGACGCTGCAATTCGATTTTCGAGATCGCTTTCGTTTGCGGTGTCTCGTCATCTGCCGCGATCAACGGTGTGCCGAAGAAGGCGAGTGTCAGCAGGGGGACAAAAATCCGTCGTGGGCGGTGGAAATTCCATCGTCGTTTCATGGGGGGCTCCGTGAAGTCTTGCTAATTTCGTTGTTTCAGGCCGGCGGCACGCCGGCCGAGGGTTCACCCAAGCAAGTCCGATGCCATGCCGAGCTTGGGGCATACGCCTCAAGTCAAGACGCGAAGTCGTCGAATTCCCGCAGTTGGTTCGGCGTATAATCGGCCCCACGCATCGCACATCCTGCGGTCCAACGTTCAGCCACAACACCGCACCGAGAGTCAACGACCATGCAGCGAATCTTGTTTCCGGTTTTCATTGCACTTGTGATTCCCCCTGTCATCGCGCAAGACGGCTCGGGCGCCGTCAAACTTGATGACCTACGTACACGCATCGCCGCGGTGCCCAACACTCATCCACGACTGATCGCCGATGCGGCACAGTTCGATGCGGTGCGAGCATCCTTGGACGATTCAGGATCGACGCGAGATGTGCTTGCCAATGCCGTCATCCGCCATGCCGATCTGCTGGCGGACGTTCCGCCGATTGAGCGAGAACTGGAAGGGCGACGTTTGCTGGGGCAATCACGTCGCTGCTTGGAGAGGATGCTGAATTTGGCGATGGCCTATCAATTGACGGGCGACGTGCGATACGTCCGGCGTGGTGAACAAGAGATGCTGGCCGTCGCGGGGTTTATTGACTGGAACCCGAGTCATTACCTGGATGTGGCCGAGATGACACTGGGGATGGCGATCGGTTACGACTGGATGTTTGACGCATTGGACGAGGCCAGCCGACGGACCATACGCGGTGCGATCAAAAACAAGGGCGTGGCATTGCCGTTTACGACAAAACACAACAAGTGGGTCCGAGCCACCAATAACTGGGGGCAAGTCTGTCATTGTGGGATGACCGCCGGTGCCCTGGCGATCCTGGATGATGAACCGGAATTGGCCGCCAAAACGGTGCTCAATGCGATTGAGAATGTGCCCCGGTCGATGAAAGCGTTTGCGCCACACGGAAGTTACCCCGAAGGCCCGGGCTACTGGGCTTACGGCACCAGTTTCAACGTGATGCTGTTGGCGATGCTTGATGCCGTCTTGGGAAGCGATTTTGAATTGAGCCAGATGGCGGGTTTTGATGAAACGGGGCAATATTTGTCACTGGTGACCGGGCCTTCGGGGGCAACGTTCAACTATGCCGATGGTGGAGCGGGGCGAAAGCCCCAATCGGCCTTGTATTGGTTTGCTCGTCGCTACCACCGTCCGGATTGGCTGCTCGGTGAACAGGCACGTGTCAAGGCGACCATCGACAACTTCGATTCACACGACGCCGGTTCGGGCAGAAACCGTTTGTTGCCGCTGGCGCTACTATGGATGGATGACGACCAGGCATTGGAGGAGGCTGAGATCCGAATGCCGTTGCATTGGCAAAGTGAAAGTAGCACACCGATTGCAGTTCACCGCAGTTCGTGGACCGACCCGCAGTCGACGTTCGTCGGCTTGAAAGCCGGTTCGCCGTCGGCACCGCACGGACAAATGGACACGGGGTCGTTTGTGCTCGATGCCGACGGGGTGCGTTGGGCGCTCGACCTGGGGGCCGAAGGTTACCATGGCATCGAATCACGTGGCATGAACCTGTGGAGTGCGGCACAAGATTCCGACCGTTGGACGATCTTTCGGCAAAGCAATCTCGGGCACAACACCTTGGTCATCGACGGAAAATTGCAAGTCGCGAAAGGGCACGCCGAGATCACCGACTTTTCAAGTGAACCCGACTTTCCACACTCGATCGTCCATTTGAGTGCCGTCTACAAGGGGCAAGCCCACTCCGTTCGCCGCGGCGTTGGATTGCTGCCGTCGCGGGAAGTTGTGATCCAAGACGAACTGGATGGGGTGATGCCTAGCAGCCGGGTGCGTTGGGGCATGATCACGCCGTCACGGGTTGAATCACAATCCGGTCCGACGTTGCGACTGACGCAGGGCGATCAGCGACTGAGCCTGACGATCGTGGAGCCCGGTGGGGCAACCTGGTCCATCGTCAATACGGAGCGACCGCGGCAGCCGTGGGACTCACCCAATCCCGGCACGCAGATGGTGGCGTATGAAGTCGAAGCTTCGGACAAGAGCAAGCTTCGTTTGGTCGTCGTGGCGACGCCGGGAAGTTGTGATGCGCCCGTGGGCGAGCGATTCAAGCCCGTTTCGCTCGACGACTGGTAGGAGGGCGTGACAAAATCGGGGCATCGCCATCGGACGGGACGGAAATGTGGCACGAAGATTTCGGGGGCAGGAAGATGGAAATGGCGATGGCGCAAGGAACTGCCTGGTTTCGCAACTGGGTTGACGATCGTGTCCGGCGAGCGTCCGATAGAAGGGCGGCAGATTCTGTAATTGGCCCTCTCCTTAAACATTGAACGATAGAGACATCCATGTGCGACCAAGATCACTTTGAAGAAGATCTGAAAAAATACTCTCGCCGCGACATCGGCACTTTGGCCGCCGGCGTCGGAGCGGCGATGATGCTGCCCCGGGCGGCCAACGCCGCGGAGGTCCGCGGTAGCGATGTCACGATTTCGACACCCGACGGCCAGTGCGACGCGTACTTCGTTGCTCCGACAACCGGCGCGCACGCGGCTGTGCTGGTGTGGCCCGATATCTTTGGCCTGCGCCCGGCGTTTCGGCAAATGGGCGACCGGCTGGCCGAATCCGGTTACAGCGTGTTGGTCGTCAACCCGTTCTACCGGACGATGAAAGCGCCCACGGCGGCTGAAGGGGCCAAGACGCCGATTTCCGAGGTCCGGCCGCTCGCACAGACATTGAACGCGACAACCCACACGACCGATGCCAAAGCGTTCATCGCCTGGTTGGACGCGCAGCGCCAAGTCGACACGGACAAGAAGATCGGTACGACCGGGTATTGTATGGGCGGACCGATCGTGATGCGGACCGCGGCGGCGGTGCCCGAGCGTGTCGGTGCCGGCGGCACCTTTCACGGCGGCGGGTTGGTCACCGACGATCCGGACAGCCCCCACCGGTTGATCCCCAAGATGCAGGCACAGTTCCTGATCGCGATCGCTGAGAACGACGACCAACGTGACCCCGATGCGAAGGACGTGCTGAAAAAATCGTTTGCCGATGCCGACCTGGCCGCCGAGATCGAAGTGTACCCGGCCGGGCATGGCTGGTGCCCGCCGGACACCCGCGTGCACAACCCCGAACAAGCGGAAAAGGCCTGGGGACGGATGCTGGCGTTGTTTCAGCGGTCCTTGGGCTAACGACGATCGGACCTGCGCAGTGCTGCGGCAACTTTTAAACTTGGGGTGCCGCGAATTAGGGGACAGGTACCCAAAATGCGAAGCAACCTTCGGGCCAGTTGTTATTTGGTACCTGCCCCTTTTCCGCTCGACAAACGTAACCCCAAAATTAACGCTGACCTTGCACTAGGGTTCCACGATGTTCTGGCTAGTGATTTCGATCGTCGTGTTTCTGGCGTTGTCCGGGCTAATGGCGGCGGTCGATGCGGCGGTGCTGAGCGTGACGCGTCCGGAGATCGAAGTCCTGGTGGAACAAAAATGTTGGGGCGCGCGTCGTTTGCGGCGGGTCAAAGAGGGGATCACGCGGTCGGTGGTGGTGATCGTGATCACGACCAACACCGTCAACGTGTTGGGGCCAATTTTGGTCAGCCGCCAGGGGTTTTTGTTGTTCGGCGATCGTGGCATCGTGGGCGTCACGATCGTGCTGACGATCGGGACGATCATTTTTTCGGAGATCATCCCCAAGGCCGTCGGGCATCACTACGCCCCGTTCTTCGCCCGCGCGTCGTCGCCGGCGATCTTGGCCGGACGCATGTTGCTGTACCCGCTGGTCGAAGCGTTTTCGTGGCTGTCGAATCTATTGACCACGCGTCCGCGTCGGGTCGGGACGGAAGGCCAGATACGATCCCTGGTGCGGATCGGGCGCAGCCAAGGCCACATCGAAGCGGATGAAGGTGTGATGATCCATCGCGCCTTCTTGTTGAACGACAAGACGGCCGGGCAGATCATGACGCCGCTGGAGGATGTCAAGGCGCTGGGGGAACAGTATTCCATTTCGCAAGCGGCGTCGGAGGTGTGCCGCAGCCAGTTTTCACGCTACCCGGTGTTTGGGGAATCGGTCGACGAGGTCAGCGGGACCGTGCTGGGGCGAGACGTCCTGGTCGCGTCGATCGATCAATCGGCGGCCAACGTGTCGTCGATCAAAAAGCCTGCGGTCGTCGTTGCGGCCGCCACGAAGTCGGACGCCTTGCTGGCCATTTTTCGCGACCGCCGGATCCACCTGGCGGTCGTCCAGGACCTGGGAAAAACCGTCGGGATCGTCACGTTGGAAGACGTCCTGGAGCAACTGGTTGGCGCAATCGAAGACGAAAAAGATGCGTTGCTGTAGTGCACTGTCTTTAATCGGCTTAGGACTTCGATTTCCAAACGGGGCCGGATCCGGCGGCACAGGTATCCTTGCTGGTGTCGAGCCTTTAGGCGATTCCGAGTCGCTGCGAAGCAGCGACAGGGGCGGCTAACGCCTGCACACCAACACGTTTGCCCATGTCACTGAGGTCGCACTCTTTTTCAGAAACATTCCGCCGACTTCGCCGCTTGATTCCCTGTCGAGACGCGTGGTCGGGTGTTCCGACCAACGCGAACGCTTCCTTCTCGGCGCACCCTCCGATACGGGAAACAATTCGATGGCTCGCTCCAAAAAACAATCGCGCAAGCAACGACGACTGGGACTGCAGAATCTGGAAACGCGAAAGATGATGGCCGGGGACATCTCGGTCGACGTCGACATTTCCGGCAGCCGGATCGATGTCGAACTGACCGGCGACGGTGCCGCCAACGGCGTCGAAGTCCGGCAGGTCAACGACATGCTCCGGATCAGCGGTTTGAATCACGGCGGCGCGCCGACCACGATCGAAGGCAACGCGGTCCAGTACATTCCGACCAAGCAATTCGTCTCGGGCTCGTGGAGGACCTTGGATGACCTGACCATCAAGCTGGGCAACGGAGACGACTACGTCATCCTGCGCGATGTCAACATGCAACATCATTCGCACAGTGATTTGATAATTGAAACCGGCCGCGGCAACGACCGGATCACGATGATGGATGTCAACGTCCTGGACGACGTGACGCTGGTCGACCATTCCTTTGATGACGGCAATGATTATTGGTGGATGCGAAACGTTGACGTCGGCGACCGGTTGGAAGCCGACATGGGAGACGGGGCGGACACCTTTGTCGCCTCCTACACCGACGCCGATGAAATGGACATCGACAGCGGACGGCACAACGACTATGTCAGCTTGTTCGGAATCGACGTCGACTCGTTGGTCGTCAATCTGCGCAGCGGCAACGACACCCTGCGAATCGACGCCTCGGATGCGGACGCAGCGAACCTGGATGGCGGAGACAACCACGATACGCTGGACGTCAACGGAACGGGCTTCTATGCCAACGCCTTTGATGCCGTGCTGGCCTCGGAAGATTTTGAGACGATCTACGCGTGATCCGAGCGGGGGAATCTGCCCACCGATAGCCGCGCGAACCCGCGGAGGTGACGTGACGCGGGATCACTGCGATCCGGTGGCGTCGTCGCTCTCGGCCATGTTGCCTTCGGCCGCTGCCACCGCCGCTTCGTAATCGGCGATGGCCTGTGCGTCGGCACCTTCAGTGGACGTTTTGGGGCCCGAGTCACCGCAACCGGCGACCAGGGTGATTGAAACGAGCGCGAGCAAGACGTGGAAACGATTCGATTTCATTGATTTTCCTCGGCGGTCGGACGCCGCCGCAGAGAGCCAGGAATGAAGAAAACGTCGATTGATCAAGCGATCAATCGACGCTTGCAGAACGATCGGATGCGACAGCATTCTAGATCTCTTCGTCGATCGTTTCGTTACTCGCCCGCGTGCCGAGGGCCCCCCACAGTCCGTAGGGACTGACCGAGCCGGGGAGTTGCCCGCCGGTTCCATTCAGCCAAACGCTGCCGGCTGTTGAATCACCCGCGTCGATCGAGTCGGTGATGAACTTGACTGCCCCGTCGCCCATCAACACGTGGGCTCCGCCTTGATGGCGACTGGACATGGTCGCGATCAGCGTCGTGCCCAGCGTGTTGTAAGGCCCGCAAAGCTCACGGTTGGGGGACAAAATGGTCAGGCAACCGGTAAAGAATGGTCCTTGGTCGGCCCAGCGATAGCCGCGGGCAAACAACGCTCGCGAAATCATAAAGTACTGCGAATCCCAAAAGTTGGGGCGATCCGGGTCGATCAGCGGTGAACAGATCGATGGATTGTCACGGAGATTCGCCAACGAAACACCGGGGGCGCTCTGGTTTCGCGACGATTCGGTCACCTGTCCGCGATTATCGTTGTCTTGCAGATAGGTGATGATTTCCCCCATCGCAATCGTGTTGGACAATCCGTCCAAAACGTCGCGGAATTTGGCTTCTTGCAGCGGTCGGAAAAAGCCACGGTGCGCCGCGTTGGATTGACGACTTCGACCCGTCGTGATCTGAGTTCGGTTGTTGTTGCGATTGGCTAAGTGAAGGAGCCACGAGGAATCGCCCAGACAGGCGGCGTAATTGGTTCGCCCTAACGCCGGCAGACCGACGCCGGGATCGCTGGGACAGCGGTAGGTCGGCACCTCCGTCGTCCAGGGGATGTACTGAATCTTTTCCGGAGTCGGTCCCATCGGCGGCCAAGGGTTGGTCGGCGTTCCGACCGCCGCGCCCGTGTTCCCGTCGGTGCGTTCCGCGTTCGGATTGCTGATGTCATCCCACAACGCCTGCTGCTCGATGAATGGCAAGATCGGAACCAGCATGCTCAAACGCATCCGGTTGGATACATCGGAACTGCGGAACCAGGGCTCTGGTGTACCCGGCAACGTTCCCGCACCGTGAGTCGGCAGCTGTTTGTAGGCCGCGTGGTAATTGTGGATGCCGATGCCGAGTTGCTTGAAATTGTTGCTGCAACTCATCCGTCGTGCCGCTTCTCGCGCGGCTTGAACGGCCGGGAGCAGGAGCCCGACCAGGATGCCGATGATGGCAATGACGACAAGCAGCTCCACGAGCGTGAAGCCGGCTCTTCGTTTTTGAAAGGGAGGTGTCACGTGAGTACCTAAAATGGAATGAATACAGGTATGCCGACGCGGTTCGTCCGACAGGGTGGAACCATCTACCGCTTCAGATTAAGGCGTGCGCACGGCTACACGCAATCACAATATGCGTCGCGAGGGTAATAAAATGCGTCATCGCGGCTGGGCTCGCGCTTGCCGTTTCCCGTTCAGTTGTCGAGCCGCCAAACGCCCGCTCCTTGCGTGACCAAATAATCGGTGCCGCCAGCCAGTTCTCCGAGCGATTCGTTGATCCCGTCGGGCCACGTCACTCGGACGTTGCGGAGTGTCGCGACGTCGCCGGTGCCGAAGGCGACACAGGCTTCGTTGACGCATTGGAATCCGTTTCCGGCCAACAGCGACTGTTCAAACGTTCCTTTGCTGGTCGTGAATCGGATCCGCGTGCCGATCGCATCGCGATGCGTGGATCTGGCCCGCAGGAAAAAACGCGTTTGTCTATCGGCGGTCTCGGTTTGATTGACCAGCAGCGCAACGGGATCAAAAAGATGGGTGACGATCAAGTCGCAGCGGCCGTCTCGGTTGGCGTCCAGGGTCGCGACGGCGCGGCCAAGTTTGTCGACGCGAAAGTAATCGCCCAGTCGATCGGCCGGCGTCACCTGCCAGCGTCCGTGCGTGACCTGTTCCAGCAATTGTGCTCTTTGGCGAAACGCTCGACCTTGGAACCGGAAGTCGTCGATGTCACCGTTGGCGATGAAGACTTCCAGCGAGCCGTCGTTGTCGACGTCGATCCACTGGGTGCCATAAGCGAGCATGGATTGCGATGATTCGGCAAAACCTGCGACCTGGGACTCATCCGACCAGATTCCCGGGCTGTCCTGGCGATAGTAGGTATTGTGATCATCGACAAAATGGGTCAGCAAGAAATCGATGTCGCCGTCTCGGTCGGCATCGGCTGCGGCAATGCCCATGGAAGCCTGGGCGGCGGATCGGCGGTTGAATGCCAGGCCTCTAATACCCGCCTGTTCGGAAAGGCCGAGTGCGTTTCCGCCGTCCCGATTTGCCCAAAAGTGATTGGCGGTCATGTCATTGGCCACGTAGGTTTCCAAGCCGCCGCGGCCGTCCAGGTCACCGACCACCAACGCAAATCCACGTCCCGGTTCGTGCGGTCCCAGCCAATCGGTTGCGTCGTCAAAGGTGCCATCACCGTTGCCGGCCCAGATTCGATCCGGTTCGGCATCGAAGGCGATGGGATTACAAGACCGGGGCTGGTCGATCGACGGATCGATGCACTCCAGGGTCATCGGCTGCTCGCCTCGGCAGTAACCGACTTCGTAGATGTCCGCTTGGCCGTCACCGTTCAGGTCGGCGATCGCGACCGAGGTCGTCCACCGGCTTCCCCCCGGATCATTTTCACCCAGCCCGCAAAGCTCGGTGACCTCCTGAAACGTTCCATCGCCATTGTTTCGATACAACCGGTTCGGTCCGATGTTGGCGACGTAGACGTCCGGCCATCCATCGGCGTCGTAATCTCCCACCGAGACGCCTTGGGCGAACCCGCGATCGATCAGCGACGCAGCAGCGGTGACATCGGAGAATTTTCCCGCATGATTTCGATACAGACGATTGGGCCGCGAGTCCTGGCGATTGGGCGTTCCGTCCATCACCGTCAGGTAAAGATCAGGCCAGCCGTCCAAATCAAAATCGATCACGCCGGCGCCGCCTGCGCCCGATTGATAAATCATCAGCCCCGCTTCCTGATCGTCGGGTTTGTTAATCGCACAAACATGGCTTAGCGACCGCCTGACGGCTTCGTCACGAAATGCAGCAGCCATCCCGAGGCCGTCTCCGAAGGCGGGAGCCGTTCGCTTCTCCGAAACGGCTGGTCCGACATGCGATCGGTTGGGATCCGCAGGTTCCGCTGACGACGGGGAAACCTCGTCGGACGACTGTCGCCAAACCACCTCCGGAATCGACGACAAGTCCAGTTTGGTGGAAACCAACGCGCCGGGCAGTTGCCACGGCGTGGATCCCTTCAGTTCCGCGCGAATCTTGCGCAGCGTCTGCTCCCAGCGAGGATCGGGATGCTGTTGCATCGAAGCTCCCAGCATCAACCAGCTCGTCGCCTCCCACAGTCGCCCCAGATCGTCGAGCGTGCGAGCGAGATCGACGACTGCGGTTTGCGAGTCATAATCCCAAGTGGCCAGGGTTGTGGTGTGGCTCCGCAGCATGGCGATTTTTTCAGCGCGGTCGGCTGCGATCCGAGCCTGTTCGGTTCGTCCCAGTTTGGCCAGCGAAGCCGATAGCCCCTGGAGCGCTTCGGGATCATTCTCGTCCAGCCGCACGGCCGTCCAATACGCGCGGGCAGCCTGTTCGGTCGCCCCGTGGCGGGATGCCCAGATTCCCGCCGACAACCAGTACTGAGGATCGCCTTCGATCTGCGGCGGCAGCGATTGACTCCATTGCCGGACCGCTTCGGTTCGGTCGAGTTCGACCAACGCGCGGCCGTACAATGCCAGTGCGGGCACGAATCGCGGGTGCCTGGCGAGGACCGCTTGGAGTGCTTGTTCGACCTCGTTCCACTTGGACTGTGAGGCGTCGAGCTGGGCCAACGAAAACATCGGCCGCAGGTCTTCCGGATGACAGCGGAGTGCCGATTCGCAGGTCGGTGCGTGTGTTTGCGGTCGATTCAGATCGGCCAGAATCAACAGAATGCTTTGGCTGCCATATTTATGTTGGACCAGCCAACGCAAATGCTCGGCCGCCTCGTGTTGCAAACCGACGCGGGCGAGCAGGCTGGCCAGGTTTTGACGGATCTCCAAGACGCTTGGGTAATCTTGGACGGCCTGTCGCAAGACCGCGATGGTTTCGAACGGGCGCTGGGCGTTGACCGTCGCGCCCGCCCATTTCAGCCAGACCTGCTTGGTGGGTTGCTCCGAGGCGGCGACGGCGGCCTGATAGAATCCGATCGCGGCGGTCGCATCATCGGCCTGGACCGCGCCGTCGCCAGCCATTTCCAAGGCCAGCGGATCGTTTGGGTGGTCCTGCAGATAACGCGAGATCAATGTGCGCGCGGCATCAAATTGTCCCGCGGCGATCTGCCGACGCGCTTCATCCAGGGTTACTTCGGAGACCTGCGTGCCGGGTGGCGGTTCCTTGACCTCCGGGTCCGGCGTGTCGCGGTTACATCCCGATGAGGTCACCAGGACCACCAGCACAATACAGACCGAACGCCAAGCGGTCGTCACCTCACAATGGCGGATCATCACCGACCAACGCCGTGTCGTTCACTGGTCCGCGTTGTCGCCGTCTGACTTCTGCTTTCGTTTCGCAGCTGCCTCCTGGGCGGCTCCTTTGGCGCGGACGTGAAAACCGGCCTTGTTGAGTGCCTGGACGACGGCCAGGCCATCGAATTCGCCTTCGACGACCAGTGTTCGGCGTTTCGCTTTGGCGGTATCGGCCTGGACGCCGTCGACCGATGCGATCGCCGCTTTGATCGCTTTGTTGCAACCGCCGCAGCAATTGTGGATTCCGACCAGTTCCAGACGTTGGGTGGTGCCTTGCTTAACGCCACTGTTGTCTTTGATTTTCAGTTTGGCGTGGTCGGTGTCGCCATGGAATCCGGCCCGCGCGATCGCACCGAGTGCCCGACGCGCGGTCTTGGCGTCCTCGGCGGTCAGCACGGCGGTTCCGTTTTTCTGATCCGCCTTGACCGATGCGCCCTCGACTTTCTCAAGCGCCCCTTCGACGCCTTTGACACAAGCGCCACAGCAGAGGTGCATTTTCGAAATCGTCACGGTCACTTCCGCTTCGGCGGGTGGGGCAGTCATGAGGACAGCGGCGGCGCCGGCGAGCGTCAAAACAATTCGATGGATCATCAAAGGCTCCGGGTAGAAGAAACTGGGGAATCGGTGTCCAGGCAAGGCAACGCAGCATTTTACACGCCGCGATGCCGTTGGGGGTGTCGCGTGGTTTGATTCGTTCCCGGTCTACTCGTGCCGGAGGGCTTCGATCGGGTTCATCCGTGCGGCGCGGATCGCCGGGTACAGCCCGCTGACCAGACCGACCAGGACGGCGATCAACACGGCCAAGGGAATCGTCTCGTACACGATCGCCGGTTTGGCTTCGCGGATCGCATCGGGAAGGGCGGCGAACTTGTCGGGGAACCCTTCGCGAACGATATAGATCATGCCCTCGTACATGGCCGGGCCGAGAAATCCGAGCAGGATCCCAAGCGCCGCACCACAGAAGCTGAGCACCAGGGTTTCGACCAGGAACTGCCGCACAATGTCGCCGCGTTTGGCGCCCAATGCTCGGCGAATCCCGATCTCCCGCGTCCGCTCGGTCACGCTGGCCAGCATGATGTTCATGATGCCGATGCCGCCAACGATCAGCGAGATACACGCGATCAAGATCCCGATTCCCAAGAACATCAACCTGAGGTTCCGCGCCTGTTCGAGCAATTCCAACGGGAACACGACCGCGACGTCGCCCATCTTGGCATGGTTGCGGTCCAGCAAGCGTTCGATCATGGCCGCACTGGAGCGGACTTCGTCGACGCTGCCGACCTGCAGGGTGATCTGGTTGAGTTCCATGATTTCGATCTGGAACTGGCCGCTGCGGCGGGTGACGATGCGGTCCCCGACGCGGCTGCGGATCGTTTGGATGGGGACGTAGACGTCGGAGGAAAAGTCTTGGGAATCGAGCGATCCGCCGATGGCAGCGGAGGGATTGCGCGGTTCCAACACGCCGACGACGCGATAGTAGTCTTTGCTTTCGGGGATGTAGACGCGTTTCCCCAGCGGGTCTTCGAAGGGGAACAATCGTTCGGCGACGCCGGCCGAGACGACACAAACGGTGTCGGCGCGGATGCCGTCGGCATCGCTCAGAAACCGGCCGCCTTGTTTTCGAATCGCCAGCGTATTGACGTCGGCATAGCCGGGGGTGCAACCGACCAAACGTCCATCGACGGTGCGATCACGAAACGCAAATTGGCGTCGGATTTCGCGAATCGGCACCGCGGTCTTGATCGTCGGGACACTGGCCAGGAGCATGTCCAGGTCTTGCCGCAACAGCCCGTATTGGCTGGCGAACCCGCCGGCAGCCAGCTTTTCTTCCGGCGGTTTCTGGCTGCGGACGATGATCGTGTTGGCACCCAACGATTCGATCTGTTTTTGAACCTGATCGCTCGCGCCCTGGCTGACCGCGGTCAACAAGATCACGGCCCAGACCCCGATCAGGATCCCGAGCATCGTCAGTCCACTTCGCAGCGGGTGCAGGGCGAGGCTTTTGACGCCCAGCCGGAGGGTGCGCAACCAAATCATCTTAACGATCCACCTCTTTCAGCAGTTGCGCGACATGGTTTCGCTGGAACTCACGCGCCTCCTCGCGCGCCGCTTCGTCGTTGACTTCATCCTTGTGCAGTTTTCCGTCCTTCAGCCTGACAACACGCTTAGCACGCGCGGCGACGAAGTCCTCGTGCGTGACCAGGATGATCGTGCGGCCTTCTTCGTTCAGCTGGTCGAAGATCGTGAGAATCTCTTCGGTCGTGACCGAGTCCAGGTTCCCGGTCGGTTCGTCGGCGAGCACAAAGTACGGGTCGTTGACCAGCGAGCGGGCGATCGCCACACGTTGCTGCTGGCCCCCGGACAATTGTGTGGGGCGGTGATCCAAGCGGTCTTTCAGCCCCACACGTTCGGCCAGTTCGATCGATCGCGCGCGTTCTTTGGCGCCGATGTTCCCTTGGTAATACAGCGGCACCTGAATGTTTTCCACGACACTCAGTTGCTGGATCAGGTTGTAGGACTGGAACACGAATCCGATCCGTTCGGAGCGGATCTCGGCCAGTTCGTCGTCGCTCATCGTGGCGATGTCATCGTCGCCGAGCATCAACGAACCCTTGGTCGGTTTGTCCAGGCAGCCGAGCAGGTTCAGCAGGGTGCTCTTGCCGCTCCCCGAGGGCCCCATGATGGCGACGTAATCGCCTTCGGGGACATCGAACGAGACGCCACGGAGCGCTTTAACGGTTTCGCTTTTGAGCACGTAATGCTTTTGCAGATTCCGAATCGACGTTGCCAATCGTTTCGGCGTGGTGGCCGTGCCGTTGGGATCGGAACCGGAGGATCGGTAGGCGTCAGTCATCGACATTCTCGGTTCAGCCTCCCGCCCGTTGGTTGATCATCTTCATGATCTCCGCTCGCGTGACCGCTCCGTCACCGTCGCTGTCGGCGGCGGAGATGCGATCGCGGAAATTGGCGTCCAGGGCTTTGAGTTCGTCGGCACTGATGGTGCCGTCACCGTCTTTGTCGCCATTTTCCATCATCCGGGAAACGATGGTTGCCGGGTCGGGGCGTCCACCGCCGCCGGGTCCACCACCACCGGGACCGCCGCCACCGCCGCGTCGGGCTCCGCTGGGGCCGCCGCGACCGTCACTCGGTCCGTCTTCGATCTGGACCGGCTTGGCATTGGGGTCGACGTCGGCGATCTCACGCATCTCGCTGTTGTCGTCGGCGGAGACTTCGGGCAGGTCCATCAAATTCAGGTGTTCGCGGAGGTTTAACACGACCATTTCGCCCTCGTTCAGCCCTTCTTCGATCGTCGCCATCGTGTCGTTGGTCGCCCCGATTTTCACTTGGGTGGTTCGAAACGACTCGGGGCCATCCTTGACCAGCGCAAACATCCGGTTGTCGTGTTCATACAGCCCCTGGATCGGCATTTGGATCGCGTCTTCGAGTTGCTGGACAAAAATCTGGACCTCCGCCGTCATCCCGGTGCGGATGTTTTCGGGCGGATTGAGGATGTCGACCAACACGGCATATTCCTTGATCCCCGAGCTGGTAAAACTGCTCGGTTCGGCGTATCGATTGACCTTGGTGACGCGGCCTTTGAGGGTCAATCCGGGGATTGAGGAAACGGCGATTTTCACCGCCATGCCTTCGCGGATCAGCGTGATCCGCGATTCGTTGACCTTGCTTTTGACCTGCATCTTGCTGGGGTCGGGCAGGTAAATGATCTCTTGCCGCTCGCGGACCGTGGCCCCGGCTTCGACCACAAATTCCGCGTTTCCGCCACGGCTGCTGTAGCGGTTGGCGTGTACGACGACGCCGGCAGCCGGAGCGGTCATGATGCAGTTTTTGATCTGCTCTTCGGTGTCCTTCAATTGAATTTGCTGTTCCAGCAACTCGCTCTCATAGGCGGACAATTGGGCCTGGGCGGCTTCGATGTCGCTGTCGAATTGGACCAGCATTTTTTTCTTGGTCAGGTTTTGCAGCACGCGTAGTCGTCCTTCGGCGGCTTCCAGTTCGTTGCGTGCCTTGGCGACGGCGAACTTGTCGGCGTCCAGTTGAAGCGACTTGATCAACCCTTTGGCGACCAGACGTTGGCTGCTCTCGAGGGCTTTTTGGGCTTTGACCAAGTCTTGTTCGGCGATCAATTTTTCATTCAAAATCGCCCGCTCGTCGGTCATGTAGACGCCTTCCAGGTATTCCTGGCGAGCGATCTTGGCTTGCTCGACCTGGGCCTTGGCGGTCGTCACGTTGGCTTCGGCCGCGATCACGCGGATCTTGTCCTCGTTGAGCGTCTGTTCCAATTGCGAGGCATCCAGTTCCACCAACTTGTCGCCCTCTTCCACCCGCGTGCCCTCGTCGATCACCCACAGGATTGAGGTCCCGCCGGTGCCGCTGCCTCGCGATTTGACCAGGCAGATGACTTCGATGTTGCTGCTGCTCTCGATCTCCCCCTGCTCGAGCACGATGTGGTCGAAAGGCCCTTTGACCACGTTTGCCGTGATCAATTCGCCGGTGTTGATGCCATCGCTATCGTTAAAAAACAGCGCGTAGCCGATTCCGCCAAGAATTCCCGCGATCACTAAACAGGCGATCAAGGCGCCGAACGCACCCCCGCGACGCGGTCGCAGTGGCATGCTTCGGCCGGGCGGCGTGCTGACAGCAGGACGCGGATTCATTTTCATGAGAAGACCGTTCTCGGGAAGGCAGGGAGTGTTAGGAGGGGTCACAAGGTCAGGGTCACAAGGTCAGGGTCACAAGGTCAGGGGGGCAGCGTCACGGGGGACGGGGGCAACACAGGCAACGATGCGCGCAGACCCTCATCGGTTAAACCGTCGATCCGGCAAATGGTTTCGCGGCGAACCAAAATTGCTGCGATTGTCGCTTCACGAGGGGCGATCGGCAGGCGCAGTTTCCGGCACGCGGCGACGAAAATGGGTGTCGATGCAAGCCGACGGCGACGCGTCGACCGGTTCCCGCTGTACCCCCGCCTCCAGTTAGTTTACTCGGTCGACAAATCTCGCAATCGGAAAACTTGCCGATGACCGGCTGAAATCTCAGTGCCGAAAACGCCAGTCTTCGCAACTATAACGGTTTGACACCAATTCGGACGCCCGGGCCAGGATCGCGGCGGGGATCTGCCCCACCGGCGGACCGAATGGTTCGGCCAAATCATCGGCCAATCGTACCGGATCCAGCGGTGCGTTGGTGACGAACGAACCGTGATCGCGTCCGCGACGGTAATCGGGCTGGCGAGGCGCAAAATCCAGGCAGCGGTCGACACACTGCAAATCGGCCGCGTACAAAATCGTCCCGTGATAGAGCAGGTGGCGACGCGTGATCCGCAGCGCGTTGCCGGAAAACTTGCGATCGCGCCAGGTCAGATCACAAATCCCCTGAAGCCGGACCTGCGGCAATTGTCGCTGCACCGCGGCCAGCACCCGATGCATCACAAAGTCGTGGGCCTCGTCGATCTTTGCGATTTGGGGGTGTTGTTCCAGCGACAGCACCACGCTGTACATCAAACACCCCGGACCGCCGACGATCGACGCCCCGCCGCTGCAGCGGCGGTAGATCTGGATGCCGTGGCGGTCGCAATGTTCGCGGTCGGTTTCGCGGTCCACCTTGGACGATCGCCCCAGCACCACGGTCGCCCTTGTGAATTCCCAGGTCCGAAACGTCGGGCCGACGTCGCCGGCTTCGGCCCCCATCAAAAACGCTTCATCGAGCGCCAGCAACATCGCGGGGTCTCGCAGCGTCTCGGGGGACGCGTCAAAGCGACCTTCATCCAAGTCCATCCGATTCACGTTCCCCTCAGCGATTCCAGCAGTGGCATTCGGACGACTTTCCAGGCGGCGATCAGCCCCGCCAGCAGGCCGAACAGGACGATCCCCAGCACGACCAGGATCGGTTCGACGATCGGCGGCGTCATCCCACCGGACAGCGCATGGGGCAGCACCGCGACCACGGCACAGACGACCCCACAGCCGATTCCGATCAGCAGCAACGACGCGGTTTCGCCCATCACCATCGCCGCCAATCGGGCTTGGGTGAATCCGATCGCACGCATCACCGCGAGTTCATTGCGGCGTTCGAGCACGTTGCGCAGTTGTGCGATCGCCAACCCGACCGTCCCCAACAGCAACCCCAGCCCGCCCAGGCTTTGGAACGTCCGCAAGTAGGTGTTCTGCACCGCCATCATGCCGCTGAGGACCTGGCCTGCGTCGGAGGCGTCGAAACCGACATCGCCCAACCGGGTTTCCAACGCCGAGGCAACCGCGCCTGCCGGCTGGTCGTCGCTGCGGATCAACAGGGATCGATAGCCGCTGATCTGGGGAAACGCGGACTGGAAATTCGATTCCCCGATGATCAACCGACCTTGCAGCAGGGAGTTTTCCAGCAACCCGACGACCTGGAAATGAATCGTGCGGGTGTCATAGACGAACGCCTTTCGCTCCCCGATCCCCTGGATCATCTGCAAGCTCCACATCGCCGTGTTCTGATCGACGATCAACGGAATCGGGTCCTCTTGGCTGCCACTTGCCCGCCGGCTGAGCAGTGACCAAGCCGTCTGGTCTTCGTCGTCAGGTGCCGCCGACGCATAGAAGCGGAATTTGCCCAGCGATTCGGCCGACCGGTCGGGAACGCCCAGCACCGTCGGCTCGGTGGCTTGGTACAGATTGTTGCAACTGGCATCCTGTCCGCTGCGGACACGCATGGAAACGATCGTGGCCGAGGAGACGAGTGGAGCATCGTTTCCCAGCAATCCGGTCTGGACGGCCGGGTCGGTCAGGTCTTCGTACAGGGGCTGGGCCGTTTCGGCGACCAAATCAAACCCGCCGGTGCCTTCGTCGGATGGTTGCAATCGAAACGCGGTGATCGCGACGATCAAAAACGATGCGGTCGCCATCAATCCGATCGTCAGCGTGCTGCGCAGCGGCGACCGGGTCGAATTGCTGCGAGCCAATCGCCCCAGCGAATAGCCCGCCGCCGAATCACCGTGCCGTTTGGATTTGCGCAGCGAGTCGTAAATCAGCATCAAGACGGCGATCAACAACAGCATCCCGCCGCCGACAAATCCTCCGGCAGCCGTCTGACCGCCCGACATCGCACCGCCGATGCCTGCGCCGATCGCCATCACGATCATCACGATTGCCAAGCGCTGCGGCCAGGGACTGACGCGGACTCCCGGGCGGACTTGATCGGAAGACTCTCCGCCCCGTAACAACGTGACGGCTTGATGCCGTAACAACGATCGCAACGTCCACCACAACGTCCCCGCCCCGATCAACAAACCGATCACCCCGCCCCCGACCAGGCTTTTGAGCGTCCAGTGAAACGTCAGAAAAGGAACCGTGACGGCGCCGACCCAATACGTCCGTAACGCCGCCAACACCACGTGGGCATAGGCGATGCCACCGGCCACCCCCAGCAACACACCGACCAGCGCGATCACGACGCCTTCACCGAGAAAGAACTGCGAGACTTGCTTGCGTTCCAAACCGATCGCCATCAACGTTCCCAGCTCACGCGCCCGGCGGGCCAAGCCCAACCGAAACAGCATCGCGATCAGCATCACGGCAGAAAAGATCACGAAGAAACTGAGCGCCAAGAACAACCCGTCAAACGGCGTCGTGCCTTTGGATGCGGCCAACTGATCGCTACGAATCGGACGCGGATGCCAGCCGAGTTCGGGCAAGACGCCTGCGAGTGCCGCGACCAGTGTCGATTGCAATGCGTCAACATCTGGGGCAACCGACGGATCGATTCTCAACCCCGTCGTTTCGCCGAACCGGCTGCCGAACAGCCGCCGTCCGGCCGCAAGCGGAATGAACGCTTTGGGAGTCAGCCGGTGATTCTTCCAGTAATCATCGTCCGCGGCCGGCACGTCGCGTGTCAGTTCGAACGGCGTGTCCCAGTCGCTCATCGAATCCTGGTCGGTCACGCCGGGCACCGTCGGGGTCAAATTCGGATCGTTGTAGCGCGTCGGCGCGGTGTCAAACACGGCCGGGCGACTGCGGAAGTAGCGTCGGGTCGGCTCGGTGATCGGAACCACGCCCGTCACCACAGCCTGGAACGTGCGTTCGATTTCTTTGCCGTTTTCAACCTCGGGTTCGAAGTAGGCGATCTGCAATCGCGCCCCCACGTCGACGCCCAGTCGCCCGGCGGTCCAGGAGTTCAGCACCATCGGGACCGCGTCATCGGGCAAATCGGTATCGAGTGGATCGGTATCACCAAAGTCCAACGGCAATTCGGGCGATGAATCGATCGCCGTGATCGTGCTGTAGGTCACCGTGGACACCGCATCGGCATCGACATCCTCGGGCTGGTCAAGGCGCTCGATCGCATTGGCCAGGTAGGTCATCGCCGGGGTGACCGAGCCCGGCGGCAGGGCGGCGGTGATCGTGTCGACCGCGGTGTCGTCGAGCAGCAACCGATCGCTGGTGACGCTGTAATAGTCAAAGATCGTGGTTCCTTCGAAGGTCTTGGTGACACGCTCGAGTTGCAGCCCCAGATCGGACAGGTTCACGCGGAGTTTTTGGGGATCGATCGAAACGGTCGACAGCGCCACGTTTGCCTGGCCGGCTCTTTCCAATACGTCACCGATGACGTCCCGCGACAGGAACACGTTTTTCGGTGTCGCTTGGGCCGGGGAGAGTGAGAATCGGGCCAGCCCGCGATCGGGCAGGATGTCGACGACTTCCAACCGCGGAATCCCTTCGGTCTGCACATCGCGTCGTCCGAGCGGGCTGTCAGCCGGAACCGCTTGTTCGACCGGCAACCGCACCGTGACCTGGTCACCGACCTGGACACCCAGCTCGGCGGCCAGCCCTGCGGTCAAGACAATCGAATCCTCACCCGGCAGGATCGTCGGCGCGATGCCGGCGACGTCCAGGTTCCAAAACGTTTCGTCGCAGCCGATCGTTTGGACCGCGCCGGCGCGACGTGAGTCGGCCGCGCCGACGGTTTCGATGACGGCGCGATCGAACAAGATGATGGTCGCCAATTGCGACGGATCCACGCCCAGCGTCGTCGCGGCATCGTCGGCGGAAAAGAACCCGCCCGGGGCGACCACCGATTCAATCTTTCCCAATCGCTCGACCGTCAAACCACGCAAACTGCCACGCATCGAATCCCCGACCAGCAACGCGCCGACGATCACCGCGGTGGCGATCGCCACCCCCAACGCGACCGCCAACGAGGTCCGCCAGTTAAACCGGACTCCGGAGAGGACCATCGAGCCGGCGCTCAAGCGGGCCGGCGTGGCAGGAGGCGAAGGGGACATCGCAGGTGAGTTGGGTGACGGGGAAATCCGGACGTGTCATTCAGACGGATTGTCCGCCAACGAAGGCGATGACGCAACGCGGGAGGGAAGTGGCGGGGAGAGACGCGGGAGGAGAGGACAGAAAAATGGGGCGCAGAAAAATAGATGTGAGACAATTGGAGACAAGAAAATGGGTGACGAGAAGAACCAAGAACCAAGAACTTGCCCCCTACTCCACCACCAACGTCCCAGGCGTTCCCGATCCGATCCGGCCGTCGGGGTTGTCGACGGTTGCCCACAGCCGGACTTGGCCGGTGACCGGGTGCAGTTCTCGGGAGACGAAGGAGACGTGACCGGTCAGACTTTCGTCTTCGTCCGCTCCGGCGGGGGTGAAGCGGACGTTGCGTCCGATCAGCCCGGGGCCGTGCTTGCGGCCGTCGATGAAGCCTTCGACACGCAGTGGGTCCAGCGAGATGACGCGGACGAGTTTGGTGCCGGCTTCGACCCACTGGCCCGGTTGCACATCGACTTGGGCAACCTCGCCTGCGACGCGAGATGTCACGCTGTGTTGATCCAGTCGGGTCTGGGCGATCGAAACGGCCGCCTGTTTCTCCACCGCCGCTGCCGCGGCGATCATCAGCTCGTGGCGAGCTTGTTCGATCGCCAGCGCCGCCTGGTCGACTTTCAAGCGGATCTCTTCTAGTTCAAAGTCGCTGACCGCACCGGCATAGGTGTCGTTGGCCAATCGGCTCTGCTTCATCTCATGCTCGCGAACTTGCAAGGTCCGCTGGGCGAAACGCAGGTTGACGTCGTTGTCGCTTTCCAAACGTGCGGCGTCCAAGGCGGCTTTGGCGGCAGCCAGTTCCTCTTCCGCAAGGTTGTCTTCGAGCGTGACCAGCGATGTGTCGGCCTGGACACGATCACCTTCTTGCACCTGAACCACAGAAACCACGCCGGACACCGGTGTGGCGATCGACACGTTCTGGATCAAAGAGGTTTGAGCTTCCTTGATGACCAGAGCATCCGACGGCGAGGCATCGGCGGCATCGTCACGTGTCTCTGCATCAGCCTGGGCCACGACGTGCGGACCGAAACACAGCGACAGCAGGGCAAACGTGAGACCGGCGAGTACGAGATTCGGCTTGGGCATGGGGGGCACGTCGTGGCGACGGGAGAGATTCGGATCGAAACGCGTGAGGTCACAATGGCGGGTGCGACGTGATAAAACAACGTATTTGAGCGAAACGAAGATACAAGCGAGGGCAGCGACGCAAGTCATTCCGGCGGCAGCCGATCGAATCGATTGTGACGGATGACGCGGTTGTTCCGCGCCCGGCGGAGGGTGTACGACGTCTTTTCGAGGTCGTCGCGCGGAGCCCCACGGGCGACGGCCCGGAAGGGCCGGGGCAGACGAGAAAAGCGATCGCCTTCAGCTGGACGGTCCCTCAAAGCGAGACAGCAACCGATGCGGTGGTCAGGGGAGTCGCTTGAGCACGGGGAATTCCAGCGTGAACTTGGTCCCCCGGCCGACTTCGCTCTGCACGCTGATGCGGCCACCGTGGGCTTCGATGATTTTCCGTGCCGTCGGCAACCCCAGACCGCTGCCGCCTTCCTTGGTCGTGTAGAAAGGCTGGAACATGTGCATGATCGTGTTGTTGTCCACGCCGCGGCCGCTGTCGATCAGGTCCAACGCGACGCTGGACTGCGTGCTGTAGGTGCGTGCGAGCAGTTGGCCGCCACGCCCGGTTGCTTCGAGTGCGTTTTTGACCAGGTTCATCAAAGCCGCCTGCAGCGAGTCGCTGTGCAGGGCGATCGACGGCAGATCGCTGTCCAGGTAGCGTTTGATTTCGATCCCCCGTTTGGACGCCTCGGCTTTGTAAGCACGCAACACCGTGTCGACTTGGTCGTTCAACGATCCGGAAACCAGATCGATGTCCCGAAGCCGGGCGTAGCGCAGGAAATCTCGCAGCAATCCCTGCATCCGCTCGCATTGTTCGCGGACGATATTGACGCGTTCGATCGACCGCCGGCTCTGTGGCGAATTCCACTCGACCAGATCTTCGCTCAGCAGATCGATGTTCATGTGGATCACCGACAACGGGTTTTTGATTTCATGCGCGAGCGATCCGGCGAGTTCGGCCAGCTCTTCGTACTGGGCCCGCAGTTCGTCGATCGGGGAGGTTTTCTCGTTGGCGGTCATTGCTGGCGGCTGGGGGCGAGTTCAATCGATGGGGGCGAAGAGTGGCGACCATCGTCGGTGTCCGGTACGATTGTAACGGCGGTCCCACTGCCAGATAGTCGGCGATCGATTTGCTTTGCCGTTTCCCAGCCGGCTTTACACCATGATGCACGACTCTGATGGCCAGCCGACCCCGCTGAACCCGTTCGCCCCGACGTCTCATTTGGGGTCGGAGGAGCATGACCCAGCGGGGCTGAAATCCAAAACCTTCTCGGCCAGGCGGATCATCGGGTCGGTGATCGGCGCGGTGACGATTTCCGGAGGGCTGTTCGGCGTATTGCTGTCGACGGTCGTCGTGGGGACGATCACCCTGTCACGCAGCGTGTCGGAGGTTCATGAAGCGGGGTTTGTGTTCCTTTACGCGTTTCCCCTCTCCATTCTGGTCGGAGTGGTTGCAGCCGGGCTGGTTTCGATCGTCCTGGTTCCGTTGTGTTTTTTGCTGCGGACCAGTCTGGCGGCCTTGCAAGACCAGCCCTGGGACCGCCGATCGGTCTTTATGTTCGGCAGAATCTGCGGGTTTCTATGCGGTCTGGTCGCCGCGGTCTTCCTCGGCGGGTTTGGCCTGACGGGCGCGATGGTGGGGCTGATCCCCGGCGGATTCAGCGCGGTGGTGACCCCGCTGTTGCTGCGGCGCGTGTTTCGATAGCGACCGCAGCGCGATCGCAGTGAATCCGAACCCCATCTGAACATTTGAGGTCTGAGCGATTATTGTTTCTGTTCGTCCTCGCGCAATCGCTTTGGCTCAAGACCGCTACGTGAAGCATGTTTTCCACAGGTAGGGGCCCGTAGGCGAGCGCCAAACGGCTGATATTCATTTGACATCAGCCGGTTCACGCCAGCGCGAGCGGCCTTTTCGCTGAGCTTAACGTAGCGGTCTTCCGCTTTGGTCTGCACCTCCATCTCACCCTTTAGTTCCACCGGTCCATGATCTGGGAAGCCTGGTTATCGCTCGCCGTCTCGCTCGGATTGCTGGCCAGTTTGGCGATGCGGGTCGCGTCGACGGACCTGTTGGCGCTGGCGTTTCTGGCGATTTTGGTGATCGTCCAAGATTTGACCGGCACGCCCCATTTGCCCAGCCCGGGTGATGCGGTCGCGGGGTTTAGCAATCAGGGGTTGTTGACGATCGGTTTGCTGTTTGCCGTCGTCGCGGGGTTGGAGATGACCGGGGGGACGAAATTGGCGACCGGCTGGTTTTTGGATCGGGCGAAAACCTTTCGCTCGGCACAGGCGAGAATTCTGGTGCCCGTGGCGGTCGGCAGCGGTTTTTTAAACAACACACCGGTCGTCGCGGCGCTGATGCCGATCGTCGACGACGTCTGCAAGCGATTGGGAGCCAGTGCCAGCCGCTTGCTGTTGCCGCTGTCTTATGCGGCGATCCTGGGTGGGATGTGCACGGTGATGGGGACCAGCACGAATCTGATCGTGCGAGAGGAGTTTCAAGCCAAGCACGGCGGCGAGATCACGTTTTTTGCCCCCGCCGTGGTCGGGATTCCGGCGTCGGTGTTGGGTGTCGCCTACATGATGCTGTTTTCGACCAAGCTGATTCCCGAACGGAAGGCGGCGGTCAGTGTCAGCGACGACCCGAAACAGTACACGGTCGAAATGTTGGTCGACCCCCACGGACCGCTGGTTGGGAAATCGATTCAAGACGCGGGGCTGCGAAGTTTGCCGGGGTTGTACGTTGCCGAAATCCAACGCGGCGACACGGTCATTCCGGCCAAGCCGATCGAACGGCTGCAAGGGGACGACGCGTTGATTCTGGTCGGGGCACTCGAGTCGGTGGTGGATCTGAGAAAGATCCGCGGGCTGCTGACGCCCGACGACCAGGGCCGCAAGTTGGAAGTGCCGGCCTGGCGTCGGACGTTGATCGAAGCGGTCGTCAGCCCGCGCTGCTCGCTGTTGGGTAAAACGATCCGCGAAGGCCGTTTTCGCAGCAACTACAACGCCGCCGTCGTGGCGGTCGCACGCGGCGATCGTCGGCTGCAAGGCAAGATCGGTGACGTCGCGTTGGAAACCGGTGACGTGCTGTTGTTGGAAGCGTCGCCCTCGTTTCTGCATCGGGCCAAAGAACTCCGCGATTTCTATCTGGTCAGCCGGGTCGGTTCGGATGTCGTCCGCCGGCACGAACGGGCGTGGTACGCGATCGCGATCATGGTGGCGATGGTGTTGATCGCCGCACTCAAGATCGCCTCGATTCTGACCGCCGCCATGGCCGCCGCCATCGCGATGATCCTGTTTCGATGTTGCACGTCCAGCGAAGCCCGGCGTTCGGTGGACTGGAGTATTTTGATCGTGATCGGGGCGACGATCGGGATCGGCAGCTCGATGGAAACCAGCGGGGCGGCACAGGCGATCGCGACGGAGATGATCCGTTTGGCCGGCGGAAACCCCTTGCTCAGTTTGGCGTTGGTGTATCTGGCCACGATGCTGTGCACCGAATTGATCACCAACACCGCAGCGGGATTGATCATGTTGACGATCGCTCTGGGAGCCGCCGGGACGTTGGGCGTCAGCGAGTTGCCGTTCGTGATCGCCGTCATGATCGCCGCATCGGCAAGTTTTCTGACCCCGTTCGGCTATCAAACCAATTTGATGGTCTACACCGTCGGCGGCTATCGCGCCAGTGACTACCTGCGATTCGGGTTGCCACTGTCCTTGATCGTGTTTGCCGTTTCGATGATCGTGATCCCGATCGCGTTCCCATTCGTCGTGCCGCCGGCCGGTCCCTAGCGATTCACGAGAGGAGTGACACCTGTTCTCACACGACGTGGTCGGCCAGATCAGCCTGCCAACGTAGCGGAACTCGCCAAGAGTTTCGCCTCCCGACGTTGAACCGGCGCGTGGTCGGGCGGCGAAAGCCTTGGCGGCTTCCGCTTCCGTGTGGTGGTTTCGATGCATTACGATATCGCGATCCAATTCGGACTCCCTCCCACCGTTTGATGTTGATGATGTTCCGCCCCTTTGTTTCGACGTCTCTCCTGCTGCTCTGCTTGACGAATTTCGCATCCGGCGATGCGAACGACGGGGGCCGGGGCGACGGAGCGACCTCGACGACACGCGGCATTTACCGATTGGATTGGTCCCGCGTCGGCGACCATGTGAACCAGTTGCGCATTTCGCAACAGGACGGCGTGGTGACGTTTTTGACCCAAGGATCCGATCCGTTCTTTCGCTTTCAACTGCCTCCGCTCGAAGCGGCCGAGCGGGACTGGATGCTTGAACTGGAATACTTTTGCCCCGATGGAATTCGCGGGATCCAGTGGCGGAGCGGAGCGGGGATTCATCGGCCCGACGCCACCGCACTGCCGAACCTGCCCAGCGCCGAAGGCTGGACCAAGTATGCGTTCTCACTCAGCGAACTCGCTCCCGAGGCGATCGGCAGTGCGGTCGAAATCCCCGTCCGAATCGACTTGGGCACCCGTCCGAACATTCAGCTGCAAGTGCGCCGCGTGATTGTTCGGCCGATCAACGATGCGGAATTGAAACGACGCAGGGACGCCGCCGAGCGCAGGATGAAGAAAACGGCGTTGGCCGAGCGAATCAATGACTATCGAACGCGTCGCTGGCCCGCGGAATTCGAATCGGTCACCCTGGACGCAGCCCAGCTCCACGTTGCCGGAATGGTTTCGGATCCCGAGTCGATCGACGGCGCGTTTTTGATCGCGCGGCATGCCCAGAGCGTCTCTGCCGATCCGCCGACAGACACGGAACTGGCGCGGCGTTGGCCGGTGTCGATCGATCCATCGGGGCAACGATTCCGTGCGGTGATCCCTTCCCCGCACGGTTCGCCCTGGTTGGATGCGGGGGTTCGGTTTCAATTGGTTGGTCAACGTGGCGCAGTGGCCACGCCCGTCTCGGCCGCCCGGTACCGTGATCTGGTTCATCGCGAAAACGCCCCGGCATCGAACTCGCTTGCGGCCGCCAAGGGATTGACGTGCATCACGTCCAGGTTCACCCCCGACCAGCTTCGTGAACTCGGGATCGGGCACGCCTCGGTCAACATCCTCGTCAGCGGCTTGGTCAGCGAAACCGAGCGTCCCGGCTGGCCGACGATCGATGTCAACGGACGCACCTGGTGGCTGAACGAGCCGCGGCTACGACAGCAAGATCGCGACATCCAAACCATCAGCGATGCGGGCGCCGTCGTCGCCGGCATCTTGTTGATCCCCACCTCGTCGCACAGCCGATCACCGATCGCACATCCCGAATCGACCGACGCCGGCACCTATGCGATGCCCAACCTGACCGAACCGGAGTCGGTCGCCCGGTATTCCGCCGCACTGCATGTCCTTGCACAACGCTACAGCGGAACCGATCAACAACATGGTCGGGTGGACCACTGGATCGTTCACAACGAAGTCGACTACGGATGGCAGTGGACCAACATGGGGCAACAACCGATCGAAGTCTTCATGGACCATTACATCCGGTCGATGCGACTGGTCGATGCCGCAACCCGGTCACTCAACCCCAACGCCCACGTTTTTATCTCTTTGACCCACCGCTGGAACACGACCGACAACCAGCACTGGAAAACCTACGCGCCGAAGGTAATGCTGCAGCGGCTGATCCACGACAGTCGACTCGAAGGCGACTTTCCATGGGGCGTCGCCTATCATCCCTATCCCCAAAGTCTGTGGAAAGCAGACTTTTGGAACGACACGCAGGTGTCCGATGATTTTGACACGCGTTTGATTACGATCAAAAACCTGCACGTGCTCGATCGCTTCATGCACCTCGATTCCAGTCGAACGGTCGATGGTCGCGTTCGCGCGGTGATCTGCAGCGAGCAAGGGTTTCACGCCGACGAGCAGGATGAAGACCAGTTGCGGACCCAGGCCGCCGCGTTGCTGTTGACCTGGCAGAAGCTGCGCCAGTGCCCGTCGATCCTGGCGTTCGATTACCACCGCCCCAGCGACCATCCCAATGAAGGCGGGCTGCGGTTAGGCTTGCGCGGATTGCCGAGCGAGACGCATCCGCTGGGGCGGAAGAAACCGGCATGGGATGTCTTTTCGGCGATCGGGACCGAGCGTGAAGCGGAGCTGATCGGAGAGTACCAGTCGGTGTGGGAAGGACAGCAGGAGTGACCGTAGCGGAACTCGCCAAGAGTTTCGCCATCGCGGCGAAGCCGCGCGGGGAGGGCCGAAAGCCTTGGCGGCTTCCGCTACCCTGTACAACTACTACCTTTCCGGGGCGTCGTCGTAAACGACTCTCCGCAACGACCTACTTCGCCAACGACACCACGATCTGCACCGGCAGGTGATCGCTTGCGAATCGGCCGCGGTCGGTCTTGGGGTCGTGGACCGCCAACTGCTGCACGTCGATCGAACGGACGAAGATGTGGTCGATGATCCGGTCGGGAGCGATCGCTTTGAAACCGTTCCAGGTGCTGTTCGGTCCGGTGGGCTCGGACTCGCTGACGTTTCTCGCGTCGGCGAGCGACGTCACCATCGCGTTGTACGGTTCGGAACCAATCGTGCAATTGAAATCCCCCATCAGAATGACCGGCAGATTCTTCGGCAGTTTCCCGAGACGCTCGGCCAATAGTTTTCCACTTTCGGTTCGCGCCTTCGCGCCTCGGTGATCGAAATGAGTGTTTGCCACGTACAGCTGGGCCCCGCTACGTTTGTCGCGAAAGTGGATCCAGGTGCAGGTCCGTGGCAACGCCGCATCCCAGCCCTTCACGCCGACCATTTCAGGCGACTCGCTCAACCAAAACGTCCCCTTGTCGATGATGTCGAATTTTTCTTTGCGATAAAAAATTGGCGCGTGTTCTCCGCCGCTTTTCCCGTCGTCTCGGCCGACGCCGTAGGAATCAAAATCGGGCATTCCGGCTCGCAAGAAAGCAAATTGGGGTTCGGTGACCTCTTGCAGCCCGATGATGTCGTTGCGTTTGCAGTACTCGGCGACGAATTCCTTGCGATTCGGCCAAATGTCTTCGCCGTCGCCCGGGTTGGCGTAGCGGATGTTGTAGGTCGCGACTTTCAACGGTTGCGCCACCGGGCCGTCGTCGGTTGCCTCTTGGGCCAGGGTGGGAACGATTGGCAACGCAACTAGCAATGTGAAAAACAGTGAACGAATCATGATGGGCTTAGGTAAGTTGAGGGATCCTGGCTCACGTCGTCGGGATTCGGCCAAAGGCCGTTTACACCCCTAGCCTTGGGCATCGCCCAAGGTTGGAAATGAAAATCGAGAACGTTTGGCCAACGGCCATAAACAAGTTCTGGGGCAAGGCGGCGGCAGTCGATGGCCGGCCAACGGCATCCATCGGTTCGGCAAAAGTCAGGGGAAATCAGCTCGAAACCGACGGACGAGCGCTTGCGTGTCCGCCGGGACGACGTACAGCTTACCCTGAATGTGTTTCGTTTGTCCCGGCGCCAATCCGCCGATGCGAAAATCGTTGTGCATGCACGTGATCACGCCTTGAAAGATCTCTTGGTATGGGTGCCAAACGACGGCCAGGATCGTTTTCTCGTCGGCGGAATAGCATCCGGTCAGGCCGCCTACGCCACAATCGGTTCGATCAGGTGACCGTGGACATCGGTCAAACGAAAACGACGGCCTTGAAAACGAAAAGTCAGCCGCTCGTGATCGATCCCCAACAGATGCAGGATCGTGGCTTGGAAATCGTGAACGCTGACGCCATCGGACGCCACGCTGAATCCGAATTCATCGGACTCACCGTGGGTGACGCCAGGCTTGATGCCGCCGCCGGCCATCCACAGTGTGAACACGTACGGATGATGGTCGCGGCCCCAACGCTTTGTGTCTTCGATTTTCCCCTGCAGGAACGGAGTCCGTCCGAATTCGCCGCCCCAGATCACCAATGTGTCGTCCAGCAGCCCACGCTGTTCCAAGTCCTTGACCAGTGCCGCCGAGGGTGCGTCGGTGTCGCGGCACTGGATTTCCAATTGGCTGTTCAAATTGCGGTGCTGGTCCCAGCCGGCATGCATCAATTGAATGAATCGTGTCCCACGCTCGGCCAACCGACGGGCGATCAGGCAGTTGTAAGCATACGATCCTTTCCGTGTGACGTCCGGTCCATACATCGCAAGGGTCGATTCCGATTCGGTCGACAGATCGGTCAGCTCTGGAACCGACGCTTGCATGCGGTACGCCATCTCGTACTGTTTGATCCGGGTGGCGATCTCCGGATCGCCGACCACATCGAGTTGTTCTTGATTGAGCGCCGCCAAGTCATCCAGCATGCCACGGCGGCGATCGCGGTTCATGCCGGGCGGGTCGGAGAGATAGAGCACCGGATCGCCGCTGCCGCGAAACTTGACGCCTTGATGCACCGTCGGCAGAAAACCGCTGCCCCAGTAATAGTCGTAAAAGATCTGTCCGCAGGAAGCTTCTTTGTCGCGTGACGTCATCGCCACGAACGCGGGCAGTTCCTCGGTTTCGCTGCCCAGGCCGTAACTGAGCCAGGATCCCATGCTGGGCCGGCCGGGGCGTTCATCACCGGTCAGAAAGAACGTGATCGCCGGTGCGTGATTGACCTGGGTCGTGTGCATCGATTTGATGAAGCACAACTTGTCGACGATCTTGGCCGTTTCGGGAAGAAAACTCGAAACCGTCGCGCCGCTTTGTCCGTGACGCGCGAACTTGGTGATCTCCTTCAAACAAGGCCGCGCCGTCTGGCCGCCGGTCATCGTGCTGAAGCGGGCTCCGCCGACGACCGAGTCGGGAATCTGTTGGCCGTGCAGTTTCGTCAGCGTCGGTTTGTGGTCGAACAAATCGATGTGCGACGGGGCACCGTTTTGCAGCAAGTAGATCACCCGTTTGGCCTTGGGGGCAAAGTGCGGCAGCGTCGGCAACCCGCCGGCACCGATCGCCCGGTCTTGGCCTAACAGCGTTGCCAAAGCCGCCAGACCGATACCGGTCCCGGCCGAACCGAAGAACTGGCGCCGAGTTTGTTGGATCGGATGGATGTATGATGGGTGTGGCATGGGTTGGTGCGGATCTCAATGAAAACGTAGCTGCCTTCGCCAGGAGGTGGATCCCCTGCGTCATCCACCGTGGGATAGGCTTCCAGCCTGTCGGCTCCGAAAAAACAGATCCGAAATGACAGGCTGGAAGCCTATCCCACCGTGGGCGTCGTCAGTGTTTGGACAGGGTTTCATCCAGGTTCAACAGAATCGAACAAACGATGGTGTAGGCGGCATGCTCGGCGAGGTCGATTTCGGGATCACGCGGCGCTTGCCCCACCGAGACCAACTCCAGCGCGTCGTCGGGGTTGGCCGCGAAGTCGTTGCGAAGTTTTTCGACGCGACTTTCCAGGACGTCTAACTCACGCTTGGTCGGCTTTCGCGCTGTCGCCAATCGAAAGGCATACGTCAGACGCGAGGATCGTGACTGCTTTTCGCGAAGCACCCGCTCGGCCATCATCCGCGCCGATTCGACGAACGTGGTTTCGTTGAGTGTCGTCAGCGCGTGCAGCGGTGTGTTGGTCCGCGTCGGTTTGACTTCACAGGTCTGTCGTTTGGCGCCGTCAAAAAACATCGTCGGTCCGACGATACGCCGCCAGAAAATGTACAGACTACGACGGTACAGTTTCTCGCCGCTGTCGGGCGTGTAGCGGATTTTGCCGAACGTGGCTTCCGCCCAGATGCCCTCGGGTTGATAGGGTTTGACCGCGGGGCCACCGATCTTCGGCGTCAGCAGCCCACTGACCGCCAACGCCTGATCACGCAGCATCCAGGAGGGCAGACGATAGCGTGGCGCGCGGGCGAACCACTTGTTCTGCGGGTCGCGTTCCACCGATGCCTCGTCCAGATTCGACGACTGACGATACGTCGCACTCATCACGATCAATTTGTGCAATTGTTTGACATTCCATCCGCTCTGCACAAATCGAACGGCCAGCCAGTCCAACAGATCGGGATGCGTCGGACGATTGCCTTGCAACCCAAAATCTTCGGTCGATTCAACGATGCCGCGTCCGAAAAATGTCTGCCAATAACGATTCACCGTGACTCGCGCGGTCAGCGGGTTCGTCGGATCGACCAACCATCGGGCCAGCGTCAAACGGTTGCGTGGTGCATCGGCCGGTAGCGGCGGAAGCGCGGCCGGGGTGCCGGGATCGACGGCCACGTCGGTCGGTTTGTCATAACCGCCGCGTTCCAACACCAGCGTTTGACGCCGCCGATCGTCGGGCAGGTCGTCCATCACCATCACGGTGACGGCTTGTTTTTCCAGGTTGGCGAGTTGTTTCTTCAGTTGATCGCGGCGCTCCGAAAGCGTTTTCCACTCGGGCCAATGCTTCGATCGAAAATGCTCGCGCAACTTGCGACGTTGCTCCGGCGGGCGATCGTTCGGATCTGTCTTCAGTGCCGCACCGGTGTGATCGGCCAGTTTGTCCCGCATCTCGACTTCCCAGACCGCTTGTTCGGCGTCCAGGTTGGGAAGCGGGGCGGTCAATTCGGATTCGACGGTTTGCAATTCGGCTGCAAGGTCATCTCGCCGCCGACGTTGGTCTTCGTCCAGGTAGTCCAGCACCGGCGCCGTCTTGCCGCGACCGCTGCGTCCGGTTTCCGAAGTGTTGTCGAAGAACGCGTAAAACTGGAAGTATTCTTCAAGCGAGATCGGGTCGAACTTGTGATCGTGGCAACGGCAGCAGGTCATCGTCAGACCCAACCAAACGGTCCCCGTCGTTTCCGCTCGATCGAAGACGTTTTCCACCCGCGTCTCTTCGGCGATCCGTCCGCCTTCGCCGTTGAACATGTGATTGCGGTTGAACCCGGTCGCCAAGATCTGTTCGGGGGTCGGGTGGTCCAGCAAATCGCCGGCCAGCATCTCGATCGTGAACTGGTCAAAGGGCATGTTGTCGTTGAGAGCATCGACCAGCCAATCGCGCCAAGGCCACATCGTCCGCGTCGGGTCGCCTTGGAATCCGTCGGTATCGGCGTAGCGTGCCGCGTCGAGCCACTCCCACGCCATCCGCTCGCCATACCGCGGCGATGCGAGCAAGCGATCGACCAGCCGTTCGTACGCGCCATCGGACTCATCGGCCAGAAACGCGTCGACTTCGGCCAGCGACGGTGGCAACCCCGTCAGGTCCAAGCTCACGCGACGGATTAATGTTTCCCGATCGGCTTCGGCTTGCGGGGCGACCCCGACCGCGAGCGCGCGGGAGCGAATGAACCGATCGATTTCGTTGTGCGACCAATGGGATGGATCCTCGGGGACGGTCGGCAGCTGTGGGGGAACGAAGGACCAATGTTCGGACCAGTGGGCGCCCGACTCGATCCATTCTTGCAAGATCGACTTTTCCCGCGCCGACAGCGTGAGCTTCGATTCCGGCGGAGGCATGACTTCGTCGGGATCATCCGACAACACCCGCCGCAGTGCTTCACTGTTTTCCAGGTCGCCGGGGACCACCGCGGCATAGCCGCCACGATCTTCCGTGGCACCTTCGACGGTATCCAACCGCAGGTCCGCTGCACGGGTGGCTTCGTCCGGACCGTGGCAATGAAAGCATTTGTCCGACAGGATCGGGCGGACTTGCGAGTCGAAATCGACGTCGGCGGCGGGGCAGGACGTAATCGCACCGATTGCGAAAACAAGCCAGATCAGGCGATACATAACGGTAGACAGACGTGCGGTGGGAGGGGAAATCAAACATTATAGCCTGACGGGACGCCGCTGATCTTCCAGTCGGCTCGGGCAAGACGCTGGAAATCCCCCACCGATGGCAGGGAGTCCCCACGGATTCGTGGCTGTCTGCCTCCTTGGGGACGCCCTGCCATCGGTGGACTCACTCAAATTCCGTTCAAGTGATTCGCGCGGCGAACCCTCGACGGTCGACCGCTGTCCCAGAGTCATCGATTCGGTCACGATCGCCGTGATCTCTCCGATGGTCCCTTCTTGGCGGCATTCCCGTGCTTCGCGATTACATCCAATTACCGCTACCGGTGCGGATTCTATGTCTCGGATCCTTGATCAACCGAGCCGGGTCGTTCGTATTGGTCTTCTTGGCGATTTACGCGAGCGAACAACTCGGGTTCGGCGTGCCCTTTGCCACCGCTTGTATCGGCGTATTGGGTTTGGGGTCGATGGCGGGTTCCTTCTTCGGCGGTCATTTGGCGGACAAAGTCGGGCGGCGCGGGGTGATGTTGTTGGCGCTGTTCGGCGGCGCGGCAATCTTGCTGTTTCTGTCGACGGTGACCAACCGCTGGCTGTTCATGGTGTCGGTCGGGATCTTTGCGTTGGTGGCGGACCTGTATCGGCCCGCCGCGGCGGCGATGATCGGTGACTTGGTCGCGATCGACCGGCGTCCACACGCGTTCGCCCTGATGTACATTTCCATCAATCTGGGCTTTGCCATCGCGCCGCCGATCGGCGGACTGCTGGCCGGATACTCGTTCGAGTGTCTGTTTTGGATCGATGCGGCGTCGATGATCGTGTACGGATTGATCATCGCGCTGACGATCGAAGAGACGCGTCGGCGGCAGCCGTCGGTCGACCAGGAAGGATCGCGTGCACCGCACGAATCTTGGGTCGGGGCGCTGCGAAAGATCGGACTGGATCTTCCGTTCTTGTTGTTTTGCGTCTCGACCTTGTTGATCGCGTTGGTGTTCGTGCAAGGCTTGTCGACGTTGCCGATTTACATTCGGCAGCTGGGGTACAGCAACCTGCAATTCGGATTGCTGATGTCCGTCAACGGGTTGTTGATCGTGGTGCTGCAATTGCCGCTGACGCATTGGTTGTCGCGTTTCAACGCGATGACGATTGTGTTGATCGGCGGCGTGTTGATTTCGATCGGGTTCGGGCTGACGGCCACCGGCAGCGGTCTGGTCTTTGTCGCTTTGTGCATCGCGATTTGGACCTTGGGCGAGATCCTGCAGGCGCCGTTCAACCAGGCGATCGTCACCGACATGGCACCGGAGGAGTTGCGTGGCAGCTATCTGGGCGTGTTTACGATGTGTTACGCATCGGCGCTGACGATCGGTGCCCCGATCGGCGGGGCGGTGTTGTCGCGTTTCGGACCGACGACGCTGTGGACCGGCACCTTTGGGGTCGCCATGTTCGCCGTGGCCGTTTACGCCGCCATCTACGCCTCGGTCACCCGACGGGTGGCAAGAGTGGGATAGGCATCTTGCCTGTCAGATGCCGAGAGTGGGATAGGCTTCCAGCCTGTCAGCCGCGAATTGACAGGCTGGAAGCCTATCCCACATGACAGGCTGGAAGCCTATCCCACATGACAGGCTGGAAGCCTATCCCACAGATTAGGGTTAATCGACCAAACGATTGAGTTCGCTTTGAATGTCGTCACCTTCGTAAAACCACAATCCGCCGTTGACGGTGACCGTCTGACCGGGGGCACAGTCGGGGAAGACCGGATCGGAATGGATGCAGGGGACCGGCGGGTTCGTCCAGACACGATGATTCGGCTGCCAAGCGGTGATGATCCAGCGATTGGAGTTTGCAGCACGTACGGCGACAAAGGGCGGTGCGGTGACGCTTTCCAGTTTTTTTTGCGCGTTGAACCCGATCGCCCCTTTCAGCATCACGCAAACCTGGACGCGCAGCCCCGTCAGTTTTTCCTTGGTGCCGTTGGTCAATTTCAGCTGCATCGCTGCGGTGCCGGATTGCTCGGTCACTTGGCTTTCGATCACGATCCCGCCGGGAAGTTTTCTTTCCACATGCAGTGTGTCTTCGTCGACCGACCACTCCAAGCGGGGTAAATCGATGCCTTGTTCGGTCCAAATCGTGGGGATGTGTTCGTGGGCTAGGTAAGTCAACCCGAGATTCGAGAACACCGCTTCGGGGACGTCGACGACGACGTAGCCTCCGTCATCCCAGGGTGGAAAGACACTGACCTTGGTTTCGCGCTGCGGCCGAATCGCTCCGTCAAGAAATCCGATCCGCGGGTGTCGGCCACCGGGATAGGGCAGAATTCGGAAGCCAGTCGAGGCGACCGAGTCGGCTCGCTGCTCGATCGCTTCGGCTGCTTCTTCCGATGACAACCCAGTTGCTTGCCGGACTTCGTCGACGTCAAACCGATGGTCAATGATCATGTTGTCCAGCCAACGTTCCAATGATTCTCCTTCCGATGGCCTCGCTGCGGAAGCGACCTCGGCGGAGTCATCGTAAACGTCCAGCGATTGGTAATACGCCAGTGCCCGCTCGTACTCCTGCATCGCGGCCTCGGGCACGATGCCCCGGCTGCGACGCATTTCGTTTTCCAAACGCGAGACCAGATAGCGTTTTTCCCGCGCTAGCGGACGAACTGGTTCACCACCGATTTCGACATACCAGGGCGCCGAATGGACGAACCGTGATTGCCCGTCATCGCGGGGCTGCCAAAACCGAACGGCAAACCAGCCCGAACGTTCGGGAAGGACATCCAGTGAGAACGCCGAACGAAAGGCACCTTCGGCGGTGCGTTGGTTTTGCGGCCGCAGCAGAACTTCCGGACGCCCGTTGATCAACAGTTCGCCATAGGACAATCTGGTTTCAGAGAGCACGTCGACGGCCAGAGGTATCGCCTCGGTAGCTGACTGACGAAAAACGTGACCGGGATCCTGTTCGTCGGCGGTCGCGTAGAGCATCGGCCCGGTCGTGACGAACGAACGTCCCTCCCGCAGGCCGCGCATCCAGTCGCGGAATTCAAATCCGTCCTTCTGGTGTATGTAGACGCGACCGAATCCGGCCGGCACCGGATGAACGCCGTTGGCCGTTCCGGCCGAAGGCGGCATGCGAAAGCCGCAATTGAGCAGCGTGTAGTACATCCCCAGCGTGTAGTCGATCCATTGACGATGACCGCCTTGGCTGGCGCCGTAGGGAGGCTGCATGTAGGCCGGGGCTGGCGTGTTCCAGGTTCGAAACGCAAACTCGGTTCGCCAAACGTGGTTGTTCGAAAGCTCGTACAACGCGTCGGGCGCGATCGTCGGCAACACCATCGCGAACGGCCAATCCAATTTGTCCATGTCGAACAACGCGTCCGGATCGGTCGACCGAACCGACTGGACGACCGGCCGCCACGGCGGCACGCCTAATTCCAACGCGTTGCGATGACCGAGCACGAACAGGGCACCGAGTGTGTGTCGTTGCCCGCCGACGGTGAAGATTTCGTACTCGGTATTGCGAGGCCAGATGACGTGTGTCGCATCGACCTTGACCAGCCCCTCGGGAATGTCGGTCAAGTTCTTGTCGCCCGCACCCGGAGCTCGATCGGCGATCGTGACCCAGTTGGTCAGCGGCAGCGCGACATTCAAGTCTTCTGCGACGACGACGTTTTTTAATTCCTGGATCGTGCGGTGCAGGTGTGTGTCGCCGGAATACCAGCCCCGTGCTTGCGGGTCCGCCCAACGCTTCAAACGGACCGTCAAGTCCAGGTTGTCGGCACCGACCGTCAGCGTCTGGGTGTGCGGAAAGTACGTCTTCCCGCGCTCGACGGTCAATTGATACTCGCCTTCGGGGACAGCGGCCGAGCAGCGGTGGGCCGAGACCGTGGTGTGGTACTCGACGGAGTGTTTGTTGATCCAGTTTTGTTTTTCGTAGCGCACCGCCGAACCGGACGCATCGTCGGATTGAAAGTAGAACGGTTTGCCCGCGGCAGATTTCAAGTACAACCGCGCCGCGACCGGCTCGCCGGTGTCCGCATCGACAACGCCCAGCCGAATCGTCCGCTGCTCCGCAATACAGCGATCTGTCGCAGCGAATAGAACCGTGAAGACGATGGCGACCATCGCCCGGTTCATCCACCGTCGTTGTGGACTTGCTGCATGGTTTGCGTAGGAAAACATCAAGGCACCTGTGGCAATGGATCGGGTGTCGTTGGTGTCGAGGCTTTAGCCGATTTTCCCGGTGGCGCTCCTGCTGGGGATCCACCTTCTGGCGATGGTCACCCATTCTATCGGATCACTCGGCACGCGGTGTGCTTTCCGCTTTCATCAGCCAGGGTTGGACGATCACCGCCGCCAGGATCACCAGCGTGCCGACGTAAAAGTCACTGCCGAGCAACTCGTGATCGCCAAAGATCAACGCCCCCAACGAGATCCCGTAGACCGGTTCCAAGTTGTTGGCAAAGTTGATCGTGAACACCGAAAGACGATCCAACAGCCGGACGTAGATCTGATAGGCCAGCACGGTTCCGGCCAGCACCAGAATCGCCAACCACAACCACTCCAGCGACTCTGGCAGGTAGCGGTCCGAATCAAGCGGAAACCCAAACGTGCTAGCCGCGACCAGTGCCGCACCACAGAACAACGCCGCACCGGCCATCTCGTACATGACCACCGATTGCGGATGAACTCGACCGGCGAACCATCCGTTGATGATCGAAAACAGCGTGGCCACGATCGCGCCCACCAAGGCCACCAACAAACCGTAGTGAAACCGTGTTTCGGTTCGATAAATCCAAACCACCGCCGCGATCACCACACACCCAAGCAGCAGGTTCCCCCATTGGAAGCGAACCTTGCGAATCAGGATCGGTTCCAACAGCGCCGTCCAGAAGCTGGTCGTGGCCATCCCGATCATGCAGATCGAGACATTGGCGACTTTGACTGCCAAAAAGAACAGGATCCAATGGGCACCGACCAGCATCCCGTTGGCGACCAAGGCAACGGCAAGCGGTTTCGAAACCGCCGCGCGGCCGGGCAGCAGGGCAAACAGGATCACGGCCGCGGCGGCACTGCGATACAAGACGACCTGCGTCGCACTCAATTCGATCAGTTTGCCCAACACCGCGGTGAAGCCCCAAATCAGGACGACGAAGTGAAGCTTCAGGTAGTCGCGCACGATTGAAAACAGCCGGAGAGGGCGAGTGAAGGCCGCGTGGGAAACCGCCCGGCCGCCGCGTTGTGGGGATTCCAGCGTCCTCCCAATTGCACAACGTGGGTCGCGCCATCACCATAGGCGGTGAAATTTGTTCGTCAATTACAGGATGTTCCAACGTTGATCGTCACCATCGATGGCCCCGCCGGTGCCGGCAAAAGCAGTATCGCACACCAAGTCGCTTCACAACTGGCGTTCGAGTTTTTGGACACCGGCGCGCTCTACCGGGCCGCGACGCTGGCCGCGATCCGAGCCGATATCGATTTGGAAGATGCCGAGGGGCTGGCCGAACTGGTCGGCTCACTCGAGTTGTCCTGGCAGGACCGCACCATCCGACTGGCCGGCGAAGATGTTTCGCAGCAGATTCGCACGCCCGAGGTCACCAAGTCGATTCGATTCCTGGCCGACGTCCCCGCCGTCCGCGCCCAACTGTCCCAGATCCAACGCGACATCGCCGCCGGCCGCGACATTGTCACTGAAGGACGCGACCAAGGCGCCGAGGTGTTTCCGCACGCCGAATGCAAAATCTTCTTGACCGCGTCACCGGTCGAACGTGCCAAACGACGAATGCGACAGCTGGCCGATTCGGGCCGATACGTCTCGCTGGAAGAAGTGCTGTCGGCGCAAAACCAACGCGACTTGGAGGACCGGATGCGCGACGTCGGACGGTTGCGCGCCGCCGAAGACGCCGTGGTCGTCAACACCGACGGCATGCTGCCCGAAGAAGTGCTGCAGCAGATCGTGTCGCTGGTTCGGTCGCGGATTGAATCACCGTAACGGTGGCAAGAGGGTAGGAAGATTTCGGAGGTAGGAAGATTTCGGGCCGCGGCTTGTGCCTGGGAAAAATCTTCTTACCTCCAAAACTTTCTTACCCCATCGGCCTACCGCCTGCACACCACAAACAGTCCGCTGGCCTCCCAAGCCGATTTCACCAGATCGCTGCCGTCGATCCCCACGCGGTCGATCCGCTCCACCGTCCAGCCGGCCGCGCTTAATTCCGATCGAATTTCTTTTTCGGAAAAACGGTGCATGAACATGTTTTCCAGACCGCGGTAGGCGTACGTCGCATCGCCGAACTCCGCCTCGCGATTGCAAAGTGAATCAAACCAGCTTCGCAACAGACGCGTCCATCCGCCCGATTCCCGCAGCGCCGCCCAACGCCGGTGCACGTGTAGGATCAAACAACCGCCGGGGCGAACGGCGCGTGCGATATGGCACAGGAATTGAATTCGATTGGCCCGGCCCTGGACCATTCCCAGCGTGCTGAACATGCAAACCGCGTGATCGGCAATGCCGTCGGCGAGGGCGTCGAGTTGTACCAGATTGGCGCGCATCGGCATCACCGTGCCGGCCTTGGTGTCATCGTTGTCCGCCGAGGCGATGTTCTGGAGCAGTTGTTCCAGCATGGGCTGGCTGAGGTCAACGGCCAGGACATCGAAACCCTGTCGGCTGATCGGCTGGGCCAAGCGTCCGGTGCCCGCCCCCAGGTCCAAAACGAGCGGCTTTGAATTGATGGAATTTGTTGATTCGATGGCGGAGACGCGTACCGATAACGTCGCGAGCGTGTCCAAGACATAGCGACGATCCAACTCGCATAGCGGAGTGTCCGCCACAAAGTCGTCATAGTGGCGTGCGATCGTCCGCTGGTGAACGTATCGCCATGTTCCGGCCGCGACGCCGCGTGGCCGCTGCCAATCGGGTGGGGTGGTGGGATGCGGGGGCTGGCTCAAAACAGAGTTGTCTTCCTATAATCTCGCCTCATGATCAGCGCCACGACTGCAGCTCATCGCAGCGATTCGCAGCTCCTCCCCTAGCGAGTGAGAATGGGCTTCCGCTGACTCATCGAATGCTCACATTTTATCCGATGCCGGCCAGCGAATTGGCTGAGTCTACCCTGAACGAGGAGAGAAACGAACAGTGGCTATCAAAGTTGGAATCAATGGTTTTGGTCGAATCGGACGTCTGGTCTTTCGTGCATCCATCGGTCGCGACGACATCGAAGTGGTTGCCATCAATGACTTGTTGGACACCGACTACTTGGCTTACATGCTGAAGTACGATTCGGTGCACGGCCCCTTCAAAGGCGAAGTGGCTGTCGAAGGCAACAACCTGATCGTCAACGGCAAGACCGTTCGTGCGACCGCCGAAACCGACCCCAGCAAGCTGGCTTGGGGTGACGTCGGAGTCGACGTGGTGGTCGAATCGACGGGGATCTTCCTGACCTCCGAAGGCGCTCAAGGTCACATCGATGCCGGCGCCAAGAAAGTCGTCATGTCGGCTCCGTCCAAAGACGACACGCGGATGTTCGTGATGGGCGTCAACGACGACACCTACAACGGCGAAACCTTCGTCTCCAATGCATCTTGCACGACCAACTGCTTGGCACCGATCGCCAAGGTTCTCAACGACAACTACGGCATCAAGCGTGGATTGATGACCACCGTTCACGCCGCGACCGCGACGCAAAAGACCGTCGATGGCCCCTCCAAGAAAGATTGGCGCGGCGGTCGTGGGATCCTGGAAAACATCATCCCCTCCAGCACCGGTGCGGCCAAAGCGGTCGGCAAGGTCATCCCGGAACTCAACGGCAAGCTGACCGGCATGGCGTTCCGCGTTCCCACCTCGGACGTTTCCGTCGTCGACCTGACCGTCGAACTGGAAAAGGGTGCCAGCTACGAAGAGATCTGCGCCAAGATGAAGGAAACCGCCGAAGGCAGCATGAAGGGCATCCTCGGCTACACCGACGAAAAAGTCGTCTCGACCGATTTCCGCGGCGAAGCCCGCACCTCGGTCTTCGACGCCGGTGCCGGAATCCAATTGGACGACACCTTCGTCAAAGTCGTCTCCTGGTACGACAACGAATGGGGTTACTCCAACAAGGTCCTGGACTTGGTCGCCAAGATCTCTGGCTAAGTTTTGGACCCTGATGCGGTGACCATCCGCAACCGCATCGAAGCAACGAAAAACGACACAGGCTCGCCGGAAACGGCGGGCCTGTTTTTTGTAGTGGTGCTAGCTGGACAGCGCCACTTTGGTGTAGTGGGAAACCCCGTGGATCCACCTTCTGGCGAAGGTAGCTACGTTCGACCGGCGATTCACTGGAGCAGCGTGGCGCTGTCCAGCTAGACCGTCTGGTAGAGCTTCGATCGTCACATGTGTCCCCTACGTCCTATTGGTCCTATCTGGCAGTCGGATCGATCGGACCTCTATGACTCATGGGACGGATGTGTCTGATCGAGCACCCATCTCATCACCGCAGCAGTCGAACCAAACGAACGGCATTTGCCATTGACAGGCGTTCCCACTATCGGTTTGGTTGGAGGGGCGATAATGTTGCTTCACCCTCCCCCCCCTTCCAAGCCACCGCCATCATCCCGCACCCGGAAACGACATGCCGATCAACGAAGTGCTGCGACCCGATGACCTGACCGACGAAATGCTGGAAGCGATCTTCGAGCCGACGGATTTGGAGGTTCGCCGCGACAACGACGGCGACTTGGTCGTCACCCGTGGCGTTTCCTGCTACGTGATGCCGACGGCCGAAAACGAACGTTTGATGCTGATGACCTTCGTCGGCGTCAAAGAAAACACCGATCGGCGCGACAAGCTGGAGTTCGTCAATCGCGTCAACAACGACATCTCCACCGTCCGAGCCCACGTCAACCAACGCGAATCGATCGTGTTTGATTACCACATCCCGGTCCGGGGCGGCGTCAGCGGCGAAGCGATCGTCGAAGCGACCCGTTTTTTCCTATTGGCCAGCGCCCACGCGATCGACCGCTGCGACGAAGACGACATCGTCCGCTGATCCCTGGATTCTGCCGCGACGCATTCTTCGGATCGGACGTAGCGGAAGTCGCCAAGACTTTCGGCGATTCGACCAGGAAACCGAAACGCTTGGCGCGTTCCGCTACTGCAAAATCGTTTTGCCCCCATCGTTTTGCCCCCACTGTTTTGCCACAACTTCGCAACACGAGCCTGCCGAGCGAAGCTGGTCGACGACGTCAAGATTCACCATCGCCGAGCAGTTCATCGATCTTGGCGTGGATTTCATCGGCGGTTGCTTTCCCGGCACCGGTTTTGACCAGCTGCACGACGCCCTGGCGGTCGATCAACACGACGTGCGGAATCCCGCGGACGCCGAAGTCGCCGGACATGTCGCTGCCCTCGGGCGTCACGAAAACCGGATGCTTGAGATCGTGATGCTCCAGAAAGCTGGCGATCGTTCGACGCTCTTGTGCCGGCGTGACGTCTTCGCTTGCGTGGGAGGCGCGTTTGGCTTGTTCGTCCCACTGGAAGTTGTAGTACTGGGTGACGCCGACGATTTCGAACCCACGGTCGGCGAATTCAGCGCGCCACTGGCGTAGATGCGGGAACGTCGCGATGCAGGGGCCACACCACATCGCCCAAAAGTCCAGCAGGACGACCTTTCCCTTCATCGCCTCCGGATCGATTTCGATGACGTTGACCCACGCATCGACATCCCAGTCCGGGGCCGGTTTGCCGACCAGCGACGCGACCGGTTTGGCGGCAGCCATCCGTTGGCGATAAAGCTCGATCCGGCGAAGCGCGGCCTGGACCAATTGATTCGTCAGCGCAAAGCGTGCCAACGTCGGGGTCACGTCGTCGATCCGCTTTCCGGTCGCCTCCGGATCGTCTTGTCGCCACTGGCTGATCATCATCAGTTGCGTCTCGGCGAAGTCGTTTTGCAGCGCAAGCGAATCGGGATGTTTTTCAACGGCCGCCTTGACCGCTTCATCGAGTCGCTCGATGCATTCATCACGCCAAGGATCGTTGCCGCGTTCATCACCGGCCAGCTCGCGGAGCACGCGAACGTAGGCCACCATCGACGCTTCATTCGCGTCGTCTGAATCGTTGATGTTGCGCAAACGTTCCACTTGTGCCTCGATCAAGTCCGTCGCCGCATCCGTCTGGCCTGATTCAACCATCAGCTGTGCCTTCAAGACGGTCAGCTGTGCCAGAGGCATCAGCAGGTCGAAATCCGAATCGGCCGGTGCATCCTGGAACGCGTCGAGCGCGTCATCGACGGCCGAGCGGAGGGTGTCATCGTTGCCGGATTTCTCGGCGACGTCCCGGATGCTTTGGATCGTCATCCAGCTGCCGAACAGGTTCCGGCTTTCGTCGGCATGTTTCAGATAGAAATCAAGCAGCTTGCGAAACTGTGCGGTTGCCTCCCGGTAGTCCTCCTGGTCGGCGAAGCGCGAGGCCAGACTGTGACGGAGCACGTGGTGATCTTCCGAATCGGGGTTCTCGGCGATCTTCGAATCAAGAAACGTCACCGCATCTTGCAGATCGGTCTCCATCCGCTCACGCAATTCCCCGTGAAGTTTTCGAAAGGCATCCAAGCCGGCGTCCTGTGCCCGCAGCAACGTGCCCTTTGGCAGCGTCAAACAAGCACAGGCCACCGCGCCGACCAAAGTCGCTGAAACCAAGAAACGATTACCAAAGCGAAGCATGATCATCGACTCCAACCAGAGGATCCGTAGTGCAAGCCACCCATCGTAGGCCCCCGGCACCGTCGCTCGCAAGCGTTGCACTGTCGACCTGAGCTAAACCGCCGGCGTAGTCGATCCTGTGCTTTTCAGCGCGGCGGTGAATCTGACCGCTGCGCTGAAACCGATTCGATTGGAAATGGCGACCATGCAGCCCGAAGCTATCGTGGCAATGAAATGTGCTGGATGTCAGTGGAGGGGTATCCGCCTTTATTGCTCAGCGTCGACTGTTGCGACAGAACCCCAAATGACCGGTGCCCGTCACCGCCACGCCGCAGAGGATTCGCTCGGCACCAGAAACTCATTTTTTTGGCTGCTTGTCCAAAATCGGCAAGGCGTGCTTGCCAATTCGCTGCTCCGGTCGATGAAACCGGAGCCGTTTCAGTCGCCTCACCGCGTACAGTTCCAGACGGATAGAACTCGCACGAAGGATGCAACTTCAGTGGCAATTGAGTTGCCCAACCTGAATTCGGTATTTGATTGCTCTATGTTCCATTGTGATTCTGCAACTCACTTGGCAGCATTCTCTGACCAATCTACCATAGGCCAATATCGCGTAGAGACGAACTTTAAGTCTGCACGCCCGTCGCCAGTGCTGTCGGCAAGCGTAAAATCTACCCCGCCGTCTGCGTCTCCATCAACGTTTAGCTTGCGGCGCTGATCGTTTACGTCCAATACTTGAAGCACCGCATCTCCAGTCGTTAGCTTTCGATAACGGATCATGTCGCCAGATGGATTGACAGCTTGACTCCACTGATCCTCTTCGTGCGCACCAGCGAATTCGTCTACAAACAACATGCGATCAGCTTCGCTTAATTCGTCGCCCTCACGGATCTCCGCCATCTCGTCAACGTCGGTGAAAAACTGAAACTTTCCAGCGAGGCCGATGTTTACGAGTCCGTAAATCGGTGGACGGTTCTTACAGAAAACTCGCACTCGAAAGCGAATTGGTTTTGAATCGACGAAGCCCTCTATCCCAAGGATCCACGTCGTCATATGGGGAATCCCCTCCGAAGTCTGAACAATCGTTCTATCAGTAATGAATTTGAACGGGATGGTCACGACGTCAACACGTTCCAAAGGAGTATACGTGTCAACCTCACTGAGTGTACCGATGGAATGTTCGTACAGGATCAAAGACTCATTTTCATCTATCCTCGCTTTTCCTCCGGGACTCACCTTCATCCCTTTCGGATATCCGAGTTCCACTCGTACGACTTCAAGAGGCCAGGGGTCATTCCTGCGAAGCGCTATCTGAATCGGTATCCGTACCTCGTTATTCAGAATGTCAGTATCGTTAACGGCAATCTTGAGTGAATCTGGTTCTTCGAGAACTAATCCGGACTCGGTGTATTGGTACCAACCGAATTCAATTTCTGGCAGTGATTCCTGCGGGATTGGATAGATCGTCTTACCGATAAGATGGAGGAGAAATGCGACCGGAACTGCCGCGAATATAGCAAGCCATTTGAGTCTGACCCAAAGCTTCGTACGGCCCTTGCGGCGGTCGTATTCGTCGTGAAGTAGTCGAACCAACTCATTCTTAGATTGGTGCTCCGCGGGTACCACTCCAAACGTCTCCTTCAGTTCCAGACGCAGTTCATCCTTGTTCCTGGATTTCAGCCTGCGTCGCGATGGAATCCCTTCAACCTCGGTTAGCCGTTCGATGATCAATGCGAGTGCACCGCCGACCGCGCCCATCCAGCCGATCGCCGACGCAAAGCCGCCTTCTCGCATAAATCGAATGGCCCCTGCAATGAGAAGGATTAGGGCGAGTCCAAAAAGAGCTGCCTTGATCGCCTGTTTTTGAGACACTCCGCTACCCCAATAAATGCGGTCATTCCAATA
>NZ_JACEHH010000028.1 GCF_014154935.1 Stieleria mannarensis
CGGAAGAACCCATCGGGTTCTTCCGAGAACTTAGTGGCTGCTCTCGGATTCTCGGGGAAGGTTTTTTGAGGGATGACTACGATGTCCGAAGGTCCTGTTCGGTAGGATGGCGACGCCGGATGAAGCGGAGGCGGCCTGCGGCTGAGGAGCAACCCGCCAAGGAAAGCCTGGTCTGCGATGCGCCGAAGGTGCTTCGTGCCCTCCGCAGGACCGCGCGCCGGCGGAGTGTCATTTGAACCGACGTTTCGTCGTCGCTCCGCCCATTCGGACATCGCAAAAATGCCTCAAAAAACCTCGGTCCTGAGAAATCTGCCACTAAATTCCTGGAAGTACCGAGATTCGTAACGGAAGCTCTCGACGTCTCCAGACCGCTCCGCATTCGGTCTTACTGACGTTCACGAGAGTCAGCGAGATCGGTGACGACGCACAAAGAGATCTGCCTGGAAATCAGGCGATGGATTCGAAGGTATCGGTTTCGGGCAGCGCGGGGATCACGCCTTGACGTTCCATTTCGTTGGCCTGGTCGGCGACTTGGGCGAACCCGTCGCGGATCTGGCGGAGCAGCTTGATGCAGGTCCCGAAGTCCTTTTCATCGAAACGGATCATGACGAAGTGCAGCAGTCGCGCGATGTTGAAGGCGACTTCGTCTTCATCGGGCTTCAGTCCCGCATGAATGGTCATGATGGTTTTGCGCATCGCCAGTTCGTGCTTCGCCAGCAGCGCCGGATCGCCGGCCTCGGTTGCGATTTCGCAGGCCTCGATGGATTCGATAGCGCGGTCATAGAGCATCAGCAGCATGTCCACTCGGGTCCAACCGCGTTTGATACTCGTCCGTTGATACGTCTTTAGCTGTTCCATTGATGATCCCCTGTGCGTGAACGGTTTTTTGAAAGCTGCTATTTCTTGCTGTTGTTGCTGAAGTTGCCCAGCGATGTCAGTTGAGTCGAAATGAAGTTGCCGGTGGTCTGGAGTTCGTTGATGATGCTTTCCAGGGCGGTGAATTCGGCGATCAGGTATTCGCGTTTGGATTCCGTCAATGCTTCGACCTTTTCGATGGATTGATCGATTGACGCGATGCGGGATTCGAACGTTTCGTTGACCGTTTTCAGCAATCCGGTGTCGGCATCCAAGACGCCGCGGATGTAGTCATTCAGGCGTCCGGTGACGCCTTGCGTGATCGTCAGTTCGGCCTCGCTGCCGGCAACGATTTGGGCGGCCGTCAGCGTGACTTCGACACGCAGGTCGGCGGTGTTTTCGTTGTCCGGGTCGCCGCTGAGGATTCGCCCGGTGCCCTTGGCGATTTCTTCCACGCCACCGACAAGGAATCGTCCGGCGACATCCTGGCCGGCATCATTTTCGCTGCCATCGAATCCCAGGATGGAGGCGGCCGTTCCGCTAAGGCTGGAGACGTTGGCGGCCGAACCGTAGGCCTCGGTCGTGATGCTCAGTCGATTGTCGCTGCCGACGCTGACCTCCACTTCGTGGACACCCAGGGTGGAGGAGCTGTTGATGACCGATTGCAGGTGTGCGGCCAATTCTTCGGTGGTGTAGGTGCCATGGTTCAGGGTCAACGTCTCGCTGACGACACTGTCCACGGTGATTTCAAAGCTGTCGTTGGAGCCGTCGACGACAATGCTGGCCGCGGCGGCGTTGGTCGCGGTCACCAAGGCCTGTTCGGCGGCTTGAGTGATGTCGACTTCATACGGCGTTTCGGACGGTTGAGTGCGGGCGGTGCCACCGAGGAACCGGATGCCGGAACTGGTCGAGGCGCCGTTGAGCCCGAACAGATTGCGGATTTCGCCGGCATCGACGCCTTCCAACTCACCTTTGAGCGCCTGGTCCAGTTTCACCGAATCGATCGCAAGTTTGCCTTTCAGGTCCAGATCGATCCCGATTTCACTCAGCCGTGCCAATCCGGAACCGGGGACCGATTCCGACACGATCGTCAGCAGTTTGTTCTTGATCGTGCTGGCCGAGCGATCGCCCAGCAGCGGGTTGGCGACTTCGGTTTCGGGATTGTATTGCGATTGGGTGTCGATGAACTCGATGATCGCGTTGAAGTTGTCGACGAAACCTTGTACCGCCTCTTTGGCCGATTCGGTGTCGGTTTCGATATCGATGTTGATCACGGCGCCCGGGTCGGCCTGGTTGAGTTCCAACGTGACGTTTTCGATCAATCCGTCGACCGTGTTGGAATCGTACTCGGCGGAGATCGCACCGACACCGGAGCCGAGTTTGACGATCGCGTTGAGCGGGGGTTGCACGGCGGGGCCGGAAAAGTCCGGCAGCACTCCGGTCAGCGGATCTTGGCCGCTGGTGACCGAGATGGTGTTGGCCGCGCCGGTGTGTTTGGAAGACAGCAGGATGCGATGCGAGCCGGCGGCCTGATCAAAGATCACGCTGGCGTTGAGATCCTGGACCTGCTCGTTGATGGTGTTGACGAAACCTTTGAGCGTGTTGTTGCTCTCGTTGATCGTGATCGTCTGTTCGGCGCGGTCGCCGACTTTGAAGGTAATGTCGCCGGTGGCGATCTGTTCGCTCGTCGACGAGAAGCCTTGTGAAGCGATCTGGTGGGCCGACGCAAGTTGTTCGACGCTGATTTGGTAGTTGGCGGCGATGGCGCCGCTGCCGGCCGTCGCGGTGACCACGTCTTCGTTGGTGCTTGATGCGGTCCGCGCATCGAACACCGAGTTGGTCGCCCGGTTCAGGCGGCTCAGAGACGACTGCAGGGTGACGAGCTGGGCTTCGATGCCCTTGAACGTCGTCTGCTTCGTGGTGACTTCCGCCTTCCGCGAATTGAATGTATCGATCTGGGTCTGCTGGAAACCGAGCAGGCTTTCGATGATGCTGGTCGTGTCAAAACCAGAAACGATCCCGTCAATATTGAACATCGTCAATTATCTTCTGGCGAGGTGTAGCCGCGTGGGCCGTACATGGCGTCAAGAAGCGGGATCTCAGGCTGCGAGTGAAGATTCAAATACCGGCAGCCAAAGAGCTCAGCGCCCTGACAGGAAAAAATCATCCAAGTTGATGACATCGCGAGTCCGTTCTGGTCTCACCCCCGAACCGTTCCATCGGAACCGTAGGCCGCTTGCATTGCGATGTTAGCGCAAAAGCCCGATCCGACGGTAAACCTCCACTGCTAATCCGGAGGACGGCTACGGTTTCACATTCCAGGCGGATCGTGCCGGCGACAACCCGGCCGGTTGATCTAATCGGATCATCACCTATTGAGCTCAGCCGCCACGCGCCAGCGTGCGGTTCCTCCGCCAAGCGCGGTGGAAGCACATGAACCGTGAGCTAGCGCTCATCGGCTAATGAATAATCCGGGCTAGCGCCCACCGGCTGATCGTTATCCTGTTCATTTTGACCAAACCGACAGCCCCCGAGTGCCTTACGGCTCACTCAATCAACCGGCCGAACCTGCAGCGTTCGCCGGCCTAACAACAAAGTCAGCGTGCCCGCCGCGGCCGCACCGCCGAACTGATGGGCGGTGTGATCGCGGAGAGCACGCTGACCGGGCCGCCGAGAGGGGAAGGGGTGGATTTCCCCGCCTCGGGCGGTGACTTTCTGATCGATTCGTCTTACTGCAACAGCGACAGAACCGACTGCGAGGTTTGGTTCGCACTGGACAGAACCGACGTTCCCGCTTGCACCAAGATTTGGTTGTTGGTGAATTTCGAGATTTCTTCGGCGAAATCCGTGTCGCGGATGACCGACTCGGCGTTGACGGTGTTTTCCAGCGTCGATCGCATGTTGTTGGCGATCGATTCGAGCGTGTTCGATTGGAACGCACCGAGTTCGCCACGCATGTTGGACAGTTCGTCGATTGCGGAGTCGATCACCTTCAAGGCGTCTTGAGCGTTGTCAAACGACGTGACGTCGATTTCGTCCAAGCTGTTGAACTTCGATCCCGTCACGGCGACACCGAGTGCGTCGGCGTTGACCGATTGGACCGAGATTTGAGCCGTCTGGTTCTGGTTGGCACCGATTTGGAAAACCAGAGCATTGTTCTGGATCGAAACGTTGCCTTGAGCACCGGATGCGGTCAGTGCCGCGTCGGAGCCTTCGCCGATGCGAACCACGGTACCTTTGGACGCACCGGAAACGCTGGTCAGCGTGTTGCCTTTGCCGGTAGCGGCGACGCCATCAATGGTACCGATAACGGTAAGACCTTGGTCGGTATCGAGCGTGGTGCCGAATCCGGAGGACGTTGCCGAAGCAGCGGTATCGGAGACGACTTCGATCTCGGCGTCGGAGCCGAATTCGATCGAACGCAGGCGGGTTCCGCCGGAGATGTCTTCGGCGACGACACCGGTTTGGTCGGTGAATTCGTTGATACGAGCGACCACACCGGCTCGGCTGAGACCGGAGTTCAGCGTGATGCTGACGCCGTTGACCGAGAGGACTTCGTCGGCAGCCAGGTTGCCGGTTTGCGAGGTGCCGGCGGTGATGTTGGCTCGTTCACCTGCGGTGGTCACTTCGACGGCGTAGGTTCCGTCGCTGGTGTTGCTGCCGCCCTTGAGGAAGGTGACGTCAGCGTCGGAGGCCGAACCGGTGACACCGGCCGAACCGTCCAGCAACGCTTTTTCACCGAACTGGGTGTTTGCGGCGATTCGGTTGATGGTGTCCAGTGCGTTGTCGATTTCCGCTTGGTTGGCGGCGAACGCGTCGGCGTCGTTGACGCCCGAGTTTGCCGAATCGAGTGCCAGCGAGCGAACTTTGATCAAGATGCTGTTGATTTCGTTCAGTGCACCTTCGGCGGTTTGCACGACGGCGACCGCTTTTTCGGTGTTGTCGATGGCGGTCCGCAGACCGGCGATCTGTGCACGTTGTTTCTCCGAAATCACCAGAGCGGCAGGGCCGTCTGCACCCCGGTTGACTTTGAAACCCGTCGACAGTCGTTCGATCGACTTGTTCAACGCGTTCGAAGATCGGTTCAGATTGTTGCGGGCATTCAGAGCGCCGACGTTGTTGGTTATTGTTAAGCTCATTTCTCTTGCTTACTCTGGATTAAGGATTCAAAGAAACGTCCGTGACAATGAGTGCATCCGTGGCACTTGCGTATTTGGGAGATTCCCGGCAAGCTTACAAATCGAGAATCGACCTGGCCGTCTCGGCCGCAGCCTCTTTGGTCAGGTATTCACCGGTTTGTAGTTTCAGTTTGACTGCTTCCACCACGGACTCTCGCACATCAGCTGACTGCTTGAGGACCTGTGATAAATCGCGGATCGAATCAAGTTGAATCGACGTCGAGGCGGTCGTAGACGGGGCCGCCGTCGCCTGGGTCGGCGATGACGTCTCGTTCTGCTGGGCCGTCGACTGGGAATCGAGCCGCTTGTATTGAGCGGGCTGCGAATTTCCAATGGGGTTGATTCTCATTCTTCTCTCTCCGCAATGGGTGACTGAAATGGGTTGTCGAGAGGCCCGTGACGAACTTGCGTATAAAATCCTTAAGCCGCAAAGCTTTTTTAGTCGATACAGTCGTAGCGAATAAAGGGACGATCGCGCATGTCCGGAATGCGCCGATCGGATCGCTTTTAGGTGCCCCGCTCTGAGCGATCGGGGCAAGTTCTTATGTAGGATGCAGACGCGGTGTTTCGATCGGAAGTCTTGTGGGTGTCAGTCTTTCTGGCGATCGGTGCGGTCGGCGGGCTGGTCTACAATTGGCCCTCCGAAGCCCAGCCGGACGTCCAGTCGTCCGCCGAGTCGGAGTTGCTGCCAGAGTCGCTGCCGGTCAGTGAAACAAGCGCCCGGGCGGGCGCCGAGCAGCTTTCTCCGTTTGCGTCCGATGACGTTGACGGCTCGGTGAGGGATGACCCTCAGGGGCCTGGGGCTCAGGGGCCTGGGGCTCAGGGGCCTGGGTCTCAGAGGCCGCTGGCGGAATCCGATAACGTCGCGGGGATCTGGAATGACGTCCGCCCGGCGACGCAACGCAGCCAGCCGATCGATTTCGGCGTGCTCGAACTGGGCGACCGATTGCTGGCCGGCGGCAACTCGATCGGTGCGGTCAAGCATTACAACAAGCTTTGGCAGCAAGCCAACGTGCCAGTCGATGTCGCCGTGTTGATCCGATTGGGGCTGGCGTCAGAATTGGCCGGTTTGCATGAGCAGGCCGAGAAACACTATCACAGTGCGATTCGGGTGGCGGAAAAGGGCTCGGTGCAGCAACTGGCCAGCCTGTTGGGCTTGGCTCGTCTGTGGGAGAGTCAAGGTCAATTGGGCGAGGCGATCTCGCTGTTGAGTGAGCTGTTTCTGGTTTATTCCCATGACGGGTACCCGAAAATCATTCGGCAAACAATTGTGCATCAGCTGGCGGACTGCCTGCAGCGGCGACTGCTCGCCAACGAAGTGGTCGTCGAAGCCCTTCAGAAGGAGCCGATGGAATACCACTGGGTCCCCGTCGCGGTGGATTCCATGCTGGCCCTGGCCGACTGGGAGTCGCCCGAAGGGGTGCCGGTCAATCCCGGGTCGGGGCTAAAGCTGCTGCAGAACTACGAGGGCGACGTGTCGTTGGTGCTGGTGCAAGCTCATTTGAAAGGCGTCTCGGTGCTGAAGCTGATTTCGGAATTGCAGCGTTTGTCGGGCTTGCAGATCACGGTCACCGAAAAGGCGAAGTTGTCGTTGGTGGGGCGGTTGGCCAATGTCAACGCGCCGGTCATGGCGGTGTCGTTGCTGCTCGATCAAGCGCTCGAGTCGATGGAGCTGTCGTGGAGCCAATCCGAAGGTGCGTTGACGATCATGACTCGAGGGGAACTGACCGCGCGCGATTTGGCTTCCTACGATCTCGCCCGTACCCAGCGGATGTTGCAGCGAGTGCAGTTGGACTACCTTGAAGGCGTCGAACGGGTGGCGGCGATCATGAACGACGGGAATAATGTTCGTTTGTCCGGCGGGTGGGACCTTGCCGCCGACAAGTACCGTGCGGCGCGCGAGGCCGGGCCGGCTCATGAATTGAATGCCGACCTGTATTTCAATGAAGCCTCGCTGTCGCTGGTGCAGGGTGACAGCTTGAACGCACTGCATGCGAGCTACATGGCCCTGGACCAAACTCTGTCTCCAACGCTTCAGTCGGAAATCTACGCGATGATCGCGGATTTGGAGTTGGAATTCGGGCAGTTGTCCAAGTCGATCACGGCCGCTTCGCGAGGGATGCGTCGAGCGGACGACCCGGCCGTGTTGGCGCGAACCGCGATGACGCTGGCCCGGGCCTATTTGTTGACCGATGACCCGTATTCCGCCAATTCGGTTCTGTTTGACGTTTCTGGCGATTTGGCCGGTGGGGCGTTGCAGCGATTGGCGAGCGTGTTTTCTTCCTTCGCGCGGTTCCAGCACGTGGGCCCCAAACACGGCTTGCAAGACGAAGGGCAACGCGTCGTGTTGGCGCTGGCGGCTCTTCAACCCGAGGACATGGTTTCGTTTGCCGATTCGCTGATCGTATCCAAGGCCTATGCGGCGGTCGGATTGCGGTCCAAGGCGATCGACAACCTGAATGCGGCCCTGGATACCGCGCCCGCCGGCTACTGGAACGAACGGATTCGCCTGCAATTGGCGGAAATGCATTACAAGTCGTTGGACTTGGATCAAGCCAACGCCACGATCGAGTCGTTCGCGACGGTGTCGGCCGATCTATTGCCGGAAGTGTTGTACCTGCACGCTTCGATTCAGCTGGACATGGGGAATCTGGAGCAGAGTGAATCCATTTGCCGCCGGATCCTCGCCATGCAGGTGGACCAGACCATTCAATCCGACGCGCTGGAAAAACTCGGTGAAACGCTCCAGAAATCGGGGGATCACTACGCTGCGGCGTTGTGCTTTGCCGGTCTGTTGCCGGGGACCGAGGGCGACGCGGCGTCGGGCGACCAGGGATCGACGGTGACACCATGAATGCACAAACACAATCATCAACGGGATGCAGCCAAGTGATCTGGAACGTTTTGCTTCGCAGTTTGACGCTGGTCTTTGTCGTCGCCATCACCGGCCCGATCAGCCCCGTCGGCCCGATCAGTCCTTTGTGTGCCCAGTCGCCGGCCGATGGCCCGACGTCGTTGCGGTCGATCATGGCAGACGAAGCCGCGGCCGATCAGGGAGTTCAAGAGCGTTTGGAAGCGCTGATCAAGCGGACGCAACAAGCACGGCGGGAACGCCAGTCGGCCGCCGAGCAGTCACAGACTCCGGCGCCGAGAAGCGTTTGGGTTCCCGGGCAGGGTGCGGTCGAAACGGACACCGCAACCGCGGGCGGTCAGCAGTCGGGGGGACAGGGCTCGGGTGGACCGGCCCAGAATTCATCCCGCAGTCTGTCGGAGATTCGCGAGCGGATTCGGATCCTGCAACGGCTTCGCCGCGACCGGGCGATGGCGATGTCGGCCGGGCAAGCCGAACCGATTCCCGGAGGAACCGGCACACCTCAGTTGGAGCCGCCCCGAGGAAATATCGTTGAAAGCGACGCGAGCAGCGGGGCCGCCGTGACCGAGTCGACGCTTTCTTCAATCGAGGAAAGTCTGGAGCAACCGGCGGCCGTCGAGCCCGCGGCAGAGGACGAAGCGTCCGAGGGGTCGGTGGCTGCCGAGCGACTTTTGCCCAACCCCGTCAACGCCTTGGCCCTCGGCGAAAGCCTGTACCGAACCGGGAATTATGAATCGGCGCTGAAGGCATTCCGATCCGTCCCGGTCGAAAGGCTTTCGCAGTCCGATCGAACATGGTTGGACCTGTTGATCGCGTTGTGTCAACGCAAGCGGGGCGAGTACGAAAAAGCTCAAGGGACGCTGCGTGACATCGCCAACGAAGAGTCCTCGGATTATCCCGTCCAGGCGGCCAAGTGGTGGCTCAAGTACGCCGAGTCGTCCGATGGGACTCAGAAAAAATTCAGTGATGTGTCGGCGGAATTCGATGCCCTCCTTGAAAGGTCCAACCAATATGTCTCCCAGTGAAGAACAGACGTTGATCGAATACACCGTTCGTTTGAAGCAGCAGTACGAACGGCTGAATGAGATTGTCGACACCGTCGGTCGCGAACCCGGCGGCGGCGTCGAAACGATCGGCGAGCAGATGAAAGAGATTAAACAGACCGAAGACGTGTTGCGTCCGCTTCGACAGCGCTACCAGGAGCAGCACGAGCACGCGAGCGGGCAAATCAAGAACCTGACCGACGAGACCATCGATGTGGTGAAGTCGCTGATGCCAAAGTTAGCGGGTCTGGAGAAGGCGTCGGTCGATTCGTTGCGTCGCCTGTTCCCCAAAATCCAAGGAAGCGTTCGTGCCGTGCAAATGCAAAACGCCTATCGAGGAAACAATCACAGCTAACTTGGATGATCATTACCCAATCGCCAAAAATCAAACAGCTGATCAAGTTCGCCGAGCGGGCGGCTCGTTCCAGTGCGCCGGTCTTGCTGACCGGTGAGAGCGGAACCGGAAAGGAGCTGTTCGCCCAATTGATTCATCAGTCCAGTCCCAGAGCGTCCAAGGCCTTGGTGACGCTCAACTGCGCCGCGTTGCCAGAGAATCTGCTCGAAAGCGAACTCTTCGGGCATGAAAAAGGAGCCTTTTCCGGCGCCGTCGCCACGCGTCAAGGACGCTTCGAATTGGCCGGCGATGGTACCTTGATGCTGGATGAGGTCAGCGAGATCCCAGTCGCGTCCCAGGCGAAATTGCTGCGCGTGTTGGAATCGAAACGCTTCGAACGTGTCGGCAACAGCACCCCGATTGAGCACGACGTTCGAATCATCGCGGCCTCCAATCGCGATCTTCATCAGGAGATCGAGGACGGCAACTTTCGATTGGACTTGTTTCATCGCATCAACGTCATCGAGATCGTCATTCCACCGTTGCGTGAACGGCTCGGTGACATCCCGCCGCTGGCAATGCACTTCGTGAAACAGTTTCGCTGCGAAGGCGAGGCCGACGTGGAAGGTTTGGATGCGGCAGCGATGAAGGCACTGTCGCGTCACGATTGGCCGGGAAACGTTCGTGAACTGCGAAACGTGATCCACCGCGCCTGCGTGCTCGCCGACGGGCCGCGAATCGGCGTCGAGCACTTGGGGTTGCCCGAGAGCGACGACCGGCGTGATCGGCGGCACGATCGCGGGCGTGACGAACACCGGCAAGCTGGCGGTGACGCCGATCCCGCCTTGCCGGAACATTGGCTGCACACGCATTTAGAAGAGGTTGAGCGGCAGATCATCACGGCGGCCATCGATCGTTTCGGTAACCGACGTCTTGTCGCGGAGAAACTTGGGGTTTCGCCGCGGACGTTGACCAACAAGATCAAGCGATATCGCGAACTCGACGGCGAAGATCGCAGGGCGGCCTAGGAAAGAATTGCCACCGATGGTGCAGGTTTTGCCGCCTCCGGCACTTGAGTCATTTTCTGAAATGCGGGTTGATCGTTCTGCGTAATTGACCCGCCCTCAACGACGCCTTTTTGCGTCTCTGGTGAGTTTGGCACAGCGTTTGCCAAGTGCTACGCCGGCACGTCTTCGGACGCGCCGGCGGTGTGAAGCTCACTTTGAGGAACAAATGGCAAACCACTTTTTCGATTTCCCATGCATGGCGTCTTGCCCGAGCAAAGCGTCGGCATCCCCGAAGCAGGATCGATCGGCGGGGGGATCCGAGTCGTTCGATTCGGTCGCGAAACGACTCCTGACTCAAGCAGATCCGGTCAGCCAAGTCGATATGTCCGCGGCGGCAAACGGCCAGTCGGCTTCGGTCACGTCTGAGCTGGTCACACCGGCATCCGATCTCGCACAGGCATCACAATCGACGAAGCCATTCGCCCACCAAGAGTTGGGCCGAGGCAACGCCGATGCGGAGTTGAACGGCCAAGCGGAGACGGTCGCTGAGTTCGACTCACAGCGCGATGCAGTGCTGTTGTCGGGGTACCCGCTGGTGACACAGCCGATCGACACGGGGAATCACTCACCCAGCGCGGTGGATCTCGATGCGACCCAGGCCAGCATCGACGTCAACGCGTCAACCGATGCGGCCAGTTCGGACGTCGGCACCGCAGTTGGAACCGTTGAAACGGACGCCGCCGCCAATAACACTCCGGTGGATGATGATTTCCCGTCGGCGGTGGCGGAAGAGGGAATCGATTCCGTGACCGATGGCCCGGTGACGGATGGCCCGGTGGCATCACTTGCGGCCGGATCGGAAGCCTCGTTTGATTCCCCGCGGCACGGCGTTGCAGATGCCGAAGGACCGCGAAGTGCCGAACATGACGCATCGGCGTCGGAGGTATTCGATTCAGCAGACGTGGCCAACGACGTCCCGCAGAATGCCGCTGAGCTGCCGGGAGTGGTGGCTGCATCGAACGAACAAGAGCGTGCCGCGGCAAATGTCGCAGATCCTCTGGCCATCGATGCCGCAAGGAACAGATCGGTTGATCCAACTGGCCAAGCAAGCACCAGTGCCGCAGCAACTGAATCGACGACCGGAGCTGTCGAGACTCCAATCGCGGCAACAGACCCTACGTTCGGAAAAACCGCGGATGGATTGACCGGTGAGAGCGCCGAAGGGGCCGATGCGATGCAAGCGACCGGCGCATCGGATCACGCACTGCCTGTGATCGAAGGCGATGTCGTGGTTGATCAAGCCGCGATGACGGATGCCGTCGATCAGGATGCGAGTGCATCACGCAGCACCGAGCAAGTCAATGACGTTCCCCCGCAGACCGCAGCCACTTCCGCGGCCGAGGTGGCGGGTGAAACGGCCAGTGATTCGGCTCAGACCCATGCACCGGCCGTCAATGCTGCCAAACAGGCGACGGAGATGATCGACGATGCGGCCGATCCGGTTGAATTCGATGATTCGGGAGACCGCTCTACCGATTCGATCTTGCAGGATTCGCTGCCGATCGAATCAGGAGGGGCGGCGGAGTTCGGCGACCGGCAGTCGCGTCGCGGTAGCCCGTTTGAGCCGATCGTTTCAGCGGAGTTGGCCGATTCGAATCCGTTGACCAATGAATCGCCGGCGATCGTTCCGATGGACGGACCAATCGACGTCGGAATGGACGCGGTTGTTGACCAGGAGATCTTTGACACGCTGTCGTTGGAAGAGTTCATTCAGAGTTCACCGGCATCACCCGAAGCCGTCAAGAAGACGGCCGAGGTGATTCATGAGGCGATGCGAACGAGCTTACAACTCGATGGTCAAACTGTACGGTTGGAAGTTCATCCGGCTGAGTTAGGGACATTGAAGATTCACGTCACGCAGACCGATCAAGCGATCGAGACACAGATCATTGCGACCGAGTACGTGACCAGCGAACTGTTGCTCAGCCACCGCGATCAATTGATGGACGCACTGGCTGACGCCGGCTTCGAGGCATCGGACGTCAATATTTCGTACCAAGAACAATCGTCGGGCGAATCGGAGGGCCAGCAGCGGCCTTCAGATCATCGTTATCAATCAAAATCACAAACGCAGTCGATCGTGAGCCGAGAATCGGTGTCCGGCGGCGGCGTGAACATTGTGGCCTAAGGAGAATCACGTGGAAGGAATCACTTCGCAAACCGCTTCGGTCGACTACTTTCAGTTGCTGACCGTCCAGCTTCAGCACCAGGATCCGGTCGATCCGGTCGACCAAGAAGGTCTGATCAACGACTTGACACAGTTTTCCATCCTGGAAGGGATCGAGAACTTGAACGCATCGTTCAGCCAGTACATGGAGCTTCAGGAATTGACCCAGGGGGTCAACCTGATCGGCAAGTCGGTCGACTACATCGACGAGGCATCGGGCGAGGTCAAATCCGGCGTCGCGACCGACGTTTTCAACATCGACGATTCCATCCAAGTGCTCGTCGAGGGGCAGACCGTATCACTGGATCGGATCGCTCGGGTGACCGAGGCCGGCTAGTTCAGCTGTGTATCGATGCATGAGCAGCATTTCGAATCGCCGGCCAATCGTCGCTGCCTTTGCCAGAAGGTGTGCCCGGCGTTTCCCACGCTCTGGCGAGCGTAGCGACGTCGAGTTGGCGTTGTGCAACGAAGACGTCTCAATATTTAACCTTTGATATCACTTTCAACCGACCACCACTTTTCATTTTTAGGGGCAACCTATGTCTAGATCCTTGATGACCGGCATCACCGGACTCCGCACTCATCAACAAAAACTTGACGTCGTCGCCAACAACTTGGCGAACATGAACACGGTGGGCTTTAAAACCCAGTCGACCGTGTTCAGCGACCTGATGTACAACGTCGCCCGCGGCGCGTCGGCGGCGACCGACGACAGCGGCGGGATCAACCCACAAGCGGTCGGAACCGGGGTTCAAATGGCGCAGATCACCCGGAACTTTACGCAAGGAACATTGGAGTCGACGTCGCAGATCTTTGACTTTGCGATCGAGGGCGAGGGGTTCTTCACCTTGGCGGGCCAGGCCAATGAAAACGTGTATTCGCGTGCAGGGGCATTTTCTTTGGATGCCAACGGCCGCCTGGTCGATCCGGCGACCGGCTACTTGGTGCAGCGAATGGGAGATGTCGGCGAAGGGTCTGACGGCGGCGTTGCCTTTCAAGATGTCGGCGAAAGCTACATCAACGTTCCGATCGGTGCCCCGATCGCGGGAGAAGCAAGCAGCATGGTGAACTTCACCGGCAATCTGCCGTCAAGCTCCTCTCCGCCCGTCGCCGAGGTGTTGCAGTCATACACCGGATTCGAGACTGCATCGGGAACCGCCGATGGGACGACCCTGCTGTCCGATTTGACGATCAACACGGCTACTTACGTTGCCGGCGATGTGATCGAAATCTCGGGCACCAATCCCGATGGCACTCCGTTCGCCGTGAACCTGGACGCGGAAACGGCGACGTTGCAGGATCTGGTCGACACGCTCAATGCCACCCTGACCGGCGCTACCGCCGCGTTGGCCGCGGATGGTTCGCTTTCGGTGACCTCGGACACGACCGGCGAAGGGTTTCTCAGTCTACTGCTGCGTGATGCCTCGGGGAACGTCGGCGGGTCAAGCTTCTCCGCCAACTCGATGTTCCTTAGCACCCAGGGCAGCAGCGGCGACACGTTCGAATTGTCGATGGAAGTGTTTGATGTGCGGGGCGAGAGTCATCGCATCAATTTCGACTTTCTGAAGCAGACCGAAAACACCTGGACGGTGACCGCTGACATTCGCGCCGAATCCGGCGTCCTGCTGGACGACTCGGTCTACAACCTGACCTTCAACGAAGATGGCAGCTACGGGTTGGCCGGATTGACGGGAGTGGGGGATGCGAACATCGAAATCCAGTTCAATGGGATCACCGCGCCCCAAGAGATTGCCTTGGATTTCTCCGGGCTCAGCCACCTCGCCACCGATTTCTCGATCACGCAAATGCAAGACGGCATTCCGCCGGGCTCGTTGACGTCGGTCGCCGTTTCGACGACCGGAGAACTGACGGGATTGGCGTCTAATGGTCGCGCGGTCCCGTTGGCTCAGCTTGCCATCGCATCGTTTAGCAATCCCAATGCACTCGACGCCGTGGGCAACAATTACTTCAAGCAATCGATGAGTAGCGGTGAGGCATCGCTGGGGAGCGGGATGGCCGGGAATCGCGGCCAGATCAGGGGCGGCCAGCTGGAGCGATCCAACGTGGACATCGCCCAAGAGTTCACGCAGTTGATCGTGGCCCAACGTGGTTTCAGCGCCAACGCCAGGACGATCACCGTGTCGGATGAAATGCTGGAAGAGCTGACCAACATCATCCGTTAGCATTCTTAACGGTAGCGGAAGTCGCCACGAGTTTCGGCGACTAGCTTGGATCGCAAGATGCCGCGATTCCTCGCGTCGTCCACTGCCGTTCAGCCGACAATCAACGACAAACGCCTTGGGAGTTTCAGGCCCAAGGCGTTTCGTCGACGCGTTTGTTACATGATGCCGCCGTGAGTTCGGATCGGCGTCAGGTGGCTGGGCGAATCGAGGAACCAGAAACGTTCCCATTCGTCGATCACCGACCGCATGTCTTCAGAGGTATACAGCAGCTGCTGGACACGACGCTCGGGGCGTGGTGAGTAGATCGGAAGGAAGCATCCGACGGAGCTGCTCACGCAGACGGCCAGCAGGGTGATTTGGAACAAGCGACGCATAGGACGTTCCTCCGTGAACGTTTTCTGTTGGGCCACGACCCCTGTGACGACGATTCAGTCTTCGTCCCAGCGACCGGAGTTCTTGTTGGAAGGCATGGTTTCGGGTTCGGGGGTCGGGGCGGCCGAGTTCGCTGGACCGTGCTCACCTGACAAGCTGTCGTGGTGACCATCGAGTTCGGCGTCCTGGACCCGGACCTCCATGTACTTACCAGGCTTGAAGGTGACGACATACTTTTCCGGTACGATCACCTCGTCGCCTGTCCGTGGGTTGCGCGCCCGGCGTGCAGCCCTCGGTTTGACTTCAAAGACGCCAAAATTCCTCAATTCGATCCGACCCTCGCGGACGAGTGTCTCAATGATCGAATCGAAAGTCCGTTGGACGATCTTCTTGGTCTGTTGTTGCGTTAGGCCTACTTCGTCAGAAATCGTTCGAACGATGTCTTTCTTGGTCACACCCGACTCCTGCTGGCTCTCCGCCGACCCAAATTGTGCTTGAGGGCGAATGATGTAACCCTTTGCACGCTTTCAACTTAAAGGCCGAAGCATAGGGCCGCGGGAGGCGGGCGTCAAGCCAACGCCCCCAAGTGAAAGGGGGCGGATCTCTGGCGATTCAGGCCGCTCTTGGTATGGTTGTCGGCACCCGGACGCCGGATTCTTGAAACATTCCGGATAACCGGAAAAATTGTTGCGGGCGGAATTGCGGAGTGTCGCGAAAGTGTTTCAACGTTCCCGGCAGGAACGGTCGCGGTGGGGGGCATACGCTCGGAGCGGGGCATCCACATCAAGCTAAGCGGTCGAATCATTGCCGCAACGGATTGATCATCCCCCTGGAAGGGGCGCGGTGGAGTGAGCGACGACGCGGGGAAAGATTGCTGTCGCTCGAGTGCACTCAGACACCAGAAGAAATTCCTCCCCTCGCTACGCTCGACCCTCCCTGCCAGGGAGGGTTGATTTCAACAACCGCACGCCCTCCGAAAAGCAGGGTGGTCACCAAGGAGTGTTGCGGGGCCGCGCAAAGGCTATCGCAGCGAGCTGTACAGGCTTCGTTTACTGGCCTTGGGAATTGCGATCGGAGTCGGTTGGACGTCGAAGGGGATCATCGCGACGTGGTTGGCAGCGACGCCTTGGCGGCCGGGCACGTGTTTGGCGTGCGATGCGTTTAGGGCGCTGTATTGTTGCATCAACCGGCGGATCTCAGGCTCGTATTGGAATCCACCGCCGGGCAGTTCGCGTCCCAGTGAGTCGAAGCTTCCGATGGTGACGACAGATCGGTCGCGGTCGTGGTATTGGTAGGCTTCTTCACCCTGCTTGCGAAGCTCTTTGACCATTTTGGCGGCCTGGCGGGCAAACTTGGCCATCCGTTCTTCGCTCGGCTTGAACTTGTCTTGGTTTTTCGCGCCCAAGATGGTTCCGCAAGCGTTGAAGGTTCGCACCACGACGGTGAATTTTCCGTCGGCTTCCAGCAGGCTGTAGTCCAGGCCTTCGTTCAGTTGCTTGACGAACGAGTCGACTTCGGGTTGCTGGAAAAACGATTCGGGCAACAGCGGGTTGCGGGTGACGAAGGCGGCGGCCATCGGGTTGCGTCCGCGGCCTTTCCGCGTTTTGAACAACTGCTCTCCGAACGCCTTGATCATCGACGCCGGTGAATCGGTGTTGTATTCGGCGGCAACGTCATCGGGGTCGCGGAACACGTCCAGGTCGGCCGACTTCAATCGGTCCAGGTCCTCATCGATGCTTTCGTGGTTGACCGAGTCGTATTCGCCCACCAAAACCGCATAGGCTTGGTATTGGTGCGGGTTGGCATAGCGGGCTCGTCGACCGGTCGCGGTGTCCTGGCCTGCGGTGCCGGTGAAATTGAACTCTTCTTTGTAGATGAACGCCGGCAATCGCAACTCGTTGCGGATTTCCACCGCGGCGCGTTGGGCGCGATCCTTGGCGTCTTCACCGACAAAGGTCGTTGCCAACAACAGCCACGGTCCGTCTTCTTCGCTCAGCAAGAACGAGTCGGCTTGGTCGATCGGTTGGGCCTTGCCAAACAGCTTCAACAGGCTCGGCGGGGCGGCTTCGGATGGTGCGGAGGTCAGGCCGGCGACAACGGCGGCGGTGCAAAACGCGGCAAACGAACGTCGGGAGGGACGCATCATCGGTTGGTTTCCCTGGATATCGAGTCGATTTGATCGTCAACTCGTCTCTAGGTATCAAATCCCAACCCGGGGGCGAAAGAGAGTTTTCGACAGCCGGCTACAGCTTTGGCACCGGTCGCTTGGGGGCCTTTTTGAGCATCCGTTTTTGGTCATCGCGAGCGGGCCGCGGGGGATTGTTGTTGTTACCGGGATTGCGTCGCGGCGGCGGGGAAAGGTCGGTGAAATCTTCCGTCCACGTCCAACCGATCGGCACCTCCAGTTCCTTCTTGGCGAGCAATTCCCAGGGGGTTCCGGGGTGCTCGTTGACGACCGTTTCGAGCAGCATTCGGGCGGTGTCCGCTTCGCGTTTCCACTTGCTGCCGACGGTGACTTCGTCGCTGGCTTCCAGGACCCAGGTGTTATTTTTCTCCTTTTCAAACGACATCCCCAATTTGGCTTTGGCCAGCATCGCGTTGTAGGTTTCCGTGCGAACTTTCTGGGCCAGCACGCGACCCATCGCCAGGTCGAACCCGGCACGCCAACGCGGGCTTTCCTCGCTGTCGCGATACTTCATTCCCGGTTCCAATGTCATTGCCATGCGGCCGAGAGGTTGTTCCAGCCGGGCGGCATCCTGTTGAGCCCGCGACAGGTCGCCCGAAAGTCTCGCTTGGTCGGTACCGATGAACCGCAATCGGGGGCGGGTGATCCCGGTGACCGGTTTCATTTGGGCGGCGGTCACCAGGGCGGTCCGCAGCGGACTCGATTTGACTTTGGCGACATAATCGCGCGGCGACAAATAGTCGGGGCGATACCGCGACATCGCGACCGGGTCAAAGAAGTATTGCATGTCGGACGCATAGGCGGCGACATCGCGTTTGTTGACACGGCGGGAAACGTTGCGGTTGGGGTGCACGTTGAAGTAGATCCCGCCGGTTTCATAGCTCAACCGTGTCAACGCGTAGGGGCCGAAACCGCTGTCGATCGTCGGCTCTTCTTCAAAGTTCGCGGTGAACGGCAGCTGAACACGCTCGGGCAAAAACGATTCGGGGCCTTGACTGACCGGTGCCCACTGCGGGGATTGGTCGTATTTCGGATCCGGATCGATGTACTTGACCAGCGTTTCGCGTCGTCCGAATGGGGCGGGGACCCCGATGATGTGAACCGGCATTCCGTACTTGCGACAGATCTCGATCGCGTCTTCGACTTGCTGTTCATCATCGCCGCGTTCGTCCGTCACGACGATCAACAGCACGTTGCGCTGAGGCTCGTTGCCGCCACGTCTGACCCGCAGTGATTTGTATTGTTCGGCGGCGCTTTTGACAGCGGTGAAAACCCGTTCCGTTCCCGAGGAATCGGTTTCGATGTTGTCGACGATCTGTTTGATTTCATCGACGTCTTCGGTCGGCGTCTCGGTGTACAGCGTGATGGTTTCACCGAATCCGATCACGGAGTTCAGCAATTGTGCGTCGTGGTTCATCCCGCGTCGTCGCTGTGCCGCGAGTTCCTTTTCGTCCTTCGCTTTGGCGTCGGCCAGGATTCCCAGTTCGTCGTAGATGCGGTCGAACCGGTCACGGATTTCCTGGCGTTGGCGATGCAGCGAGCCACTTTGGTCGAACAGCCAGACGACCAGGGTCGGACGTTCTTCCATCGATTGCAGGATTTCGAACGTCAATCGGTCCACCGCGCCGGCGGCGCCGCTGGCGCCTTCGCCGACGGTGCCTTTTTGGTCGGTCAGACGATCCATCGGAGCCATCGGTTGAGAAAAGATCCGATTGACTTCGATGTCGCCTAGGTCGCTTTTTTCGAGCTCGACCGGACTGGGGATCTCGGCGATCTCAGCGAACATTTCCGCCGATGCGTCCGCCATTTCGGATTCGGCAGTGCTGTTGGTGCCGATCGCGATTTCCGGGATGTCGCTGAACACGACCTCCTCGACCAGTGGTTCGGATTCGGATTCGACCGGCGGCGAAACGATGACGACCGCTTCTTCCTCCTTGAAAACCTGGCTGGGCATGATCGCCAGCGAGACGATGATCAAGATGTGCACGGCCATGCTGCCAAAAAACGCAGCCGATTCGTCGGTCTGCAAGACAGGCTCCTCTTCCAGTTCCTCCTCATCCCAGGCGTCGACCGTTTCCATTTCCTGGTCGTCCAGATCGGCCGCTCCGTCGCCACGCTCCGGAAACTCGGCCGATTCAGTGCTGGGAAATTCAGTCGTACTCATGCTAACATCCGATCCTGGAGAACTTGCAGAGAAGGATTGAGCGAAGGGCCGCAACGTTGCGGTCTGGGGCGAACGGGAGCAGAGGCCGAGACGGAGCCGTCAAAATGGGCGTTCCATGAACGTAAATTGTCACTCTGAAAGCAGTTCCGTCGTCTTCACTGCCTAGACAGTTTCGCTGAGCTTTCGCAAACTTTCAACGTAGAAACGGCTTTCAGACCACCTGTTCACCCGAACTCTATCGAAGAAACGCCGATTTGGCACCCTTTGTACCCATCCCCGCTTCGCCAGCCCCTTCTGAGGAGCGGGTGCGGGCGGAAACGAATCGACGTTCTTGCCGGTGCGGCGATGAAGTTTTGGAATCCACGCAAACACTGGCGACTCAGGAGAATTTGTGACGCAACGACTGATCGCGATTGGAGATATTCACGGTTGTCGCACGGCCCTGGAAACATTGCTGGATGCGGTCCAGCCGACCGCTGACGACACGGTGGTGACGCTGGGCGACTACATCGATCGTGGGCCGGATTCTCGTGGGGTCATCGAGACGTTGATCCGTCTGGGTGAGCAGACGCAGTTGGTCGGCGTGTTGGGCAATCACGAAGAAATGATGCTGGAAGTGCTGCATCATGGAGGCTCGCATCATGCGTGGTTGCGATATGGCGGCGTCGAGACCTTGGAGAGTTACGGTTTTGATGGGGACTTGGATTTCTTGCCGTCTGAACACCAGCAATTCCTCGACGCTCTGGGAGATTTTTACGTCGCGGGCGACTTTTTCTTCACCCATGCCGCGTACGACCCCGAGGCTGCCCTGGAAGATCAGGAAATTGAACTGTTGCGCTGGTATTCGTTAACCAACGGGATCCCGACGCGGCATCAAAGTGGCAAGACCGCCGTGGTCGGCCACACGGCCAATCGCGACGGGGAGATCCTGGACACGGGGCATCTGATCTGCCTGGACACCTACTGTTACGGCGGCGGTTGGTTGACAGCAATGGACGTCAACACGCGTCAGGTCTGGCAAGCGAACGAGAAAGGCGAACTACGTCAATAGCCCCCCCCCACGTTTTGCATCCATCGCAAGTCGCCCATTTTCCCTGCCCCGCCCATCTGGGGACAGACCCTCGCGCCCAGCGCCCACCGGGGACAGACCCCCGCGCCCAGCGCCCACCGGGGACAGACCCCCGCGATCAGGGACAGACCCCTGCGATCAGGGACAGACCCCCGCCCGAGAGCAGCCAGCCCGGTTGCCTACGCAGCTTCGCCAAAGCTCCATTCCTTCGCAAATGGCCGTCGATGCGCAGATGACTCATCTCACGCCTGGGGACAGACCCTGGGCTGGACGGGGGCAGGCCCCCGCGCCCGACGGGGTGTAGACCCCCTATCGCCGTCACCCGCGCCCGCCGGGGACAGACCCCCGAGCGCAGCCAGCCCGGTTGCCTACGCAGCTTCGCCAAAGCTCCATTCCTTCGCAAATGACCGTCGATGCGCAGATGACCCATCTCACGCCTGGGGACAGACCCTGGGGTGGATGGGGACAGACCCTGGGGTGGATGGGGACAGACCCTGGGGTGGATGGGGACAGACCCTGGGGTGGATGGGGACAGACCCTGGGGTGGACGGGGACAGACCCTGGAGTGGATGGGGACAGACCCTGGGGTGGACGGGGACAGACCCTGGGGTGGACGGGGACAGACCCTGGGGTGGACGGGGACAGACCCTGGGGTGGACGGGGCGGGGTGTTTTTTTGGGGCTCGCATCTGGCAAACCACTGCTCTGGACGGGTGTCGATGCGTAGAATCCGGTCCCTCAATTCCTGGCCGGGAGGTGACGAATCGCGTTAGGCGTGTGTTGTTCCGGTCGTGACTCGTATGGAGACGCTTCCCCCGATGGCACGCAACGAACAACTCATTCGCCAGCACAAGTTGCTTCAACTGCTCGAACTGTCGCGGTTCGGGCGCACGCTGGAGGAGTTGCGAGGCGATTTGGTCGCCGACCTAGGGCTGACCAAACTTCACGAACGCACGGTGCGTCGCGATCTGGAAGCGCTGCAAGCGGCAGGCTTTGACATCCAGTCCGAAACTCTGCAACGCGGCCGGGTGTTCAAGCTGGGCCAGAACACAACGGATGTTCACGAGATCGGGATTTCTGCGACCGAGCTGATCGCATTGTCGATCGGACGCGAACTGCTGTACCCGCTAATGGGCACCCAATACTGGCGCGGGATCGAAACGTTCTGGAACAAAGTTCAGGAAGCGGTCCCCAACGGCGTCTTCGACCACTACGCCCGCTACCGCGCCGCCCTGCACGTCTTCGGTTCACCCAGCAAATCGTATGAACGCCAGGAGGGCATGCTCAAAACCATCAACCGGGCCATCCTGGAGCACCGGTTGGTTGAAATCGAGTACGAACCGATCGGCAAACCGGTGTCGACGCGAAAGATCGAACCCTATGGTTTGGCCGTTTACCAAAGCAGCATTTATATCGTCGCCGCAGTCCCGACGACGACCGCGTCCGATTCAGCGCAGAAAGGCCAGCGACTAAGAAACTGGAAACTCGATCGTTTTCACCACGCCACCTTACTGGACGAATACTTCAAGCCGGATCCCGAAATCAACCTTTCGAAGTACCTCGGCAGCAGCATCGGGATCTTTTCGGGAGATTCGACGACGCTGGTAAAAATTCGCTTGGGAAAACGAAGTGCCGCTTACCTGCGTGAAGATCCCTGGCACCCCGAGCAAACGCTGGAAGAACTAGACGACGGCGCCACCTTGCTGACTGTCCCGGCAGCCCACCCCCGAGAAATCCTGCCCAAAGTCCTGTCGCTGGGGGCAGATGCGGAGGTCATCGAACCGACGGAATTCCGAGACACGGTGGCCGAATCGGTGCGTGCGATGGTCGCCAATTACGCCTGACGGACGCCCCGGTCGCGGCCGATTGTCTGTCCAGCCGATAGTGACCGTTACCCCGCCGGTGTCGTCGTTGAAGCGGGCGTCTCCATCACCGGGTTGTCGATCACCGGCGCCTGGCTGCGCGACAAAGCCGATTCCACCCGATCCATCAATCGCTGCGCATCATCCATGCAACCGCTGGCGTCGTCGGACACCATCGCGACAAATTCGGCATTGCAATGACGGCAGGCAACGATGCGACCGAGTAACGAGCCACGGATCTGAATTCGCCGACCGCACGTAGGACAAGACCGTGTGAAGCGAACAAGACTGTTTGAACTCATCAGCCACTCCTGAAAAGAGAAATCCATTGACTAGGGCTGCAAGGGCAAGAACTTATCCCTTCCGTCTGTATTAATCAAGCTTAAAATCCCGAAGCCGCTCCGTTACGGATCTGAAGCACTCCTGCCGGGGGGGCGGGGGCGAGTTTGATCACTTGTTGCCGCCTTTTGATGCCGAAAGTCGCCTTCCCCTACCGTCGACCGGCGTCATCGGGTCGAATCGGGCCGACCATCTTTCCCCCTCTTCGTCACTCAAGACCCTTCGATGCCTCAAAAAACCGGACATTTTATCACCGTCGACGGAATCGACGGCGTCGGCAAAACCACGCAAATCCAAGGCCTGCAAAGTCTGTTGCGGGAATTCGATTTGGATTTCATTACGACGCGTGACCCGGGGAGTTCGGAAATCGGCCAGCGGTTACGGGCATTGTTGCTGGAGAGCGAGTTGACCATGCACCGACGAACCGAGGCGATGCTGTTTATGGCCAGTCGTTGCGAAATGGTCGAATCGACCATCCGTCCGACACTGGCCGCCGGGACCAGCGTGATCAGCGATCGATTTTTATTGGCCAACGTGGTTTACCAAAGCATCGGGGATGCCCAGGCGGGGGTTTCGTCGGATTTGCTGTGGCAGATCGGCGACCTGGCCAATGGGGGGCTGCGTCCCGACCTGACGCTGTTGCTGGACATGCCGGCCGAACGGGCGCTGCGCCGGATCGGGCGACCGGCCGACCGGATGGAATCGCGTGGCGCGGAGTACATGGAATCGGTGCGCCAAGCGTTTTTGGCGGAACTGCCGCGTTCCAGCCCCGCGACTGCGGTGATCGATGCCGACCGTCCGCCGCAAGAGGTGCAGGCGGCGATTCGCGCGGCGGTCGAAAATTACTTGCGCGGTTGCAGTTGATCGACCAGCGTCTTGCCCCGGACCTTGCTGTCGCCGAAAAACGCGATCGGGCGGAATCGCAAGGGGCCACCGCCGAGTGCCTTGGTTTCGACCCTCGCCGTCCCTTGGTCGGAGTCGACCGTGGCGACGCTTTTCCCCAAGTGATGCAGTTCGATCCGATCGGCACCGGGACATTCCAATTCGACTTGGATCGCAGTCGCGTTGCTGCCGTCGTTGCCGTAGCCGTCGGCATCCGAGCGGGGCTCGGTGATCGTCGCCGTCGGCGCGGGGTGGTCTCCATCAACATCCACTTCGGACAAGAACGTGACACGCGGTTCGGTCCGATCCAGCCCGGTTAATGTGGCGCGAACGTCGTAGATCCCCGAGGTGTTGTCGGGCCAGTTGACTTCGACCGTTTTCACGTCCACCGAACCGGTCAGCGGGACGACTTGAAAGATCCGATCATCGATGGAAAGCTCCATCGAGGCGGCGCGCGACTTGGGGACTTTCAATCGCATCGAGCGACGCAGGATTCTGAGCCGACGTTTACCTTCGCTGACAAAGGTCGCTTCGACCAATTCATCGGGCGCTTTGGCAAACGGCTGTGCCAAGGGATCCCCCACGATCAACAATTGATAGGGCGACGCCACCGACTGATAAAACGACTCGATCGCCGACAGGCCTTGGGCGTAATACCCGTACAGCATCGGTGTGGGAAACTTGTACTGCAACGAATACGGTTCGGCGACCGTACCGCTGGACATCGCGGCACCGGCACTGAGAAACGCGGTCAGTTTGGTTTGCGAGCGATTGCCGAAGGCTGCACCGAAACTGGTCAGGTTTTCTGCGATCGATCCACGGACCAAGATCCACGGCTTGGCCATCACATCGGCCGACGCGGTCCCCAACATCAAACCCGCAATCGCACCTTCTTTGCTGGGAACGACCGAATTAAACACCTCGGTTTCGAATCCGTTTTCTTGCAGGTACACGACGGTGTCGGCGACCCCCGGATAGCGCGTCTTTGACCGGACATCGCCGGTCGTGCTGAACGCAAATCGGGCTCGGGGGAAGGTGCGGTCGCCCTTACTGGCACGCAACAGAACGCGTACGGCATCGCTGAGGGTGGAACCGCCGGGGTGGACAACGGCCAACGAACAGGAGCACAAGTAGGGGATCCCGCCTTCTTTGATCGCGACCGGGCTGCCGGTCAGGGTCCAACCCACGTTGGAGGCGAACGCCTGGGGGCCCTGCCATGCGATCGGACTGTCGTCCAGATACGGAAGTGCCTTTTGAAGCTGCGGGTCGTCCAGGTGTTTTTCCAGTTCCGGCGTGTCGGTCAGGTAGCTGGAAGACCGCCAACCGGCCTTCAACGCCCCCCGGATCATCTCGACCGCCGACTCGGCTTGGCCGTCGAGCGAATACGCTTCGGCCGCTCGCAACGCCAACGCGGGCATCGTTTTCGGATGTTCTTCGTGCAGTTTCCTCCAGATCACCGCCGCTTCGGCGTACTTCTGCTCCTTCTGCAATGCGGACGCCTGTTCGAATTCGGCTTTTTTGTCACCGGCGAAGGGATTCAGGAAATGGCGTTCAAATTTTCCGCGTGCGTACAAGTTGGACGCAAAGCTCAGGTAGCCTGGATCGTCGGCCATGACGTAGCGATAAAAATAGGTCAGCCCCGTGATCGATGCGACCGGCAGCTGGTACTTCTTGGCCGTCGGGTCGGTCAGTTTTTCGCAATGGGACGGAATCTTGATCGCGGTGGGAAAGTCCGCCGAGTAGGCGATCACGCGGGCCAGGGCCGAGATCCCGCGGGCATCGATTTCCGCCAGCAACGGCTTGAGAATCCGCTCGCGAAACGATTCCAAGTCGATCTCAAGCCCCGCGGGGACATCATCCAAAACCACCACGTTCTTGGTCGGGATCTTTCGTGCATCGATGTAGTGGTTGGCGATGGTCCGCGAGACGGTGGAGTCGCCGTTGACGACCACCACCACGTTTTCGCTGCTTATGCCCGCGCCGGCCGAAGCGGCAAAACACAGGACAGTTAATATCGCGATAGCCGCGATGGACCAATGACCAAGGGTGGTTCCAAGGCGAACGCCATAGGGGAGTCCGATTGTCCAGCTGGGGGTGGGCGTGAGACTCATTCAGGACAGATTCCGGTAGTCGTCGAACGGGCGGTGGTTCAGAGACGGGGCACTACGATTGGCGCGAACGAGCGCCGCGATCACAACCCGGGGAAAGTGCAAAAAACGAACGGCCCCCGAAAAGTGTTCGAACAGGGTTCGGTTTCTAACTATTCTACGGTGTGAACGCTTGTTCGATTCGCAATCTACAATCGCGCTAGCAACCCCACGCTTTTCTTCTGGTTAGAGCCGATGTTCAAGTCTACTCCGTTTCTCCGTTTGATGGTGGCTTTCGCGATCGCACTGCATTTCTCGCTCGCCTCCGCCTGTGCCGAGTTTGCGATCTCGGTCGGCAGCGGAACCATCGACGCCGGCGGAGACTTGTTGCTGGAGATCGGTATCGAAAGCGACACCCCGCCTCAGGACTTGGCGGAGTTCGAGTTGATCCTGGAGATTACGCCGCTGAGCGCCGCCCCCGGCAGTTCGCTGGTGTTTGTCGAACCACAATCGGAGGCGTTTCTTGCCGACGCCGACTACATTTTTGCCGCGACCAGCGAATCGGTCATCGAAAACCTCCCTTCGACGCAAATCAACTCCGGCAATCGGATCACGCTTTACGACTTGAGCGTCGACGCCCTGGGAGATCCGATGAATGTTCCGGTGACCTCGGGGCACTTGCTGGCATCAGTCGACGTTCGCCACCAGCTGGGCGGGGCGATTCCGGTGGCAACCGCGGGCGACCAATTTGAAGTGAGGGTGGATTTGACGTCTTTTTTTACCGACGAAAGCGAGGCGGACCTCGATATCAGTGTCTCGCCGGGCGTGGTCACCGTCGGTGCCGTTGCGATTCCCGAACCGGGGGCGGCGGCCATGTTGATGCTCGCCTCCGCTGGGGTGTTTCTCCGGCGGCGGCGAAGCTAACGAAGCACTCGTCGTCCACCGCCGCTTCATTTTCGCTTGGGCTGGACAGTCGTTGTCCTCTCCGAGGTCGGTGGGGGGCGATGCGTCGCTTGTTCGCGTGCGCCGAGTTCGGAGAACACGGCGACTTTCCGAACGCGTCCACGCTCTGGCGAGCGTCGCTGCGGCAATCGTGGGGGCTGGCCAGCGCGGCAATCCCGTCCCATCGTGAAATCCCGTTCGGCGGGATGTTCCCAAACCAGGATGATTGCATCATCATTTGGGCACACATCGTTTGACCTTTCAACACATTTCGCCCATGCCCCTCGATCCAGATTTTGAGACCGCCCTGAAGAACCACTCCGTCGAACTTGATGGAGAGGTTGCCGAGCGTTTGCAGGCCTATGCCCTGGCGATGTGGAGCTGGAACGAAAAGTTGAACCTGACCCGCCACACGACGTGGGATTTGTTCGTCGGCCGAGACCTGCGGGATTGCCTGCAGTTGGCGCCGATCCTGGATCCGGGCGAAGAAGTGCTGGACTTGGGCAGCGGCAATGGCGTGCCGGGAATTCCGCTTGCGATCCTGCGACCGGACATCGACGTCTCACTGGCCGAATCGGTTGCCAAGCGGGCCAGCGTGCTGGGCGAGATGATTGCGGATTTGGATCTTCCCGTGCCTGTTTATTCGGCCCGCGGAGAAGACTTGTTAGAAGATTTCCGGTTCAGCAGCCTGGTTTGCCGTGCGGTGGGAAGCATCGCCAAGCTCTGCCGATGGATCGAGCCGCACTGGAGTAACGTCGACCGGATGTTGCTGATCAAGGGGCCGAAATGGATCCAGGAGCGCGGCGAGGCGCGTCACCTGGGATTGATGGGCAACCTGCAACTGCGCAAGGTGGCGTCCTATCCGCTGGGGGATGAAAGCGACGAAGACCAAGGCGCGATCGTCCAGGTCTGGCCCAAGGGGCGTGAGCTTGCGATGAAGATCAGCTGATATCGAAGCGGAACAGTGGGATAGGCTTCCAGCCTGTCATTGCGACGCCGACAGGCTGGAAGCCTATCCCACATTTCTGCATACCTGCCTTAGACGTAGTTGGGCGTCGGCGGGCGATAGTCACTCAGGTCGATCGATTTGAACCAATCGATCGTTTGCCGCAATCCATCGGCGAGTTTGATTTCCGGTTGCCAATCGAGTTCTTTCCGGGCCAGGGAAATGTCCGGCCGCCGCCGCGTCGGGTCGTCTGCCGGCAGCGGTCGTTGGACCAGCTTGCTGGACGATCCGGAGATTTCGATCACCTGTTCGGCCAATTCGCGGATCGTGAATTCATCGGGGTTGCCGATATTGACCGGGCCGGTGAAATCGTTGTGATTCATCATCGCGATGATGGCGTTGACCAGATCGTCGCGGAAACAGAACGATCGGGTTTGAGAGCCGTCGCCAAAGATCGTGATGTCTTCACCGGCCAGTGCCTGGCGAATGAAGTTGGACACGACGCGACCGTCGAAGGGGTGCATGCGGGGGCCATAGGTGTTGAAAATCCGAACGATCCGGACGTCCACGCCGTTGCTGCGGTGATAGTCCATGAACAACGTTTCGGCCGCCCGTTTGCCTTCGTCATAACAGGCTCGAATCCCGATCGGGTTGACACTGCCGCGGTAGGATTCGACCTGGGGGTGGATTTCGGGATCGCCGTAAACTTCGCTTGTGCTGGCTTGCAGAATCCGTGCGCCGCAGCGTTTGGCGATCCCCAGCATGTTGATCGCGCCCATCACGCTGGTCTTCATCGTCTTGATGGGGTTGAACTGGTAATGTCCCGGTGCCGCCGGGCACGCCATGTTGTAAATCTGGTCGACCTCCAAAAAAACCGGCAGTGTGATGTCGTGCCGGATGAGTTCAAAGTTTGGGAAATCGAGCAGGTGGGCGACGTTGCTTTTCTGACTGGTGAAGAAGTTGTCCAAACAGATGACATCGTGACCCTGGTCGACCAGTCGTTCGCACAGGTAGGAACCCAAGAATCCGGCTCCGCCGGTAACAAGAATGCGTTGAATCATTTGACGGATCGGGGAGGATGTGAAGAGGCACTCGTGGATGATTGGCGGATATCATGACGCGATTTCCGGCCGGAGACAAATTGAATAGAAATGAAGGCCTGCGTTTTTTGCAGAACGCTTTGATCACCGCCCGTCAAGACGATGGATGGATGCTTCAACGCCGGTCGATCTTGATCTTCTTCGCCAGAAGATGGGTTCCTGGCGCGTTCCACGCTCTGGCGGGTGTCGGGACGTCCAAACGGGACTGTTGTTCGGCTAAGGATCGATCAGTCGGTTGTCGATCAATCGCGTCGATCCCACCTTGGCGGCCACCAGCGCGACCGCTTGGTCTTGGATTTGCCGGATCGGTTGTAAGGTGACGGCATCGACGACCGTTGCGTAATCGATCGAATCGACGCCGTCATCGGGTCCGCCGGCCAAGAGCGTGGCGTGCATGATCCGTTCGACGGCCTCGGGATCGCGTTGGCCGTCCAGGACCGCTTTTTCGGCTTCCTTCAGCGCCGCGGACAGTCGCAGCGCGCGTGTCCGCTGGTCCGTATCCAGATAACGGTTCCGGCTGCTCATCGCCAGTCCGTCGGATTCGCGAACGGTGGGACAGCCGACGATTTCAATCGGCACATTCAGGTCGCGGACCATCGCCCGGATCACGCACAATTGCTGGTAGTCCTTCTGGCCGAAAAACGCGTGCGAAGCGGGCAGGATGTGAAACAGTTTCAGCACGATCGTGGCGACGCCTTGAAAGTGCGTGGGACGAAACGCACCTTCCAGAGACCGGGCGACGTCGGGCGGTTGAACCGTTGTGCTGAATCCGGGCGGATAGATCACGTCGCTTTGGGGCACAAACACGGCGGACACACCGACGCTGCGCAGCCCTTCCAGGTCGGCGTCAAGTGTTCGCGGGTATTGATCCAAGTCCTCGTGGGGAGCGAACTGCGTCGGGTTGACGAAAATCGTGGCCACCGTTTGGTCGCACTGGCCGACACTCGTCTTGGCCAACGACAGATGGCCTTCGTGGAGCGCGCCCATTGTGGGGACCAGGCCTACCGTTTGACCGTTGCGACGTGATTGCCAAACAAACTGGTACGCTTGTTCGGTCGTACTTAGAATCTGCATTTCGGTCGTCGGCTAAGGCAAGCTCGAAGTCGCTTCGTCGAGAACATGCTCGGCGACGAAAATCGGCAACGGCGGTGAGAAGGTGACGGCGACGGCGATCGCGTCGCTGGGCCGCGAATCGATCTCGATCATTTCGCCGTCGTCGGTCTCGACGCGCAATTGAGCGTAATACGTCTGGTTGCTCAAATCGCTGATCACCACGCTGTGAATCGTCCCGCCGAGCGCCTCGGCGGTGCGGACGATCAGATCATGGGTCAGCGGTCGCGGCGGTTGATAGCCATCTTCTTTGACGCGACGATCGATGTTGGTCGCTTCAAAAATGCCGATCAGGATGGGGAACTCACGCTCCCCATCGATCTCGCGCAAATAGATCACTTGGCTTTCGGTCAGCTCGGAAATGATGATCCGAGCAAGTTGCATTTGAACCGGCATTGCGGCGGACCAGAATGGGACTGGAATTCGTCAGACGTAACACTGGTTCTGAGTTTACCACCGATCGCCAGCTCGGGCACGATAGGGCAGACGCCTATTTTTCCATGCGGAACATCGTCACGCCCAGCGGCGGCAGGTTGACCAGAATGCTGTCGGGGCGTCCGTGGTGGCCTTCGCCGGTGGATTTGGCCCCCGGATAGTTGCCGACATTGGTCCCGCCGTAGCGTTCGCTATCGCTGTTGAAGATCTCTTTCCAGAAACCGCTCTTGGGAACACCGACGCGATAGTCTTTGCGGACGACCGGCGTGAAGTTACAGCAGACCAAGATCGGCTCGGTGCCCTCGAGACCTTTCCGCAAGTAGATCAGCGTGCTTTCCTGCCAATTCATGCAGTCGACCCACTCGAATCCGTCTTCGGTGAAGTCCAGCTGATGCAACGCCGGGTTCTTGACGACCAATCGGTTCAGGTCGGAAACCAATTCCTGCACCCCACGATGGGTTTCAAAGTCCAACAGCAACCAATCCGGACCGTCGTCATGGTTCCACTCGTTCCACTGTGCCAGCTCGCCGCCCATGAACAACAGTTTCTTGCCGGGGTGCGTCCACATGTACGAGTACAGCAGTCGCAGGTTGGCAAATTTCTGCCACATGTCGCCGGGCATCTGGCTGATCAACGACCCCTTGCCGTGGACGACTTCATCGTGCGAGAGCGGCAGCATGAAGTTTTCCGTAAAGGCATAGATCATGCTGAAGGTCAAATCGTTTTGATGATGCCCGCGGTGAATCGGTTCCTTGTGCATGTACGTTAGCGTGTCATTCATCCACCCCATGTTCCACTTGTAGGTGAAACCCAATCCGCCGTCGTAAATCGGGCGTGACACGCCGGGCCACGCGGTGGATTCTTCGGCGATGGTCACCGCACCGGGATGGTGTTCGTGAACGGCCACGTTGAATTCACGCAGGAAATCGATCGCTTCCAAGTTTTCGCGGCCGCCGTATTGGTTCGGGATCCAGCCGCCATCTTCACGGCTGTAATCCAGGTACAACATCGACGCGACCGCGTCGACTCGCAAACCGTCGATGTGGTACTTCTCCAACCAGAACATCGCGTTGGCGACCAAGAAGTTGCGAACTTCGTTGCGGCCGAAGTTGAAGATCATCGTTCCCCAGTCCGGGTGTTCACCCTGACGTGGGTCTTCGTGTTCATACAGCGCCGACCCGTCGAAACGCCGCAACCCGTGCGCGTCTTTGGGGAAGTGTGCGGGCACCCAGTCGACCAACACACCGACATCATGCTGGTGCAGGTAGTCGACGAAGTACATGAAGTCTTCGGGGCTGCCGTGGCGGCTGGTCGGGGCAAAGTAGCCGACCGTTTGATAGCCCCAGGATCCGGTGAAGGGGTGCTCGGTGACCGGAAGCAGTTCGACGTGGGTGAAATTCATTCGGTGGCAATAATCGACCAGCCGGTGTGCCAGGTCGCGATAGTCCAGCCAACCGTGCGTGCGTCCCGGCCCCTTTTGCCAGCTGCCGAGGTGACACTCGTAAACGTTCATCGGGGCGTGCATCGGGTCGGTCGCCGCGCGACGCTTCATCCAGACGTCGTCGTTCCACTGATGCGTGTCCAAATCGGTGATGATCGAAGCGGTCAGCGGCGGCAGTTCGGCGGCGAACCCGACCGGGTCCGTCTTGTCGATCCATTGGCCGTGCTGGTCCAGAATGCGGAACTTGTACTTCTGGCCCGCTTTCGCGCCGGGGATGAACAATTCCCAGATCCCGACCGACATGTCCAGTTTGGCGACATGACCGCGTCCGTCCCAGCCGTTGAAATCGCCCACCACCTGGACGATCCGCGCGTTCGGGGCCCAGACGGCGAAATTGACGCCGTCGATTTCGTCGACCGTCCGCAGCTGGGCGCCCAGCGATTCGTAAAGCCGGTAGAATTTTCCCTCGCCGAGCAGGTAGCGGTCGAAATCCGTCAGGATCGATGGCACGGCGTAGGGATCGTGCGTCTCGATGAGTTTGCCAGTTTTGTCAGCCATTTGAATTCGATAATTTGAGTGCGTCGAGGATGCCTGACCATCATTATGGCTGATCGCTGCCCCGTCGACCGCGTCCGAGCAGATTGCCTCAAAAAACCCCGCTGGATGCAGTTTACGCATCGGACGACGCTTGCCGCTGGGACGATCAACGACCCAAGCCGCCTGGGCATCGGGCAAAAAGCTGCGAACCGCCGTGGCCCGATTGCCGCGGTAATCGATCGTGTGCGGTCCGAGGATGGACGAGGGGTTTTCCAAATGACCGTCAACGAGTCGTCCGAGATCGGTGAGGGAAATCTGTGTGTGCATGTCGAAAAACAGGGGGTCCAAAAAGGTCAGGTCTGACGATCGGCCCGCAAAATCCATTGCGGGACCGTGAAGTTTGCCGAGTCGTGAATTGTGGGGGGACGGCCGCGGAGGCAGTCGTGGGGCACCGGAGGCAGCGCTGGCGTCAAAACGCCAATCGCCGAAAGCCCCCGGCACGGTGCATGGAATCGATTTCGGTGGGGCGGTGAGCCGGCCGGTCCTCAGGAGGGTTGCAGCTTAGGGAGATTGCAGGTCTTCGGCGGTGAATCGGCCGCGGCGACGCGTGCCGGATTGACTTGGGGCCGGGACCGCATCGCCGTTGATCAAACGCCGCAGCCGCGTGCTCGGCGCGGGAACCACGCTGCGGGCCCTTCGCAGCGGGGCGGCGGCATCGTTTGCCTCGCCTGCCGGCGAATCGATTCGGTAACGGGCCTGGTTTGGTGTGGTTTGCCGGGATCCGCCGCCGGCTGCCGCTCGGTCGTGACCGTGGCTGACCAGACAGGAGCTGACCAAACAGGCCTGGACGCGGTGAATCGCCAAAGCGTGGTCGACGCGTCGCCATAGGTCGGCGTGCTGCACCTCGATCCGCCGGCCGAAATGTTCCCAGCGAAAGTTGTTTTGACGCCAACGCGGCAACGAATTCGAAAGGGACCGAATCAAATAGCGGTTGTTGCTCAGCAGCGTCACCGCGCTGGGGCCTTCCAGCGATTCCAAGCCACGGACCGCGGCCAGCAACGTCAGCCGGTTCAGGTCGCCCAACTCATGGTCTTCGGCGTCCAGAATCAATTCCCCGTCGGCCGCTTCGAGTGTGAAACGCCATCGTCCATCGGTCAGCGAACGTGAGTAGGCTTCGCAAACGAGCAGGTAATCCGTTTCAATTGCTGGGGTCTGGTGGGAGGGGAGTCCAGAGGAGGGCACGGCAATTGGTGGATTATGGAGGGCTCGGTTTTGCGTCATCAGCGAAGGGCCGACGGGGTCGATTGGGAATGACAACTTCACGGCACGCAGCTCCATTGACGATGCTTCGGGAAGAAAACAGACTCGCGTCACATCCGCGAGTGGCTCAGGCATCCGGGCCGCCAAACCAGTGATCCATTCCATCGAGTGCGACGACGAGAATCGCCCGCAGGATTGGGAGGGGCAGGCACTCTCGTCGTGCAAGAATGAACTCGTCAAACTTTGCCACGCCGCCAAAGTTTGTCCAGCAGATTTTGTTTGCGCCGATTGATGCCCGCTGTCAGGACGCTACCATTCGCTACAATCGCGCCGCCTCGGATTCGAGTCGTTGGTGTTGGGCAGGACGACGTCCTTTCCAGCGGGGCGGCATCTCTTCGACGTAGCTGCGCTCGCCAGAGTAGGGAAGGCGCCGGAGATCCACCTTCTGGCGAAGGTAGCTACGTTCGCACGACGGCCCGGAAGAACCATGGAACACGGGAAGCGATCACCCAAAGCCTGCACGTCTACTCCTCCACTCCTCCACTCCTCCACTCCTCCACTCCTCCACTCCTCCACTCCTCCACTCCTTCACTCCTCCACTCCTTCACTCCTCCACTCCTCCACTCCTCCACTCCTTCACTCCTTCACTCCTTCACTCCTCCACTCCATGCCACGCCAATCCCAACGCCCCTGGTACCACGAAGGTCTGCGTTTCGAATGCACGCAGTGCGGTTTGTGTTGCAGCGGTGATCCCGGCTACGTTTGGGTCGATCAAGACGAAATCGATGCGATGGCCGAAGCGATGCAGTTGACGGTCGATGAATTCGAATCCCGATTCATTCGCCGTGTCGGCACCCAGCGAAGTCTACGTGAGTATCCCGATGGGGATTGTATTTTGTTGGATCCCGAACAACGAACCTGCATGGTCTACCAGGCCCGGCCGACCCAGTGTCGCACGTGGCCGTTTTGGGATTCCACCGTCGAGACGAAGAAGGCCTGGCGCGAGACCTGTGAGGAATGTCCCGGTGCCGGTACCGGAAAGCTTTACACGCTGGAAGAAATCGAAGTCCAGCGAAAGCAGAAAAAGGTGTAGGGGAACGTGGGATCGGCGTCCAGCCTGTCACGAACATGCCGACAGTTGGAAGGCTATCCCACCCAATCCTAATTTTGCCACTGGCAGATCTGGATCGCGTCGGCAGCCAAGTTGCCATCGAGCAATGGCGAGACTTCACCGCTGCGAATCGACTCGGCGGCCGCATCCAACTCCTTGACGAAGCTGGTGATCGGATCTCCATCGCCCAGATCGGGCCTTTCGACGCGACCGTCTTGATGCAGGATCACCAGCGGGATCGTCGCGGTGGTTTCGTCGGCATAGGCGGCGAATTCATATTGAATTGTCGCCTTTTCAAACGAAACCTCGTACCCGTGCGTGAATCCCCGCGCCGGAGAGTCGATGACACCGCCGCCGGCCGTCACCGGGCGGCCGTCGGCATAGCGGAACAGGGTTTCATAGAACTTGGGCACGCCGTCCTTGCGAACACAACTGCTTTCGACCGATTCGGGCATCCCGAACAACACGCGAATCAAATGGGCGTCGTGGACGTGCAAGTCGATCAGCGGTCCGCCGACGCTGGTCGGGTCATAGAAATCTGGAATCCAATCCGGCGGCGAAATGGTGCGTTTGAAACGCCCGGCGATCGGTTTGCCGAACCGCCGGTCATGGGCCGCATCGACCAACAATCCGAATTCGGGCATGAACGGCAGCACGTGGGCGACCATCACGTCACCCGGCGAACCGAGTTGTGCCAGACGTCGCGCATCGGCGGCGGTTAGCGCCAACGGTTTTTCGCACAAAACTTTCTTTCCCGCGGCGATCGATTTTTCGATCGCTTCGGCGTGCAGACTTGGCGGCAAACAAATGTCGATCAACTCGATCGAATCGTCCGCCAACATCGCGTCCAGCGAGTCATAAACGCCGAGGTCGGAAACGTCGATTTGTTCTCCCGCCGGGCCAAAGTTACCCTTGATGCCCGTCCAATCGCCGTTGCGTTTCGCCTCATTTCGACTGCAAAAAGCCACCAAGTCAGCTTGATCACTTCGCTGGTAAGCCAGATAGTGAATCCAGCCCATAAATCCGACGCCAACGATTCCCGCACGCATACGCTCTCTTGTCCTTTTCAAAGTAGGTTTCTCGGCCATTGTAGCCTCGAATCGTCGCCAACGAGTGCCAGCGTTCGATTCGTACCCGTCCCGGCGCGTCGAAATCTAACATTGATTCAGTTTTGCTTCCACGGTTCCACGATGAAACAATTCAACGCACTGACGCATCGTTTCGGCTTGATCGCATCCGCATGGTTGATTCTGTCGGCCGCTGTGGTCTGCCTCGCACAGGCCCCCGACGCCGGTCCTTGGCCGCAATGGCGCGGCCCCACGTCGGACAATCACGCCACAGCGGACGTCACGTTGCCACGTCACTGGGACCTGGGGACAGGGGAAGGCATCGCCTGGAAAACCAAGTTGCCCGGCCGCGGACATTCGACTCCGATTTTCGTCGGCGATGCGATTTTCTTAACCACGGCGGATGTCGATGCCGGGACACAGTCGGTGTTGGAACTTGACGCTCAATCGGGACAGTTGCGCGAGGAGTTCGTGTTGCACCGTGGCACGTTGCCGCGTCGCATCCATCCCAATAACTCGCATGCGTCCCCCTCGATGGCCTATGACGGGGAGCGACTGTTCGCATCGTTTCATACCGACGATGCAATCGTGCTGACGGCGCTTTCGACCGATGGCAGCCAGCTTTGGCAGCGGCGCGTCTGCGACTTCGAACCGGTCGCGTTTCAATTCGGATACGGTGCCAGCCCGATCATCGAAGACGATTTTGTCATCGTCGCGGCGGAGTACGACGGCCGGGACAGTGGGATCTATGCCTTCGATCGCGCCAGTGGCAAACCGGCGTGGAAAATCCCTCGGCCGACGAACCTGAATTTTGCTTCGCCGGTCGTGACCACGATCGCGGGAACACGACAATTGTTGATCGCCGGTGCGGAAACCTTTTCAGCCTACGATCCGGCGAAGGGCCGGTTGTTGTGGCAAGTGCAAACGACGACCGAAGCGATCTGTGGGACGGCGGTCTGGGATGACCGTCGCGTGATCGTCAGCGGGGGCAACCCCGAGGCGGGGACGTGGTGTGTGGCTGCCGACGGCTCGCAGAAATTGCTGTGGAGCAACCGGGTGATGTGCTATGAGCAGTCGCTGTTGGCGATCAAAAACTATCTGTTCGCGGTGGCCGACAACGGCGTGGCCTATTGCTGGCGGACCCAAGACGGCAAAGAAATGTGGAAGAGGCGTTTGTTCGGGGGCGGGATCAGCGCGTCGCCGTTGCTGGCCGATGGCCACGTGGTGGTCGCCAGCGAACGTGGCGAAGTGTTTGTGTTCATGGCGTTCCCGGATCGGTTCGAGTCGATGGCCACGATTCAAACCGGGGACTCCATTTTCGCCACCCCGGTCGCCGTCGGAAACCGACTGTATGTGCGCACCGGGATCAACGAATCCGGCCGCCGCCAGGAATACCTGATCGCGATCGGGCCGTGATCGTTGGTCGCACCGATCGTCGTCCGTCATCGAAATTGATAAACTGACGGTTGTATGGACAACGCCACGTTCTCTGATTGATTGACCGATGAAATTCCTTTGCTTTAGCGATCTGCACCGAAATCAAGAGGCGGCGCGCAATCTGGTGCGGCTTGCCGAAGACGTCGACGTCGTGATCGGTGCGGGCGATTTTGCCAACCGCCACGAAGGCCTGGCCGACACGTTGGACATCCTGGCGGACATCGACAAGCCGTCGATCTTGGTGCCTGGCAACGGCGAAACCGTCGATGAACTGCGTGTCGCGACGGCGGGGTGGAAGTCTGCAACGGTGTTGCATGGCGAGGGATGTGAACACGCCGGGGTGGCCTTCTGGGGCGTCGGCGGCGGCATCCCCGTAACGCCCTTCGGCGACTGGTCCTATGACTTTGACGAAACGCAGGCCACGGAGTTGCTTCAGGGGTGCCCGGAGCAAGGCGTGTTGGTCGTGCATTCGCCGCCGCTGGACACGGTCGATCGCGATAGTGGTCGGCGAGTCCGTGGCAGCGAGTCGATTCGCGAGTGTGTGCTCGCCAAGCGGCCGCGCCTGGTCGTCTGTGGGCACATCCATGACGATTGGGAAAAACAAGTCACGCTCGAATCCAGTCGGGTGCTCAACGCCGGCCCGCGCGGTGTGGTCGTCGAAATTGACTTTGATTGAGGCTATTGCCAGAACCGGTTCGTCGTCGATGCGTGGGGCAACGGGGCGGCGACAGCGGAGCTGCCGGGAAGCGCGTTCGGGGGCGGCAGGACCTTTGTCTTTGAAATTTGGACGGGTGGCTTTGCGACTCCGCCGGCGGTCCAAATCGACACCTGTTTCTTCAACCCGAGCGATGATTCAGCCGCTGGAATCGGAGGCGGCGTCACTGCCGGTGTTGGCACAGGGGCGACGGGCTGCGGAATCCGATGCGGTAGGATTTGACGCGGCGGTGCCGGCCGATACTTGGTCGCCGCGGGCGGACGATGGTGGTACCGGTAGGACGTCGATCGTTTCGTCGAGTTGCGACTGAAGTTGGCGTTTTTGTTGCTCGTGTAGAACGCGCCCATCCGCTTGTTCATTGGTTTGGCCCAGCCCCATCCGCTGTTCCCGCCGGCGACCGCCTGCTGCTCGGGCGACGATGCGGCTGTCAGGACGGTGAGAACGACGATCAGCGAGATGAAGAAGCGGCGATTCATGACGGTCCTGCTCTTGTCTTGGGGCAACTCGATGAAATGCACCAGCGGCGTTTGCCCTTGGCCGGTCCGCCGGGTAGCTAACTCGCCTAGCGGACCGAGCCCCAACATGTTACGGCATCGCCAAAAAAATCGACCAAAAAACGATTCCATTCCGCCCGTCGATCTGCCTTCCATCATTCTGCCCCGAATCATTCTGCCCAACCCTTGCCCGCCCCCCGTGCCGCGTTAAGATACAGTGAACCGTGAAAGCGATTTTGTGTCACTTTCCACGCCTCGATTACCGTCGACCGATCACGTGTCACCGTGGGCAAGCGGCGAAAATCGACCAGTCAGGGGGGCGACTTGGATTCGACCGGATGATTGGAAGCGTATGGTTGCGTGTCGTGGTTGATCAGTTGGCCACGTAAAAAGCTGATCAAACTTTTAATTGCAGATGAAAATCTCGCACTGGCTGCCTAATTACAGGCTGCCCGGACTGATGGGGGCTGCCAGAGTCGCCTGAAAGTCCGTCACAATTCTGGATCGCCCGCCGTCCTACTCGAGACGCGGCGGGTTAAATCAGATTCGAGTTAGCGAGCCGCGTAGTCTGTCGAGCAGCGCCGCGGTAAGCGAAACGAGTTTCGGCTCATAACCGCTCGACTACACACGTAGACGCCGTCGTGGACGCATCGCGGGACGAGGGTTCAATTCCCTCCGCCTCCATCGATCAAAGGCTGCTTTCGATCCGATCGAAAGCAGCCTTTTTGTCATTTGCCCGGCACCAGCCCCAGCGAAGTTGCTCGCTTCGGCGAGGTCGGGATTTTGATGGTGGGAGCCCACGCAGAACGCGATGAAGAGTTTTTCATCGGACGCGTCATGCCTTGCCTGGGAAATCCCACGGGTGCCTGTCATGCATCAGCGAAACGATGGGGATCAGCTTTCCTCAAAAACTGCGACGCCGTTCTGACTGATCGCCGAATCGGTATCGATCGTCAGGACACCGAGTTGGGGGCTGTAGATCGCCGTTCCCAGCCCGGTCTTCTTGGCGGCCTTATTTCCGGAGAAATTGCTGGCCGCGATCACGACCGATCCGCCGCTGTTAAAGATGCCACCACCGTTTCGTCCGGAAACGTTGTGGTTGAAACGCACACCCGAGACGTTCACCGTTCCGCCGTCGTTGAAGATTCCGCCTCCATCAAGACCGGCCTCGTTCTGAATGAACTTTCCACCAACGATGGTCAGTTCCGATGCCGGGCCATTGTTGTCGATGGCGCCTCCTTGAGTGGCAGCGAAATTCTGTTGGATAATCGTATCCGTGACAGTCAGGTTCGCACCAAAGGTCAATCCGACATTCTCGATTGCTCCGGCCCGGCCGACGGTGAAGTTATATTGGGGATCGAGTCCAAGTGCTTGATTGCCGCGGATCAGGGTGTCATTGATTGTGACGTCACTGCGGTAGTTAAGCAGCGCACCGGCATTTTGATTTGCCGTGTTTTTGAGAAGATCGACGTTGGTCAGCGCGGTCCTGGCAAAGTTATTCAGAATGCCAGCGCCGAAGGATCCGCGGTTACCGGCAATCGTGCTGTCGGTTACCGTCAGATCACCGCGATCGTTGAAGATGCCGGCGCCATCGGTGGAGGTGTTGCCTTGGATCGTGGAACCGTCGAGTGTGACCACAGAAGCCACCGAGGTTTGGAAAATGAACAACCCTCGGGGGCAAAACTCTGTCAGGCTGAGATCGTTGTGCCCCCGTCATTTTGCCCATTATTCGCTGCCCGATCGTTCAATTTGGTGCCACCAAAGAGTAGAACCGCTGTCCTCAGCTGTTCCCCCTGGCCGCCCCGCGGGCGCCGGAAAGAATCCTCTCAGCCGAGCCGGCTGAGTAGGAACGATTGGGGACATTGGTTCGACAATGGCAGCTGCCGCTTAATCAACCCCCGTCCCCTTTACGATGTGGCGGTCGCGAGTTTGCTGCGCGAGACGCCGAGGAGGGACAAGCAGAGATCCATCACATCGACGATCCGGGGGGCGGCGGGGACGGGGAGCCGCTCGAGCGAGACGTCGCCGCTGGTGATGACCGCTGCGGTGGAGTCTTCGAGCAGCAAGGAACCATGGCTACCGCCGTCGTGGGTGGAGGTGCCGTCGATGGCAAACTCGAATCGTCGGTCTGCGGTGACCCAAATGGGCGATAGGCCGCCCGTGAACGCGCCTTCAATCCGTTCGAGCGGGTTGGGATAGCGACCGTCATGCAGTCGTCTGTCATCATCAAGGCGAAGGTCCAAAGCGGTGAGGTCTCCGCGAAACGCCCACTGATTCCCATAGCGGTCGCCTCCGGTCTGCGAAAGTTCGGTGGACCGCTCGTCGGCTCGGCTGAACGTCAATTGACCGCGGTCGCGGGTGCGGACGACCAGCGGAGAAATCGAGTCGCCCGGTGATTCTTGATAGATCACTTGATCGATCCCGTCGTGGGGGAGCAGCTGTTCGATCACGCGGTCGCGTAGCCCAGCGCTGTCTGTTGCGGTGTAGATTGCAGCGGCCCGCATGTTGGGACAGATCAGTAGTTCGTCATCGTCCCCAAATCCTGCGCCGGTGTCGGCGATCGAGAATTCGTTCAGCAAGTCGTCCAACTTGAGCACGTTTGGCGATTCATCCCACTGCACTTGACCGTGGTCACCGACGATGACAAACGAGTACTCCGTACCGACCTTGTCCCACCCTCCGATCGCTTCGACAAAGTCGGCCAGAAACTCATCGAACCGCTCGACACACGTTGCTGCGGCTTCATCCAAGCCGGCTTCATGGCCGCGGTCGTCGTTGATCGGAAAGTAGGCCAGCGTAAACGGCGGCAATGCGTCCGCTTCGGCCAACCCCATCAGGCAGGCGATCGTGGTTTCGTCGTGAAAACCGTATCGTCCCAGCAGCCCGGTCTTCATCCCCGACACCTCGACACCTTCGGGCAAACTGTGAACGAAGTCGCCGAGTTTCAACAGCTTCGGACCCCGAACGGACTCGCTGAGGCTTCCCGCGGCCATTCGCAACGTCAACGGCGTGGTACGAGAATGTTCGTGCGGGCCGCGAAACCACATGTAGTTGAGACAGGCCGATTCGATCCCCTGTTCGAACAGGTGTTCGTAGATCAGGGGAGCCTGCAGTCGTTCGAAGTTCAGCCGATCGCCGAAATCTCGCAGGTATTCTTGAAGGCCTTCTTGCAGCGCCAACCGCAGATCGTCCCCAAAATATGCCGCATCATTGCCCGTCGGGTCGAGCCAGCAGGCGCCCTCAATCCCGTGGCAGCGCGGGTATTCGCCGGTCGCAATCGAGCAGGTGGCTGCTGGTGTGATTGAAGGGAAGATTGACAGGCAGGGCAAAAGCGAGCCGCCCTGCTGGAGCAAGGTGGCCAAGGCGGGGAGCCGAGCTTTATCCAGAAACGTTCGAACGACGGGCTCGGAAAGCGCGTCGATGACGAACAACACACAGCGTTTGGATTGGGACATTGCAATCGAGGGGTTGATGGAAAGTGACCGTGTCGACGAGCTTTGCCTCAGCCGGTCTTGTGGTTTGTCGGATCATCCTGCTGGAGGCGACCGATACGCTCTCGGTCCAATCTGATGGAATCAAGATGCGCATGAAGGCGATCGGTCAGCTGGGTTGAATTCGTCGGAGCTAGCAGAGCCAGCGTTTCGTCGTAGGCGTTTTCAAGCAGCTCTTCGACCTCGCGGATTTCACGCACGATGTTCGCTGCGTCCGTGCCGATCAAATTGGCTTGCAACGCTCGCCAACCGCCGTGCAAGGTCGCCAGCCAGCTACCGTCTTTCACTGGGCGTACACCGTTGGCTTGAACAAAGGTTTGCAGCTCGGATGCAAATTTAAGTCGCTGCCGGTTCAGCTGAACCAATGCATCGGAAACTCGGTTGTCATCCAAATGTGCCGCGGCGTCGTGGTAACCGTCCGCCGAATCGATGTTCGCTTGGATTAAATCCTGAAGCCGCTCGACCATTTCTGGCGTCAGCGGCGCGTTGGTGTCAACCGACATGTTTTAAATACTCAGCGTCAACGGTAAGGATTGATCGGGAAAAAGAATGCTCTCGGTCAACCGGACGCAAGCGATGTGCCAAAGACGGGGTAGCGGATGGTCAATGATCTAGCGGCAGTTCGACAACGTGGGGGCTGCATTCCAGTTGTCGGGAAATCGGTTGATGAATCGACGGCATTCCGAAGCGTTTCTGTTGGTCGGCAATCTGTCACACTGGTCGCTTCGAAGTCAGTCGACGGCAGAACCGAGTGGGATTGCGATCGGTTGATCCATTGGCACAACGTTCGCATCGGTCACCAGCCGGGAAATCCGAGAGCGGTTTTCGCATTCCACCGCAGTTCCGTTTTCGGGGCGTGAGCGGGGCGACGAGTCCATTCGAATTGCGAACATCCAACCTTTCACCACCTGGAGAGTTTAAGACGATGCTTGATACGATTGACGAACCCCTGGAAGACCTGCGTGACAAGTTCGGCCAGGCGACCGGATTGGGCGAAACACCGGAAAGGAACGCGGGGATCACCAGCAACGAGGCCGTGGTTGCGTTTGCCGCGGCGACCGCTGCCACGTTGATCACGCGAGAGGCGTTGGAGGCCGTTTGGCGCAAGTCGGTGGGGCAGCCGCCACCGAAGAACCCGGCGTCACACACGGTCAGTTGGAAAGAAGCATTGTTGTGGGGGGCGTTGTCGGGTGCAGTCATTGGCGCCGCCCGAATCGCATCGCGACGCACGGCGTCGGGTGTGTACCGCCGTCGGTGAATCGTCTCGTGATCTCCGAATTGCTCTTGCCGGAAAGCTCGGCGAGGGGCTTCGATTGGCATCTACGATGGCGAAACGTCCACGCAAGGGATTCTGTCGCGGATTGAGACGCCGACCCTTCTGATTCACGCCGCCGACGATCCCGTGGTGACGGCGAGCCCCTTTCGTGACTACCGATGGAAAGAAGATGCCCCGCTCTATCCGCTGCACTGTCAGGCGGGAGGCCACGTTGGATTCTTGTCGAACAACGGCGCAAGGTGGCACGAAGGGGTCTGTGTCGGATTTCTCGAACACGTCGCCGGTTGCTCGGCGGATTCAACGTCACGCTGATCGGAACCGTTTCGAATCTCGCGATAACGAAAGGATGCGGTTCGTTTCTCGTCCGTGCACTTGATGAGTTCGTCGAGCGTGGCGTTCAAGGCGCGCCCTTCGAAGCATTGTAAGCGAGGCTCGTCCGATTGGCACGACATCTGCGTTCGGTGACTCACCGCTTCAGCCGACGTGTCTCAAACCCCGAGTGATGTTCGGTTCGAGCAGAACCGTTCGTACTCGTTGGGGGAAGCAGGCGTGCAAGCTACACATAGCAAACTCAGGTTCGCAGATTTCGCACAAACCGAGAGTTTTACTCCGGAATTTGACCGCGCTTCTCGAGTGCTGAGCTTCGGTTTGATCCTCGCACTTCTAAATTGGTACGACCTGGAGATGACGCTTTCGGCGTTTCGGGCCGGTGTGTTGCACGAAGCGAATCCGATCGCCGAGTGGCTGCTGTCAGCGCATGGGGCGACCGGTTTGCGGGTCTTCAAAGCAGCGATGGTCAGCGTCGCGATGGTCGGCTTTCTCGTCGGCCGCGGACATTGGATGGCCGAGGTCGGGTGTCTGGTTTCGATTGTGATTTACACCGGTGTCGCGTTGGCGTGGTGGCTTTACCCGCTGGACTTCTCTTAGACGATCGAAACGATTTTCAGAATGTCTTCGCCGGTGAGTGGGGATTGGCACGGCTGTTGCTTTCGCAGGATTTGAAAACTCACTTTTAGCGCGGGAGACTGATACGATGTCCAATTACACGGAACCGACTGTTTTGCAAGACGACGAGATCGACGTCACCGAACGTTTGATTCAGGAACAAATCAACGTCATCCGTCGAAACTGGAGTCCCGCCGAGCGAGCGAATCGCCATGCACTCGGCCGGGCTCGACGAGAGTCTCTGTTGGTGACGCTGGGGATTGGTGGGCGTGTCCCCAATGCCTAGGGCCCCAATGCCTAGGGCTTTGTCAGCGTTCGTTCCAGCTGCGAGGACTCCTCTCGCGTCGTCCATGACGGAATGCCCGAGTGTCGCGGCGATTCAGAATGCTGGGGGCGGTGTTGGGAAAGTTTTGACGCGATAGTGACCGGGGGTGTTTTGGAGAGAGCCAATGAGAATCGCTAGCCAATCGTTACTGCTATTTGTCTTTGCTTGGTTCGGTGGCGGCCTTGGCAACGCGGAGTCGCCTGCAGGGGGCTCCGGCGTGATCGTCCGGGTGTCAGAGTCTTGGATCCAGCGCGAACTCGGTACGACCATCAATGAGAACATGGATGTCGACACGATGTTGCTGGGTACGCATGTTGTCGGAAAAGCGAATACAGCCGGGCGTCTCGGAGCCGATTTGGAACCCAGTCGCGAATCGGCGGCGATCCGAATTCATTTCACCGGTCGCGTGTCCAGCAAGACCAATGGGTACAACGGTCCGGTTATCGTGCACTCGCGTTGCTGGACCGACTTTGATGCGTCGGTCGTCTTGAAGTTTGATTTGGAAAAAGGTATTCGCCGCGGGCCGGTTGAGATCGATGGCAACACGAACAGTCATACTGAAGGTATTTCGACACGCCGTCGGATGTTCTCTCGCATCACCAAACGCGTCGCGGCAAAGCGTGTTGCCGAGAGGCGGGAGCAGACTCTCCGGATCAGTCGTCGCCGGACGCTCGACCGAATCGCCGAACATTTTCAGCGGCATGTCGACAAGCAAATTGCTGCACTGAACGGATCGCTTCGCATGAGCAGCATGCCTGGTTGGTTGAAGTCGATCTTGGGGAACGAGCCGCCGCAATTCTGTTCTTCCGGCGACACCCTTTACGCAGTGCTTGGTGTGCCTGCGTTCGAGTTGGATGATGAACGATCGGTTGCAGCGGGGCTGGTGGAAGTGCCTTTAAATGGTCCGGCTGATATTCTGATTCACCGTGGCTGGTTGGAAAACCGCTTCGGGCCGATGGGCGGTTTGTTGATCGGATTCAACAGTGCCGGCAGTTTCTTTCCCACCACGGCGTCCTCTCCGCTGTCCGCCTTGGTTTCGATGACAAAGATGCGGCTCGTATCACGCTCTGAACCGTCGTCGCAGCAGTCGCCGTGGATCACCATCCCAGTCGATCCGACGACACTGTTTCAATTGTCGCGTTAGTCGACAGTTTCCGTAGGTCATCAATGTTGGCAGAGTTTGGTACGGAAGCTGCATCGGGGAAATGTGGAACGATCGAGCCAACGCAACGCTCGGTTTCACTTCACCACAAACCTTATGGAGTCCCCTGATGTCCACCGTCGCGACGCAAAACAAATTCTTGATGATCATCCTAGCGATCCTGCTTCCTCCGGCAGCCGTCTTCGCACAGAGAGGTCTCTCAGGCCAATTCTGGCTGAACATTGTCTTGACCCTGTTGGGGTTCTGGATCGTCGGAATCGTTCACGCCCTGGCGATCACGCTGTAGGGCGTTTGAGCAACCCGACGATGTCTCGCACAACCAGCATGGTGTACCGATGAAGTTACTCAAGACGACTTTCACGCAGTTTTCGACGGACAATTGCACGACGCTAGCGGCTGCGTTGGCGTACTACACTGTTTTCGCATTGCCCCCGCTTTTGTATCTGTTGCTAACGATCGTCACCTATTCGATGACGGTCGCGTATGACGCAGACGTCGCAAGGGAAAAGGCGCAGCGATTGATCGAAAACCAAGCCGGCCAGTTGATCGGAAACGAAGCAGCGGCGGACGAAATCACAACCATTTTGGAAGAAAACCGCCAGCAGGGCGGGGTGTGGTGGAAGTCGTTGGTCAGTCTTGCCGGGATTCTATTCGGTGCAACGGGGTTGGTTGCCGCGGTCCAGGCCTCACTTAATCTGGTGTGGCGTGTCCAGCCGGACCCTGACCAAGGCGGCGTCAAATCGTTCGTCGTTAAACGTGTCCTGTCGCTCGGCATGATTCTCGGTCTGGGATTCCTACTGCTGGTGTCAATGGTGGTCAGCACCGTGCTGGCCGCGGTCGGGTCGCAAATCGGTCAATGGGTCGGATTGGAAGAGACCGTTGTTGCGTTTCTGAACTACGCGGTCATCTTCGTCGTCACGATGGTGATTTTCGCCGCAATGTTCAAATTCATGCCGGATGCCGAGATCGGTTGGCGTGATGTTGCGGTCGGGGCGTTCGTGACTGCGGGACTGTTTTCATTGGGTCGCTACGGACTGGGCATCTACTTTGAAAATGCGGATCCGGCGGCCCGTCTAGGAAGCGCCGCGGCATCGCTGGCAGTCCTACTGGTCTGGGTCTACTACTCATCGATGATCTTTTTACTGGGGGCGGAGTTCACCCAGGCGTGGGCCACCGTGTATGGCCGTGGGCTGGAACCGGAAGAAGGCGCGGTCCGTGTCGAGCGGCGGTTGGTCAGCGGTGATCGGGCGACGACGTCCTAGTATCCCTTTTCGTCTTAAAATTCGGATTAAAGGTAGTGGACGACGCGAGGAGTCCTCACAGCTGGAAAGGGGCAAAGATTTCGATTCAAAAACGCAGCCGTCGGACCGTGGGTCTGGAGGCTGCGTTTTTTCGTTGGTCGACAATCGATCGGAGCGGACTCTATTGAAACAGTTTTGAAGGCGTGCAGCGATTCGATGCAAGTGGCATGTTGGTTGCTCCGTCAGTCTTGAAAACGATTTGGAATCAAAACCATTCGGAGAAAGACAGATGTATCCCGCAACCATTCACACCGTCCACGGAGTCAGCCTGCCGATGGCTCAATTTACCTACGCGATTCGATACTGCCGTGAAAAGCAGGCCGAACGCGTCAAGACACGTTGCCGTTCACGCGGTTCAGCCGATCTCGGTGGAGGTCTTCGATCCCCGGGCTACTGCCAAGAAGTTTTGGAATGAGTACGGCGTTTGGTACAGCCGTTGCATGGGATTGAGTTGTCGACGATCCAAGTACTACCGTCCCGTTGAGTCACCGCTGTCGACATCGTGGCTCACCCGTTTCGAAGAGAAAGTCATGTTGAAACAATTTTTTGCATCGTTTTGTGCCGTCGGCTTGCTGGTCGCGAGTGCCGGTTGTGATGTTGAGCAAACCGAGGAAGGCCGTCTGCCGGACGTTGATGTTGAAGTTTCCGGAGACCCCGGCAACCTTCCCGAATACGACGTCGACACGCCTGACGTCGATGTTGAAATGAAGGAGAAGGAGATCGAGGTTCCTGACGTGGATGTTGACGTGGACACCGAAAAGGCCAAGGTGAAGGTGCCGGACGTGGATGTCACGTTGCCCGAGGACGACGAATAATCCAAGCTTCGATCGTCGCGTTTCTACCCGGCCGTCGCAAAGATCATTTGCGACGGCCGTTTTTATCAGCCCGCGACACCCCCGGTAGAGACCGCGTTTCAATCTCCGGGGTGTGTCAAATCGAAACTCATGGTTTGATGCATTGACACCACCTTTTGCCAATCGCCGATGCGTGATCGTTGATGATGTGCGAGCCTATCGCGAACTGCTTCACCAATGGTTCGTCGACTGGGGGTTCTCGTGCTCACTTGCGTCTGGAGCCGAGGAGGCGTGGCAATTGGTCCAGGATCACAGCTTTGATTTGGTCATCACCGACATCGATATGCCCGGTGTTAGCGGTTTGGATTTGATCGGGGCGATTCGCGAGTATGGTGGGGCTGGTGTCAAACGCGTCCCGGTTATTGCGATCAGCAGTTTGCAGGACGACGAGATTGAGTCCATCACGAAGCAGGTGGGCGCAATTCGGTTTTCACCCAAGCCGCTGGACCGAGACAGTCTGTTCCGAGACGTGGTCGCGATCCTTCAGCCAGATGGATCCGGTTCCCCACTCCGTTCTCTTGAGCGAGGAAAAAAGGAAACGCCGCCCCAGGAAGTCTTAGACGCGTGCCCGACAATCTCTCCAAAGCTTCGCCGATTGCTGCGCGGTGATTCGGATCACTCGCTGCGGCCGAAGGACTGAGACGCGGTCAACTGATCATGGGTGTCGATATCGTCTGACGTCGAAGCAAAACGACGCGTTTGGACCTCGAAACGATCGCATGACTCAGGACGCGGGCGGCCCGTGTTGTCCAACTCCGTTGGGATGCCGGCCTCGGTGCTTCTAATCCGGGGGGTGTGCCATCGGGCGTTTCATCGCGTTTGCCCACGTTTGGTTGCCGTCGTGATAGGAAATCTAGGAAATTCCGGGAGACGAAATCGGCTCATTCGTCTCTAATTGCGTTGACGGGTAGCGATTGGTTTCGACGCACTTGTTAGGGAGGGGAATCCGTGGGCAAGGTCCGGTCGACCGACTTTCGAAGAACGAACGGTGATTGACGTGCGAGGTTGAATCGGATTCCATGGGATGATGATCGCAAAACGGTCGTGCGTTGGGGTCGAGGTCCTCTAGGTGGAGGGGTTTCGGGGATTCGGCAAGGGAGATGGGGGCTGGGTAGCGAATGAACAACAATCACGATGAATTGATCGACGGGCCGTTGATTGTCGGTGTCGGCGCGTCGGCCGGTGGGCTGGAAGCCCTGAAGGAATTATTGCAGCACCTGGGAGATTGCGACCGGCTATCGTTGGTGGTTGTTCAGCACCGTGACCCTTCCGAGCCGTCGCTTCTCGGTCCATTGCTGGAGACGTCGACAAAGTTGGACGTCGTCGAGATCACCGAGCGCTGTGTGCTGAAACCCGGCCGTGTCTATATCGCTCCGGCCAGGATGTATCTGGAGATCCAAAATGGTGCTGCGCGTCCGGTTGAACTCGGTGACGACGACAGTCCGCTGACCTCGATCGACCATTTCTTTCAGTCCTTGGCCGCTGACCAAGCCGGTCGGGCGATCGGGATTGTGCTGTCGGGGGCCGGCAGCGACGGAACGGTCGGCTTGAAATCGATCAGCGACGGCGGCGGGTTGACGTTTGCGCAAGATCCTCAATCGGCCAAATACGAAAGCATGCCCGCCAGTGCGGCGACCATCGGAGCGGCCGACCACGTCTGTCGTCCCGGCGAGATCGCCGCGGAGTTGCGGCGGTATGCCGATCACGCCGCCGAACGCGGAAAACAGGATGATCTGCGCCGCCTTCACGAGCAGATCGGCGTTTCGATCCCGCTGATCACGAAACATCTGTTGAAGGTGACCGGCCACAATTTTCGGCACTACAAAACCAGCACGCTGACACGTCGCATCTTACGACGCATCCAATTACTCAAACTCGCCGACGCCGACGAGTACTTGAGCCGATTGCGTTCCAGCGACGAAGAGGCTGAGGCGCTGTTTCGAGAGCTGTTGATCGGCGTGACGGCGTTTTTTCGGGATCCCGAAGCCTTTGATGCGATCGCGTCGACCGTGCTGCCAGAAATATTCGACGGTAAGCCGGAAAACGAGACGGTCCGTATTTGGGTGGCGGGCTGCAGCACGGGCGAAGAAGCCTACTCTTTGGCGATGCTTTGCTTGGAACATGCCGACAAGATGGAAGATCCTCCGGCGTTCCAGATCTTTGCCACCGACATCGACGAGCGGGCGCTGCAGGTCGCCAGGGACGGCAGGTATGCGACGGGGATCGAAGACCATGTGAGCCCGGAGCGGTTGGAGCGTTTTTTCGTCAAACATCGCAACCACTACCAAGTCAGCAAGCAATTACGGAGTCGTGTGCTGTTTTCCAAGCACAATTTGATCGGCGATCCACCGTTCTCGCGACAGGATCTGGTCTCCTGTCGAAACCTGTTGATCTATCTGGGGACCCACCTGCAAGAAAAGCTGATTCCGCTTTTTCACTACGCCATGCGTCCCTTCGGATACCTGTTTTTGGGGCCGAGCGAGACCATTTCATCGCATGGTGAATTGTTCGAGGCGTTGGACAACCAATTTCGCATCTCCCAGCGAAAGGAAGCGGCGACCGGTCCGGTCAACGCGCTGACGATGCGAAAGGGGCAGGTCAGACAGGTTCGCGGCGGTGAAACACAACCCGATCAAACCGTCGACCTCAATGGATTGCGGCAGCGGATCATCCTGGACGAGTTTGCACCGCAGGCCGTCGTGATCGATCAATCCGGTCAGGTGCTCAACTCCTCCGATGGCGTGTCAAAGTACTTGGCGGTCGGCGGCGGCGACTTTCAGAATCACATCGTCAAATTGGCTTCGCCGGGTTTGCGGATCGCGATGCGGAGCGCCATCAATGAAGCCACCAAGTTTCGACGCAAGGTCACTCACAAGAATCTTTCGATACGCACGGGGGGGCTGATTCAGCGTGTCATGCTGACGGTGCAACCGATGCCACAATTGGGCGAGAACGAGGAACTGTTCCTGGTCGTGTTCCAGGATGTCGGGAAACCGATTCGCCGCGATCATCAAGACCGGTCGGCCGACGCCGAGTCAGAGGACGATCGAGACGCGGATGCGGTCATCACACAGATGGAGCGCGAGCTTGAATCCACGCGTGGTGATCTGGAGCGGACGCTGCAGGACATGGAAGCCGCCAATGAGGAGATGAAGTCATCCAACGAAGAACTGTTGTCGATGAACGAGGAGTTGCAATCGGCCAATGAGGAACTGGAGAGTTCGAAAGAACAGATCCGCGCCGGCAGCGACGCGCTGGCCCGCGCCAACGCCGACTTGGAAAATCTGCTCCGCAGCACGCAGATCGCGACGGTTTTCCTGGACAAACAGCTAAAGATCCGGCGGTTCACCCCGGCGATCAAGGAAATCTATGGGTTGTTGGCGTCCGACGTCGGTCGACCGCTCGAGCAAATTGTCCCGTCAGTTGACCAGATGCCGCCCTTGCCCGACCCGACGACACTCGACGAAGTCGGCGTCATCGAGCATACGGTTCGTGCGAAGTCGGGAAAGCACTATATCCGCCGCGTGCTTCCGTACCGTTCGGCCGCCGGCGCGACCGACGGTGTCGTTGTGACCTTTGTCGATGTCTCGGACCTGGTTCAACGCGAATCCAGACTGGCGGCGTTGATGAGTTCCACCGCCGAGGGGATTTATGGCACCGACCGTGACGGAATCTGCACGTTTGCCAACACCGCCTGCGCTCGACTGCTCGGATACGATTCGCCGGACGATCTGCTCGGCAAAGACATGCATGCGGTGATTCATCACAAGCGTCGTGATGGCAGCCGGTATCCGAAGGACGAATGCAAGATCGTCCGGGCGATCCACGAAGGCAAACGGATGCACATCGATGACGAAGTCTTCTGGCGCGCCGACGGAACGCCCTTTGAAGCGGAGTATTGGTCACACCCGAAGATTCGAGACGGAGAGATCATCGGCTGTGTCGTGACCTTTTTCGACATCACCGAACGCCGGCGAGATGAAAGGCTGCTCGCCGATGCGAAGATGCGTGTCGAGCTGTCGCTGGAGGTCGCCGATATCGCTCCATGGAGCTGGGACATGCGGACCGGTCAACCGGTTTCGAATCCGACGCTGAACCGATTGTTCGGGTTCGACGAGGACGCCACACCGGCGTTGTCGGAGTTCATGGACCGAATCGAGGAATCGTCACGCCGACGCGTCTCTTCGGCGATCGAACGCGCCATCCAAACGGGCGAGGTCTATGACGAAGAGTATCCCGTCAGATGGCCCAACGGTGACTTGCGCCATCTCCGTGCGCGGGGATTGGTTCGGGCGACCGATGGTGTTGCGGAGGATTTTTTTGGTGTCGTCGTTGATGTCACCGAACGCAAACGAAAAGAATTGGACCTTGCCGACCGCGAGGGGCATCTGCGCCGCGTCATCGATCACCAATTGAGTATGGTCGGCGTGTTGCAGCCGGACGGGACGCTGGTCGAAGCGAACGCCGCCGCACTGCGGGCCGGCGGGTTAAAACGGGAAGATGTGATCGGCAAGAAGTTTTGGGATTGTTATTGGTGGAGCTACGACGACCGCGTGGCGGAGCGGCTGAAAAGTGAGTTTGAAAAGGCGGCTTCGGGCGAGATCGTACATTATGACACCGACGTTCGCGTGGGAGATCATGCGACCATCACGATCGATTTTATGATCAGCCCGGTACGCGATGCCGACGGACAAATCACCCATCTGATTCCCTCGGGAGTCGATGTCAGCGATCGCAAAGCGGCGGAAAAGGCGGTCTTTCAACGTGAGCAACGTCTTCAGCTGGCATTGGATTCCGGCGGGATGGGGTTATGGGAGTGGGACATCGAATCGGATCACATCACGTGGTCCGATCAGATGTACAAGATGTTCGGGTACACTCCGGAGGAATTTCAGCCGACCAAGTCCGGTTTTCTGCAGGTCGTGCATCCGGAGGATCGGTCGAGGCTGGAAGGTATGATCGCGTCGGCGTTTAGCGGTCATTGTGCGACGCACGAGGTGGAATTTCGTGTGCTTCGTGGTACCGATCAATCCACGTTGTGGACGCTCAGTCGAGGCCGAATCACGCGTGCGGCCGATGGAACACCGCTGGCGATGGTCAGCGTTGCCGTCGATGTCACCCAGCGAAAACACTGGGAAAAGGAGTTGATCGATCGCGAGGCTCATCTGCGTCGCGTGATCAACAACCAACTCGGGCTGGTCGGCGTCATCGATCGCAACGGTATCCTGTTGGAAGTCGACGACCGTTCGTTGGAAATTGCCAGAACGAAACGCGACGAAGTGCTCGGAAAGCATTTCGCCGATGCACCCTGGTGGAACTATGACCCCGAAGTTTCCCGCCAAATGCGTGACGCGATGCGCCGAGCGCTCGACGGCGAAGTCGTACGATACGACGTCTCGCTGTTTTCCTATGGCAGCGACGGTGTGATGATCGATTTCATGATCGCACCGGTTTTTGACGGCGAGGGCAAGGTCGAGTACCTGATCCCGTCCGGCGTCGACATCCGCGAACGCGTAAAAATCGAACGGGAGCAACGTTCCGCCACCCGGCGGATGGAAATGGCACTTCGCGCCGGCGGGATGGCGGCGTGGGAGTGGTCACCGACAAAAAGTATTTGGACCCGAGAGTTATACGAGTTGCTGGGGATCGATTCGGCACAACCAGCCAGTTCGGAACTGTTCTTTTCGCTGGTCCATCCCGAGGACGTCGATGCACTGAGGCAGGCCTGGCAAAACGCGATCGATGGCGTCGCGCCGTATGACAGCGAATTTCGGATCATCCGTCCCGATGGCGAAATCCGCTGGGTCGCTGGAGTCGGCGAAACGGTGTGTGACGATTCCGGACGAGTGGTCAGTATGTACGGTGTCAATTGGGATGCGACACAAGAACACTTGCAAGCCGACGCGATGCGTGAAAGTGAGCGTCGTGCCCGCGAAGCCAACGCATCCAAAAGCGAATTCCTGGCGAACATGTCTCACGAAATCCGTACGCCCATGACCGCCATCTTGGGATACGCCGATCTGTTGAGAGATTTGATCGATCACGAGGAAGCCAACCAGTATCTCGAGACGATTCGACGAAACGGCGATTACTTGTTGGAAATCATCAACGATATTTTGGACCTGTCAAAGATCGAAGCCGGAAAGTTGGATGTCCAGCGTGAGAGTTTTGATCCGCGCCGGCTGGTTGAGGACGTCCGCAGGATCATGGAAGTCCGCGCGACCGAGGGTGGATTGACACTGGAGGTCCAATACGACGGGAATCTACCAAGACTGATTCGAACGGACGCAAAGAGGTTGAAGCAGATTCTGATCAATCTGGTCGGCAACGCCATCAAGTTTACCCGCAAGGGCCGGGTGACGATTCGAGTGCGTTTCGTCGCCGCCGAAGGACAATTGCACATCGACGTGGTAGATACCGGGATCGGAATCCCCGACGAACAACTTCGTCGACTGTTTCGTCCGTTTGCCCAGGGCGATACCAGCGTGACCCGCAATTTCGGCGGCACCGGGTTGGGGCTGGCGATCAGCCAACGGCTGGCCGAAATGTTGGGCGGCGACATCTCGGTCCGCAGTGCCGAAGGCGTCGGCAGCACGTTTTCGGTCCGCGTCGCAACCGGCCAAGTCGACGCTTCCGACTGGGCCCAAGACGACGCGAGCCGATCCGACGGTGATGACGATGCGACGACGGAAGATGATGCTCCGGTCGAGCTTTCCTGTCGAGTGTTGGTCGTCGACGACCGCAGAGAGATTCGCTTTCTCAGCAAACGAATTCTGACCAACGCCGGGGCGGTCGTCGAGGAGTGCGAGGATGGTCTGCTGGCCGTCGAGCATGTCAGTGAGTGCCTGGGAAACGGCAGTTGCCCCGATTTAGTCCTGTTGGACATGCAAATGCCCAAGTTGGACGGCTATTCGACGGCACGAAAACTGAGGGCAATCGGATACAACGCACCAATCATCGCCCTGACCGCCGACGCGATGCAAGGTGACATGAATAAATGTTTGCAGGCCGGTTGCAATGACTACCTGTCCAAACCCATCGACGCAAAGAAGCTGTTGCGGCTGGTCCGTCAGATGATCCGCCAGACCGACACGTCATCGTGAGTGGCGAAGCGTCAACGCACCGTTAGCGAACCGTAGGCCTCGCGGACGAGCGCCTCACCGTGATCCCGTTCCAGCCGGCGAATCGTGAAGTGCGCTCGCGCCAGGTCTTGGTAGTGATCGATGAAGTAGCTGTTGATCAGCGCGCCGCCGATTGCTCCGATGACCGGAATCGCTTGTGCGGCCAGTTTTTCGCTGACCACCACGCCGAAGCGTTTGCCGATCTGGCTGATCAGTTTCACCAAGGCCGGGGCGGTCTTGTCCGCCACACCATTCTTGACGATATGCTGCGATGCATCGCGAATCTGTTTGGCCATCGCGGCTCGAACCGCGAAATAGCCGATTTCGGTGTCATCGTCGATTGCCGAGTCTTTACCCGGGTCGAGGGCAAAGACTTGCAAACAGGCCAGTCGTGCTTCGACAGCGGAAAGATCCTCGCCTTCGCTGCGGGCGATGTCGGCCACGCTGCGTAAAATCAGGACGGTTGAAACCGGCAACTCGGCCGCAATCGTCGCCCCGCCCAAGGCCCCGCCTGCCGCACCGCTGATTCCCGCCAACAACTTGTGTGTCAACAGACGCGGCTTTTTGGATTCGACCGAGTGTTCGCCGAGTGTTCGCAGCGCGACGTCCAAGGCCACACGGAGGGAATGGTCGATCGCGGTGTGCAGCGTCTTCTCAGCGACATCAGGCAACATCTTGATCGACGCGGTAATCGGCGCCCCGACCAGCTCGGTCAGTCGATCGGCGATTCCGTGATGTTCCAAGATTCGTTTGGCCTCACGAAGCTCTGCGGTGGCTTCGTCAGGCAGCGCGCCAGAAAGAAGCTCGTCATTCATGTTCAGTCTCTCTGCCTTGACCTTGTCGGATGAATCAATCGGTCGAAAAACGGCCAAACTGGTCGTCGTGCGATGATTGTAGACCACCGAGGCAAATGATGTGCCGAGCCTCTTTGCCTCGATTGGCGGCGAAAAACGGAGAGCGGACGAAACTCGCGGATTGAGGTGATCGCATTCGTCGGATTTAAGGCGTAGTGACGTCGCGCGGTTCGTGGTTGGCATGATGGTTGCGTTGAGGTCAATCCGGCGGGTTGGGTCAGAGCCTGAGTCCGCCTCAGTGTGCATTTACCCACTTTCCGCGGAGACCATTTCATGTCGACTAGCAGCCCCTCGGCGCAGCGCCGTCATCCTTCTGTATCTGATTCGCAAAGCTCAACTTGGCATGGTTTCCAGACCCGTTCGATGCCCGAAGTCCCCGCGTGGATCGAATCGTTGGGGCGGTTCGGTCATTTCGCCAAGGGCCTCGTCTACTTCATCATGGGCTTTTTGGCGTTCAAGCTGGCAATCGGTGCCGGCGGCGAGATCGCGGGGGCTCGCGACGCCATTCGTGAGATTGGGCAACAGCCCTTTGGACGCTTTTTGCTGGGGTTGGTAGCGATCGGGCTGCTCGGCTACTTTGCCTGGCGAGCGGTTCAGGCGGGCAAGGATACCGATGGGGTTGGCAACGGTGTCAAAGGCGTTTGCAAGCGAATCGGGTACGCGGTCAGCGGAGTTGCCTATCTAAGCTTGGGGTGTTTCGCCGGCTCTTTGGCTTTGGGATGGTCCTCGGGCGGAAACGGATCGCAAGGCGGCGCGGCAAGTCCGCTGCTCGAATCGACGTGGGGACGCATCGCGCTGGGATTGGCGGGCGCGGTCACCGTTGCGGTCGCATGCTACTTTTTTTACAAGGCCTACCGGGCCAAGTTCATGACGAAGTATGAGCTTTCGGCGATGAGTGAAACGACCCGCAAGCTGGCGTTACACGCCGGCCGGACGGGAATCAGCACCCGAGGAATCGCGTTTGCAATCATCGGCGGATTCATCTTGATGTCGGCCATCCGTGGGACGTCTGACGGCGAGATCGCCGGCATGAGCGACGCTTTGGCCGCGATTGCCGCGCAGACCTATGGAAAAATCCTGATCGGGATCACCGGTTTCGGACTGATGTGCTACGCCGTTCACATGCTGTTGATGGGGTGGTATCGCAGGTTCAACGTAAAATGATAGAACTGGCATGATATGCGGTCGAATTTCACGGAGAGCATCGAGAGCACAACATGATCTGGATCGTGGCCTATTTGAGTTCCGTTGCGGGCGCGTTCCTCTCGATCGTGGCAATGACCATCATCCGCAACGATCAGCGGCACAGCATCGGGCGGATCGGTTGGTTGGGGTTGATCCTTTTGTCGCCACCGATCGGATTGATCCTGTGCCTCTGGCTCGGGGGGCGGAAGATTTCTGCGGAGCACGAAAAACGCGATTTGGTCAATTTGCCCACGATCGGTAGTGCCAAACGCGAATTGCGTGACGTGGTGGAACGAATGCTCGCCGCGCGCGGACTCGGACCGCCGACGGTGGCCAACCAGGTGCGACTGCTAAGTCGCCCTGGCGAGGTGCGGGATGCCTTCATGGAGTTGATCGATGGGGCTCGTGAGACGATTCACGTCATGACTTTCATCTTGGACGAAAAAGATACGGGGCGTGCGCTGGTCGACCGGCTCTGCGAAAAAGCGCGTCAGGGTGTTCAGGTTCGGTTGCTGGTCGACGGTTTCGGGTCGTTTGTGCTATCGGAGGAGCAGCTTGAAGCGGTTCACGCGGCCGGCGGGAAAGCCGCGCGCTTCAAACGGATGTCCAGCCTGTCGAAACTGGCCTACTTGAACTTTCGCAATCACCGAAAGCTGGCCGTCGCCGATGGAAGGCGGGCGATTTTGGGCGGTGCGAACATTGTCGAGGAAGAGGTCACGGAAGACCCGGATGACGAAACTTGGGTCGACTTGAGTTTATGGATCGAGGGGCCCGCCGCGTCGCAATTGCAGTCAGTCTTCTGCAGTGATTGGACGTTTCAAACCGGGGAAGAACTCTCGCAGTGTCAATTCGATGCCGATAGGGAGGGCGACGTCGAGGATCCGTCACGTTTGACGGTCATGCCGATCGGACCCGATGGCCCCGAGGAAATCTTAGACGACTATTGGCAGTTCGCGATTCATCATGCGACCGAACGATTGTGGATTTGCACGCCCTATTTCGTGCCTCCGCCCAACGCGATGCGATCGTTGGAATTGGCATGCCGTCGGGGGATTGATGTTCGCGTATTGGTGCCCCAGGTCAGCGATCTTCGTCCGGTCGACTACGCTCGGTTCGACTACTTCAAGGACCTGATCGAATTGGGCTGCAAGGTGTACCGTTACCCGGATCGGATGGTTCACGCAAAAATCGGCATCGTCGATGATTTGGTCGCCTTGGTTGGATCGGCGAATTTCGATGTCCGATCGTTCTTCTTGAACTACGAATTGTCGGTGCTGGTCCATGATCGCGAGACGATTCAGCGGATCAGCGACTGGTACGCGGATCTGGCCGAGGTTTGTGAGAGGGGCACGACCGATCGATCCAGCGTCCGATCGACGCTCGCCACGGCGGTGCGTTTGTTCGCGTCGGAACTATAAGCGTTCGTGCAATCCGATGCGATCCGAAGGTCGCCGTGTACTCCGAATGCGACGAATCCACGAATCGGTCGATCCCGTCAAAACACCAACGTCGACATCGGGGAGATCTGGTTCTATGCCAGACGCGTCACGATCCGAAAACAACCTGCTAAAAAGCAGATGAGTCGGAAGATACACGAACGTCGGCAATCCGACGAGTAGCAGGGTCAACCAAGCTTGCGGAGGCATCCATGATTGGGGCTCCGCATCGTTCATCCCGAAGACGTAGTTCACGTTGTGTGGCTGGTTCGGATAATCCAGAACGGCACCGGCGGGCGGTAGAACGAAATAGCTGGTCAAAATCAGAATCCACGCGAGCCCTGACCAAGCGGGCAGGGCTCGACGATCATACCCGAGCCGCCAGAGAAAAAAGATCAGCATCAGGGGCAACCAGAAGTGAAAGAACGACAAACCGCGTGCGAACAGGGAGATGCCTGAGTCGAACATGTACTCCGTCATGCCCGCAACCGGAAACCCGAGTCCGTGACCAATGAAGTCAACTTGCCAAAGCAACTGAGGAATGGAAATGCCGATCGCCGCCATCGATGCGTAAATCGGACGCTCGGTCCAGCACGTCAGCAACGCAAGGAACAGAGCGACGTCGCAGAAGTAGAGAAAGTTTGTGGGGCCGTATTCGTGCCAATAATACGGAACCAAGACCGCAACGAAGGCGGTGTAGGACAATTTGATCCAAAGCGGAAGCTTGGGGGAAACTTTTGCGGCTGAGGGATCGGTCGGCATGGACGACTTCGGGGCTGGTGATCGTGAGAATTCCTGTTTTCAGCTTGACCCGGTCGCGGGCTAGCGACAGCCCATCCGGGATGGGCCATCGTCAACACAGTGCCCGTTGCCTGCCGCAGGTTTCGCGCATCTTTCGGTTTTGAACGGTTCGTTTTCGATCAGGTTTCGACTCGGCCATCACAGCAGGACACTAACAGGTCGAAGGGAGCCAATTTGTATCGGTCGCCACCAACCGTAGTTGACCCATCGCCCCGGCGGAGAAGCGGTGCACTCCGCTGCTGTTAAAATGTCTGCCGATGGCCCGCCAGTTGCTGATTGAGCAAGATCGAAGAATATGGCTTTCAGCGCGTTGTCGTCTGCGAAAAACGCGCGAACTCGCACAGCACCCGGTGTAATGATGTCACAGTGCAAAGTTTTTGCGGGCGTGTATTGTTGGAGCGTCATCTTCGCTGCGACCTGCTTCGGTCAACCGCCAGAGAGCGAAACGACAAGCGAATCACCCGCTGCCGAACAGTCCTGGTATGAAACCAACCTCAGGTACGCGAAGACAAGATGGTTGCTGGCCGAAGCGGAGCTCCTAAGCGTGCTTGAGGTCAACAAAGAAGCGCCGGGGACAATCGCAAAGTTGGCTGTCGAGCGGCTGAGGTCGGATGCGGAGATTGCGAAGCAACAATTTCGAGAGGCCGAGATGGCTACCGTGGGTGGTAGCGAACGCGTCCGCCTGCGTCATGCCCAAGAGAGGATCCGGTTGGCGAGAATCAACCTGGTGAACGGCAGGGAATTGCACGACAAGGGCAGATTGAGTGACCTGGAACTGGAGCGGTTGAAATTGAAACACGAACTGGCAGGACTGTCGCTCGTTCTGCTGAAGAACCCGCAGTACTTTGCGACGATGCTTCAGTCGCTGGAGGCAAAAGTTGATCGCATGGGCGAAGAGATTCTCTCCCTCGATCAGCGAATTTCCCGACTGGAGCCGATCCGCGGCGTCGTGCCGAAGAATCAGTGACTGCAGTTTCGAGGGGCGTCAACGTTGCGGCCTCGCCGTGAGCCACGCGGATCCTCATGGATTCGACGTGACGGTCAACTCGAGTGCCGGAGTGGCGTCGATGTCGGGAAGCCATTTGCGGTGCGACGTCATCACGTCGACATACCGTTGATCGGTGGTCAGATTGGTCCACTCGTTCGGATCGCGTTGTGATCATACAGCTCTTCGCTGCCGTCGGCATAGCGGATGTAGCGCCAGCGGTCGCTGCGGACGGCGTGATTTCCGCATTGGCAGGTCATCACCGCGGGTTGGTCCCAGCGTGCCTCTGGATCTCGCAACAACGGAACGATGCTGGAACCGTTCGCTTTTTGTTCGACGTTTTGCATGCCCTGCCAAAACTAACGCTTGGGCACAGTCGGTTGCGTTATGAAAGTCGAACGATTGATCTTCGCGCGGCGGCCATGGTCCCCAATCCGTGTCGCGTGAACCGTACTCGGGGGCCCGATTGATTTTCTTCGATGGATAACGTTGCGGACGCATCGGTTGAAAATCGTGGAACGAAGCGTCGTCGTGGAATGCACCACCGAGCGGGTGATGAAAGATCTTTCCGTCGCCGCGGACATCGTAACCGGCCGCCATGAACTGCTGGTTGATCGTTTTGCGATTCGGGCATGCACCGCGCGTTGCGGTGTGTGGAGAGTGACATCACGGTTGCGATCCGTTGGATTTCCAGAACTGGGGTTGGATTGTTAGTCCAACCCCTGGACGGATCGGTGCGTGGCACCGAGGCCGGTTTGGCACCGAGGCCGGTTTGGCACCGAGGCCGGTTCCCGCATCAACCGTTGGATCGGGCTAGAACAGAAAACCGTTGATGCTGGCTTGGACTCCTGCCATCGTGGGGTCTCCCGAGAGCACGCCGAACGGATCATCAACTCCCGAGGCGGAGGCCATCCCGGTGACGCGACCGACTTGATCGCGAAAGACGACCAGGATCGAGGTTTCGAACACGATCGGCTGTCCATCGGGACTGTAGGCCAACGGATCAAGGTCGAATCCCAGGAATTCACCCTGGATCATCGCCCCCGATTGCGTTTCCCAGACGAACGAGCCGGTGTATTGAGCATAGATCCCGAAGATGGGTTGGAAAAAGGCGCAGGTGTCCGCGATTCCGGTCCCGGAAAAATTCCCGATCCCGGTGGCTTGGCCCAGGAAGTCACCGGGCACGTCGTGAAACGCAAGCCCCGGTACGGGAGTCAGGCAGATCGTCGCGTCGTTGGGGTTCACGGCATGATGAAAGAATTGAAACTCGCCCGAAAGTATCGTTGGCGAACCGGCATTCGTCGTTCTCGCATCGAGTGACAACGAAGCAATCAGAAGGCATATCAGCGGAAGTACACGCGTCATCAGGTTGTCCTAAGAAGTCGTTGGTGTCGTCGGCAGGTGCCGCACTCGGCACACCACCAGCTAGCCGCGTCCGCCCGGCAAGCAATGGCTTGCCGGGGGGCGGTGGGCTAGTCATAGGGGACCTGAACGTTCGTCGCAAGTTGATTTTGGGCGCTGAGCGAGAAGCTGACCTTACCGCCGTACGACGCGTCGACCGCCGCAGTGGGCCGCCGACCTTGCGACAATAGGAAACCGGTCTATTTGACAAGTTCTTCCAGACCGGGATGGTCGGCGGGGCGAGGTCCGAGTGGCCAGTGGAACTTCCGCTCCGACGGCTCGATCGCGTAGTCGTTGATGCTCGCCTCGCGGCGTCGCATCAATCCGTCGTCGTCGAATTCCCAGTTCTCGTTGCCGTAAGCACGAAACCAGTTGCCCCTGTCGTCGTGGTACTCGTACTGAAACCGAACCGCGATCCGGTTTTCGGTGAACGACCACAGTTGTTTGGCCAGACGGTACTCGTGCTCTCGGTCCCACTTGCCAGACAGGAACTCGACAATCTGCGGACGTCCTTCGACGAACGTTTCGCGATTTCGCCAGCGACTGTTCTGGGAGTAGGCCAGGGAGACACGCTGGGGGGCGCGTGTGTTCCACGCGTCCTCGGCGGCTCGGACTTTCTTCAGCGCCGTTTCACGAGTAAACGGCGGCCGAATGTCAGTAGGCTTTGCCATGATGGATTCCTTAAGAAAGAAAATGAATCGGAGGGGGCGGTCGACTCGGGGAGCGGATCAGGCGACGCTGCAGCGATCGCTGTGGCATCCGCAGGTCTCGGACGCATCGAGCGGTTCGGCGGCCGGGAAATCGATCTCGGTTTCGGCGACGTGGTTGAAGTAGTTGGTCAACAAATTCAGCGCCGTGTTGGCGACCACTTCGGCGATCTCACCGCCGGTCAAGCCGGCTTGCCGGGCCGCGGCGACTTGATCGTCGGACACTCGGCCGCGGGTTTCGACCAGCTGGACCGCCAACTTCACGATCGCATCGGACTTGGCGTCAGCGGCGGTCGCCAAACGGGCGTTGCGGACCTCGTCGGCCGACAACCCGACCATCTTTCCGATCGCCGTGTGGGCGCTCAGGCAGTAGTCGCAGCCGCTCGCCTGGCCGACCGCCAGCGCGATCAGCTCGCGATGCTTGGCCGACAGACCGCCGCCGGCCAACGCGCCGCTGAACTTCAGGTAAGCGTCCAAGACGGCCGGTGCGTGGGCCATCGTCGACATCATGTTGGGGATCATGCCCAGCTTGGACTGAACGCCGCCGAGTAATTCTTTCGCGGTGCCGGTTGCTTCAGCGGGGTTGAGCGGGTTGATTCGTGCCATCGTTACGTTTCCTTGATTGAGGTGAAATGGTTTGCAAGCAGCAGAAGTCGTTGCTTGTCACGATCGCTTTAGGCACGTTGCGGACCAAACCGCAAAGAAAATCCTAAGTCGTGTGCATGAAAGGAGTTGCGGAAACCTTTTTGTGGCCATCGGTGTTGCGAAAACTCGTGAATTGCGAAATGTCGTTTCGGATTCGCGAGTTTTCGTGTATTTTGTGTCGATGCTTGGAGAAAAGTCCCCCCTGATTCGCGAGCCGAAGCGATTGCTGTTGGAGATGGCCCAGCGGCTGAACGTGGACGACGCGCTGAAGTTGATCGTCGACCATATCGCCGGCTCACCGGCGGTGGCGTTGGTGAGAATCTGGTTGATCCGCCCGGGCGCGGGCTGTGAGACGTGTCCGCTGCGCCGAGAGTGTCCCGACCGGACCCGCTGCTTGCACCTGGCCGCCAGTGCGGGGACTTCATTGGTGGATGAACATCGCGACCTGACACGAACCGACGGCGCGTTTCGGCGGTTTCCGATCGGTGTCCGCAAGGTCGGTCGCATCGCGGCGTCCGGGGAAGCTTTGGAGGTCGGTAATCTGTCCGGCCGACCGGATTGGTTGGTCCATCCGGATTGGGCACAGGCCGAAGGCATCCGAGGGTTCGGCGGGCAACCATTGGTCCATCGCGGCGAAGTGTTGGGGGTGTTGGCGGTGTTCGGTCGCACGACGATCAACCAAGAAGATCTGGAGTGGTTGCGGACGATCACCAACCACGCCGCCGCATCGATTGCCAACGCATCGGCGTGGGAAGAGATCAACGCGCTGCGGCGTCGATTGGAGATGGAAAACGACTATCTGCAAGAAGAAATGCGTTCGCGAAATGCGTTCGGCGAGATGGTCGGCAATAGCGCGGCGTTGCGGAAAGTCGCCGAGCAGATCGAGTTGGTTGCCCCGACCGATTCGACGGTTTTGGTGACCGGGGAGAGTGGGACCGGCAAAGAATTGGTCGCCCGCGAAATTCATCGGCGTTCGACGCGCAGCGATCGGGCGCTGATCAAAGTCAACTGTGCGGCGATCCCACGCGAGCTTTATGACAGCGAGTTCTTTGGGCACACCAAAGGCAGTTTCACCGGTGCGGTGCGTGATCGTGTCGGGCGTTTCGAGCTTGCCGACGGAGGGACGCTGTTCTTGGATGAGATCGGTGAGATTCCACTGGAGTTGCAAAGCAAGCTATTGCGGGTGCTTCAAGAGGGGGAACTGGAACGCGTCGGCGAAGAGCAGACACGACGGGTGAATGTTCGCATCATCGCGGCTACCAATCGGGACTTGAAAGCAGAGAGCGAGGCGAAGCGGTTCCGCGGTGATTTGTATTATCGGTTGAGCGTGTTTCCGATCGAGTTGCCACCGTTGCGGCGGCGCAAGGAAGACATTCCGTTGCTGGCCGAACACATCCTGTCCCAGCACGCTCGCAAGCTGGGGCGGGAGATGCCAAGGTTGACCAAGGCCAACGTGCACGATCTGCAGCGTTACGAATGGCCGGGCAACATTCGCGAGTTCCAACATGTCTTGGAACGGGCCATGATCACGTCTCGGTCGGGACGATTGCGTTTCCAGCTTGATCCGGCTGCCACGCCCGCGGACCGACCAGCGAGTCGTACGGTCGGAACGACCGTTCCGAGCGATGAACACGACGTGTTGACTGTCGGCCAGTTGCGTGAATTGGAAGCGACCAACATCCGCCGCGCCCTGATGCGAACCCATGGAAAGGTGTCCGGCGTCGGCGGAGCCGCGGAGCTGTTGGGCATGAAACCAACCACGCTCGCGTCACGCATCAAGAGCTTGGGGATTGATGTGCGTCGCTAAGGCGTGATTGATCACAGCCAACCGGGGGCGACGTTGGGGGCGACGTTCAGCGTGCAAGCCTCGCAGATCATCAACTGGACGTGTTCATTCGAATCGATCTTGGGGCGATGATCCTGTTGTTGGCGGAATGCTCGATTCGGGGCCAGCAAACCCGAATGTATCATGAACTCACAGCCAGAAGGGGCTGGCACACACGAACGAGGTCGGTTTGGGAAGTTGGCGTAGCAGAACGTTGATCGCTCAAAGCCGAATGCAGCTATTCGAAATCGAGAGCAAAGCTATAATACAAGTCGGTTTAAAGTTCTAACGTCTATTATAAGGACATGTTGATGAAGCGTTTACTCGCAACGTTACCGTTGGCGCTGTTGGTTTTCTCCTTGACCGGGTGCCCTTCGCCCAGTCCGGACGCGGTCACCGATGCGGATCAATCGGCGATTGACGCCTATTTGGCCACCGAAGCTGAAGAGCAAGCATCATTGCAAACCGAGATGAAGGATTCGGCGAAAGCTGGCAAGTAACGGCTGCCGCGGTTGCAGATCGCCTCGACGGCGTTCTGGTTAGGTCGTAGGTCACCCTTTCTTCCGAGGTCGTGCGGTTCTTCAGATGAACCCTCCTGGCAGGAGGGCCCAGCTTAGCGAGGGGAGGTCGAACGGTGATTCGCCGGACAAGCGTTACAGCGACGGGGGAATCGCCTAAAGGCTAGACACCAACGGTTGCTGAAATTGTATTTTCTTTAGCGCATCAAAAAACTCTCGGGCGTTTCGATGCCCGAGAGTTTTTCTTTGTCGTCAGCTTGCCGCGACGGTTGCGAATCGAAGCTCGATTACTGATTCAATTGTTCTTGAATCGTTTCACGAGAAGCGCGTGTTCCGAGCGCCCCCCAAAGTCCGTACGGGCTTTGCGATCCGGGTGACGATGTCGGATCGGTGGGCGTCTGCCACACCATTTCGTGGTGCGAATCGCCGGCTTCGATCGAATCGGTGATGAAGATCACCGCCCCGTCGGCTAACAGGATATGAGCCCCACCCTGGTGTCGACTCGACGGCGGGAACATTCCGGTTTGCCCGGAGTTGTTGCCGCCACCGATCGGTGCGTTGGGGGGCAGGATGGTGTGAACACCGCTGAAGTTGGGGCGGAAGTCGGCCCATTTGAAACCGCGTCCGTTGTTCGCGTTTTCGGTGGGGGTTCCCGGTGCCCAATAGCGCGGTCGATCGGGGTCGATTTGGTTGTTGTCGATGCAGTAACTGGGGTTCAAGCGGATTTCGTTGGGCGGGTTGCCGTTGATGCTCTGCGTGCCGCGGGTATCGCGATCGCCGAGGTCGGTCAGGATTTCCGCGAATGCGATGGTGTTGGACAGGCCGTCCAAGATATCGCGGAACTTGGAGTCCTTGTGCGGCACGAAGGTTCCCCGGTCGGCGGCGAGGGAACGTTGCGCCCAACCGGAGTTGGCGACGCACTCACCGCCCTGTGACGCCTGGTGTTGCTTGGGGCCACGAACGGACCACTCCATCGAGTCGCCCAGGCAGGCCGCGTAATTCGTCCGGCCTTGGGCCGGCAAACCGACGCCGGGGTCGCTGGGGCAACGCAGCATCGGGATCTCGGTGACCCAAGGCCGATACTGGATGAATTGAACGGTCGGTCCCATCGCGGGCCAGGGCACCGACAGCCGTGTCCCCGGGCTGAGTGCGTCGACGTAGCTCGGGTTGGAGATCTCGTCCCACAACGCTTGCTGTTCCATGAAAGGGGTGAGGCCAACCAGCGCGCTCAGACGCCATGCGTTGGAGTCGCCGTAGTTGGTCCACCAGTTGGTGGTGGCGTCGGTGACGCCAAAGGGGGCGGCACCGCCGTCCGAGCTGCCCGTCCCCACTCCGTGGATCGGCAGTTGTTTATAAGCGCTGTGGTAGTTGTGCATCGCCAACCCCAGTTGCTTGAAATTATTGCTGCAACTCATTCGGCGAGCTGCTTCACGTGCTGCTTGGACTGCAGGGAGTAGCAGTCCGACGAGGATTCCGATGATGGCGATGACAACCAGAAGTTCCACAAGCGTGAAACCGTTGCTCATCCGAGCGGGTCGCTTCATTTAAAGATCTCAAGAGAAAGTGCTAACGGTGGATTGCAAAGACAACAGAATGAACCTACGTCTTGATGGCCAAGTTTCGGTCAATCCGCTGGCAAATTAAAAAGAAAACAACGCCGTGGTCGCTCAGGACTCAGCTGCAACCACATGGTGTTCATGGTGTACTTCCATGGTGGGCAGCCGGGCCGCTTTGACGCCGGCAATGTTGGCCATAGATACTTTCCAAACCAATCGCTACGTCAAGGGTCTCTAATGGAATTATCCCGGACCTAAGAACTTAGATGACGTGATCAGCCCTAATAGCATAGTTAACGCGATTGAGATTCACGCTATTAAAAAGAGATTTAGCATGGCCGGTGGTTCGGTCGGACAGCTAAGTTGCGGATTCAAGCGTAACAATCTTCATAAAAGAGAATAACGCTCCGTAGGGCAGCATGGGATGATGATGAAATCGCGATCATCAAATCTTCAAGCTGCTTGATCAGTGTGATGCGAGTTCCCCCTAAGCTATGGATTACTGTTTAGGTGAGTCGTCGGTACCCGGAATGATGGTAGGTGGTGGCCGGGCCCGACGTCCCCCTGCCATCAACTCTCGGCACTCTAAAAGGTTCTTCGCGCCAGCGCGTGGGAGTGTTCGCGATCCACCTTCTGGTCAAAGTCTTGACGGGTGGGTGCGTGGCGACGAAGGTCAGTCGGTCGCGTCCAGTTCGACGCCCCGCTGAACGGTCACGGTTCCGAACAGTCGCGCCAGCTCCTGTTGCAGATTCAAAATTTCCGCATCCGAGTCGGTCGCGATCGCCAAGGCATCAATCACCGTCGCCCCGTCCTGTTTTACGATCCGATGTTCGGGATGTCGGTCCAAAGAAATCAGCTCATCAAATTTAACGGCATCGACGGGCGGGTTGAAATGAAATCGCGTGGCCATGTTGCAATCCGGTATTCATTGACGAAGAGGTGACGGTCCCCACCCATTGGGAACGGCTGTTATTTTAACCGCCGTACGCGCGGCCGAGCTGACATGGGGCACTAGATTTCGACGTGGGTCACCCCGGCGACTTCGTCAAAGTGGCCGATCTTAAGGACTTGGCCCTTGGATCCCGGCATCTCGGCAACGAACGCCGGGTCGCAGACCATGACCGGCGGCGACAAGGAGGTGCCGATGGTGATCCCGACGGAAACCAGGTAGGACATCCCGACGGTGAAGGCGACGAACCAGGGGACTTGCCCGGCAGCCATCCGAATCAGCTGATCGCGTTTGGCGCGTGAGAGTTCATTTTCGACACCGTATTGTTCGATCACATCGTGCCGCGCCAGCGGGTTAGTCAACGCCAACATCTCGTCGAACGTGCATCCGTCGGTGCGGTTCTTTTGGTGCGTCCTGGTCGCTCGCAGGGCCGTCTTGCGACGCTGGAACTCCAATTTCGCATGGTAGGCATCGATCGCTTTTTGGCGACGCGCGAGCGCGCGATTGGCGATCGCCCGGGGCACCGCCATCCCCGCATGGGCGGCCTGGCGGAACAAATGCTGCGGACGCCGAAACAAATACATCCGTCGGTATTCCGAATAGACCTCTTCTTGGACCTTGTCGATGGCCGCGCGAAGGCCTGCTTCGGGGGTGAAAACCAGTTGGTCGTCGACTTCGATGCAAAGTGGTTTCAGGTAGTAGACTTTGACGCCATGCTTGCGGCCCGGGCCGGCCAAGAACTCGTCCAGTCGCGTTTGGACACAGGCCGGGATGGGATCGGTGATTTTGTCAAAATGTTGTTGTTCGGTGACGGTGAAGAACAACTTGCTCTTGGGCAGCCGGATCGATGCCTTGCAAAGTTCCAGTTCACGGACTTGGGTGAATTGTCCACGATGTTCCTGTTGGACCGCTGCCCAGCTCTTCTCCTTGGAGGTCCAAATCCCGGATCGGCGAAGCATCGTTTCCGCCATTTCTTTGCTGGCGTCTTTGGGCGGCACCAAAATCGGATCGCTGGTCCAGGTCCCGAAGGGTTCCAGTTCTTGGTCCAGCGTAAACGGTTTGGCGGTTCGTGGGTCGACCGTTGACGGCCGCACACGTGAGGGGGAATGCCTCGTGGATTTCGCTCTCGCCGCGATGTTGGAATCCTCAGTGACACCTGGTACCAGAGTGGTCGTTGTCATACGGACGCTCCCCGTGCTCTAAACGTCGTGAATGGAGAAGAAAGGCCTCGAGCGGCAATTGTCATCAGGCCCCGACGATCGGAGATCAGGGCGCGAGAAATCGTCTTGCCGGGCCGGTCAGATAAGTCTACCGGAGGTTGATGGTTCAGCGGCAAGGATTTGTTTATCAATCTCGGGAAATCCCGGCTCGATCTCCAGAAAAGCGTACTCCGGAAAGGACTCGAAGCCTTTTTGACGACGCGGCCGGTCGGCCGGGGAAAACTACTTGGCGACGACGGTGACGGGGGTTCCGGGTTCCAATTGGTCGCTGGGGTATTCGATCACGCGTTCTCCCTCGACCAATCCGGCAACGATTTCGGCATGCGATTCGTTCTGAACGCCCACGTCGACCTTGCGTAGTTGGGCCGTCCCGTCTTGCACGACCAGCACGTGCCACTGCTGCTCGTAGCGAAACAGCGCGTTGTTGGGGATCCGCAGTGCGCGATCGAGGTGCTCGATGGTGATCCGTGCTTCGATCCGATAGCCGTCGCCGAGCGAGGCGATCCGCTGGGGCGGTTCGTTGAAATCCGCGATCACGTTGACGCGTTGTTCTTCCACCCCGAGCGAGGAGATTTTGGTAAAGGCGCCTGGCTCCACGACACGGACGCTGCCTTTGAGCGGAGTTTGACCGCCCCAGTGTTCGATGGTGACCTCGGCACCGGGGCGGATCTTGACCGCATCGGTCGACAGCACGTCGATCTCCATTTCCAGATTACGTGGATCCCCGACTTCGATCAGCGGCGTGCCGACGGTGACCACGGTCGAGCTTTTTTCCAGCACGCGGAGCACGCGTCCATCGATGGGCGAATCGATTTCAAAGGGAGACACTTGGACACTGGGGTCTTCGCCTTCGAACTGATCCAGGGCGGCATTGGCCAGTTTCAATTCGAATCGCGAGATTTCGGCCTCAAAGGCGGCCGTTTCGATGGCTTGCTTGTCGGCCAGCATGACGGATTCGGCGATGTCATACTCGTCGCGTGAGATTCCGTTTTTCGGCCACAGGCGTTGGGCGCGTTCAAATTTCGTTCGGCTCAAGTCAAAGTCGATTTTGGCCTGGCGCTCGCGTGAATCGGCTCGCAGCACGGCGGCTTCGGCGGCCTGGACCCGCGCCTGTGCCTCGGCCAGCGAGCGTTGGTCCAGCAACTCGGGATCGCTGGGCAGGATCACGGCCAGCAAACTCTGGACATCGATGTGGTCGCCCTCGCGAAGTTCGATGCGTGACAAGCGGCCGGACACGGGAGCGGAGACGGTGTATTTTTCGCGAATCCGAGTCTTGCCGTCCTCGACCACCGACACCCGCAGCGGACCGCTGGCAGCCGGGGTCGCGCGAACGGCGACGGGATCGGGAAACAGCGCTGCGGCAGCGACCATGGCCAGCGCGATCGCCAAGATTCCCCACAGCAACGTCTTCAACGAGAATCGCACCGCTAATCCCTTGTTTTGAGGACGCTGATCAGGTCCAGGCGTTTGACACGTCGTTGCACCAAGGTGGCCGACAGAATCGTCGCGACCACCACGACCGAGGCTGCCAACAGCAGCGTATTGCGGCTGACGACCAACGGAATCCGGTAGTTGTCGGTATCCAGCCCGGCGGTCGTGATGGCTGCCAAACCGTACCCGATCAGGCAGCCCAGCGGGATCGCAAGTGCGGTAAAAATGATAATCTCGCCCAACAACACGGTGCTGACTTCGCGATTGGTGAATCCGATGACCCGCATCGTCGCCAAGTCGCGTTGGCGTTCCGACAGCGAGATCCGTGCGGTGTTATAGACAACGCCGACCGCGATCACCGCCGCAAACATGACGATGAACGACCGCATCACCAAGATATTCTCCGCCACGGTTTGTTCAAAACTTTGCATCATGGCGTTTTTGATCGTCACACTGCCCACGCCAGGCCGTTCTTCCAATTCGGCAAACACGGCATCGATGCGGTTCGGATCCACTTTTAAAAACGCGCCCGATGCGACGTTCGATTCCAGCAGGACCTCGTGCAGACGTGTCTTGTTCATGTACGCATTGAGCCCCGCGTACTCCTCCACGATCGCCGAAACCTCCAACGTCAACGTCGGCCGCTTCCCCTCCAGCACTTCGACGATCACTTGATCGCCAATCGTCGCCCCCAGGATCTCCGCGAGTTTGCTGTTCAGCATGACGCCGTACTCGGGGACGCGAACCGGCTGCTCGTCTGCATCGAGCAAGCGATACAATTGGGGATCGGGCAGCAGTCCCATGATGCCGATCCGCCGCGAACGATTTTGAAATCGGATCCGAGTCGCGACGCTCCGCATGGTTTCACTTTCCAGAACGCCATCCAGATTTTGCACTTCGTACATCACCGATTCGGTCGCCGGTTCGACAAAGGTGACGGTGAGGTCCTGTCGCTGTGCCAGGCGAAACTGAAAGTGCATCATGTAGTTCATCGCGTCGAGCGAAAAATTGCCCAGCACCATCACGGCGACGGCCATCGAGATCCCGACGATGGAAAGCCCGGCGCGGAGCGGTCGCCGGGTCACGTTGCGAATCACCATTCGCATCTCTGGCGCGATCCAGCGTTTGGGCAGCAAACGTTCCCACCAGGACGTCTGGTAGCTGGGCGGGGCTTCCGGCCGCATCGCTTCGGCCGGCGGCAAGGTGACGGCCGACCGGACCGAAACGAACGTCCCCACGACGGCGGCGACGGTGGTCATCAGAAACGCCGCCGCGACGGCTGGCCAATTGACGAGGAACTCCAAAGACGGGAATTTGTAGAATTCCTCGTACATCCCCATCATGTTGGCACCCATCCAGAAACCGAAAATCGAGCCGACGACCGACCCGCCCACGGTGATCACGAAGACCAGATTCAAGTAGTGCGCGCCGACTTCGAAATCGGAATAGCCGAATGCCTTGAGCGCAGCGATCTGTTCGCGCTGCTGGCTGATGATTCGCGAGACCGCGATGTTCAGCAGAAACGCGGCGACGCCCAGAAAGATTGCCGGGGCCATCACCGCCATGCCACGTAATTGCGACAGTTCATCGGACAGGTAGCGATGTGACAGCTGTTCGTCGCGGTCATACGAACCGACGCTGCCGTAGGGTTTGAGCAAGCGATCGAGCTGATCGATGACGTGGTCGGTCTCGTGCCCCAGTGCCAAGCGAACCGATACGTTGTTGAAGGCCCCGGTCATGTCAAAGGCCGCTTCCAGGTCGCGGCGTCCGATCCAGAAAATGCCGAACCGTTTATCATCCGGCAAGATACTGCCCGGTTGCACTTGGATGACGTACTCGGGCGACAGCGCGATGCCGACGATTCTCATCACTTGGGTCTTGCCATTAATGATGGCACGGACCTGATCGCCGGGGACAAAACCATGGGCTTTGGCGAAGACCTCCGAGACGACGACTTCTCCGCTGTGGAGCGGTTCGATCATCCGCCCCCGCCGAATGTAGACTTGGTTCAGTTCGCTTTGCCCGCGATCGGGAATGCTGATCAACCGGGCGGTGGCCGGTTCGGACATTCCAGGGACGTCCAGCAAGACGTCATACACCAGCCGTGGTTCCACCGCCGCGACCCCTTCGATGTCCCGCAGTCGTGGCAGCAATGCATCGGGCGTGCGGTGCGTCGATGAAAACAGGTCGGCAAAGCGATAGTCGCGGTAGAATGCGTCCTTGGTTGTTGTCAAGGAACGATAGGCACACATCGACATCACGAAGGTCGCCACGCCGGCGGCGATGACCAACACGATGGCCGAGGCTTGACCACGCAACTGATAGAGGTCACGGAGCAGTTTGCGGTCCAGTTTGCGCATCGCTCACCACCTCAGGTCCTGCGCCGCGACCTTGGTCGAATTCCGCTCGATGCCGGCGATGTGGCCGTCGGACAGCAAGATCACCCGATCGGCCATCTTGGCGATCTCCGCGTTGTGCGTGATCACCGCCGTGGTGGTCCCGAGTTGTTGATTGATCTGACCGATCGCTTGCAACACGACGATGCCGGTTTGCACGTCCAACGCGCCGGTCGGTTCGTCGCACAGCAAGACCTTGGGGTTCTTTGCGATCGCGCGGGCGATCGCGACCCGCTGCTGTTCCCCGCCGGACAGCTGCGCGGGAAAGTGGTCGGACCGGTCTTTTAGTCCCACCAAGTCCAACGCGTCCAATGCATCCATCGGCTCGGTCGCGATCTCGGTGATCAATTCGACGTTCTCTCGCGCCGTCAAGCTGGGGATCAGGTTGTAAAACTGAAACACGAACCCCACGTTGTCGCGACGGTAGCGGGTCAGCTGTGACGGATCGCTGGCGGTCAGCTCTCGGTCCAGATAGTGAACGGTGCCCGAGCTGGGCGCGTCCAGTCCGCCCAGGATGTTCAGCAACGTCGACTTTCCGCTGCCCGAGGCGCCCAGCAGCACGACGAACTCGCCTTCGTACAGCTCCACGCTGACGCCCCGCAGCGCGTGCACTTGGACCTCGCCCATTTGATAGATTTTGGCGATGTCGACGGCCCGAAAAACGCTTTGACGCGCGGTTGGGGGATTCGATGAATTCATTTCGATAGGGAACTCCCCCCGCGTTCGTCAATCCTCGCCGTGATGTGCAGGTGTTGGGAAGGGTAACGCGATCGGCAAGGGCGCTGCAACCGCTGGTGTGTTGGCTGGTGCACGTGAGGCTGGTGCACGTGAGGATCCTGCACGTGAGGATCCTGCGCGTTACCGCACAGACGGATCGGGAGTGTGCGGTGACGGCATGGTGGCGACGGCTTGGTGCGGCGTGAATTTGATGCTCTGTTCCGTTGGCACAGTGGTTGCAACTCGGGTGACCGACAAACGCAATTGCGCATTTCTTTCCTCCAGCATCCCAACGGATCCATGGTCAATTCTGTCAAAATGGTCTTGGGTATTGTTTTGTTGTCGGCGATGGCAGGCTGTACGTCGGATCCGAAATCCGGTTGGGGATTCACGTTGCCCGAAGGGGATGCCGAACGTGGCAAAGCGACGTTTGTCGAGCTGAAGTGCAATGCCTGCCACACCGTGGCGGGTGTAGAACTGGATCCGGTGCACTCCGAAGAGGTCGGCACGGTTGTCCTCGGGGGCAAGAAGGGCTACGTCGTGACCTATGGAGAGCTCGTCACGTCGATCATCAACCCGTCGCACCGATTTGCATTCGGTTACGAATCCGAGCAGATCAAGGACGGCGAAGTTTCGAAGATGCGGCTGTACAACGACGAGATGACGGTCACGCAGTTGGCGGACTTGGTGACGTTTTTGCAGCAGCATTACGAAGTCGAGATCTACGTTCCGACGCCCTTTGTGCCTTATTACTAGAGCTGCGTGGATCGGGCGGTCATTGTGGTTGTCTTAGATAAATCTCGCGGCATTCGTCTTCACGGCCGCGAATGATTCGGCAGCCGTGCAGTTTACCAAATTGTGACGTGATCACCGTCCATCGACCGTGTTGTTGATCGTCGTCGCGATAGATCACGACCCAGTCCTTGGTCGTGTTCAATTCATGAGCCCGGGCGGAGTTGGAAAACAGGGCGGTGTAGTGGCGACCTTCTCGCTCGGTGTGCAAGATCGGCAACCAGGCGACATTGCCGGGGTTGAACTTGGTGGGGGCGACCTTCGGAAGTTTGTCCTGATTGGCCTTTTGACGGTATTCCGTATCGATGTCCAACAGTTCTCGGACCGGAATCGAGCGGTCGGTGGCCGGGTACAGCGGTGTCGTTGGACCGGGGGAGCGACGCAAACGTTCGGCGAGTACTTCTTGGATCGCCGCGGCACGCTTCTTTCCGATCCCGGGGACTTCATCCAGTTTGCCGTTGATCGCGGCGCCGTAGAGTTCGGGCAAGGTTTCCACGTGCAAGGCGTCGTAGATTCGGTGGGCCAATTCGGGACCGATCGTGGGCAAGGTCGTAAAGATTTTTTCGGCGGTGGCTTCACCACGCAGACGATCCAGCAGGGGCACGCGACCGGTTCGCAGATACTGGTCGATCAAATTGGCGATCGATTGGCCGACCGTTTCGATTCGAATCAGTCCGTCGATGCCGTGCTTTTGATCGATCCAGCGGACCGGCGTTTGCAGGTTCAGTAGCGTCCCGGCGGCCTTGCGGTAGGCCGACACGCGGAACTCGCTGGCGTGTTGCGATTCCAACAGACTGGCGATTTCGCCGAGGTGATTGGCGATCCGCCGGTTCTCATCCAGTCCGGCCTGTTGCCGCTGGGTGGGATCGTCGACGGGAAAGAGCGACGCCTGGGAAGTTGCATTTTCCATGACACACCGCCTGCAGTTTCGTGGTTGTCCGATCGTCACCAGAAAACCCCGTCGGGTTTAATCCATTATAGACGGGCATTTCGTGTGCCGTTGGCAACGTGGGAGCAAACGGCCCACGCGTCGCCGGTACGCCGGGTATTTTTCGAAACGATCCTGCATCGAGACCTCTTCGTGGTTGGCTTTGGTCGACAACACCAACAGCAAGGCGCCCCAGCTGGCCAGGCGCCACCATTGAAAGGGAGTCAGTAGCAAGGCCGCGGTGAACCAGAGCAGGCCGGTGTACATCGGGTGGCGGACGATCGCGTACGGCCCGTCGGTCAGCAACTGTGTGTCGTCGGTCGCCGAAGGATGGATGCGGATCTTGTTCCATCCCACCTTGACCCACGCCCAGACCGCCAACACGATCCCCGGCGCCGCGGCCGCGAGGGCCACCACCGGCAGCGGCGACCACCGTGCCGACAGCACCAGCGCCGCGGCGAGAAGAAATTGGGCAAAGACGAGAAACCAGAGCAACATACTGAACTCAAACGTTGGGTGTGCGAAAACGGCTGTGGAAGGCGACATGCGAGACGCTGCCGCACAGTGTGACGGGCAATCGTGACACTTCCAAATTGGCACGCGAAGTGCATTTTACGGTCTGCACGGACGATCCAAGGCGTTGAGTCGTGCTTCCGTCATCACGTCGCTCTCCAAACCACGAGGCAGAACGATGAGCCGTATCAATTGGAAGGACTCCCCACACGAGAAAATCTTCTGGGTTTCGGTGATTGTGATCGCCATCATGTCGCTGCTGATTTTTGCCAAAACCGTGGCCGGAACCCTTCACGCTTTACTTTGATGATCCGATGTTCCAGCCAGGACCGATCGGATGCGGACATTGATTCTCGTTGCCAGCGATGAGGGTCAAACCGAAAAGGTCGCTGTTGGAATCAGCAAGCGGCCTCGTAAGTAGGGATTTGCGATCGGATCGCCACAATCTTGCGGTTGACCCCGAAACACCGATCGCGCTGGATGCGTACGACGCGGTGATTGTCGGGGCTCCGATCCACGATTCGCATGATGACGCGTGGTTGGCCGACTACCTACTCGACGCCGTCACGCCGCTACTCGGTCACCCAGCTCCGCGGCCAAGCAGAAGAGTCGGCGTGAGACTGTGACGATTCGTTGCATGGCATTGGTATGGTTCGTGCACTTGTTGCCGAGGGACAGACCGAGCGGAAATACAGTGGGATAGGCTTCCAGCCTGTCTTCCGTTGAGTGGACAACAGGGCATGCGACGATGCTTTTACGACTTCTGCTACTAAGTGTTCTTGTGTGGTGGACCGGTTCGTCGACCATAGTACGCGCCGAAGAACTTCGCGGTAGCGAGGCGGTCGGTGTCATACGAATGGACGTGTTCGTCCGCAGCGACCGTGATTCCGCCGAAGCCGTCGATGCCTACTGTGGACAACTGAAACAACGGACCACTGGGCTTGAGATTCGAATCCATGACGTCTTGAAAGATAAATCGCAATTGTTGCGGTTGTACCAGCTGTCCAAGCGATCGGGACGGCCGACGCCGGTGCTGCCCGCGTTTTTTGTTTGCGACCGAATGTTTTTCGGGTTCGACGATGCGGTTCGAACCGGACCGGAAATCGAAAAACTGTTCACCGCCAATCTTTACACCCGCACGACTTGTCCCAAGTGCCAGAAACTGAAATCGTTTCTACCGACGCTGAAGAAACGCTGGCCGGCGGTTCGGTTTGTCATTCATGATGTTGACCGCTCTGGGACAGCAAGGTCGGCATGGGAGGCGTTGTGTCGTAAAGCGGGCAGCCCGCCGGGATTGCCGACGATCGATTTCGCCGGACGCATCCTGATCGGATACCAGGGCGACGACGTTACGGGCGCGCAACTGGACCAACTGATCAGAGACGTGTCCGGAGTGAAATCGGACGAACCGTTGGGTTGGACACGTCCTGAGGGCGCAGGCGATCGACTGGTGAGCGACGCCGATCGCACGCTGAACGCCCAGGCAGCGTGGTGGTCGACCTTGGTGCTGCCGAGAGCGGTGTGGTTGCCGACGGTCTTACTGGCGGCGCAACCACCGCCGGGGGAGGATTCGGTGCAGTTGGATTCAGCGGACGCAGATTCCCAGGTGGATTCCCCGCCGGAGATCTCGCTGGACATGTTGGAGCTTCCCGATGAGGCCACTGCGGCGGAGACGGGGGCGAGCGAGGTGCCGTTGGAAGTGGTGACGAGCGACACGATCGATGTTCCGATGCTGGGGCCGCTGAGTGCCTCGGAGCTGGGCATGCCGCTGTTCACGCTGGCGGTCGGTTTGATCGACGGGTTCAATCCCTGCGCAATGTGGGTGTTGGTGTTTTTGCTTTCGGTGTTGGTCAACATCAAGGATCGACGCAAAATCCTGATCATCGCCGGTACGTTCGTCTTCATCAGCGGGCTGGCCTATTTCGCGTTCATGGCGGCTTGGCTGAGTCTGTTTTTATTGATCGGGATCGCCCGCCCGGTGCAGATCGCGTTGGGGTTGTTGGCGTTGTTCATCGGCGCGGTCAACGTCAAAGACTTTTTCGCGTTCAAGAAAGGGATTTCGCTGTCGATTCCCGAGTCGCGCAAGCCGGGGTTGTATCGCCGCGTCCGAGAGATCGTCGGTGCCAAGTACTTGACGGTAGCACTGGCCGGCGCCGTGGTCTTGGCGGTCATCGTCAACATGATTGAGCTGTTGTGTACCGCGGGACTGCCGGCGCTGTACACACAAGTGTTGACGATCCAGGAGTATCCGGCGTGGAAGAACTATTCCTATCTGTTGCTTTACATCGTGGCCTACATGTTTGACGACGCGCTGCTGGTCACGGTGGTGGTCGCGACACTATCGCATCGCAGATTGCAGGAACGCGAGGGGCGTTGGCTGAAGCTGCTCAGCGGTGCGGTCATCCTGTTGCTCGGTCTGGTCATGCTTCTTCGTCCTGCGTGGTTGCAACTTGGGTCGTAAAACCAACGTGCGGCAAATCGACGTCCCGCCTGAGCCTTGCGCTCTTTTTGGGGGTGTGCGATCGGGCGTTGTACGATGAAGAGTTGGGGGGGCTGCTACTCTGTCCGGCTGTTGTGTGCTGTCGTGGGGGTGAGGGTCGGGAAGGGATGACAGAATGAATCGGGGCAGAATGAATCGGGGCTTGTCCGCAACCGGCGCCATGGCCGGTTGCGGTAAGCGGTCTGCTGTCAATCGTTCCGCGAATGCGTCGTGGAGCGACGGGTAACTGGATCAGTCGGGCGGCTGAGTTCCCCTGCAGCGAGAGTCACCCCATGTGACTGGATGGCAATCGGGAACACTCCGGGGGCGAAATCGATCGGGACCGAGCAGTTTGGTGGCTCGATGTGATTCAATTTCCAATCCAGCCGTCTCCAGAACGACAGCCCGGAAGCCCAGCGTTTAATCGCCGATCGGATCTGGATCGCCGGCAACGCGTCGCGGTTGTTCAAGTTTCCCAACACGTCGATCGCACCGCTGGGAAGGTTGCCCAACAGCAGTGCGGTGGCGTAATTGATCAGCAAGGTGTCGTCGGCGTCGCGGCGACAGATCGTGGTTCCGGGGCAAAGCACCATGCCGCGAAAGATTCGAATGGCCTCGTCGGTGTGGCCGATCCGCATCGCGAGCACGCCAAGGCAGCTTAGGTTCCCGGGGGAGCGTGGCATCGTCCGCAGGGCGTCATAGGCCGCGGCGTAATTTCCGTTTTGAATCTGTTGGCTGATGCGATCGGGAAGTGTATCGGCCGAGGGTGAGGGGGCGGCGTGGTTGACGGCCGATTCGATGACGGGATTGGATGTTTTTGAGTTTGACATAGGGATCTCGTTGCAGACCGGTGGCACGATGCGTGCGGATCACCGGAGCGTTGGGCGGAAAGAGTTGCAGAAACAAATGGGCGTGACGGACCGACGTCGTCGCGCCTAGATCTGCAAACGAACTCCGCATGCGACGAGAGAGAATGGGGCGGGCGGTGTGTTGGATGGACCCAACACTCGGCCGCAGCGTTCCACCGCGCCAGAACCAACCCGATCGGCATTGAGGAAAGCCGTCGCGGTCGGCTGGAGCGGTTGGGAGCCCTCGCCACCGACCCTGCTGATCGACTCGGACGGCAGGGCCGGTTGGTCCAGTGCCGCCACGACCAGCGAGGTCGGATGGTGGTCGTCTGGCAGCAACGCCGCCCAGGGCGTTGCGAAGATGCCGCCGCAAAAGCCGACGAAGACACCCCACAGGAGTGTCTGGCGGAGAACAGATTCCGCGATGCGTCGGCGAAAATTCATCAGGGGCGATCCAAAGAAAAATACACTGGCGGAATGATGATCACATTGCAACGCCGTCAGTCAAGGGCTGTGCGGCGAATGCGAATCAATTCGGCCGCCCGGTGCGTCAAACGCCCACCGTCTGGCGCCAGGTCTTGGCCATCAGCTGGTGTCCAAGTTGCGTGGGGTGCACGCCGTCGCCGGCAAGCGATTCGGGTTCGGTTCCCTCGGCAACCGCCTGGTCGAACATGGATTGAAAGGGGACCCAGATGGCGCCGGCATTCTGTGCGACTTGTTTGGCATACTGGCGGCGGACGTCGAATTCGGGGAACCACTTGTCTTTGTTTTCTTTCACCGTTCCGCTCATCAACACGAACGGCTCACAAATTGCAAAGGTCGTCTTCGGAAGCGCGTCCCGCGTCCGCTCCAGCAACGCGGCAAAACCGTCGCGATAGGTTTCCGACGTTCCGTCGTAGCGACCGTTAAGCATGTGCCAGATGTCGTTGACTCCGATCAGGATGCTTAGGATCTTGGGTTTGATGTCGATGCAGTCTTGTTGCCAGCGGCGGTCCAGGTCGGGAACTTTGTTGCCGGAGATCCCGCGGTTGTGGATCTGCAGGTCCAGGTCGGGGTAATCCTGATGCAACGATTCGGCGATGAATTTGGGGTATCCGCGTCCGAGGCCCTCGTTGGCAACGGGCGATTTTCTATTCCGCCCGGCATCGGTGATCGAATCGCCTTGGAACAGAATCACGTCGCCTTGGGACAAGGTAAGTTTCTCGGCGGCAAACAGAGGGGACGGGGTCAGGCAGGCAACGGTACCCGCCGAAGCGGCGGCGGACAAAAACACGCGGCGTTTCATGATGGATTTGGCAAGAAGTTGAGGGAAGGGAACGGTTGATCAGACCAGTGTGACATGCAGGTGGTGTTGCTTTCTGCGATTGCCACCCGGGCGTCCCGCAAAGTGTAACCGCTGGCCGGGCGTCACGCATGAAAGCTTTGACGTAGCGACGTTCGATGCGAGCGTGGAAAAACCCAAGGACCCGGCTTCTGGCGAAGGTAGCTACGTTTGACCGGCGATTCACGATGTTTCTTGTGCAAAATGGCGCTGTTCAGCTAAGTTTCGCTTCGCAGAAACCTGCTGACAGGAGGCTCAGGTGTGTAAACTGGGCGGCCTTGCTGGACATCAACACGGGGGCCACTTGGTGAGTAAGATCGGGATCGCGACGTTTTCATCGCCGGGGCACATCAACCCGTCGATCACGCTGGCAACTGAGTTAGATCGGCGGGGGCACGAAGTCACGTTCTACACGCTGGTCAACGGCGTGGAGAAGATCCGGGCGGCCGGCTTTCGCGTGCGACCCTATGGTTTGGACGACTTGGGAGCGGACGCGATCGAGGAAAGCTATCGCCAGCTGGGGAACCTGGCCGGGTTGGCTGCGGTGCGTTTCACCGTTGAATTGCTAAAGCGTCGCATCACCGTCGGGCTGCGTGACCTGCCGGTGTGTTTCGAAGCGGATCAAATCGACGGGTTGATCATTGATCAAGTCGTGCCCGCCGGAGCGGTGGTCGCCCGAGCCGAACAGATCCCTTACGTGACGTTGTCAAACGCACTGCCGTTGAATCTGGACGCCATCGTCCCCCCGGTATTCAGCAATCTTGGCCCGGGGCGTGGTCCGCTGGGGCGGATTGCGATCGGAATGCTGAACGGATTGCAGAATCGTTTGGCAACGCCACTGTTGGCCATCGCCAACCGATACCAGCGGCAGAACGGATTGCCCCGATACAACACGGTGTCGGAAATGGGGTCCGATCTAGCCCAAGTGGTTCAACTACCGGCGGCACTGGATTTTCCCCGCCGTCAGATCGAGCCGAGTTTTCACTACACAGGCCCGTTCCACAATCGCAATTCACGGCCTCCGGTGGAGTTTCCTTGGGAGCGGTTGTCGGACGATGTCCCGTTGATCTACGCATCGATGGGAACATTGCAAAACCAGATCCGTCACGTGTTCGAGACGATTGCGGAGGCTTGTCGAGAGTTACCGGTGCAGCTGGTCCTCTCGCTCGGTGGCGGTGACAACGCCGACGACTTCGCAGCACTGCCGGGCGATCCGATCGTCGTCGACTACGCCCCGCAGTTGGAACTGCTGCAGAGGGCCTCGGTGTGCATCACGCACGCGGGACTGAACACGGCGCTGGAGTCCATCGCCCATGGAGTCCCGATGTTGGCAATTCCGATCACCAATGACCAGCCGGGCGTCGCCGCAAGGATCCGGCACCACGGTCTGGGCCAGGTGATCGGCCTGAACAAGCTGACCGCCGGCAAGATCCGCGAGGGGCTGCAAACGTTGTTGCAAAACCCGCTGTACACCGAAAACGCGAAGACATTTCAGCGGACCATTGCATCGACAGACGGAGTCGGCCAGGCGGCCAGCATCATCGAAACGGTGCTTGGAGATGGGACGAACCGGCCTATCGCCGCGACTGCGGGGGAGTGACACTGGATCTGGCGGTCGGCTCAATCCCAAGCGGCGAAGCGGGGGCGGCGATCGAGCGGCCGCTTAGGAAAAATAGGCCGACCAGGCCTTGATGGGGTCGATCTGACGACGTTCTTTTCGTTGCTTGGTTGTGTTTTCTGTTAGAATGTTGGTCCCAAAGTGGCCTGAATAGGCTTTCGTGTGTCGAGCGTGAACGCAACAAGGGAGATGGACAGTGAGTCGGCGGACCCTCTTAATCCTCGCGAGTGTGGTTGTTATTCTGCTTCCAATGGGCACGTCGTTCGCGGAGGAGAATCTCCCGGAGACGCAGTCTTCCGATAGTCAGCTTGCCAGCGAGCTGGACCAACATGCGACCGATATCCGGTCGATTGATCGACGGTACCAGGACGCGCGGACCCGCTTGGAGGAATCGTACATCGAAGAACGAAAGGCACTTCGCGAATCGCTGATGAAGCGGTTGGGCAAGCGAAAGAAGGCCCACATGGAACAAGGGGAACTGGACAGCGCCGTTACCCTTCGCGATCACATGGAACGCATCGGAGCGACCGAAATCGTTCCCCCGAATCGGCAGTCAACGAAACAGACTCTTTCCACGGTTGCCGGAGACAAAGCCATCTTGGGGACATGGCGTTGGAACAACGGTGTCGACATCAAGAATCTTGACCACGGACAAACCAACGGAGCCGGGACTTGGCGGTTGATTGATCCTGAAAAAGGAACCTACGAATTTCGCTGGAAACGGATTCCGCCGGATCGCGTCTCGCTTTCACCCAATGGGCGCGTCTTGGAAGGCACCAAGGCTCACGATCCGAGTTTTCGGGTGTGGGCCGTTCGCATCGATTGAAACGGAATCACGATTCGGAGAGTGTTTCACAGCGTTTGTTGACCCGGCGGACGTACTGGTCGGGGTCCGCCTTGCGCTCCAGTCCCGATCGCGTCATCGTGCGGACTTTTCCGAAGACGTCCCGTTCCCCGAAAGCGCGGTCGTGATTGCCGAAGATCCAGGCGACGTTGGCAAAGCTATTGGCATCGCGACCGTCCAGAAAATACTTGTTGTTCAATGTTAACGCGACTCGGTGCGCGTACTCCGGCGTGTTGGTCCACGCCAAGATTTGCTTGCCCCAATACATCCGCATGTGATTGTGCATGTACCCGGTGCAACGCATCTCGCGCATCGCGGCGTTCCAGTAGTCATCGTGTGTTTCAGCATTTTCGAGTTCCGAAAACGTGTAGTGGTGTTCGCGGGGGTCGTCGCGATGGTGCTCAAGCGTCTCGGTTGCCCAATCCGGCAGGCATGAAAACGAATCGTAGTCTTCAGTGAAGTTAGTGAAGTTCTGTGACAACTCACGTCGAACCAATAGCTCTTCCAGGTACGATTCTCGATCGCTCTGAGTCCCCGCGGAAGTGTTTTGGATTTTCAGTGCGATCGCCAGCGGAGAGATTTGGCCGAAGTGCAGGTAGGGGCTCATGTAAGACAGCGATTGAAGTTCCGGACGACTTCGATCGTCTTCGTATTGACTCAATTTGTCTTCGATGAATCGCTCCAGTCTCGCGTTGGCCTGCGACGTTCCGCCCCGAAACAATTCGGGCACGGCCGGAACGCTTCGGTCAACCTGGAACTTTCCAGCTTCGGAATCCAACTCCGCTACGTCTTCTCCCTGAACGGAAACGTTCATGGAGTCTTTCTCGATCGGAGTGGTTGACAATTCGACCAGGAATTCGTCCAGGTGATCGTGGAGTTTGGGCCGGAGGGTGCGTGCGGCGTACTCTCGGTGAACCGACACCAGATCGACAGGAACGATGGCGTCGGATTCCACTTGCACCACCTGACACGGTGCTTCGGACGCGACGGATTGCCTCCAGGATCTCTGATGCCGCAAATAGCCTCGATCGCAGACGACGAGTGAAGCGTTTCGGGCGACGCCACAGACGACGTCGGTGGGATTTCCGCAACGAACAACCAGTTTGATCCCGCGGGTCTGTAGTTCAGTCTGAGTTTGCCGAAGCCCCTCTATCATGAAGGTCGCCTGACGCAGGGTGAGTTGTTCGTCATCATCGGCGATCACGAAAAGAACGAGCAGTCGTTGCTGGATCTCGTTGGCACGACGGATCGCAAACTCCAAGGCGTGATTGCACTGGGCACGCTGACTCTGCTCCATCCAGTACAGCACATAGTCACCCTGGCAAACGTCGCGGTCGTTGAGGTGGTTGATCCGTTGCGGCTGAATGAGCTGAGTTGCCATGGGCGGGTGAACTGGTGATGGTGGTGGTCGAAGCGGGGAACACATCGTGGAAGTCGAAAGACGTTCGGCGATGCAAACATCGCGCCAACCGGCGCCCACTTGATCCGTTGATGGATGTGTCGCCCGTTTAACCGGCATTTGGTCGGTAAGCGGTCAACGCGACAGGGTTTCGTTCAACCGTCCGCAACGAAACTGTCGTCCGACATGGTCGTGTTTTGCCGAGCGTTACGATCGCGATAGCGGTTGCTCCCGCGGTTTCTCCAACGCCAGGTCCAGACGATTTCGAATTGGCACGGTCTTCGCAAAGGAACCCTACCGGTTTTCGATTGCAAACTCTGATTTCCTAGGGAGAAACTTCATGCTGATTCCCATCATTGGCTGGATCCTATTTGGTCTGATCGTCGGTCTTCTTGCCCGCTTGGCATATCCCGGGCGTCAGGACATCGGGCTGTTGCGAACGACCTTGTTGGGGATCGTCGGCTCGTTTGTCGGAGGCTTCTTGGGGTACCTGCTATTTGGCGGAAACGCATTCCAAGCGAGTGGATGGATCGGATCGATCCTCGGTGCCGTGCTGGTACTGGCCATCGCAACCCGACGAGGCCACATCGCGGGGTAATCGTCACATTGTAGAACCGCTGTCCCCGGCTGTTCCCCGTGACCGCCCCGCGGTCAGAGGACAACGCGGCTCAGCTGCAAGCAGCCAACGAAACACTTTGGAACAAAGGTCCGACACTGCTGGCCAATGAAGAACCGCTGTCCTTTGCCGGCCGCGGAGCGCGCAACCACGACGATCTTCTCAACTGTCTTCTCAACGGTGGGATTTGCGTCTGCGTCGCAGGAACATCATCGCTCCGCCTGCGGCGCACAGAACCGCGATCGCGGATGTTTCGGGGGCGACGGTGATCGAGGCTCCCTGGAACGTCGGCGTGATTCGATTTCCGCTGTTGTCGAAGGACTGATCGAAGGCACAAACTCGGTCGCGCCGTCAACGCGACGGTTAGCCGTTTGACGTGAGCTTGGCAGCCCTATGTCAAAGAGGACCAGGCGTAGCGGTACGGTGTTGGAAACGTCGATCACAATCACCTCCGCGTTCGCATTGGTTCGTTGCAGCAAAGTGTTGCACCGACGTCTCCATTTCGCCGGGCCGGCAACGATGTGCTTAGGCACCCGAGCACTTGCGTTGACAATCGATTCGAACTCCTACGCCCCAAAAAAAAAATCGCCCCGTGATGAACGGGGCGATTTTTCGGGTAGCGACGCGGACGGGACTCGAACCCGCAACCTCCGGATCGACAGTCCGGGGCTCTAACCAATTGAGCTACCGCGCCGAAGTTTGGTTCGCTGAATGTTGCGTTCCATCCTTCGTGGAGGCGGAATTATATCGACGGTCTCTCCCGCCGCAAGACCATCCTTCGGCTCATTCGCAGATCTTTCTTTAACCTTCTGGTTCGGATTATTTCTGCTGGTCGCATTTTGCCAAAAAAAGCATGCCCCCCGGGCCGTGGTTTTCCCCGCTCGGGGCGGAATTTTTCTCTCGACCTGTACCGGGGATCTAATTTTTGACGGTTGCTCCCCCGTTCTCTAGCCCTAGAAAATATCGCCATGTTTTTTGACTCCCCTCCGCCCCTGTTGGGTTCGGTCAGCGACTTGATCCGAGACGTCGGCAACGAATTGACTGCGTATTCCTCGCAAATGACGACCACCCACTGGGGAATTGTCGCCGGTTGCGCCGTCGCGTTCGGGTTTTTGTGCTTGAAGGGGACCGGAATAAACCGATAACTCCTTGGCAACGTAGTATCACCTGAGACCCCCGAGACATCTGCTGGGTCCGACCTTTGACCGGTTCGGTCGGCCCACCACCGGCGAAACCGCTTCGCACGGAGAACTGGAAATGCCACTTTTTGAAATCGAAACGAACTCCCACATCATCATCACGTGGGCGGAAGACGAAGACGCGGCGCGAAATGTTGTGCATGAGGCGTATCCGCACGACGAGCTGGTGCGGTTGACCAAACGTCCCCGCGATACCTGGGTGATCAGCAAAGGCGCCCTGGGTCTGACCAACACGACGCTCGACCCTTGCATGGTTGCCCGTGAATGTCTGAATCGATCCGCCGGCGACAAGGTCAACGCGATTCGGTTGTACCGCATGGAGACCGGTAGCGACCTCGATCAGGCCCGCAAGATGATCGAATCCAACATGGTCATGGGTTGGTAGTACCGCTCGACGAAGGGCTGTCCGATCCGTCGTGTGCTGATCCGAATGGCGTGTGGTCGAACGCCAATCCCCCCAGCCGACGCGCATTGTCCGATGCGACCTCAGCCGCCAATCGGGCCGCTTGCTGAATCGTCAGTCCGCGAACGTATCCGTGCAGGAACGCGCCGTGATACGTGTCTCCGCACCCGGTCGTGTCGATCGCCCGCTCGGGTGATATCGCTTGCTGGTGAAAACGAGCGCCGTCGCGGCCGACCAGAGAGCTGCCATCGGCCCCATCGGTGACGCCGACGAGTTCGCAGTCCAGGTCCTGAATCAAAAACTCGGCCAGTTCCATCGAACTCTTTGGCGAGTCGGATCGACGTTGCCGCTGATAATGCGACTGGGCAAATTGCCGGGCCACGATCGCGATGTCGGCCGTCGCCAGCAGCGGCAGAATTTCCTGGCGGTAGCGGTACGCGCCGCCGTCAAACGAGACTTTCGCGCCCGAGGCGTTGGCGACCTCGATCGCCCGCCGACACACCTCGGGGTGACGTCCGTTGAGATGCAGCAGTTTGGCGCCGGAAATCAGGGCTTCGATTTGCGGCGTCCACTGGAGTCGGTTGCAAGCCGAGCCGGGTGAGAACACGATCGTCCGCTCGGCCGCCTGGGTTTCCGACCAAATCGAGGCGAGCGAACTGGAGTGGCCGGTTTGGCGGACGACGCACCGCGTGTCGACGGCTTCACGCGTCAACACGTCCAGAATTCGCGTTGCCGCCGCGTCGTCTCCGAGCGAATCGATCATTGCCGTTGCTGAACCCAAGCGTGCCGCGGTGGCCACCGCGACCGTGATGCCGCCGCCGATTCCTTCGACGTGTCGTTTGGCCCGCACGACCGTTCCCCGCTCGGGCAACACGTCGACCAACATGACGCTGTCCCAAACGGACACGCCGATGCCGACGATGTCCGGCTGCTGGTTCATCCTTGGTCGATCGGTTCTTTGGCGCCGCTGGCGACGGACGCGGACGCGGCCAAGCACATCGCGACGGACCAACGACCGTCTTGGGCCGTGCAGTGCAACGGTCGACCGTTCTGAATCGCCTCGGCCACCCGCACGATCTGGTCCTCCAGCTCGAACAATTCCCCGGTAGGCTTCTCGATCGGCACGTCGACGACTTCGTTGCCGTCGAAGGCGCGCAGTTTAAACGTCGGGTGCCGTGTCCGATCCATCGCGCCGCTCCAGGAGGCCCACAAGGCGCCTTTGCTGCCGGTGACTTTGGCGGTTTGGTGGTGCTCGAATGCGCTGAGTGTCTGGGAAACGACCGCGTAGGCATCACCGGAAAAGTGCATGATCGCACTGAAGTTGTCTTGCAATTCGGGCCGCGACGGATCGCGAGAGTTGGCCGTCGCGTAGACCGATTGGGGCGATCCGGCCGGTTCCAGGTACCAGCGTGCGAGATCGAAGAAGTGAATCGGTTCTTCCAAAATCCAGTTGCCGACGCGGTTGATGTCGTAACGCCATCCGCCGGCGCCCTGGCGATAGGGGTTTCTGGATAGTTCGACCAGACAGTACTGCGGCGTGCCGATGAACCCGTCGTCGATCATCTCCTTGACCTTGCCCCACATCGACGACAAACGCAGTTCGTGTCCGACGCACAACAACCGATCGTGCTGTTCGGCCGACGCGATCATCGAGTCACATTGCGGCAAATCGATTCCCATCGGTTTTTCCAGCAGCAGGTGCTTGCCGGATTGCAGCACCGCCGTGGCGACTTCGTGGTGCAAGTAACTGGGCACGACGACATCGATGACATCCAGGTCTTCGCGGGCGAGCAATGCGTGGTAGTCGGTCGTGACAAACGCGTCCGGGTAGGCGCTTGCGGCGTCCGCAGCCGTCGCCTCGCTGTGCGCCGCAACCCCGACCAGTTGGGCGTTGTGAGCTTTGGTAATCGCATCGGCGTGGTGTTTTCCCCAGGCGCCGAAACCGATCAATCCGTATCGAACCAAATTCATTGTGAGCTTATCGAGGGAAGGTAGCGTGTTGGAAGGAAGGGCGAACATGGAAGCGATCGCCAGGGTATCAGACGCCGTTGATTTCGTAACCCGAGCGATAGTCGCGTGACATCAGCCCGACGGCTTCGTCATCGCCGGAAATCTGTTCCGTTTTAGCGTCCCAGTGGAGTGTTCGCCCCAATCGCAGCGAGATGTTGGCCAGATGACACGTGGTCAACACACGGTGGTGGGTGGCGATGTCCGAGATCGGCTGCTCGCGCGACTTCAGACAATCGACGAAGTTCTGCATGTGGGACGTCGGTTGTTTGCCGTGGTAGAGCGACGTGACTGCATCGTCATCCAGCGGTCGATCGTCCAGTTGGCTGACCGGGGTTCCTTCCAGTGTTCCGCGATTGACGAAGAAACGTCCCCGGTCGCCTTCAAACGTGATGCCGTTACGCGAGGAATCGATCAGCATTTCGATTCCGCCGGGGAAGTTGGCGGTCACCGAAAACTCGATCGGCGTGTTGTAGGTGTCGCTGCGGGTCGGCATGCCGGATCGCAGGGGTTGATTCATCGTGGCGGTTCCGCCGATTGAGATCGGGCCGCCGTTTTCTTGCCCGATCGCCCACTGCGCGATGTCGACGTGATGGGCGCCCCAATCACACAGTTGTCCGCCGGCGTATTCAAACCACCAGCGAAACGTGCGATGAGTCCGCTGGGGGATGTACTCGGTCAACGGTGCGGGGCCGAGCCAACGCTCCCAATTGAGAGACGGTGGTGGCGTGGCGGTCGCGAACGGGCCGCCTTTCCATCCGGCGCCGAGCCCGATGTGGATGCGCCGCAGGTTTCCGACGCGGCCGCTGCGTACCATCGCGATCGCCTTCAAAAACCGCTGGTCGTATTCGCTGCGCTGCTGCGTTCCGACCTGGAACACGCGGCCGGTTTCCGCCGCGACCGCGCGCAGCCATTGGCCTTCTTGGATCGTGACCGCGACGGGTTTTTCACAGTACACGTCCTTGCCCGCCCGCATCGCTTCGATGGCGATTTTCGCGTGCCAATGATCCGGCGTCGCGATCAACACCGCTTCGATCGACGGATCATCCAGAACACGCCGGTAATCGTCCACGATTGTCGCTTTGCCGCCGCAGATCTTTTGATTTGCAAACTCGGCCGCGACCGTGTCGAGTTCGCAGATCACGGGGATGTCGGCAAGTCGGGCGGCCTGGCTGCCGATCGCGATACCGCGACCTTGGCGTTTGGTGTCTGGTTGCCAACCGGCCCCGATCAATCCGAATATCGGGCGATCGCTCTTGGCCGCCGTCGCGTCACCACAGCGATAGGCAACGGTGGAGGCGGCGAGACCGGAGACGCATCTCGCCAAAAACGTACGTCGTGTCGTTGACATGGTGGGGATACGGTCAGAAGGAGGGGGGAGATGGAATTCGAACGCCGGGGGAGTGACGGCGAGTCGGAGACGACAGTGTAACATCGGACAGGCACACAGGCTGGTCGTCATACGCTAAGCTGATGCGAAAGTCGACTTGATTCTGCTCCCACCTCTCCCTCCCCTTCCTTCCCGACATCGGTATCCATGACTCCTTTACAAGGCATGCGTCGCGCGTCGATCGACGGCCAGCGAAACGAAGGCGATTCGTTATTTCCCTTGGCATACAGTTGTGACCAAGACACGGTCACGTTGGACCAGTTCACCGGCTGGGTGTCCGAAAGTCGTGATGATCTGTTGGCACTGGCCAGTCAGCACGGCGCGTTGGCGTTCCGTGGGTTTCCTACGCCGACGGTGGAAGACTTTGACGCGTTTATCCAAGCATTGAATCTCGACAACTTTCCGTACGCCAAGTCGCTGTCCAACGCGGTGCGAATCAACCGGACGCCGCGGGTATTTTCCGCTAACGAAGCCCCGCCGGACGTCAAGATTTTTTTTCATCACGAGATGGCGCAGACCCCGTTGTACCCGAAGTACATTCTGTTTTACTGCGAGATCGCACCGCAGTCCGGTGGCGCGACGCCGCTTTGCCGAAGCGATATCTTGTATGCGAAGTTGGCCGAGCAGTGTCCGGAGTTTGCCGCCAAGTGTGAATCGACGGGGTTGCGTTACACGAATGTGATGCCGGGAATCGACGACGCCCAGTCGGGGATGGGACGCAGCTGGCACAGCACATTGGGTGTGAAGACGAAGGCGGAAGCCGAAGCTCGGCTGGGCGAGTTGGGCTACAGTTTCCAGTGGCTGGCCGACGATTGCTTAAGAGCGACGACGCCCCAGTTGCCGGCGGTGATGGAAACGTCGCCCGGAAAGAAAACGTTTTTCAATCAATTGATCGCCGCCTATTGCGGGTGGAAGGACGAACGCAACGATCCGTCCGATGCGATCCGTCATGGCGACGGCACCAAGCTTGATCCGGAAGCAGTCAAGGTGGCGGTCGAATTGGCCGAACAGCTTGCCTATGACCATCAATGGCAGGCCGGTGACATTGTGTTGTTGGACAACACCGTCGCCATGCACGCACGGCGACCGTTCACGGGAACACGCAAGGTGCTCGCGTCACTGGCGGAAATGCGAACCCATGCTTTTGACGCGGTGGGTTAATCGACATGGATGACGACAATCCGAATCCCTACCAGCCCGCGAAAGCAGAAACGTCCGGGCCTGAGATTCATTTTGATCCGGGGGACAGTTCGTCGGGTCGCTGGTACAGCGGCGTCACGCGTTACCAGTGGCTGATCTTGATCATCGCCTGCGCGGGCTGGGTGTTCGACGTCTATGAAGGTCAGATTTTCAACATCACCCGCAGCGACATGCTGTTGGAAGTGCTGGACGGTGATGAGGCCGCGGCCAAGGCGTGGGGCGACAATTTTCTGGCGATCTTCTTAGCCGGCGGGACCATCGGCGGCTTGCTGTTCGGATCGTTGGCCGATCGGCTGGGCCGGCGACCGATCATGATCGCCACGATCTTGATGTATTCGCTGTTCTCAGGGCTGACGTACTTCGCCAACGACATCTACGTGATCGGCGTGTTGCGTTTTTTGGTGGCCCTCGGGATCGGCGGCGAATGGGCCGTGGCGGCAAGTTTGGTGGCCGAGGTGTTTCCCAAAAAGGCCCGCGCCCAGGCGGCGGGGATTTTTCATGCGTCCAGTATTCTGGGGACGTGGTTGGCCGCGCTGTCGGGAATTCTGGTCGGATCGAACTGGCGCTATGCCTACCTGCTCGGCGTGCTGCCCGCGTTGTTGATCGTGTGGGTGCGGGCGAGTGTGAAAGAGCCGGAGCGATGGCAGGCGACGCGGAACAGTGCATTGGGGCAGAAATCAGGCAGTTTTGCGGATCTGCTACTCAACCCCAAATGGAACGGGCTGGCGATCCGCGGCATGCTGTTGGCCGCAGTCGGATTGGGCACGTTTTGGTCGGTCACGGTCGCCGGGCAGGATCTGGTCCGGGCGTTGTTGTTGTCGATTGGAACGGATCCCGAGACCGCGGGCGCGAAAAGCAAGTTCGCGTATGGCATCGTCCAGGCGGCCGGTGGCGGTGTGGGATTGTTGTCGTTCGGCCCGCTGTGTGCGCGGTTCGGACGCAAGCCGACGTTCATCGCCTATCACGTTCTGGCGTTGTTGATCGTTCCCGTGGTCTGCTTCGTGCCGCAAACGTACACCCAGATGTTGTTCATTTTGCCGGTGTTCGGTTTTCTGACCTTGGGAATGCACTCGGGCTATGCGATTTACTTCCCCGAATTGTTTCCGACCCACATTCGAGCGACCGGGGCGAGCTTTTGTTTCAACGGCGGACGTTTATTGGCGGTTCCGGTGCTGTTGTTTTCGGGATGGCTGAAGGGGCGTGACGACGTTGCGATCCAGAATGCGGTCTGGTGGTTGTCGGCGTTGTTCATCGTCGGCATTGTCGTGATGCTGACGCTGCCAGAGACGAAGCAGCGGGACTTGGTCGAGGACGGAGGATGATTGACGACCCGAGCGTCTTTCTTTACATCGGCGTGATCGCGCTGGCGGCCGGGTTTGTGCACAGCGCGATTGGATTCGGATTCGGCATGGTTGCGGTGACGTTGTTGCCGTTGTTTGTTGAAGTCCGCCAGTCGCACGTGGTCATTTCCACGGCCAGTGTCCCGGTCTTGATGATGGCCGCCTGGGCGTACCGCGACGGAGCGGATTGGTCGGCGCTGTGGCGGGCACTTGTTGGGGCGGCGGTCGGCATGCCGCTGGGGTTGTTGGCATTCGAGTGGGTTTCGCCAGATTGGTTGATCCGAGGCACGGGGCTGGCGATTTTGTTGATGGTCGCGATCAGTATTCGCAACCGGCGGAGGGCAAAATCAGAAATTCCGGCGCGAGCCGGGTCGTCATGGATCGCCGGCGCTTTGGGCGGCTTTCTGGCCGGTGCGGTCACGATCGCCGGGCCGCCGGTCGCCGCGTACGCGTTGTCACAGCCCTGGGAACAATCTCGATTCAAAGCGTTCCTGAATCAATTTCTCTGCGCCGTCGCGTCGTACAAGGTTGCCGGGCTGGCGGTGCGGGGGTTCATCGATCAGGAGACGTTGGTGCAATCGGCGGCTCTTGCGCCGATGGCGATCGTCGGCATCCAAGTCGGGGCGATGTTCAGCCGTCGTCTTTCGACGCGGCGTTTTCAAACCTTTGTCGCGATCGCGCTGGTCGCGGTGGCGATCTACTTCGTCGTCCGCGGGGCCCGTGAATAACGACGACGTCGTTTCAGCCAATGTAGAACCGCTGTCCTCAGCTGTTCTGCGTTGGCCGCGCAGCGGGCAACTGTGAGATCCTCTCAGCCGGGACGGCTGAGGGGGGAACAGTTGAGGACAACGGTTCTACACTGCCAATGTAGAACCGCTGTCTTCAGCTGTTCTGCGTTGTCCGCGCAGCGGTCAACTGTGAGATCCTCTCAGCCGGGACGGCTGAGGGGGGAACAGTTGAGGACAACGGTTCTACACTGCCAATGTAACCGCTGTCCTCAGCTGTTCTGCGTTGTCCGCGCAGCGGGCACCGGACATTCCACCGCCACCTCGTGTTGGCATCGCCTCGCAGTGGAACTGAATCCACAGCACGCTGCCCTCCAAGAGCTCTTCAAAGGAGGGGCGTGGGTTGCCCCGGAGATTGCGGCGTTTCCAAAACTCATGATAATTCAGACTTCACTAGTCACCGACTGGCAGTAACGATTGACTCAAGAGGAAGCAAATGGAAGGCGTCGTAGCCGTAGGCGGATTTGTGTTGTTCGTTGTTGTTTTCGTGCCGTTTATGTTTCGGCTGAAACGAAAGTATATTTACAAAGCGATCGCGAAGTACAACGAGCAAAATGGAACCAACGTCGAGATCGAGAAGTCAGGGATGCCACCGCTGAAGTACTGGTTCAAGAATCGGAAGGGTGACTGTTGGGCTCTCGTCGTGTTCCCCGATGGGACACGCAAATGGGCGCGCCTCCGCGGGGGCCTCTTTTCCGGCAGTGAGCCGCTCACCTTTTTGGATGTCTAGACGTCCTCGTTGATCCCCAGCCGAGCGGCACCATGCACGTGTTTGTGATGCGGAGTTGGGAATTTGGCGACGAACTCGATCTGGGAGTTTCTCTGCAGATTCGCTTTACGTTGCTTGCCGTCAAGGAAGGACACTTTTCCGGCGATGTCGACGTCTGTAATCCCAACCAAGATTTTCGCATTGAAATCGCGGATGCGATGGTGCGACGAAACGAACCGACCGAATAGGCCGCCGGGCTAGGGGATCCAGTGCAGGTAGTCGCGGAGGATGGACCAGCGTGGTTCGTTTTCGCCGTTGGTTTTGCCCAGCACCCAGTGGTTGTAATACTCTTGGGCGGTGCCGTCTTTCTGCCGCAGACCGACCCAGTATTCCACGAAATCTCGCATCTGAGCGTCGCGGTTTCCGACGGCGTAAAACAGCGGCAGGCTGGCGTTGAGTTCGTTGGGGATCACGACTTCGAATCGGGGGTACATCAATGTGAACGCGGAGCCGCTTTCGGCACTGATCAACAAGGCATCCAGGTCGGGGTGCTTGTCGTTGAAATAATCGCGATTGTCGGCGATTTCAACGAGCGTGGCGTCGGGCAAGGCGGCTTCGATGCGGTTGACGAAGCCACGGCTGAGGTCGGCAAATCCGATTTGTAGATCGTCCAGGGCCAAGATGCGTTTGCGTGTTCGAAAGTGGCTGGATCGATAGTCTCGTGTGACTAAGGCCAAGTGCACGTCCATGTAGCTTTCGGTGTGGGCCATCGCTTGGGCGCGTTCCAGCGTTCCCACCAGACCCGACATGACGAGATCGAAGTGGTCGGCATTGAGTTGATCGACCAGCGTGGCGCGATCAAATCGGACCAGTTCCAGCGTGACACCCAGGTCGCGGGCCAACGAGTGGGCCATTTCGATGTCATAGCCGACCAGGGCGCGGCGATTGTTGAAGTAGGCGAACGGCAGATTGTCTTCGTTATAGCCTACGCGGATCACACCGCGGCGACGAATCCGTTGCAGCAGCGATTCACCCTCGCGACGCGGTTCGGGATTGGGAAGGGGCTGTTTGATGACGACGCTTTGAACCGGTTTTTCGAGCAACTGCATGCGTTCAATGACGTCGTATTTGTTGTCGGCCATCGAGATCACACGATACAGAACCAGTCGCACGCCGACCAACAGGATGCCTCCGAAGATGCAGACCATTGCGATGTACTTGAGGATCGCCAACAGATTGAATCGGAGCAGTCGATTGAAGCCGAAGATCGAGATCAACGTCAGCACACACAGGTGCATCGCGCCGACGGCGTCCCCGAGTCGCTCCCCATAAACTCCCGAGACCAGGAACAGCTGGAACATGTCGTGGGGAAGCTGCATTTGATCCAGCAGAAACGGGATGGCGACGATCGGGCCGCCGAAAAACGAAAACAAGCCCGACGCCAGAAAGGTCGGGTAGTCCGACGGCTTGATCGGCGCCCCCAAAAACCAGGCCGCAAAGGGAATGAACAGCATGCTCAAGAGCTTGCCGACGTGGGGGAACGGATAGGCCGTGCCGTACAGCAGGTCGATCGCGGGTGATTCGTCGTTGCCATCGATCCGCACTTGGGATTGAAACAGCCGTTCGGTGTTCTCGATCAGCATCGGCAGGACGATGATCAGTTTGCCGGTTGCAAACGCGGTCAGCATCGGTTCTTTGACGACGAACAGCACTTGGCGATAGCTCAACGGTGTCAAGGTCGTCACCAACAGCGGCAGGACGATGAACCCCAGAAAAGCCGCGCCGGCGGTGTAGGCGACCAGGTAGGCTTGCAGACGCCCGACATCGGCCAGCGAAACCGTTCCCGCCGTGCTGGCCGCGATCGCAAAGATGCCGATCGGAGCCAATCGTGTGACAAACTTGCTGACACTCAGCAACACGTCGGCGACGACATGAAGTTGGTCCAACACGATCCCGCGATTACGCGACCGGGAAAGCGCCAGACCGCAGCAGATTCCGAACAACACCACGGCCGGAACCTGGTTGTTGGTCAGCGATTCAAAAATGTTGGCCGGGATGAAATAGGACAGCACGTCCAGCGGTTCGGGATCTTTGATCATCGCGGTGCTGAAGAATGATCCGGAACTCCACGCCGGAAACACCGATGGCAACACCCAGACCACGGCCAGGCAGCTGGCCCACAGACCCAGCAGCACCGTGCCACCGATCCGCGCCAATCGTCGACTATTCCGCAGCCGCAGCCGACCCAAGCTGACGACCAGGGTGACCAAGATGTACGGCAAGATCGTCATCCGCAGCAGACCCACGAACGCTTCGCCGATGATCGCCAATGGGGCGCAGAGTTCGCCGGCAAACAAGCCGGCAAAAACTCCCAGCGCGAGTGCGATCAGAATCTGGGTCGACAGATCCACCCGGCGGACGAATTTCGCGTACAAGCCATTGACCGGCCGCCGCCCAGGTGCCATCCGGCGCATGGACTCTGTCTGATCCGACTGCTCCGGCATGGCAAGATAAAAAGGGTCAAGAACGGCGGTGAGAACGCAAAGCTATCGACAACCGTTATACCGGAAGATCGGTCGTGAACGTCACCGCATTCCGGTCAAGATTGATCGCGATGTTGCGACGGTGAGGCCTGCGGCTCGTTTTGAGGCGGCTCGTTTCGGGACGGCTGGAAATCGCTGCTGCGTCGTTTCTGCTCAGCCAATCGGGCCCGGTCCTCAGCCCGGCGATTTTGGCCTTCCAAGTGGTCGGTCCAGCGACGCCGTCCGTGCGAGTGCGTGGGTCCGGGGGCGATCAAGAAGACGGTTCCCAGTCCGAAGATCAGGCCGGCCATCATCGACCCGAAGGTCATCGTTGTCGTGCCCGGGCCGACCGGTTTGTCAGAGACCTGCGGCGGACCGAGCGCGGCGACCAGGTTGGTGGACAGTGCCGCCGACCGGCTGGCACGTGCATCGACCAACCGCTGTTCCGCTTCGGCCAACTGTTCGGAACGTTGTGTGAGTTCGGAATCGATTTCCGAATACATGGTCCTAGCCTCGGCAAGCATCTGCAGTTTGCTGGACAGTTCCTTGACTTTCTGTGTCAAACGTTCCACCTGGGCGACTTGCAGTTCCAGCATGGGCTGCATCGAGGCGATGACGGCGTTGGTTTCTTGGATGATGCGTTCGCGAATCTCGCGTTCGGTCGCGATCGCCGCTTTGCGTTTCGGGTTTTGCAGCGTGTACACGCCCGACAATTGGCTGGCACGCAGTTGGGCGTCGATCAATCCGTCTTTCAGCCGTTGAAGCGAGGGTTGGCTGTTGAGCAGATCGCCGCCGCTGATCAACAGTTTGTTGGGGTCTTCTGCCCCGGCGACCAGCAAGGCGTGCAGCGATTGAAGTTTCTCAAGTTCCAGTTCTGCCGTCTGCAGTTGTTCTTTGGTCGTCGCGAGCGATCGGCGGTAGCCGCTGTCGCCGGCGTAGGTGTCGTTCAAGTTGCGTAGTTCGCCCAGGTCGGCCCCGAATCGAACTTCGATCTCGCGCATGCGGTCGGACACTTCGTCCAAGTTCTTCTTGGCCAGATCGCGTGCGTGCGTCAATTCGACGATCACGCTGTCAGCACGAACGCGACGCACATCGCGCAGGTGCTTGGTCAACGAATCGAACATGGCGTGGCAAAACCGGACGGCGCGGTCGGGCGATTCCGACTTGACTTCCAAATACACGACTTCGGTGTTCCCGAATTCGGCACCTTGGGGAGCGAGGATGTTGACGCAGGAAGAACTGGCGCCGTCGATCGCGGCCAGTGGCGGCCAATTTTCGTCCAGGCCACCGTCCGGCGACCCGATCTCTCGCAATGCCGCCGCAACCACTTCGCGGTTCTGTGCCATTTCGAGAATGGTTTCCTGGGCGGCTTTCAGTTCCGTCTGGCTGGCGAATCGGCCCAACCGGTCGACCGCCCGAGTCGCTTCGTCTCTGACGACCAGCGGCTGGCGCGCCGCATAGATGTCGGACGAAAGGAACGAATAGGAGACCCCGATCAGGCCAAAGACCAGGACGGCACCGATCCAAAGTGGGGCAAACAGCACCAGGACGTTTCGAATGTGTTTCCAGGGGATCGGCGCAGCGGACATGGCATGCTTTTCGAAGGGTGGGCGGAAATCTCTCCCAACCCTAGGAGCGCTTTAATTCGGCGCGATCCCGTTGTCTGTTTCCTCGCGATCGGTCGCGGCGGATCAAAGCGGCCGATAGTGGTTGTTCGGAAATTGACGGTTGTCGAACGCGGTGCTTGAATTCCAAGCGTGTTGATCACGGGGGCGATTCGCGATCCGACCCGACGAATGCTTGCTCGGCAATTCATGGGGCCATGCGCATCAAGTTTAGAAAAAAAACTCCCTGGCAGAGGTCGTGCGGTGTTTAACCTCTGAAATTACGGGAGTCTACGACTTCACCCTCCCTCTGGGAGGGGCGCGGAGGAGTGAGCGACGACGCGGGGAGGGTTCGCTGTGGCTCGAAAGCACTTAAGCACCACCAATCGACCTCCCCTCGCTGCGCTCGACCCTCCTGCCAGGAGGGTTAATTTGCGAAACCGCACGACCTCTTCCAGGGAGGGGTAATTTGAAAAATGGAATCAATTTTCTTACCTCCAAAATCTTCCTACCCCCTCCCCAGTGCCAACGCGTCCCTGCATGTCGCAGGGGATCAGCAGAGGGATGGCAGAATGATTCGGGGCAGAATGATGAAATGCCCCTCGCGGCGGTGGGGATTCGCTCGCTGGGGCATTTCGAGAGAGACGTAGCGTGTCCCGATAACTAGGCGACCGGAGTCGGTTCGTAGGGGATGTCTTCGATCAGATCCATCGGCAGCGGTTTGACTTCGACACCGGCGGCGGTGCAGATCGCATCGATCGCCTCTTGGGCTTCCTTGACCGTGTTTTCGCGAGTTTGGCCCTTGTAGCGGGTCGGCGAGGCGGAGGGACTGATCGGCCCATCGAATCCGCTGGTGATCAGGTGTTTGACGACGTTGACGTGGTTCAACCCACCTTCGGCGGTCGGCAGAACACAGTCCACGCGGGTGGCTTTGGCGGGATCGGCGTCCTCGGCCAGCGATCCCAGACGGACGGCGACGATTTCCGAGCCCTGAATTTCGCTCAACTGATCCAAACCGCCATCACCGACGGCCCAGTCCCAGGTGTCGACGATGTAGCCGACGTTGGGGTTGCCGACCGCTTTGACGATCGCGATCAAGCCTTCGACGTTGCGGACAAAATCGAACTCTTTGGATTCCGGGAGCTCTTTGGTCGCATTGAAACCGACACCCAGGCGGATTCCCTTGGCCGACAACACCTCGGCGACTTGAGCCAAACGGTTTTGTTGGGTCGTGAAGTACTCGTGGTACGGCAGGCGATCGGTTGCGGCCGGCAGCGTGATGTAGGCTCGTTTGGCTTCCAGGTCGGCGGCCAGATCGGTCAGGGGATGCAATGCACCGACTTGGCTGGTGAAGGCGTCGTCGTCGGCGTCCAGGTTGATTTCCAATTGGAATCCGCCGATCTGTTCCAGTCGGCCCATGCCTTCGCCCATCGCGGCTTTCAAGAATTTGGCGGCGTCATCGGCCGTGGTCCGCTGCGAGCGACGCAGGATCTCGTACATGTCGATGTCCATCGACGCGAACCCATAGGTCAACGCCAGTTCGATCAGTTCGCTTTGGCGTCCGTTAATTCCAAGAGACTTGGGCGAGAAATTCTTGAGCATTCGTGATCCTGTCAATGGTTTGCCGATGACGTTCGTTCCCCGGGGACCAGCGACGCGTCGGCAATCTCATGACGCCGTAGGGTGGTCACCGTGGGTGGTCTGGCAGCCTGAAAAAAAGAGTGGTGAAAGTGACTGGTTTGCGACTTGGGCCGCGTAGTATCGCAGAATCACCCCAAATCAGCCAAGGGGCGTTTCACGTCGTAATTTGCGAGATTTCTGGTGGAAACCATTCAATTCCGTGCCGCAATCTGTTTTAATGGGACGGTATCGGGTCGCTAAGGCTCGATTCCCACCCCCTAGCGCGTAGTGAAACACCCACCTAGCTACGCCGGCGACCCGATTCAGTTTTCTCCGCATTCAGATCCAATTGCGATCGGTCCCCTCCGCAGTCCGGCCACGACACGGGTAGGCACTCGATTTCCAATGGATCGGTTTACGCCGAGGTATCCTCCCACGCCGAATCATGCGTTCATGATTCGAAACGGTTGGGCAGGATCTGAAACTGGTCCCACACCCTGATTAGCGTCATTTATGAAGAGCTTTCAAGCGATTTCTGCCGCGCGTCGCTCCGGCGTGCGGCCGTCCTTCGGGCGATTCAAGCCGTCTGGTGCGGCCGGTCTCATTTGGCTGGGGAGTTTTCTGATCGGGTTGGTTGCCCCATGGTCGAACGGATCGGCGGCTGAATCGTCCGCTGATGCGTTGGCACGCGGCAAACAGATCTATGCCGAGCAGTGTTTGTCCTGTCACGGCGAAGGCGGCCGGGGCGGAACGGATGGCTACTCGGACGCGTTGGTCGGCGATGCCTCGATCGGCGAGCTATCGGACATCATCTCGGACACGATGCCGGAGGAAGACCCCGAAGCATGCGTCGGCGAAGATGCGAAGGCCGTTGCGGAATTCATCTACGAATCGTTCTACAGCGAAGCGGCCCAGCTGCGCAATCGGCCGGCCAAGCAGCAGTTTTCGCGGCTCACCGGGACACAATTGCAACAGAGTTTGGCGGATCTGTACCAGCACTTTTTCGGATCGCCGTTTCGAGTCGAGAAGCGGGGGCTGAGTGCGTCCTATTTCAACAGCGGCCGCTGGGACAAAAAGCATCTGAAAGTCGAACGCATCGACCCGGTCTTGGACTTTGACTTCGGCCGTGAGGCGCCGGTCGAGGGAGTGACGCCGGAAGAGTTTTACATCAACTGGTCCGGTTCGCTGCAGGTCGAACATTCGGGGCGGTACGAAATCGTCGTGCAGTCGACGTGTTCAATGAAAGTCCGATTCGGCCATCACCAGAGCGTGCTGATCGACAACCATGTCCAGTCCGAGGGAAAGACGGAGTTTCGCCGGACGTTGAATTTGATCGGCGGGCGGCAATACGCGATTCAAATCGATTTCACCCAACGAAAACGAAAGACGGAACAACCGCCGGCAAGATTTGCGTTGCGTTGGGTTCCGCCGGGCGGGACGGAAACGGTGATTCCCACCGAGTACTTGTTGCCGTCGACGTTGCCCAGCGGTTTCGCCTTGCAAACCAAGTTGCCGCCGGATGATCGCAGTTACGGTTACGATCGGGGAACGCGGGTCGATCGCCAGTGGGAAGACGCGATCACGGCCGCGGCGTTGGAGTTTGGCAACATCGCCGGAAAAGAATTGTGGCCGCAATACAAACGCAAACACCGCAAGGATTCTGACGAAAACCGCGGCCGGTTGCGTGGGTTTCTGGAGGAACTGGCATCGGTGGCCTTTCGCGGGGCGATCGACGAAGAAACAAAACGGTTGTACGTGGACGCCCAGGTGGACGCGGTCGAAGACGATCAGATGGCGATCGCACGCGCGTGTTTGATGATCATCAAATCGCCGCGGTTCTTGTACCCGACGTTGGATGAAAGAGCCCCGGTCAGCCGGCGTGTGGCGAATCGGTTGGCGTTGACGCTGTACGATTCATTGCCCTCGGATGCCTGGTTGCAAGATCAAGCCGACAAGGGAAATTTTGCCGTCGATCCGAAAGCCGATCCGAAAACGGCCCGGCAGCAAGCCGAACAGCGTGTCCGTCAAGCCGCGCTGCGAATGTCCGATGATCCACGGCTGCACGGCAAAGCGATGGAGATGTTCTTCGATTGGCTGGACGTCGACCCGGCGGCCGAAGTGTCCAAGGACCCCGAGAAATACGCCGGGTTCGATGCCGCGTTGTTGCTGGATTTGCGTCGCTCCTTGGAGTTGGCGATCAGCGACGTGTTCTGGTCTGATTCGAGTGACTATCGACAATTGTTTCTGCGTGATTGGAATTGGACCAACGGGCGCCTGGCCGAATTTTACGGCGACGGTTGGCAACCCGAATCAGAGACGCAAGACAACCGAATGGTCCGCAGCAGACCGGCCCAGGGAAAGTCGTTCGGCGTGCTGACCCATCCGCTGGTCATGGGGCACCTGAGCTACTACGACACGACGTCGCCGATCCATCGCGGCGTGTTCCTGATTCGACGTGTCCTGGGCCGTACACTGCGGCCGCCCAATGAGGCCTTCACGCCGATCAATCCCGAGCTGCATCCGGATTTGACGACGCGACAGCGGGTGGAGCTTCAAACCGGCGAGGTGAAGTGTCAGGTTTGTCACCAAAAGATCAACGCGCTCGGTTTTCCGCTGGAAAACTTTGATGCGGTCGGCCGTTATCGTGAGACCGAAAAAGGCAATCCGATCGATGCCTCCGGCGGTTACGTGACGCGGGACGGTCGGCAGGTGGAGTTTGCCTCGCCGGCCGACTTGGCACGCTTTTTGGCAGAAAACGACGACGCCCACCGCGCGTTTGTCGAACGCGTGTTCGAACATTTTGCAAAACAACCGCTCGCCGCCTACGGTGAAGGGGTTGCCGATGAATTAGTGAGACGATTTCGCGAGAACGAATTCCAGATGCGCCGCCTGATTGTCGAGATCGCGGTTGTGGTTGCGACAGAAGAGTTCAATAAGGAGAGCTTCAATGAATCGACGTGAGTTTCTTGCACAGTTGGGTGTCAGTTCTGCCGCAGCGAGCCTGCTGATGGGGCTTCCCAGTCTTTCGTCGGGTGCCGATGCGTCGGCGCGGCGAAAACGATTGGTGTTCGTCTTCAGCCCCAACGGTGTGATCCCGAAACACTTTTGGCCCGATTCGGCCGGCAAGGATTACGACCTGAAACGTATCCTGGCACCGCTGGGTGAGTTCAAAGACCAGATGCTGACCGTCAAAGGGATCTGCAACCGGATCCAAGGTGACGGCGACGGCCACATGCGCGGGATCGGATGTCTGTTGACCGGGATCGAATTGTTCCCCGGCGATATCCAGGGCGGAAGCGACACGCCGGCGGGATGGTCGATGGGGATCTCGGTCGACCAGCACATTAAGAATCGCTTGCAAGCCGATGCGGCGACGCGAACACGATTCGGGTCGTTGGAATTCGGGGTGATGGTGCCCGACCGCGCCGACACCTGGACCCGAATGTCTTACGCCGGCCCCAACCAACCCGTCGCGCCGATCAGCGATCCCTACCAGATGTTTGACAAGCTGTACGGACAAACCAAGAACCGTCAGATGCTTGCCAGCGTTCTGGACGACTTGGCCGGCGATTTCAAACGTGTCGGCAAGGCGCTCAGCAGCGAAGACCGTCACTTGCTGGATCTTCACCTGGATCTGGTCCGCAGTGTTGAAAAGGACCTGAAGACGGAGTTTGCCGCCGCGACCAAGAATGATTCCGCCGGACATGCCGTCCCCAAGCTGCCTCCGAACATCGAAGAGCAGAATGACAACATGCCCCAGATCACGCAGATGCAAACCGAATTGTTGGTCAACAGTTTCGTCGCCGATTTTGCCCGCGTGGCGAGTTTCCAAATCACCAACAGCGTCGGGCAACCGCGGATGAAGTGGTTGGATATCAACGAAGGGCACCACGGGTTGTCGCATGAACCCGACAGCAACGAAGAAGCCTATGAGAAACTGATTCGGATCAACACTTGGTATGCCGAACAGGTTGCGTACATGGCCAAACGAATGAAGGAAACGCCGGATCCGTCCGGTCATGGATCGCTGTTGGACAACACCACGATCATCTGGACCAACGAACTGGGGAAGGGTAACTCGCACACCCGCAACGACATCCCGTTCGTGATGGTCGGCGGCGGATTGGATTTCCAATTCGGCCAGGCGTACGACTTTGGCAAGGTCGCCCACAACCGCTTGCTGCTCAGTCTGCTCGAGGGCATGGGAATGCCCGAGGAAACGTTCGGCAATCCGGATTTCTGTGGCGAGGGCGCTTTGTCCGGGCTGATGGCCTAGCAGGAAAGCGGCACTTTGGCGTAGCTACGCTCGATGCGAGCGTGGAAAACCCCGGGGATCCACCTTCTGGCGAAGGTAGCTACGTTCGACTGGCGATTTACGGTGTTTCTTGAGCAAAGTGGCGCTGTCCAGCTAGTGTTCCGCCGCAGCGTGATCTTTTGGTCGTGGACGATTCGACGAGTCGATTCGGATTGCCGGCTGCAAGGACTTCTCGCGTCGTCCACGACCGTTAGTAGACACCATCGGTGGCGGCTGTCCGCCAGCGAAATGCCCGGAAAGTGTGCCCAGACCGCACTGTGTGGCGGCGGGGTTGTCCGTGCCCCGAGAATAAACGGACATCTGAAGGAAAGATGAGTAGTTTCCACTCGACGAGTGTGGGCGCGCGTATTACCCTTTCCACCAGCGAGGGCAACCCGTTGCCACCGTTAGCGTTCAGGTGGTTTTGCCCCAACCCCCTGAACGCGTTTTTTTTGCGCCGATCACTGTGTCGGCGGCTGCAGCTGCTTCGCGTACCAGACCACCTTGGCGTTGCTTTGACGAGCGACCAAGGCGTCGAACAGGGCGGTCGCCGCATCGCGGCGCAGCGGTGTTAAGTCCGACACGTCTTCAAACGCCACGCGGTCGACCTTCTTTTCGTGCACCAAGACCAGGTGGTAGCCGAGCGGGCTGAGGACCGGCTGCGTCACCGACCCTGTTTCGGTTTCACGAATCGCTTTCATGACCGCTGCGGGCAGATCGCCGGGGCCCGAGACCCAGCCGATGCCGCCGCCACGAGCGGCTGTCGCCCCTTCGCTTTCGTGGACCGCAAGCTCGGCGAATTTTGTCTTCAGCGATTCCGCCGAACCCGACGCCTGTTGCAGTTGTGAGGTGATGTCGCGGATTCGTTGTTCGGCGATGGCTTGGGAATCGCGGCTCTGTTTGTCCACGGCGATGAACAGATGCGAGACGTTCCAACGGGCCGAGGAATAGTTTTCGTGATGGAGTTCGTAATAGCGTCTTAAATTGGCATCGGTCATCTTGCTTTTTAGATAACGTCGCCAAGCCGAGTCCCAATCATGTGATTGACGAACGCTGCGCTGATCCGATCGGAACGGATTGCAATAGTCGTCCAGGCTCAAACCCTTGCGGCGCAATGCGGCCAAGAATTCTTCCCAGTCACGGTCAAGCAACACCTGCAAGTCCGCCCCACCTTGCTGGCGAAGTGTTTTGAGGGCCAAGTGCTGGCGGACCAGCAGCGCGCTCGACGCCCGCTGGACATCCAAGTTGACATCCGAAAGGTCTTTCACCTTCAGTTTGGACGAGAGTAAGTAATTGAGTTCGCCTAGAAAGATTGGGGCACCATCAATCGCGGCGATCGGGTCGGAAGGCCGCAGGGACTCTTGCGCGGCGCTCCGCGACGTCGGCAGCACCAGGACCAGGACGGCGGTAGCGGCAACCAGCGATGTAGCGAAACGCGACGCATTCATGGGAGCAGGATGTCTTGCAGGACGAAATCGACTTCGTTGCGAACGACGCTGGTCGGAGATTCATACACCAGTTTCGCGCCTTCAAGGTTTTCGATTTCGAACAGGTACCCCATGCCGACGCCGGATTCGGTTTGGCGATACAGTTCGTAGCCCAGGTTTTCCACACGATTGTCTTGGGCATCCAGGACATAGACCGGGTTTTGAAAGATCCATTGACGGTGGCTTTCCAGTGCCCGGTCGGCGTCCTTCAGTTCGACCGAGAAGCGGACTTCGTAGAGTCCCCCGTTGCGTGCGACACGTTCCAATTTGACGGTCATGGCGTCGACGGTTTGATCGGCGCCGACGTCGGACAGCGGCAGTTCGAACGAGTGGCGTTTGCCGGGCAACAGCGATTGGATCGTTCCACGCAGCGAATCGATCTTGATCGGTGTTTCGGTCGGCAATTCCAGCGGCAGATAAAACTCGCTGAACGCCAATTCGCTGTTGGCGGCGATGTCGATGGTGTTTTCGGTTGTTTGCGGTTTCAGCATTTGCCCGTCGTCCAGATTGCCCGACAGCTGTGCGACGGGGATGGTCAGCCCGATCGGTGTCATGCCGGGTTGCCAGGTGATCTCCATGGACAGATTCAATCCGCTTTGTCCGGGTTGATTGAAAACACGTCGGGCGCTGATCGCGGTCGGCTCGATTCGATAAACGCCACTGTAGGCGGCCGAGTCGACGCGGGATTGGCGATTCTCCTGGCGTGGGACCAATTGCAAGGTTTCGCGATCGCCGCCGTAGTGATTGATGTCCAGCTGGGTTTGGTCCAGCACCAGGTCGACGGCGTGCCAGAACGATAGCGGGGCGTTGGAACATTGGATCGGCAGCGACTCATCGGCGGCGTGTTCGAATTCGATCCGGCTTTCACGACTGATCGCCTCCAAGGCCTCGCCGAGGGTTTTGGCGTCGCCCAGCCGAATCCGAATCGCCTTGGCTTGCGTTTTCGTCTTCAACGTCATCAGCACCGCTTTGACGCGTGAAAGTCGCTCGCTGGCTTCGATCGAAAACTCGGGGCGTGCTTCGGGTAGGAAGGGCAAGGCATCGGCGCCGGCTTCGATCAACGCTTTTTCGGCCGCCCTGCGATCGCTGGCCTTGCGCGCGTCCAGCTGATCGACCCAATCGAGCACATCGTCTTTGGAAACCGTGGCAGCATCGGCCGAGTCATCGGTGATTTCGTCGACAGCGGTTTCGTCGACAGCGGTTTCGTCGACAGCGGTTTCGTCGACAGCGGTTTCGTCGACAGCGGTTTCGTCGACAGCGGTTTGTCCGCCGGCGTCGGGGATGCCGGGGATCGCAACGGTGACCAGCGCCGCCAAGGCCGCGGCGGTAGCGCGGCGACGCAGTGTCGCCGGAAAAATCGTTTCGACCGTTCGATTCATCTGTTCTCCACGACGGGTTCCGGCCCGGAACGAAGGCGTTTTTGAGCTAGGGTTGGAAGGCTCCATGTTACCAGAGCTCGCCGAACCCTGCTTCACAACACGTCGAATCACGCCGCCAAGATGAATCGAACCCTCGCGCGCCACCAAGCCTTCTCGTCATGCATTGAAAGATTCACGGCAAAACGGACTGCCGCAATGTCGCTCCTGTTGGGCTTGGCCGCCACCGTTGTTTCACCGGCCAAAGACTGCCCTGCCGCCGCGCCGGGATTGATCGAGTTCACCCGGGGCAGCGACGCGTTGTTGGGAATCCCGATCATGGACTTTCCCTCCGAACTGATCGTGCTGGCACGCGACGGACAACTTCATACGTTGACGGGAAAAGCGAAAGAGAGCATCCGCACGCTTGACGCCGCGTACCAACCCGCGACGACGATGGAGATGAAGGTGTCGTTGCAAAAGGAGTATGGGCGTGAGTTCGAGGTTGTCAGTACACAGCATTTTCTGGTGGTCCAGCCCCGCGGTCGCGGTCAGCGCTGGCCCGAGCTGTTCGAGCGGTCTCACCGTGCCTTCATCGCCTACATGTCGCGCCGCGGCGTCAAGATTCGCCGTGGGCGGTTTCCGATGGTGGCGGTGGTGATGCCCGATTCGGCGGCGATGTATTCGGAACTGGAACGCATGAACGTCGACGTCAAACGCGTGGCGGGGATCTATGCCCGAGAGAGCAATCGTGTGATCACGCACGACGGCGGCCATTTGCGTTTCATCGCCGACACGGTCCGGCACGAGGCGGCTCACCAATCGGCGTACAACTACAACGTGCACAGCCGAATCGTGATCACGCCGCGGTGGGTCACCGAAGGCATCGGCCAGATGTTCGAACCCGAGGCGATGGTGCGTGGCCAATCGGGGCTGCACACCCGCGACCGTGCCAACCAAGGCAGTTTGCAACAAATTCGCGTGCGTTACGACGGCGGTCGATCGCCGGAATTTGCCGATGCGGTTCGCGATCTGGTGGGCGCCAATGCAATGTTCAACAACCCCCAGACCACCGGCGACGCGTACGCGGTTGCCTGGGCGATGATGTTCTATTTGGCCGAGCGTGAACCGGATCAATTTGCGGCGGTTTTGTCGGGGACGTCGTCGCGGGGGACCTATCAGCCCTATGATCGGCTGGCCCGGCTGAATGACTTCGAGCGCTGGGTGGGAACCGACATTGACCAGTTCGCCAAAAAAGTCTCGTGGTTTCTCAAGTCGCTCTAGTCGTCCCGGTCAGCGTGGTGTTCGCGTCGTCCACTACGACTTACCCGGAGATTTAGGCGGGACGAAGCGTTTGGGGGTTGTTTCAAAACCGGCTCGGTCGGCGTAAACTAGCCCGTTGGGACGCATTGGGCGTCCGGTTCGTTTACGCCCGCCCGGGACCCTGCACTGATGATGACGCCGCGATATCTGGTCCCCTTTGACACCCGTCATGCGGTTCACAGATTCACCGATGTCTTGATCATCGGCGGCGGACTGGCGGGATTGAGGGCGGCCAACGCGGTCGATTCGCACCAACGCGTGCTGGTGGTCACCAAGGATGTGCTGCGTGAATCCAACAGCACGTATGCCCAAGGCGGGATCGCCAGCGTGCTGGATCCCGAGGACCGCTTCGAAAACCATATCCGCGACACGCTGGTCGCCGGTGCAAACCTGTGCGACGCCGATGTCGTCAACATGGTTGTCCGCGAGGGGCCGGGGCGGATCGAGGAACTGGTTCGCTGGGGGACCCAGTTTGATCTGGAAGAAGGCGAATTGGAACTCGGTCGCGAAGGCGGCCATTCGCACGAGCGGATCGTCCACGCCCAGGGCGATGCGACCGGTGCGGAGATCATGCGGGCGGTGATCCAACGGACGCGTTCGCTGAAGAACGTCCGCATCTTGGAAAACACCTTCACCATCGACTTGCTGACCCACGGCGGCCAGTGTCGCGGCGCGATCGTTTCGGAAAATGGCAGCCCGCCGATGATGGTTTGGGCCAAGGAAACCATCTTGTGCACCGGTGGGGCGGGCCAGATCTTTCGTGAATCGACCAACCCGCCGGTCGCCACCGCCGATGGGTCCTCGTTGGCCTATCGCGCGGGCGTTCAACTGAGCGATATGGAATTCATGCAGTTCCATCCCACGGTGCTGTACATCGCCGGCTCGTCGCGATCATTGATCACCGAAGCGATCCGGGGCGAAGGTGCCCACTTGGTCGATTCCAACGGCCACCGATTCATGCCCGACTATGACGAGCGGGCCGAGTTGGCCCCGCGGGACGTCGTCAGCCAATCGATCATTCGACAGATGCAGGCGACCTCACATCCTTGTGTGTACCTGGACCTGTCGCACCTGGACGGACGGCACGTCGTGTCCCGCTTTCCCGGCATCGCCGAACTCTGCGGCAAGTTCGGATTGGACATCACCAGTGATCGAATCCCGGTGCGTCCCGGTGCACACTATATGCTCGGCGGTGTCACGGTGGACCGGCAAGGACGCACCAGTTTGCCGGGGTTGTGGGCGGCCGGCGAAGTCACCAGCAGCGGATTGCACGGAGCGAATCGACTGGCCAGCAACAGTTTGTTGGAAGGCCTCGTCTACGGCGCCGCGGCCGGCGGGGCCGCGTCCAGGTCGGCCAGCGAGGGGAATCATGAGATGCGGGCGATGGAGATTCGCCATCCCGCCACCTCGCCCACCGAATCATTTGACATCGATGACGTGCGGATTTCGCTGAAAAGTTTGATGGGACGTTTGGTCGGGGTCGAACGCGACGGTGAAGGGTTGCAAAAAGCGGCCGACACGATTCGCTCGTTTGCCGCCTATGCGATGAACCATCAATTCGAAGACGAAGCGGGTTGGGAATTGCAGAATCTGCTGACGACTGCCGCCATCATGGTTTCCTCGGCCCTGGTGCGGACCGAATCACGCGGCGTGCATTTCCGCAGCGATCATCCGGCGAAAAACGATGACCAGTGGCGACGCCATCTGACGGTCCAAATCAACGTCGACGGCGGCTATCCCCAACGCGGCCCGCTGCTGGAACCCGATTCCGTCCCGACCGCCAGGTGAGTGCGGCGGGGGCATCGGCGCGCAGCTGAGATTAACCCTCCCTGGCAGGGAGGGTCGAGCGCAGCGAGGGGAGGGTCGGTTCGTGGTGTTTAAGTGCTTTTGAGCCACAGGCAACCCTCCCCGCGTCGTCGCAGACTCCTCCGCGACCCTCCCAGAGGGAGGGGGATGGGCGTAAACGTCTCCGCGATGCTGCCTGCCAGGTAGGGTGACTTTGGGAAACCGCCCGTCGGTGGATCGGTGGGGTCCGATTGGACCCTACAGCGTCATCGTGACGGTGGTCGGGCCGCCGGGGGCGGATTGGATCGTCACGGTTTTTCCGACCAGGATCGCACGGCCTTGCATCGATCGGATCCCGAAACGGCTGGGATCGATTGCGGTGGGGGCAAACCCGCTGCCGTCGTCGACGATCTCCAGTCGGTCGGGCCGGCAGCGAATGGAAATTGTTTTGGCTTTGCCGTGGCGGGTGGCGTTTCGCAAGGCTTCGATCATCACGCGATAGGCGGTCGTTGCCACGTCGTGATCCCAATTCGGATCGCAAACCGGACTGGAATCGTCGATCGTCCAGGTGACCTCGCAGTCCTCGCCGCCGATTCGCCCGGCGGTGTCCTTTGCCGCGGCCAGCCACGACAGGTTGTTCAACTCGGGCGGATAGATCTGGGTCAGCAGGTTGCGACTGAGCGTTAACGCCTGTTGCAACCAATCGTCCGACTTGGCGATCCGTTCCAGCAGCCCGGGCACGTCTTCGGCGCTGGAGGGCTGGTCACCGGAGGTCCGCAGGGCGGCTTGTAGGTTAGCCGACGCGGCAAAGATCAACGGGATCAGAAGGTCATGCAAATCGTGACCGATCTGGGCCCGTTCCAGGTCGATGATCTGGGCTGCGGTCAAACCCGAGGATTGCGATTGGGGATCCGTCGAGTCGCCGTTTCCTGTCACGTCGCCGGGTGAATTCAACCGAACCAACCTTTCTTTTCGAAACTCGCGATCGCCTTGTCTTCGCTGCCCTGGATGTCGAACAGCTTGTTCAGTTTGGTGATCTTGAACACTTCCAAGACGTTCGGGGACACCTCACAGAACTTCAGTGCCACGCCTTGAGCTTTGCAGCTTTTGTTCAGCATCACCAGTTTGGTGATCATCGCCGAGGACATGAAGGAGACGCCACGAAAGTTCAGCAACAACTTTTTGTGGATGGCTTGGGGAACGGCGTCTTGCAGCTCGCGACCGACTTGTTCGATCCGTTGGCTGTCCAAAATCTTGCTGTCCATGAATCCGACAACCAAGATTTCGCCGTTGTTTTCCGTAGTGGTGGCCGACATTGCGCGTGGTTCTGAGAGGGATGTGACGAGCAGAAGCCGGACGGCCGGTCGTGAAAACCGCCCCCGTCCAGCCGCTGTAGATTAGCAGCGTCCGCGGCCGCTCGCAATTCTCTGGCTAGCAAACCCGATCGGAGAGACCAAAATTTACGGGTCGGACTTTCGGAACACGCCTGTGGCGTTGACCATCACGGTGTTGACGGCTGGGTTGTACTGGGCCATTCCGGTGACATAAACGATGTCGCCTTTTTCCAGAGCCAGCCTCTGCCGCGAATCGCCTTCCAGCACGTTCCCGTCGCTGCCCTTGAACTGCACGATCGCCCGCGGCGCGTTTTCCAGCTTGCGTTTGCAGAACGGACAATTGTCGGCATGGTCGGGATCGCCTTCGCCGTGTCCCTCGTCGGGCAATTGGGAAATCATGAACGACAATTGTCCCGGCTGGAACGGATCAGCGTCGCCGGCGTCAATCCGGCCACCCAAGATGACCGAGACCGCTTGCTGTCCCGATTCCATGACCTCGGTCGGCGTCGAGATTTCTCCCTCAGGCATTTCCGCCAGCACCAACGACGTCTCGGTCGCTTGCGCGGGCTGCGAACTGGTCATCGTGGTGTCCTGGGAAACCGGGTCAGGGGCGTCGCCACAACCGGTCGCCAGCACGCAGATCAAGACGCCACACGTCAGCAGGATCGCGGTGGAGAAAAATCGAGACATTACTTGGCTTCCTTTTTCAAGGTTTCGATCGCCTTGTCGATCGACTCGCTGACGTCGTCGTACGTCTTGCCTTTGCTCTTGCTTTCTTCGCTGCCGTGCATCCCTTGGTCGACGGCCGTGAAATCATCCAGCAGCGATTCAACGGCGGCGGCCGCCGCGGTTTTTTGTTCGGAGTCGTCCATCGCGTTGATCATGTTCTCGGTCGCGATCAGGACTTCGCCGATGTGGTGCAGCGGGCCGTGGGCCGCGTCGGCATCGCCGTCGGCAAACTCATCGCGAATCGTGTCACGCAACGATTCGATTTCTTCGAGCGCTTCGGCCAGTGATTCGAAATCATGGCTGTGATCATCGGCGTGATCGTCACCGTGGTCGTGGCCTTCGTGATCGCCGTGGTCGTGGTCTCCATGATCATGGTCGCCGTGATCGTGGTCGCCGTGATCGTGGTCGCCGTGATCGTGACCATCGTGATCGGCATCAGACGCCTCGGTCACCGTCGTTGTCGATTTGTCTTGGCAGCCCGGCAGGACGGCGAAACCGAAAGCGGCAAGAAGTCCCAGTGTCAGGGAGAACGATTTGGAAGTCATGGAAATGGGTTCCGGGGAGTAAAGAGGGGGCGGCCTCGCGTGCCTTTTACATTATCACGTACTACGCCGCCGTGGCCAATCGGTTCGCCGGTTTGCGTGTGCGGCAATCGGGTGGGAGGCAGAATGATTCGGGGCAGAATGATGGGGGCAAGACAATGGTAGGATTTTCGCCTGCCGTTCAGATCGTGTCGGCTGGGAAACTGAGGGGCAGGATCATGACTTGATCATTCTGCCCCGTATCATTCTGCCTTCTTTCTTTCCCAGATTGCCTGACCCGGTCGAAACTATTTGCGGTTGTTGCGTCGGCGGTCGGATTCCTTGAGCAGGATCTTGCGCAGGCGGATATTTTCCGGGGTGACTTCGACCAATTCGTCATCCTCGATGTATTCCAGTGCTGCTTCCAGCGACATGTCGCGTGGCGGTTTCAGGATCACGTTTTCGTCGCTTCCCGAGGCCCGCATGTTGGTCAGTTTCTTTTCGCGACAGGGGTTCACGTTCATGTCGTTGTCGCGGGCATTTTCGCCCACGATCATGCCCTCATAGACCTCCACGCCGGGGCCGACGAACAGGTCACTGCGGTCCTGCAGGGCGAACAGGGCAAACGGCATCGTTTTTCCGGAAACCATCGAGATCAAAACGCCGTTGGCGCGCCGCGGCACTTCGGGCTCGACCGGCCGATAGCTGTCGAAACGATGGTGAATCACGGCGGTCCCGCGGGTAGCGTTCAGCAATCGCGTTCGCAACCCGATCAGACCGCGCGAGGGGATCGTGAATCGCAGCAAGCTGTATTCGCCGCGCTGCTTCATTTCTTCCAGTGTCCCGCGTCGCAACCCGACCAACTCCATCACCGGGCCCATCGCTTCGGTGGGAACTTCCACCCGCAGCGATTCGAAGGGCTCGTGGGGCTTTCCGTCGATATCGCGGTTGATGACCCGCGGTTTGCCGACACTCAACTCGAACCCTTCGCGGCGCATCGTTTCGATCAAGATCGCCAGGTGCAGCACGCCGCGTCCCTTGACCGCATAGGCCTCCGTCCCCGGAATCATCTCCACCCGCAGGGCGACGTTGCGTTCAAGTTCCTTTTCCAGCCGAGCCTTGATCTGCCGTGTGGTCACGTACTTGCCTTCGCGGCCGGCCATCGGCGAGGAGTTGACGGCGAACACCATTTCCAGCGTCGGTTCATCGACGGCGGGCCGCGGGAAGGCGTTGTCCGCGTCGACTGCGGAAACGGTGTCACCGATTTCGACGTTTTCCAGCCCTTCGATCGCCACGATGTCGCCGGCGCTGGCGACGTCGGTTTTGACTCGGCCCAAGTTATTAAAAACGTACAAGCCGGCGACCTTCTGTTTGACCGGGCCGTCCTTTTGATGCAGCTCGATCGTCTGTCCGGCGCGGATTTGTCCCGCTTCGATCCGTCCGACCGCGATTCGGCCGACGTATTCGCTCCAGTCCAACGTCGTCACCAACATCCGCAGCGGCGACTCGGCGTCGATTTCCGGACCTGGCAGGTGGTCGACCAGCAAGTCCAGCAGCGGCCGCATGTTCTCGGTCGGCTGGTCGGGGTCGGTTGTCGCGTAGCCTTCTTTCGCACTGGCAAACACGTACGCGACGGAATCCAGTTGGTCTTCCCCCCCCAGATCGGCCAGCAACTCCAACGCCTCATCCAACGCGTCGGGCGAGCGCGCGTCGGGACGGTCGATCTTGTTGACCACGATGATCGGTTTGACACCGGCGGCCAACGCCTTTTCCAACACATAACGTGTCTGCGGCATCGGGCCTTCGGCCGCGTCGACCAACACCAAGCATCCGTCGGCCATCGTCACCACACGCTCCACTTCACCGCCGAAGTCCGCGTGCCCGGGGGTGTCGATCAAGTTGATCTTCACGTCGCGATAGGGGATCGCAATGTTTTTGGACAGAATCGTGATCCCACGTTCCCGTTCCAAGTCGTTCGAATCCAAAATCCGTTCGCCCTTCAATTCGGCATCGCGGAACTGCCCGCTTTGCCGCAACAAGCAATCAACGAGCGTGGTTTTTCCGTGGTCAACGTGGGCGATGATGACAACGTTTCGAATATCGGTGCGGCGATCGGCCAAAGTGGATTGGGTCACGAAATAACACTTGCAGGGGGTGGGAGACAACTCAGTACGATCTGAAGATTTGCAACAACCGTTGGAGTCGCAGCGAGGAAAAGAAAGACCTTTTCTGACAGATAGTGAATACGGTTGGGCGATTTCTCGCTAGACCTTTCCCGTCGTGTGTCTGTCAGCTTCGCTAGGCGTTCGCACTGGCGTTTCGTGGACCCTAAACAGATCGCCAGGGTCGCTCGCCCTTCCGCTGATCGGTGTACCGTTGCGAGTTATGGTCAGCTATGTAATATTCCCTGACCAAAGACATGGCAGTTTTCGTCGCCCACTGATGTGGGCATTTGCTCGCGGCTTGCTTGTGAAAAAAATCACAAAGTGTCCCTTGTCGGTGAGATCTTTGTCAGTTCGATTTTCGTCAGCTGGATATTGTCTGCTTGGTTTTTCAGTGCCTGAGCTTGTTTCGGCGCTTGTTTTTTAGTCTCCGTGCGCGTCCAACCGTTTTTCGAAGCCTATGATCACGATCAAAGAAGGATTGGATCTCCCGATCCTCGGCACCCCCGCCCAGCACATCGAAGTTGCCAAGCCGGTCACGAAAGTGGCGTTGGTCGGCGACGATTACATCGGCATGAAGCCCACGATGTTGGTGGCCCCGGGAGACAAGGTGAAGCTGGGCCAGCCGCTGTTTACCGACAAAAAAACCGAGGGCGTGACCTACACGTCTCCCGCGGCCGGCACGGTTGCGGACGTGATTCGCGGTGAAAAGCGCAAGTTCGAAGCGGTGGTGATCGACGTCGATCCCTCGCCTTCGGAATCCGACGCGGTCAAATTTGAAGTCGGTGACGTCAATTCGATGGACGCGGCCGCGTTGACCGAATTGTTGGTCACCAGCGGTTTGTGGACGTCGCTGCGAACCCGCCCCTACGGCAAGGTTCCGGTGCCGGGAACCAAGCCGAGTTCGATTTTTGTCCAAGCGATCGACACCAACCCGTTGGCGGCGTGTCCGGCCACCGCGATGGCCGACCGCAAGGATCAATTCATTCTGGGGCTGACGGCGATCACCAAGCTGACCGACGGTGCAGTCCACGTCTGCAAGGCACCCGGGTCGGAGATTCCCGGCGGTGCGGTCGAAGGTGTCACGGTGACCGAGTTCGGCGGCCCCCACCCGGCGGGTCTGGTCGGCACGCACATCCACGAACTGGACCCGGTCGGTCCGAACAAGTCGGTGTGGTACCTGGGTTATCAAGACGTGATGGCGATCGGTGCCCTGCTGACGACGGGCACGCTGGATGTTCGCCGCGTGATTTCGCTGGCCGGCCCGGTGATCGGCAAACCGCGGTTGCTGGAAACGCGTCTCGGGGCCGACATCAGCCAGCTGACCGAGGGCGAGTACGACGCCGGAGCAAGCGTGCGTCCGATTTCCGGTTCGGTGCTTTGTGGACGCAACGCCAAACCCCCGCACAACTTTTTGGGCCGCTACCACACACAGATCTCGGTGATCGCCGAAGGTGACGAGCGCGAATTTCTGGGTTGGCAAAAGCCCGGGTTTGACAAGTTCAGCACGACTCGCGTGTTCGCCTCGTCGATGTTGCCGAACCAAAAATTCGCCTTCACCACCAGCACCGGCGGCAGCGAGCGGGCGATGGTGCCGCTGGGGACTTATGAAAAAGTCATGCCGCTGGATATCCTGCCGACGCAATTGCTGCGTGCGTTGATCGTCCGCGACACCGACCAGGCGCAGCAATTGGGCGTCCTGGAACTGGAAGAGGAAGACTTGGCGTTATGCACGTTTGTCTGTCCCGGAAAATATGAATATGGCTCGTTGCTTCGCGAAAACCTGACCACGATCGAGCGTGAAGGCTGATCGGGAGCGTTGAAATCATTTAGGCGGACACGGCTCCGAGCAGCCGAACCGTTCCATTTACTCAGAAAAAACCGTTATTGGGCAAGACTGACCAATGAAAGCACTCCGCGCTGCTCTGGACAAGGTCCATCCGCTTTTTGACAAAGGCGGACCGCTGCAGATCGCGTATCCGGTGTACGAATCGATTGACACGTTTCTGTACACGCCGGGCGAAACCACTCACGGGCAAACGCACGTGCGTGACAACATCGATCTGAAGCGAATGATGATCACCGTCGTGATGGCTTTGGTGCCCGCGACGCTCTTTGGAATGTGGAACGTCGGCTACCAGGCCAACACCGCCATCCAGCGGGCCGCCGAGGCCGGTGAACGCTACGTCGGCGATTGGCACTACACCATCCACAACGCGATCGGGTTCACCAACGACCCGGGAAGCATTGCCGACTGCATGGTGCTCGGTGCGATCTTTTTCATCCCGATCTACTTCGTTTGCATGTTCGTCGGTGGCCACATCGAAATGGTCTTTAGTGTCCTGCGGGGCCACGAGATCAACGAAGGCTTTCTGGTCACCGGATTGCTGTTCCCGCTGACGTTGCCGGCATCGATTCCGCTGTGGCAGGTGGCCGTCGGGATCGCGTTCGGCGTGATCGTGGCCAAGGAGGTGTTCGGCGGCACGGGCCGTAACTTCCTGAATGTGGCCCTGACCAGTCGCGCGTTCCTGTACTTTGCCCACGCCGGTCAAATCAGCGGCGACAAAGTTTGGACGGCCGTGGACGGGTTCAGCGGTGCGACCGCCTTGGGCCAGATGGCCGTGGCCACGCCAGATCCGGCGGGAGAGACCAATGCGGCGTTGGCGTCGCTGGAATCGGTCAACTATTCCCTCGGTGTTTCCGACCCGGTCACCTGGACCGAGCCGATCACCTGGACGAGCGCGTTTCTGGGAACGGTCCAAGGATGTGTCGGCGAAACCAGCACGCTGATGTGCTTGATCGGGGCTGCGATTCTGATCGGCGCCGGAATCGGATCTTGGAAAATCATGGCCGGTGTGTTGGGCGGCGTCGCTGCGACCTCGCTGTTGCTAAACGGTGTCACGACCGGCACCAACCCGATGATGAGCGTGCCGTTTTACTGGCACTTTGTCATCGGCGGTTTGGCGTTCGGGTTGGTGTTCATGGCCACCGACCCGGTCAGTGCGTCGATGACCGAAAAGGGGAAATGGATTTATGGCGCGTTGATCGGTTTCATGACCGTGTTGATTCGCTGTATCAACCCGGCGTTCCCCGAAGGCATCATGTTGGCCATTCTGTTCGGCAACGTGTTCGCACCCTTGATCGATTACTTCGTTGTTTCCGCAAACGTTCGCCGGAGGATGGCACGCTATGTCACAACGTGATTCCACTGTTAATACCCTGCTGACGGCGACCATTTTGTGTGTCGTTTGCTCGCTGGTCGTCAGCGTCGCCGCTGTCGGACTGAAGGGCAAGCAGGAAGAAAATAAGATGCTCGATCGCCAGAAGAACATTCTGGATGCCGCAGGGCTATCGATCGGGGAGTTCGGAAAACCGGCCAGCGAGCTCTCGCGAGAGCAAATCGACGAACTGTACGCTTGGGTCAGCGAGGAATTGGTCGATCTGCAAACCGGCGAATTTGTCACCGACATGGACACCGCGGCGTACGACCCGCGTGAAGCGGCCGAAAAAGCGGATTCCAGCGTCGAAATCGGTGAAACGCCGTACGATCCCGGCGTCGGCCGCCGCGAAAAAGTGGCCAAGGTTTACTTCGTCAAAAAGCCCGGCACCAACCAGTTTCAACAGGTCGTGCTGCCGGTTTATGGCAAAGGCCTTTGGTCCACGCTGTACGGTTACCTGGCGCTGAAGAATGACTTGGAAACGATCCAGGGTTTGACGTTCTACCAGCATGCCGAAACGCCCGGCTTGGGTGGCGAAGTCGACAACCCGGCCTGGAAGGCGCAGTGGGAAGACCAAAAGCTGTACAACGAAAACGGTGAACCGGCCGCGATGGTTTACAAGGGCACCGCACCGGAAGGCAATCCTTACGCGGTGGACGGGTTGTCCGGAGCGACCATTACCAGCCGAGGCGTGACGAACCTGTTGCGTTACTGGGCCAGCGAGGATGGATACGGACCATTCTTGTCACAACTTAAAAACAGCACGTCGGAGACATCGGGGTCCTGAGAAATGGCTGCACAAACTACAAAATCTGTGATCGTCGATCCGTTGGTCGACAATAACCCGATCGCCCTGCAAATCCTGGGGATTTGTAGTGCCTTGGCGGTGACGACGAAGATGGAAACGTCGATCGTGATGGCCATCGCGGTGATCGCCGTGACGGCGTTCAGCAACTTGGCCGTCAGTGCGATCCGGGCGTACATCCCCAGCAGCATCCGGATCATCGTGCAAATGACGGTGATCGCCTCGCTGGTGATCGTCGTCGACCAGGTGCTCAAGGCTTACCTGTTCGACATCAGCAAACAGCTGTCCGTGTTCGTCGGATTGATCATTACCAACTGTATCGTGATGGGGCGTGCCGAAGGATTCGCGATGAAGAACGGCCCCTGGCTGAGTTTCTGGGACGGAATCGGAAACGGACTCGGTTACGGTCTGGTGCTGTTGTTCGTCGCCTTCTTCCGCGAACTACTTGGCAGCGGCACCTTGATGGGCTTTGTCATCCTGCCGCTGGACCGAAACGGCGGTTGGTACAACCCCAACAACTTGATGCTGTTGCCCCCGAGTGCGTTTTTCTTGATCGGCTTCCTGATTTGGTTGATCCGAGCATACAAACCGGAACAAATCGAAGAGTCCTGAGGAAACAACCATGTCAGAAATCATTGAAACCCATCTCAGCATCCTGCTCAAAGCGGTCTTCGTCGAAAACCTGGCGTTGGCGTTCTTCCTGGGGATGTGCACGTTCTTGGCGATCAGCAAGAACGTCAAAACGGCGATCGGTCTTGGCATCGCGGTGATTGTGATCGAAGCGATCACGGTGCCGGCCAACCAGTTCATCTACGCGTGGTTCCTGAAGAAAGGTGCCTTGACGTGGGCCGAGGGCTTTTTGCCGGTCTCGCCCGGCTACTTCGAATCGGTCGATCTGACGTTTCTGGGATTCATCAGCTACATCGGCGTGATCGCGGCGATGGTCCAGATCCTGGAAATGTTCTTGGACAAGTTCTTCCCCGCCCTCTACAACACCCTGGGGATCTTCTTGCCGTTGATCACGGTCAACTGTGCCATTCTGGGTGCGTCGCTGTTCATGCAGGAACGCAACTATTCGTTCGCCGAATCCTGCACCTATGGACTCGGTTGCGGGCTCGGCTGGGCGTTGGCGATCGCGGCGCTTGCCGGAATCCGAGAAAAAATGAAATACAGTGATGTCCCGCCGCCGCTTCGCGGTTTAGGAATCACGTTCATCACCGTCGGACTGATGGCACTGGCCTTCATGTCCTTCAGCGGAATCCAGCTGTAACGCTGCCTGCGATCCCTCCGCATCATCAACTTTGACAAGACGTCCTTTTAGAAACCTTAAAATAGTACCGATCCGAAATGGGCACCGTAATCCTTGGCATCGCAATGTTCACCCTGGTCGTGGTGGCATTGGTGGTCTTGATCCTGGGCGCGAAAGCGCAACTCGTCGCTTCTGGCCCGGTGAAGATCATGATCAATGACCAAAAAGAGATCGAGGTTCCCGCCGGCGGAAAGCTGTTGGGGGCGCTCGCCGACGCCGGCGTGTTCGTCTCCAGCGCCTGCGGCGGTGGTGGCACCTGTGCCCAGTGCAAGGTCAAGGTTCACGAGGGCGGCGGTGAGATCCTGGCGACCGAAAAGGACCACATTTCCAAGAAAGCCGCCCGCGAAGGCGAGCGTTTGTCCTGCCAAGTCGCTGTCAAGCAGGACATGAACGTCGAAGTCCCCGCCGAAGCCTTCGACACCAAGAAATGGGAATGCACCGTCCGCAGCAACCACAACGTGGCGACCTTCATCAAGGAGTTCGTGCTGGAGTTGCCCGAGGGAGAAGACGTCAATTTCAAGGCCGGCGGATACATCCAAATCGAATGCCCGCCGCACGTGGTCAACTACAAAGACTTTGACATCGAAGAAGAGTACCACGAGGACTGGGACAAGTACGACATCTGGCGGTTCGTTTCGAAGGTCGACGAGCCCGTGATTCGTGCTTACTCGATGGCCAACTACCCGGGCGAAAAAGGCATCATCATGCTGAACGTCCGCGTCGCCACCCCGCCGCCACGCAATCCCGAATTGCCGCCGGGGAAGATGAGCAGCTGGATCTTCAGCCTGAAACCCGGTGACAAGGCGACCATCAGCGGTCCCTACGGCGAGTTCTTCATCAAGGACTCCGACGCCGAAATGGTGTACATCGGTGGTGGGGCCGGGATGGCGCCGCTGCGAAGCCACATCTTTGAGCTGTTTAAACGCCAAGAAACAAACCGAAAGGTCAGTTACTGGTACGGCGGTCGAAGTCTCCGCGAGCTGTTCTACATCGATCACTTCCGCGATATCGAAGAAAAGTTCCCTAATTTCAAGTTCAACATCGCCCTTTCCGATCCGCTGCCCGAGGACAATTGGGACGGCTATCAAGGGTTCATCCACCAGGTGCTGTTGGACAATTACTTGAGCAAGCACCCGGCGCCCGAGGACATCGAGTATTACATCTGTGGCCCGCCGATGATGAACCAAGCGGTCTTCCGCATGCTCGACGATCTGGGTGTTGAACCCGAAAACATCGCCTACGACGACTTCGGCGGTTGAGCATCACGCCGCTACAATGTGGGATAGGCTTCCAGCCTGTCGATGAGTCAATGGCTGGCAGATATTCGGTCTCGCCTTTTGGTCCGAGTAAACGGTCGTGGGCGACGCAAGGAGTCCTCTCCGCTCGTAATCTGAATGGACTCGTCGCCTCGTCCACGACCGAAAAACGAAGCTGCGGTAGGCTGACGGAGTCGGCACCGCCAATTCCCCACTTTTGGTGATAAGAATGACGATCCAACAAACGCGGCGGGCACTATTGCTGGTCGCGTTTCTTTCTTCAGCAGCCGTCTGGTTCGGCAGCACAACAGCCACCGGCCAGGAAGCCACCGGCCAGGAAGCTTCCGGCCAGAACGATTCCGGCCCTCGCACAATTCGCGAGTTCCGTGGCAAGACGATGGGCACGACCTACATGGTCAAAGTCGCCGGTGCGGAGGCGGTGGACGACCAAACGCTGCGGTTTTCAATCGATGCCGAACTGAGACGTGTCAACGACCAGATGTCGACGTATCTGGAATCGTCCGAAATCTCTCAATTCAATCGTTCAACCAGCACCGATTGGTTCGATGTCAGCAGCGAGTTTGCCGCCGTGGTCGCCGAGGCCCAGTCGATCGCCGAAAAGACCGACGGCGCGTTCGACGTCACGGTCGCACCGTTGGTCAACGCCTGGAGTTTTGGGCCGACCGAACGCAGTCGAACCGTGCCCGACGCGGACACGCTGAAGCAAGTCATGGCGACCGTCGGCTACAAAAAGCTGGACGTCCGCATCGATCCGCCGGGATTGAAGAAGCAGATCCCCGAGTTGCAGATTGATCTTTCGTCGATCGCCAAGGGGCACGGCGTCGACCGAGTCGTCAATAAGTTGGACGAACTGGGGGCGAGCGACGTGTTTGTGGAAATCGGCGGCGAGGTGCGAACCAACGGCGACAAGCCGGGCGGGCCGTGGAAGGTCGGGATTCAGCTGCCCGACGCGGCCCGAGACACCGTGATGATCGCCCATGCGATGTTGATGAACGAAGCGGCGGGTAATGCGATGGCCACTTCCGGTGATTACCGCAACATGTATGTCGTCGACGGAAAACGATATTCACACACGATCGATCCGCGAACCGGCGCGCCGGTGGAACACGACCTCGCATCAGTGACCGTGATCGCAAAAACGTGCATGCAGGCCGACGGATGGGCGACCGCGTTGAACGTATTGGGACCGGACCCGGCGCTCGCGATCGCAGAACAGAATGACATCCACACCTTGCTCGTTTCGCGAACCGATGCCAAGGAGTATCAGATGGCAGGCACGGGAATTTTGGCACAGTACGCCCAGGCGGCGCCCGATGCCGCTGACAACACGAGTTGGCTGGAGGCGCTTGTGCCGATCGCCGTGATCACGTTTGGCGTTTTTTCGATTCTGTTGTTTGCGATGGCGATCGGAGTCGTTTTCGGGCGGCGCTCGATCAGCGGGTCGTGCGGCGGGTTGGCCAGCAAGACCAACGAAGACGGCAGCACCAGTTGCTCCTTGTGCAGCAACCCCTCGGATGCCTGCAAGGAACTACGCGACAAAATGGCCGCCGGCAAGTCGGAGTAGTTGGTTTACTAGCCCGAAGCGTGAGCGAGGGGCACCCGTCGCACCGACAGGCTGGAAGCCTATCCCACAACCCTAGCGCAGCATCTGCCACAACCGCTGATCCAACAGCGAATCGGCCACCAAGACCGCGCCGGTGAAATCTTGCTCGCGGGTGTGTTCGTTGGGGATCGCGACGACGCTTGCTCCCGCAGCAACCCCCGCGGCGCACCCATTGCCGCTGTCCTCGAGGACCAGCATGCGGTGGGGTTGGAGCCCGAATCGCGCGGCCGCGGTGGAATACATTTCCGGGTGGGGCTTACCATTTCGGACATCGTCCCCGGTCAACACGAAGGTCAGCGACTTGCGCCAATGTAGCTCGGCGAAGATGATGTCGACCCATTTCCGGCGGCTGCTGGTGGTCAGCGCGAATGGGACCCCGCTGGATTGCAGATGTCCGATCCAGTCCTCCAGTCCCGGCATCGGACGGAGTAGCTGCGGCAGCAGGTTGCCGTACAGATCGTCCGATTCGGCCAGCAAGTCTTCGGCTGAATCGTCCAGGGAGTGAAAATCAATCATTTCCTGAACCGCCGCGGTCCCGATCCGCCCCATCATGCGTGCCTGCAGGGCCGAACTGTAGCGGTGTCCACGTCGTTGCAGGATCGTGTCACCGACCTGCCAGTAAATCCGTTCGGTGTCAAACAGCAATCCGTCCATGTCCAACGCCACGCCGGCCACCTCGGGAAGGGTATCGCCGCGATCGCCGTCGCTACCGTCGGACTTCTGGATCGGTTCAAATACTCGCTGTGGGCGGCTCGCCATCTGTTTCCTTTTTTCGCTCTTTGCGTGATTCCCGTGTCTGAATCGGTTGACCGAATTCTTACCAACTGGTCCATCGATGGAACAGGCCCACTTACCAAGGGGGCGAGCGAAGTCAGTACGTCCGGCTGGATCGACGACAACGCAGCCCATTGGTCGATCGAGCCGTTCGTGCCGATCGAAACGCAAACGCTGGTCGAATATTTGTGCCACCGGGCACGGGAATCCGCCGAGCTGGATGCGGAGGGACAATCGCGTTTCGATGGCGCGATCCGCCAGATCACCGAACACGTCCAGGCCAAAACGTCGCGGTACCACGCCCAGTTTTCGGATCGGTACCACGCCATGGATCCCGACAGCGACTGCAAGATCCCGGTCGATCTGCAGAATGATCAGGTCGCCGACGACTCACAACAGCTGATGGAACTGTGCGATGAAATCCTGACCGATGCGGCCTACAAAAAGCTGACCCAGGATGACATCGAAAAATGCGTCGGCGTGTCGAGTCACTGGGGCGTGCCGATGACCGCGAATTTCGGACTCTTTCAACACTTGGCCGTCTATGCCCGCGGCGACATCATCGGCCGACGTTGCAAGCGACGCCTACAAAACCTGTACCGCATGGAGATGGTCGATGTCGCGATCTACCAGCGGCTGGTCGTGTTGTTTCAACTGGCCGAAGACCATGAACGGGGCGAAATGCTCGCCGCCGGGCAGTTTCATTTGCGGATTTTTAAAAACATTCCCAAGCAGGACGTGGACATGCTGCTGCCGGGAACCCGCGTCCGGCTCAGCAAACTCGATCGCGTCAAAGTGATCGCGCCCAGTCTGGGCGGTTGGTTGCTGTCGTTGCAAAAGATCTCGCGGTTCGTGCTCGTCACGCTCGCCCTGGCCGCCTACTACTCGACCGCCCTGGTGATCGGATTGATCCTGGCCGCGATCGGTTACTGTGTGAAAAGCTTCTTCAGCTACTTTCAAACGAAAAACCGCTACCTGCTGGATCTGACGCGGAACCTGTACTTCCAAAAACTGGACACCAACGCCGGCGCCGCATTTCAAATCATCCAACAAGCCGGCCGCCAATCAACCAACGAGGCCACGTTGGCCTACTACGCGCTGGCGACTGAATCTGAACCGATCAGCCGCCGTCGGCTACGGCGCAAATGCGAACGGTTGATCCGCGAAGCGATCGACGTCGAAATCGACTTTCAAGTCGATCGCGCGATCGAGACGCTCGTGCAACTCGGTTTGGCGACAGAAACGGCCGACAAAATCGACATCAACAAAACAATTCGACACCC
>NZ_JACEHH010000029.1 GCF_014154935.1 Stieleria mannarensis
ATCCGCCTGCACACGCAGGCACGGAGTCGGCGTCAATCGAAAACACAACGTCGTTCGCCGTGCCGCGGTGAACGGTGGACGTTCACGCTGCCAACCGACGCCTCGGCGCGAGCACTTCATCTTTCGTGTTTTTCGCGTCTTTCGTGGTTGCTCTCTTCTCCGCTGTTCGCATCCCGGTCCAACGCCTGGCATCCCGACTGCGATAGGTTCGCTGGAATTGCGCCCACCGGATTTCATCACGCACCTGTTTCCTGGGATTCGCTCCTGATATCGCGGCTCGATTGGTGCGCGGTCGACTCGGCCGAGGAAGACAAACCGACGCCTGAAACGGTGACCGTAGCGTGTTTGCCAAATCCAACGGGTGCGACGGATCGCATTTCGCTGGTCGGGCGATGTGTCTTAGGGACGGAGGGCCGGCAGAGTGTCTGCCGGTGGTGTCAGCCACCGGGGATTCGACCGGCCAACACGCGGTGGTGCTCGGAATCGGAAACGAAATACACGTCGTCTTGACCGGGCCGTGACAACACGGCGGTGCCGTGGGGGCGTTTCATCGGAAAGGGGATCTGCATCGTTTCGATCACGTTTCGCCCCAGGTCGACATAACGCATCGCTTGGTTCTCGGTGTCGACGACCAGCAGGTTGCCGGCCGAATCGACGGCGATGCCTTTGGGGCCGCGGAAGGTTGCCGACAATGGATCAGCCCCGTCGCCGTCGTGCCCCTTTTGCCCTGTGCCGGCGACGCGATTGATCCGATTCGTTTTGCGATCGATCTTCCAGACGCTGTTGCCTTCCCGCAGCACCAACCAAATCGCTTGTTCGTCGATGGCCAACGATCGCGGGCCGAACAGGGAGACGTCGGAAGCCGGCTTGCCCTCGACGGGCAATGCTCGCCGGCCGTCACCGGCGACGGTGGTCACGATCCGGGTTTCCAAATCGATCCGCCGCAAGCGATGATTGGTGGTGTCGGCGACCAGCAAGCCTCCGTCACCGTCGAGCACGATGCTGTGGGGCTGGCTGAAGCGTGCCTTGTCGCCGGTTTGGCCGTCGCCGCGAAACCCGTCGACGCCATCCCCGGCGATGGTCTCGATCACGCCCGTCGCCGCGTCGATCCGTCGGATGCAGTGGTTGCGGGTATCGGCGACGAACAAGTTGCCGTCGCGGTCGGCGCGGATTTCGTGCGGCGCGTTGAACGTCGCGTCGATTGCCGGCCCGCCGTCGCCGCGATGTCCTTGGTTACCGGTGCCGGCGATGCGTTGAATCTGTGTCCCGTCGTGGTCGCATTTCCAAATCGAGTGATCGTCGACCGTGCTGAAATAGATTCCGTCCGCGGTGACTTCGATCCCGTAAACGTTTTGCAGCGCGACCTGCGTGGGGGCCGATGGCTCGACAGCGATCGGTGAATCCGCTTTTCCGGTGCCGGCAAAAACGGACCAGGATCGGGCGTGGATGCCTTGGGCGTGTGTGGCAGCGATGCCGGCGGCGAGATGAATGGTGAAGGCCGATGCGAGAACAAGTGCAAGGGATGGAAAACGGTGGCGGGAGTTCACGGTGCAGCAATCCTGAACGCGGTGTGACGAATGGGGCCAAAGTGGCGACCATTCTAATCGTCCGCCGCTGCGCCGTCTTTGATCACAAATTTCGCTTTCAGCCGTGCCACTTCCTCAGCCAATCCCGCTTTGCGAACACTCCCGAGCACCTCGTCGAAATCCTTGTACGCATCGGGGGCTTCGTCGCGAGGATAAACACTGCAATTGCTGATCACGTCATGTTCTGCCAGCCCCCGATCGATCTCATCTTGCACCAGTTGCTTTTTGGCCTTGGTGCGGCTGAGCCGTCGCCCCGCGCCGTGGTTGACGCTAAAAGCGGCCGCCGAAGCGCCATCGCCGGCCACCATCACGCTGGACCCGTCGCGAGGATTTCCCGGCAACAGGATTGGATGCCCGGTCGATTCAAACCGCGTGCCGGCCAATTGCGGATGCCCAGACGGCAATGCGCGTGTGGCACCTTTGCGATGAACCCACTGGATATCCCCGTCGATCGGTTCTTGGCGGGCGATGTTGTGCGAGATGAAGTAGACCAATTCGCCACGGACACCCGGAAAGACTTCGCGAAACGCTTCCAAGACCAAGTCATTGATCAGCAGGTGATTGACGGTGGCAAAGTTGGCCCCCATCGCCATGTCACACAGGTAGTCGCGGCCTTCGGGCGAATCAACGCGGGCGTACACCAGTTGAGGATCGCCGGCGGGAAACGCCAACCCCTGTTTTTGAAACGCGGTCTTCAACGTGCGGAACTGTGCGACCGCCAAATCGTGTCCGAACCCACGCGACCCACAATGGGACAAAAAGGCCACGCAGCCATCTTTGAGTCCAAAGGCGTCTGCGATCGCACGCTGTGAGTCGAGGACGTGAACGACTTCGGCTTCACCGAAATGATTGCCGCCACCATAGCTGCCCAGCTGGCGATACTTGGATTCAATCCGATCCAATTTGTCGCGTGTCCGCCCCATCCATTCCAGCCGCGCCGCCAGGGTGTCGCTGGATCCGTCGGGCGCGGTGTGGGAGGCATCTTCGCAGGCATCGGCCCACGACTTGGGGATTCCGAGCTTCTTCAGCACCTGCTTGGATGCGCCTTCGGTCGCGATTTTAAAACCGAGCTTGCCGTCGACGCGTCGTGACTTGGGTGCGTGCCGTTGGCCGCGGCCGGCGCCGGTGGGAACGCGTTTGCAAATCGCGCGAATGATCTGTTTTCGTACGGCGAGCGCATCGATGGCTTCGGCGGGCAAGTCCGTCTGCAACAGACTCATGCTGCACTTGATGTCCACGCCGACCGGGCCGGGATAGATGTGCGTCGGTGAAACCATCACGCATCCGACCGGCGCGCCATAGCCGACATGGGCGTCGGGATTGAGCACCACACGCGAAACGCCCGGGGCGCGGCGACTGTTGATCGCCTGGGACAGCGTTTCGCCGCCGAAGGATTGACGAATCGATTCGGTTCCGATCACCGTGATCGGCGAAAGGTCCGCGCCGGCCGGCAGCGTCGCCAACGCCTCGCCGGTGACCGTCATCATCTCGTGTGTGGTGTCCAAAATTAATTCAATGGCGAAGCGTGAAGGTAGGTCGACCAGAAAAACGGCTCGTCCCCGGTCAGTGTCTCACGTTCTTGATCGGATCCGGACAGGGTAGGTTCGCCTAGCGGTGAAATTTCGCTTCGACGGAGCACGTTTTTGGCGCGGCTCAACGCAGCGGCGGCCCCCAAGAACGGCAGCTCTTGGACGTACTCACGCAACAGGATTGCCGTCGACTCTCCGCCCACCGCCCAGCGGCTGAGGATAACGTCGCGCACACCGCTGTATTGCAAGGCGGCGATCGCGTGCATGATTTCATGCCCCGAGACGCCTTGGCTGGTGTCCAGGTTGGATCGGAATCCGGCCAGGAAAACACTGCCCGGTGTGCCGGGGGGAAATCCCAACCAAGATCGCAGCCGACCTTGGCGGATCGACGCTTCATAGCCCGCTAGGGGCGAGTCGAGGACCGATGACGGGTTGGGCGTCGTCGGCTCGGCGACCACCAGATGTCCGGCGACGTTGCCGCTCTGGCTGGTCGGGATCATCGCATCGCCGGGCAGACGGACGGCGGCGCCGGCGTGGATCGAATCCAGGATCGTTTGCACCAGCATCGCGTTGCTTTCGGCCTCACGCGGTGCAAAGAACTTTCCGGCCGTCACGGCGATGGCGGGATGCGTGGTTTTGTCGGCCGTCGGGTAGATGGCGAGCGCCGGCGTCGCGGCATACACGACGTCGATGGAATCGCCCAGCAGCGGAGAGTCGCGCTCGTCGGTCGGCAACAATTCAAACGGCACGTACCAGAGCAACGCGTCGGGGATCACGATGAGCCGCTTGATACCGGCCAGGCGACCGGTCAGCAGCGCACCGGTTCCCATCGAGAGCAGACGGTCACGCAATTTCAGCGCTTCATCGCGCCAGCCGTCGTCCTCGGGCAGCCGGGCGCCGCGTGACGGGGCGGCGCCGATCCCGCGCGACAGCGCAGCGATCTCGCCGGCCACGCGACTGGCTCCCTTGATCGTCCAGTACGTCGATTTCTGCTTGGTGCACAACACCGCGTGGATCAAGCTTCCGTCTTGGCAAAACGCCAGGATGCCGGCGTCGTCCGGCAGCACCGACGCGGGTTGTTTGTCGTCCAGCGGGTGCGGCATCACGACGGGCAACTCCGTGCGATCCAGTGCGATCGCCCATGCGGCCGCCTCCAGTCGATCGATGCCGGCTTGGACCATTGCCGGATCGGCCCCGGCGGCGGGCTGGGCATCCAACTCGGCTTTGGCGGCGGTACGCAGATCGCGGATCGATTTGTCGGCGGCGTTGCGGAATTCGACGATCTTCTGTTCCAGCAATTTGCCCGGCATGCGAGCGAGGGCACGAACCTGCATCACGCGTCCGCCCATCGGCAGTTGGCTGCGAATTCGCCCTGCTTGCAGATCTTCGATCCGCGCCAGCACGTCCTGGCCGCTCTCGCGCGACGCCGCGGTTCGCAAGCGTGCCAGCCGCAACAAATCACGATCGGCGACCACGCCGGCGATCGCGTCGACCGGGTCGCGTCGCCAGACATCAATGCCCGGATCGTTCGCGTAGCCGGCCAGCAGCACGTCGGCGGATTGGCCGTCCAGATTTCGCCCCAAGGCCAAACGGACACGCTGCAATTGATACAGCCGCGGCATGGAAATCAGCGATCGTTTCCGAATCCGACTGTTGGTCGCAAAGTGAAAGATCTGGGACAGGGCGTCATCCCACGGGCCGGTCGCATTGGGGTTGCCGCCGGGGGGAGCGGTTCGGGTCGCCAGCCGTGCGGCGACATAAGCGCCATAAGCGTCCAGCCGGGGCTGCATCACATCGCGCCGCATCGCGAGCGCCTTGGCCTCGCCCAGCCGAGCCGATGCGGAGGCAAGATCGCCTGCGGTGACGGCGGCGTCGGCCGACGCGATCAAACAGTGCAACGCGGCCAGGCGGGATTTTCGCAACAGGTTGGTCGCGGCGACTTGACCGGCTTGTTGGATCACCGCCGCGTCTTTGGCGCTCGCACAACCGGCGGCCAGCTGCAACGCTTCGCCGACCCATTCAAAGTAGTCCATCGACGCGGCTTGGTTGGCCACCGCCAAGCACAGCGGGATCGCGGCGGCGGGCTTGTCCGATCCGGCCAGCGCCGACGCGGCACACAGCCCGGTGATCGGCGAGATCGGATGGACGCCGCCGTTGTACGTTGCGTTTGCCGATGCGTCGGAGACGGCGCGTTCGTCTTGCATCGCGCCGAACCGTTCGGCCGCACGCATCGCGCCGATCAGGTTTCGGGCGATCGGCAATTGCAGCCCCGCGGGGTACTTGGTGCTGTCGAGCAACTGGGTCGCCAAGGCGTCGCCTTCGGCAAGCGGCCCCAAGATGATTCGGCGGCGATACGATGCGATCGCCAGCCCACGCAGAATCTCGATCGCGTCAACGGGCTTGATGTTCAGCTCTTCGATCTGTCCGCCCTGGATCAATAGCTCCTCGGTCAGTTGTTCCCCCGAATAAAACTTGATGGTTCGAGTGACCGGCAATCGGTTGACCGCATTGGCTTCGGGCCACAAGTATTGCTTCGGTGAAAGTTTGGCCTGCGACATCAAGACTTCCGACCAAACCGGTCGCCCCAGCCAACCGCGATAGCGGATCGCAATTTTCAGCGACATGTCCAGGCTTTGCATCGCCCCTTCCAGATCGCCCAGCCGGTACTGGCATTCCCCCATCATTGCAAACACGGGAATCGCATCGATCCAGTGCCCGTTGATGTCTTTCCGCGTGCGGGCAACCGCGATGTCAAAGGCGTCCAGGGCCCTTTCCAAGTCTCCGCTGCGATACACGTCCAAGGCGAAGTAATATTCCGGTGACGGGTAGCCGCTGCCCATCGGTTCGCGGCCCAGGCTGGGACCTAAACCGGCACCCTGGCCGCGGACTGTCCCGGAATCGAACACGGACAAACCGACCAGCAATAGCAAGGGGGACAACAAACGGGGCCAAGGGGTCGCAGACGAGAATCGCGCCATCATTACGGGTGTGCCTATCGAGAGGTTGGCTGGGAGAGTTTTCGGCTCACCGATCCCAATCGGGGGCGAACCCCATTCAGCATCGGGGGGAATAGGAAAAAAGAGCCAGGTCACCGCGCGTGCGAGGCAACACGACACGAGGACCTTTAGTTTACGCCACGGTTAGGCCGCGGTCGAATCTTGGCGTGGCGGGGCAAGGACCAAGAGACGCGAAAAATGATTTGTGAAACCGGCGGGGCCCCGAAAAAATGCGGAGCGCGAAGAAAAATCCGGAGCGTTAAGAAAATGGCCCACGGATGGCAACGCGTCCCCACGGATCGTTCCTCGGACCGGCATCCGTGGATTCACGCTGCCACCCGTGGGGCTGTTTCGGCGTGGACGGCGGAGGGACGCCTGTTCCATTGCTTTCCCACATGGGTCCCTGCCCAGACCGGCGGGCGTCAGAGGGTGGGGCCGACGGTCCAGGGGACGAATTCGTGGTCCCCGAACCCGTTGCGTTCGCTGGCCGTTTTTTCTCCGCTGGCCACGCCGAGGGCGAACTCAAAGAACTCGTCACCGAGCTGCTGGATCGCTTTGCCGTCGATCGCTTGGCCGGCGTTTAGATCCATGTCGTCGCGCATCCGCTGAAACAGATCGCTGTTGGACGCGACTTTGATCACGGGCGAGGGTTTGCAACCGAAACAGCTTCCACGGCCGGTGGAAAACATCACCAGATTCGCTCCCCCGGCGACCTTGCCGGTCACACTGGCGGGGTCAAATCCGGGCGTGTCCATCACCACCAGCCCCTTGGCCGTGACCCGCTGGGCGTAATCGTAGACCGCCTCGAGCGCCGTCGAGCCGCTCTTGGAGACCGCGCCGAGAGATTTTTCGGTGATCGTGGACAGTCCCCCGGCCTTGTTGCCCACCGACGGATTGTTGTCCAGCTCGCCGCCGTAGTAGGCCACGTATTGCTGCCACCAGTGCAGCAGGTCGATCAGTTTTTGCGCCACCTCGGGCGAGCGACTGCGATCACACAACAAATGCTCCGCACCGTACAACTCGGTCGTCTCGGAGATGATCGACGTGCCCCCGCAGGCGACGATGCGATCGGAGACGACTCCGATGGCCGGATTGGCCGTGATGCCGGAGTAGCCGTCGCTGCCGCCGCATTCGACCGCCAGGCAAAGCGCCGACGCATCCGCCGTCCTGCGCGTCGCTTGGTTGGCAACGTCAAGGACCTGTTCCAGCATCCGTTCGCCGCGGGCGATGGTCGCTTGTGATCCGCCTTCGGATTGCATGGTCAGCGTGGGGATCGCATCATCGCGAGTCAGACGCTCCCCGTCGGCGGCATACAACGGGACGATGCCGTGTTGCTGGCCCAGATAGGCCGGAGTGTTTTGTTCACATCCCAGCCCGATCATCAGCCGACCGCCGACGTTGGGATGGTTGGCGTAGCCGGCCATCGTGCGTGCGAGCATCTGGTGTTTGCGGCCGTCGTATTGGAGTGCGCAACCGCCGCCGTGCGACGCGGCGAAGACACCGTCGACGTTGGGCCAGCGCCGCAGACGTTCGGCGTCGAATCGGGCAACAATCTTGTGACAAACCGTCGCGCTGCAGTTGACCGTTGACAGAACCGCGACGTAGTTGCGTGTGCCGATCCGCCCATCGGGGCGATGATAGCCCAGGAAAGATCGTCGCAGGGGCGGCGGATCTGCCGGCGGGTTGGTCGATGTGATCGTCTCGGCGACGCTGTGCTGATCGCGCAGGTTGTGGGTGTGGGCATGGCAACCGACCGCGATCGGCTGCGTCGCGATCCCGATCGGTTGTCCGTACTTCATCACCGGCGAACCGGCCGGGATTTCTCGGATCGCAACCTTGTGTCCGCTGGGAATCGGGCCGGCAACTTCGATCGGACGGCCGTCGATTTCCAAGACGGCACCGGCGGCCAGCGGCGCGGTCGCGATCGCGACATGGTCTTGAGCGTGCAGTCGAATGAAATCGGGCATGATGGAGGGGGGCTGGGGAGTTGCCGCAGGACAGATTCACGCTGCCTATGGTTCCGGCGCTAGCACTGCGGACGTATATTCGCGGACCCGTAGCCGGAGCACCAGGGTACAGCATTTGCAGGAATGTTCACCGCCGGGGCAGGCCTCCCGAAAGAAGTTCGGTTCGACATCAGCGCATCGGGCTGATCCGACGGCCAGGAGCCGGCTACATCGTCACAATCGTCTTCCACGCACGCGGATCGAAACCTCGATGAAAATCCACGAATATCAAGGCAAAGAACTTTTCCGAGAGGCCGGAGTGCCGGTCTTGGACGGCATCGTCGCCACCACGCCCGATGAAGCCGCCGCGGCGTACGAAAAACTTGGTGGTAAGATCGCCGTGGTCAAGGCACAGATCCATGCCGGCGGCCGTGGCAAGGGCACGATCATCGACAACCCCGAACAACACGGCGTGGTGCTGGCAAAAAGCGCCGACGAGGCGCGTGCGGCGGCCGAGGGATTGCTGGGCAAAAAACTGGTCACGATCCAAACCGGACCGGCCGGCCAGACCGTCGGCAAGGTGTTCGTCGAAGCCGGCTGCGATATCGCGCGTGAATTGTACCTCGGTATCGTGCTCGACCGCGCCGCCGCCAAACCGGTCCTGATGGTCAGCACCGAAGGCGGGATGGAGATCGAAACGGTCGCCGAAAAGACCCCCGAACTGATTCACAAAGAACACTTCGATCCCGCCGTCGGACTGGAAGCGTTTCAGGTCCGCAAGCTGTGCAAGAAGCTGGGCATCAGCGGTGCCGCGGCCAAGGCGGCCGCCAAATTCATGCCCGCGATGTGCCGCTTCTATGTCGATTACGACTGTGAATTGGCCGAAGTCAATCCGTTGGTGATCACCGGCGATGATCAAATGGTCGCCTTGGACGCGAAAATCAACTTCGACAACAACGCGCTGTATCGCCACCCCGGCTATGACGAGCTGCGTGATTTGGCCGAGGAGGAGGAGAGCGAGGTTCGGGCCAGTGCGGCCGGGCTGAGCTATGTCAAACTGGAAGGCAACATCGGCTGCCTGGTCAACGGCGCCGGACTGGCGATGTCGACGATGGACATCATCAAGTATCACGGCGGCCAACCGGCCAATTTCTTGGACGTCGGCGGCGGTGCCAACACCGAACAAGTCACCGAAGCGTTTCGGATCCTGTTGTCCGATCCCAATGTCAAAGGAGTGCTGGTCAACATCTTCGGCGGCATCGCCCGTTGCACGACCATCGCCGGCGCGTTGATCGAGGCCAGCAAGACGGTCGGGTTTGACGTCCCGCTGGTGGTCCGGCTGGAAGGCACCGAAGTCGAGGAAGGTCGCAAGATGTTGGCCGAAAGTGACGTCGACGTCATCACCGCCACCGACATCACCGACGCGGCCAAGAAGATCGTCGCCGCCACCGGGGTCTGATCCCGCAGAGACGACCTGGAATCTCGACGCCCCCCAAGACGCCGAGATCTAAAAAACCGAAGCGTTCACGCTTCACCATCCCCCCAACGCACACCAGACTCGACTGAGACGAACCTTCCGATGAGTATTTTGATTGACGCGAAGACAAAAGTCATCTGCCAGGGCATCACCGGCAGTGCGGGCAAGTTCCACACCCTGGGCTGTCGCGACTACGGCACCCAAATGGTCGGCGGCGTGACGCCCGGCAAAGGCGGCCAGGATGTCGAAGGCATTCCCGTGTTTGACACCGTCGAAGAAGCGGTCGCGGAAACCGGTGCCGACGCGACCATGATCTTCGTCCCCCCGCCGTTTACCGCCGACGCCATCCTGGAAGCCCTGGACGCCGGCATCAAGGTGATCGCGGCGATCACCGAAGGCGTGCCGGTCATTGATATGGTCCGGGTCTATGAAAAGATCCGCGCCAGCGATGCGGTCTTGATCGGCCCCAATTGCCCCGGCCTGATCACCCCGGGCCAATGCAAGATCGGGATCATGCCCGGCTACATCCACAACCCCGGCAAAGTCGGCGTGATGAGCCGCAGCGGCACGTTGACCTACGAAGCTGTCTGGCAAACCTCCGCACTCGGGCTCGGACAAAGCACTTGCGTGGGGCTGGGCGGCGACCCGATCGTCGGAACCAGTTTCATCGACTTGCTGAAGCTGTATCAGGCCGACGATCAAACCGAAGCGATCTTGATGATCGGTGAAATCGGCGGCTCGGCCGAAGAAGAGGCGGCTGCGTTCGTCAAGGAACACGTGACCAAACCCGTCGCCGCGTTCATCGCCGGACGCACCGCACCTCCGGGAAAACGCATGGGACACGCCGGCGCGATCATCAGCGGCGGCAAAGGCACGGCGACCGAAAAGGTGGCCGCCCTGGAAGCGGCCGGCATCACCGTCGCCCCGACCCCGGCCGACATGGGCCAAGCCGTCGTCGATGCGATGAAGGGCTAGACGCCGGCTGCAATTTAATCTCCCGGTCGCGAAACTCGCCGCGGGTTTCGCACCGGCGTGGTGACGCCGCACGGAGACCGAAAGCCTTGGCGGCTTCCGCTACGACACGAACCCGACGCCTGGCCTTGAGCGGTGCCCAAGGCCGGCGGGACCTCTGTCAAGATCAGCCCAGGATTTCGCGGCGGAGCCGGGTGAGCAACTCGATCGCGCCACCGATCTCTTGCTTTTGCCGCACCGGATCTTCGGGGATTTCGCGTTCGATCGTCAGCGGTCCCTGGTACCCGATTTCGTGCAAGGTTTCCAGGTACTTGCGCATGTCGACGTCGCCTTCGCCCAGGGGCACTTCGCAGCCCCAGGTTTCCCCCGGCTTGTCGCTCCAGGTGCCGTCCTTGCAGTGGATGCTGCGGACATGCTTGGCGACGACCTTGAGGGCTTCAATCGGTTCACCGGTGCCGTAGAGAATCATGTTGGCCGGATCGAAGTTGATTTTCAGATTCTCGCGGCCCACCGCGGCGATGAACTCCAGCAACCCTTCGGCCGTCTCCTGCCCGGTTTCCAGGTGCAGGAATTGGCCGTTGGTGGCACAGTGATCACACAGCTCGGCGGTCACCGCAACGATTTCGGCGTACTGCGGATCCGAACTGTCATGGGGGATAAAGCCCAGGTGCAGCGCGACGGCGTCGCAACCGAGCCAGTTGGCGAAATCGGCGATGTCACGCATCTCGGCCAATCGGCTTTGGCGGGTTTCTACGGGAACCAGCCCGATGGTTTTCACGACGGTCGGGATGTCGGCGTAGCTTTCGCCCTCGAATCCACCGAACACGGCCGTGCAACGCACGTTCATCGCGTCTAATTGTTTCTTGAGTTCCTCGGCGGTCGCCCGATCACGCTTGGACGGGTGCGGGGCGTGCAGCTGGATGGTGGGCAGTCCCAATTCTTTGATGACGTCCCATTTGACGCCGAGTCCGGCGTCGACGGAAGCGAACACACCGATGGGCCAAGATTCCATGTCTGATATCCGTAAAAGTGTTGGAGTGAGTTTGGTGGGAGGGGGCCGGCGGAGAGCATGTTGAGCGATCGCTCAAACGACGTAATTGCGGAGAAAGTTATAGGACTGGTTCAAGGCACGCAAACAGTCCACGTCGGAACCTTCGTAGGCGCGGTCCTCGACTTCCACGCACACCGGGCCGTTGTACCCGGTGTCCGTCAATGCCCCGAAAAACTGGCCCCAATCGACATCGCCCATGCCCGGCAATTTCGGGGAATGCCACTCGTTGGGAGCGGCCAGAACGCCGACGCGGTCAAGCTTTGCCCGGTCGACACGCACATCCTTGGCATGGACGTGGAACAGTTTATCGGCAAATTCCGCCAGTGGTGCAAGGTAGTCGATGTGCTGGAAAATCAGATGCGAGGGGTCGAAGTTCAGCCCAAAGTGGTCGCTGTCGATGTCGTCAAACATCCGTTGCCAGATGGCCGGTGAATGGGCCAGGTTCTTTCCCGCCGGCCATTCGTCGTTGGTAAAAAACATCGGACAGTTCTCGATCCCGACCCGCACGTTGTGCCTTTCGGCCAACTCGATGATCGGTTTCCAGGTCTCCAAAAAACGTGGCCAATTGTCATCGACGTTCTTGGTCCAGTCGCGACCGATGAAGGTATTCATCGTGCCGATGCCCAAGTGGGCGGCAGCGCGAATGACAGCCTGAATGTGCTCGACCGCCAACGCCGCCTCCTCGCGATCGGGGGACAGTGCGTTGGGGTAGTACCCCAAGCCGCTGATCGCGACTCCGCTGGTTTGCTGCAGATCGTGAATCGACTGGACCGCCGCGTCGTCCAGATCGTGAACATCGATGTGGGTGATGCCGGCATAACGACGCGTCGCCTTGCCCTTGGGCCAACACATCACCTCGACACAGTCGTAGCCGATTTGGGCGGCCGTTTGAAAAACTTGCTTCAAATCCGCGTCAGGAAGAATCGCGGTGACATAACCGAGTTGCATGACAGATCTATTCTTCGAGTTTGGTGTCGGGGACGGTTTCACCCGTGCCATCCCAATTGGGGGCGCGATACCGAGTCGTCGGCCGGCGGACGGTCGGTTTGTTCGTCAGCAATCGCAGCTGATCACCCGAATAAAGTTTGGGAACCAACTGATCGCCACGCCGCAATCGGTACAAGATACAGCCTTTGCGTTGGACGTAGTACATGCCCCAGACCTTTGCGACGAACCGCTCACGTTCCAGCCCCACGCCTTTGGTTTCGACTTGATCGCCGATTTCAACGCCTTCGCTGCGGACGGCCAGCCACATCGTCGGTCGCAATCGAAACCGCAGCCGACCGTAGACATAGTGGTAATAGACGCCATCAAATGAGATTCGCTTGAGCACCCGCGGGCTGGGGATCACTTGCGTCGCGATCGGGGTGTCGTCGGGATGGATGAACCCTTGGCCGTTTTCCGGCCATCTCAGAAAACATCCGTAATCGGGCAACTGTGGCCATTGCATGGGCAATTAACATTTCACGAGGCGGAAAATCGGGAAACGCTCCAATGCGTTTGACTTCGTCGAAGGACAGTGTAACCGAATCAACACCCTCCGTTTTTTGCCCCAATCCGACGGCGGTCCGACCGCATGCCGCGCCCGACCGAAGTGGCATCTTTCGTCACACCCTCGGCGTGTACAATCGGCGACGTTTGGCGTTCTTCCGACAAACTGTTCCCGGCCTCCTCCCGTTTGACCGACTCATCGTTCCTTATGCCAGATCACAAGACGCAACCTCCGGTCGGAATCGACCTCGGCACCACCTTTTCTGCGGTCGCCTACCTGGATGCCGACGGTCGGCCGGAAACGATTCGCAACTCCGAAGGCGACCTGACCACGCCCAGTGCCGTCTTTTTTGATCAGAAACGACCGATCGTGGGCATGGAAGCCGTCGAGGCGGGATTGCTGGAACCGGACCGCTTGGCCCAGTTCGCCAAACGCAACGTCGGCGAGCAGTACTATGAAAAATCAATTCGCGGCAAACACCTGCCGGCCGAAGTCATCCAGGCGCTGGTGTTGCGAAAGTTAAAAACCGACGCCGAATTAAAACTCGGCCGCATCAGCGAAGCAGTGATCACGGTCCCCGCGTTCTTTAATGAACCCTGTCGCAAAGCGACCCAGGACGCCGGACGGCTGGCCGGGCTGGACGTGCTGGACATCATCAACGAGCCCACCGCCGCGGCGATCACCTATGGCGTCCAACAAGGCTTCTTAGGGGGCGTTCGAAACGCTGAACCGCTGACCAGTCGTGGCCGCGAATTGGTGCTGGTGTATGACCTCGGCGGCGGCACCTTTGACGTCACCGTGATGGAAATTGAAAAAGGAAACTTCAACACGATCGCGACCGCCGGTGATGTTTATCTGGGAGGCATCGATTGGGACAACCGAATGGTCGACCTGATCGCCGAAGCCTTTCTTGCCCAGCACGGGCACGACCCCCGCCGGGACCCGCAGGCTGAACAGGAACTACTGCGCAAGGCCAATCAAACCAAACACGCACTGACCCAGCGTGAATCGGTCACCGTCGCCTTCGCCAGCGACGGCCGGCGGTTGCGGACCGAGATTTCCCAGCAAGCGTTTTCCCAGCGCTGCGTGGACTTGGTCGAGCGAACGATCATGACGGTGCATCTGGTGCTCGATGATGCCGGGATCGATTGGCCCGACCTGACACGATTGATCCTGGTCGGCGGTTCGACACGGATGCCGATGATTCGCGACGAACTGCAACAACTCAGCGGCATGGAACTCGATCGGTCGCTGTCGCCCGACGAGGCGGTCAGCCACGGTGCGGCGTTGTACGCCGGCATGTTGTCCGCCGGGGCGAAGGACAAAACCGGCATCTCGGTGACGAACGTCAATTCGCACGATCTGGGCGTTTTGGCCGTCGACCCCAAATCGAACAAGCCACGCCGCAAAATCATGATCCCGCGGAACAGCAAATTGCCGGCACGCAAAACGGTGCGGTTTCGCACCCACGTCAACAACCAAGCCAACGTCAAAATCCAAATCGTCGAAGGCGGGGACAAACGCGGCATCAATGCCACGCCGATCGGCAAGTGCGTCGTCGCCGACTTGCCCAAAGGCACCCCCAAAGGCACCAATGTCGACGTGCGGTTTGATTACCGCGCCGATGGGCGTCTGACAGTCCACGCCTCGCTGCCCGAAATCGAGCGGAAAATCACCATGACGCTCAATCGGGCGGCCGGATTGTCCGACCAGGAGATCGGAACGTGGACCAAACGCCTGGACGAGGGGCTGAGCGACGCCATGCTGGCCGGCATGGTCGAAGGCGACGACGGCCCGGCCGACGATTCGATTTCTGGTGCCGGCGACGTGCTGCCCGACGATGGCCCCGTCGCCGAGGACACCGCGGTCGGGAATGCCGCGGTCGGGAATGCCGCAGCGGAGAACGTTGCCGCCGAGGTCCCCGGAAACGTCCAAGGGTTCGCCGCACTGCAACACGTCGAATCCGAACCGGAACTGCCGGAAACGCCAGCCGCCCCGGTCCCACCGGCCAGCGCCGCGGCCATCCTGGGCGTGCCGGCCTCGCCATCCCCCCAGCCCTCGACGCCCCATTCGCCGGCTCCATCAGCCCCCAACACTCAGGCCCCCAACACTCAGGCGTCCAGTTCTCCTGCCCCCGGCGGTCCCGCCGAACCGGCAGGCGCGGTGCGTGAGCCGAAGCCGAAGTTTTCGGTCGATGCGGGCGATGCGATCAAGATCGAAACCGACCAGGCCGCCGCGCCGGCGGCGAAATTGTCAACCCGCGACGCCCAGAGCTTGGCCGCCGCGACCGGATCGACCAAGCCGACGATCTCCGAAAAACCGCAATTGGAACTCGACCCCAAAGACGCCGCCCCGGCGGTCAAGGCCGACGCGAACGACTTGGCGATGCTCGCCGCCTTGAGCGGAAACACTGCCTCGCCACGCAAGGGCGACGTGCCGTTGATCGTGACCGATCCGCCGGCCGGCAAAGACGCGGCGAACAAACCCGCTGAAATCAAACCCGCTCCCAAGCCGAAGAAATCCGGCGGGCTGTTCGGACGAAGGCGAAAGTGAAGTCCCGGATCAACGGCCCGTTCATTCGGGAACGCAGCACCCGTTGGTGTCTAGCCTTTAGGCGATCTCCCCGTCGCTGCGGTGCAGCGACAATGGGCGGCGAAAGCCTGCGCACCAGCGCCGGTGCCGATCGCGTGACATTTCTTTTACATTGTTTTGAGACGTTGAAGACCATTAAATCGCCGGTTCGTCGTTTACTAGGTTAGCTGCGACCTACACTCGCCCGTCGGGCGATGGGTGAATCGGCGTGTCGGCGGTTTCTGGGATCGCCTCCGAACTGCGCGGCTGCACCAGTGCCCCACTGAGGCGAGGGAATCAAAACGATGTCTGCGAACCATTGGAAAAATGCATCTGTCTTGTTGGCCGCCGGCCTGTGTTTGGCGGCGATGCTCGGCGGCGGCGAATCGACCGCGAGGGCCGAACAATTGTCGTTGGACGTCGGCGTGTCCAATCCGGCGATGCTGGCCGGGGAAAAACAGATCAACCACATCCGCATTTCGTTGACGGGGTTTGACGTCCCTCAAAACGAAGCGCGTCCGCCGGTCAACACGGCGATCGTGATCGACCAAAGTGGATCGATGGGCGGACAAAAGATCGTGCAGGCCCGCGAGGCGGCGATCGCAGCGGTCCGTCGGTTGCGTGACGACGACATCGTTTCGATCGTGCTGTACGCCGATTCGGCCACCGTTCTGGTGCCGGCCACCAAAGCGACCGATCGCAAATCGATCATCAAAAAGATCCGCTCGGTCACCGCCGGGGGAAGCACCGCATTGTTCGCCGGCGTCAGTAAAGGCGCCGCGGAAGTCCGCAAGTTTCTCGACAAGGAATCGGTCAACCGCGTCATCCTGCTGAGCGACGGCCAGGCCAACGTGGGGCCGAAGAGTCCCCGTGAACTGGAACGTCTGGGGGCCTCGCTGGTCAAGGAAGGGATCAGCGTCAGCACGCTCGGTTTGGGACTCGGTTACAACGAGGACCTGATGAGCCGTTTGGCGGCGGCCGGCAGCGGCAACCACATGTTTGTCGAACAAGCCGATGACCTGGTCGCGGTCTTTCAAACGGAATTCAATGATTTGATGAGTGTGGTGGCCAGTGACTTTCAAATCCACGCGAAAATCGGCAAAGGCATTCGCCCGGTCCGCGTCTTGAACAACAAAGCGGACATCAGCGGCCAGGACATCTATATTCCGTTGGCCCAGTTGTACGCACGGCAACAACGCTACTTTGTCATCGAAGTGGAAGTCCCCGCGGGGGAAGCCGGCAGCAAACGCCCGCTCGCTTCGGTCACCGTCCAGTATCAAAACATGCTCAGCAAGACGACCGACACGTTGACCAGCAGCATCGAGATCCGTTTCACCGACGACAAGGAAGCCGTGGCCAGAGAATGCGATCACGAAACGGCGGCTTACTGTGCGATTCAGTTGGCCAACGAAAAGAACGTCCAGGCGACCGCCCTCCGCGACGCCGGACGGGTAAAAGAGGCCAAGCAATTGCTGTTGGGAAACTCTGCCGAATTGCAAAAACTGGACGCGATGTATGGCGCGATGATCGCAGAGGAGCTCTCCAGCGAACTGAAACGCAACGCCAAGCTGAACCAGGATCAATCCGCGATCATCGAGAGTCCGTCGGCTTGGAATTCGTCGCGAAAAGCGATGCGGTATGAGCAAAGCAAGAACGCGGCGCAGCAACAAATGCGCGTGAAAGTGGCTCCGCCCTCGGATAAAAAGTAGGACCTGACGGAATGCCTCGTCGCTTGTTCCTTGCACTCCTCCTGCTCGTCGCCGCACCGCTGGTGCTGCTGGGCTGGATGAGTGCAACGGCAGTCACGGCCAGCCAGGCGGCGGCAAAGGATAACCTTGCCACGTTGCTTTCGTCCCAGCTTTATGACGCCGACATGCGGATCGTGCAACTGTTTGACAGTTATGCGATTCGCTTGGACGACCAGCTCGACGCCTCGGACTCGGTTTTCGAAGCCCTGCGGCGGATGCGTCGCCAGGAGCCGATCTTGCGGCAGGGGATCGTCGTCGACCCGGCGGGCACGATCGTCTTTCCGCGGCCGGGCGATTTGATCGGCATCGATGAAAGCGAAGTGGCCGCGGCGCTGCCCGGGTTGGTCGACGCGCGTCCGCTGCCCAGTGCGATGCGAGAGTCCCTGGTGCCTGCGACCAAAACATCGGGTCCGAAGTCAGCCGGATCGAAAGTGGCCGGGATCCAGTCCGCCCGCGGTCCGGCGGCGCCGCGGTCGGCGTTCACCGAATCGGCCTGGCAACAGTGGTACATGGCCGATGGAACCCAGGTGGTTTACTGGCGGGCCCGTCGCGACGGATCGACCGTCGGCATGCTGCTGGAACGCAGTCGCTGGATCGCGGATCTGATCGCCGTGCTGCCCGATCACCGCAGCTCCCAGGCAGCGTCCTCGCTTCGTGTGGCCGGGTCGGGTCCCACCGTGACGCCGACCGGCCAGGGTTCGGTCGGGCGGAAATTGTCCGACCTCTCACCGACCCCGATCGGCAGTCTGACCTTGGTCGATGAAGCCAAACGGCTGGTCTATCGGTGGGGAAACCGCGATGAATTTCAGCTGGTCCCCTTGGCCGCGGCGCCCCTTTCGGAGCCCCTGGCCAGCTGGCAACTGCGGCTGCACGTCGATCCCGCGCTCGTGCCTTCATCCAGCTCCGTCCCGATCTATGTGTCCTTGGCCGGCATCGCGATCCTGCTGTTGGCGGTGGGGTTCTACGTGCTGACGTCGGTCCAGCGTCAGATCAGCGAGGCCAAAAGCCGGGTCAGTTTTGCCGGCCAGGTCTCTCACGAACTGCGCACGCCGTTGACCAACATCCGGCTGTACACCGAGTTGGCGGAATCGGACCTGCGGCGGATCGGCAACAGCGACGCGGCCGATTCCCTGGCCCGGCGTCTGGAGGTGATCGACCACGAAAGCCGGCGTCTGCAGCGACTGGTGACCGGCGTGTTGGAAATGATCCGGCCCAACGGAAAACCGCTCGGCGTCCGGTGTCAGAGCACCGACGTGGGCGAGTTGATTGCGGGCATCGCGGAACAATTCATGCCCAGCTTCAAGGCGGCGGGGCTGTCGCTGGAGACAGATTGCCAGTGCCACCGATCCGTCTCGGTCGACCCCGACATCATCGAAATGGTCCTGGTCAACCTGCTCAGCAACGTCGAAAAATACGTTCCCCGCGGCGGCCACTGTATGATCCGCTGTGTGGTTTGCGGTGATCTGCCGGCCACCGAAACGCCATCGCCGCAAAAGCTGCGTGTCACCGTCAGTGATGACGGACCGGGCATCGCGGCGACGCATCAATCCAGGATTTTCCGTCCCTTTGTGCGGATCGACGACTCGATCAATGCGCCCAGCGGAACGGGAATCGGGTTGACCATCGCCCGTCGCGCCGCGGCACGCCACGGCGGCGATCTGGCGCTGACACCCGATTCCCAACTCGGCGGCGCGGCGTTCGAGTTGACCGTCCCGATCGGTGATTAAATGGCACACCAAATCTTGATCGCCGAAGACGATGCGAACACGCGAGCCGCGTTGGCGGAGGTGCTGCGCAGCGAAGGCTACGTCGTGACCGAAGCCGCCGACGGGCGACACGCCAAGGATCTGTTCGACGCCTCGCCGCCGGACATCGCCTGTCTGGATGTGATGATGCCCGGCATGAGCGGTTTTGATGTTTGCAAGTACTTTCGTCAGCAATCACCGACGATGCCGATTCTGTTCATCACGGCCAAGGCGGAAGAGATCGACAAAGTGATCGGTCTGGAACTCGGCGGCGACGACTACATCGTCAAACCCTTCGGGACCAAGGAATTGATCGCACGGATCCGCGCCGTCGCTCGCCGCAGTCTCGCAGAATCACCCGACGCCGGCGTGACGTTTTCCGACACCCCCTTTGCCATGGGGGATCTGGAGGTGTCACCGAGGGAGCTCCGTGCCCGACGCGGTGACGAAACGATCACGCTGACGCGGCGCGAGGTGTTGATCCTGCAAACGCTGGCCGCCCGCCCCGGCGAAGTCGTCAAACGTGCCGACCTGTTCCGCTCGGCCTGGGAAGACGACCACGTCCCCAACAGCCGAACCATCGACCAGACGATCAGCCAGCTAAGAAAACGCATCGAGACCGACCCCAAACACCCCCAAATCATCCAGACCGTCTATGGCGTCGGCTACCGATACGAAGCCACACCGCGCCGGTAGCGGAAGCCGCCAAGGCTTTCGGCTCGACCCTTGCGGCGTCGCCGCGGCCGCGAAAGCCTTGGCGGATTCCGCGACGAGTGGGGTTGCGCCACATTCCGGCGGATTGGTGTAGAATTGGCGACCTGAATTCAACCAACCATTTCCTCCCCACCCTTCCGCTGGATCATGACCAACCGCCGTCAATTCCTCCAATTTGCGTCCGCCTCTGCCGCGTCTCTCTCCCTCGCCCCGCTGCTTCGTGCCGCGGAGACCACCGGAGGTGGCAGTGCCCCGTTCAAAATCTCGTTGGCCCAGTGGTCGCTGCACCGCACCCTGCGAGATGAGAGCAAGGGGCTGACGAATCTGGATTTCCCCCGGGTGACCAAAGAGGAGTTCGGGATCGATGCGGTCGAGTATGTCAATCAGTTCTTCAAAGACAAAGCAAAGGATCAAAAGTACCTGAGCGAACTAAAAACCCGCTGCGACGATCTGGGTGTCAAAAGCCTGTTGATCATGTGCGACGGCGAAGGGCGTTTGGGTGACCCCGACGACGCGAAACGAACCCAGGCGGTTGAAAACCACTACCGCTGGGTCGACGCCGCGAAATTCCTGGGCTGCCACAGCATCCGCGTCAACGCGAGCAGCGCCGGCAGCTACGACGAGCAGATGAAACTGGCCGCCGACGGATTGCGTCGGCTGAGCGAATATGCCAAACCGCAAGGGTTGAACGTGATCGTCGAAAACCACGGCGGCTTGAGCAGCAACGGGGCGTGGCTGGCCGGAACGATCGCCAAAACCGAAATGGACAACTGTGGCACACTGCCCGATTTCGGCAACTTCTACCTGTCACGCGGCAAAGAACCCAAGATGTACGACCGCTACAAGGGTGTCGAAGAGTTGATGCCGTACGCCAAGGCCGTCAGTGCCAAGTCGCACGACTTCGATGAAAACGGCAACGAGGTCCACACCGATTACTTCAAGATGATGGACATCGTGCTCAGTCACGGCTACCACGGCTACGTGGGCATCGAATACGAAGGCGGCAAGGTGTCCGAGTACGAAGGGATCCGTTTGACCAAGGCCCTGCTGGAACGCGTCGCCGAGAAAGTCGCCAAGGGGTAGCGGCAAGCGATTCCAACCCTAGGTAGTGGCAGATTGATGCGGGGCAGAATGATGTTCCGTCCCGTATCAGCGTCACGCGGAAATGAGCGCCGACGTGCAGGCTTTCGCCGGACGGTGCCAAGATCGGGGAGGGATCGGCGAATTGGAATTTGAATTGCGTATGTTTGCATTCGATTGCGCACGATTGCATTCGATTGCGACCGAGCGGCTGTGGTCTGCCATGGACGTCCGCTGTCGAATTCCACGTCATCCCCTTCACCTGCAATTGCCCTGCCATGCACGCCACCACCGAGACTGACGCCCCTCAAGCCCCAACCATGACCGCTGCGATGACTCCGACCCACCCGGTGTTGATCGGGTACCTGTACTGGATTCTGGGCATCTTTGGGGCGCACCGGTTTTACTTCGGCCGGCCCGTCACCGGCGCGATCTGGTTCTTTACCGGGGGCGTGTTATTGATCGGCTGGATCGTGGACCTGTTCCTAATCCCGGCGATGGCCGAGGATGCCGCGCGTCGCTACCGGCCGGGCCGCTTCGATTACACGCTCTGCTGGGTGCTGCACACGTTCCTGGGGTTGTTCGGCGTCCACCGACTGTACATGGGCAAGATCTTCACCGGGGTGCTGTTCCTGCTGACCGGTGGCTTGCTGGGCGTCGGATTTGTGTATGACCTGCTGACGTTGAATGAGCAGGTCGATGAATTGAACTCGGCCTAGCGCCGTTCCTGTTTGACGGCGTGTTCTTGCATCAGCGCGTCGAAGCGTTTCCATCCCATCTTGCACCCGTTGGTCGTGCCCTTGGGAAACCAGACCAGCGAACCGTTGGATACCGTCAACGTGCCCAGCACGCTGCCGTCGGCCTTGACCGTAAACTCGATGTCCGCGCGACCGAGCGGGCGTTTGGGAACATCAAACTCGACTTCATGCTTTGCCATCTGGATTGTCCTTCGATGCTGGATTCGTAGCCGCCGCGGTCGGCCAAATCGGCGGTTCCGACGGGGCTCTTGTGCGGGGATGAAGTGTCACATCATACAGGACACCACAGCGGTGGGAGCCCGCAGAAGGATGGCAGAATGATACGGGGCAGAATGATGGGGAGCTGTCGCTGGCGGTCGACGTATGGTCCAACGAAGGACACAGGGAACTGAAACGGTCAAGATCCCCGACCGGCGGTTGAGAGTTGGCGCGTGATGGATCGCGAGTGCGATGTTGAGAAGATTGTGTGGATCGGTTTCTGGCAACCGCAGTCCGCCTCACTGCGTTGCCTGGTGACGGTCGGACGATGCCGTCGATTAGAGCGCGGCCTGGTCGGTTTCGTCGGTGCGAATTCGCACCACGTGTTCCAGCGGCGTGACGAAGATCTTTCCGGCACCGATGTGCCCCGTCTTGGCAGCCTTGCTAATCGCTTCGATGACCGGATCGACCAACGCGTCGTCGATCGCGACTTCCAGCTTGACCTTCGGGTTGAACTTCACGTCCACCACCGCGCCACGGTACATCTCCGTATGTCCTCGTTGATGGCCGTAACCCTTGACCTCGGTCACCGTCACTCCTTTGGCACCGATTTCGGCAAGGGCATCCCTGACCGCGTCCAGCTTCAGGGGGTTGATAATCGCACTGACAATCTTCATCGCAAAATACCTCGGGGAAAGGGGTTCCGTTTTTGTCCACGACGTATGAGTGGCAATCGGCGTGCCAACCTGCGTTTGCATCGCCCGCTGACCGCACGCCGCGCGAGTGTTGACATCGATCCCCCGGTCTCCGTCGATGGTCAGGACTAGAAAGCGCGCGTGCCGTGGTCCGATCTGGCGACCGCGCTTGCGAATCCGCACAAGCGCGCGATCTGGATCAATCAAAACAGATCGATCTGTGCGACATGGCCCGGTGCACGTCTCGCTTGTTCCGCAGCCTGATGGAAAATGCACGCCTTCGGTCAAACACCGATCACGGCTGAGGCTGATCAACCGCTGAAAAGTCTCCAACCGATGTGGCCGCCGGCAGCCCGATGCGTCGTTCGGCGGAACACGATTTGCATCGCCAGATCAAATTCCACGCTTGAAGCCGGAGCCAGCTTCTGCGCGGTTGATCGGGCTGACCGATCGCCTCGTAGGTCGGCTTCGCTCCTGCCCCACCCCGATCCCCCCTTTGATGGTTAGGAGTCTCTCATGGCCGCGTCTCCCATTGCCTCTGAAACGTCCCGTCGCCAATTCTTGCAACGCTCCGGTGCCGCGGCGGTCGGCGCGACGGTGTTGGGTCAAACCATTCCGGCGGTCCACGCGGGTGAAAACAACACGATTCGCTTGGCGTTGATCGGTTGCGGCGGACGCGGCAACGGAGCCGTCGTCAACGCGCTCAACACGGCCGACCAGGGTCCGATCGAACTGTATGCGGTGGCGGATCTGGAACAGAGCAAGATCGACAACTCGCTGAAGCCGCTGTCACGAAAGTTCCCCGAGGCCATCAATGTTTCCAAAGACCGACAGTTCTTGGGGTTCCAGGCATACAAGGCGGCGATCGATGTGCTGCGTCCCGGCGACGTCGCGCTGTGCACGACTCGCGCTTATATCCGCCCGGTGCATGTCGAGTATGCCGTCCAAAAAGGCATCAACGTGTTCATGGAGAAACCGTTCTCGCCCGACCCGGTGGGGCTGCGCCGGATGCTCAAGGCAGGTGAGATGGCCGAGCAGAACGGGGTCAAGATCGCCGCGGGGCTGCAATGCCGACATTCACCCGCACGGGCGGCGTTGATCGACAAGATCGCCAGTGGCGAAATGGGCGACCTGTCCTACATCCGCGCCAATCGGCTGACCGGTCGGCGTTGGCTGGGCGACCAACGCGAACGGTCCAACATTTTTGCCGAACAATTAAAATTCGGGAAGGCACAATTGATGTGGGTCGGGTCCGGGCACATGGTCGACAACTTGATTCACCAGATCGACGAATGCTGTTGGCTGATGGACGATTGGCCCGTCAGCTGTCACGGCATGGGTGGGCGTGAAGTCAACAGTGAAGACCGTGGACAGAACAACGACATCTACTCCATGGAATACACGTTCCCCGATGGCAGGAAAGCGTTCTGCGGTTTCCGTCGGGCCAAAAACGGCGACAACGACTTTGCCACCTACGTGCACTGCAGCAAGAAAGCGGGGCAGTTCTCCGGCAACGTGCACAAGGCGACCGTCCACATGTTCAAGGACCAGCGGATCGCCAAGGACAACATCCAGTGGTCTCCGACACCGGATGCCGAAAACCCTTGGGACTACGAATGGATCGACTTCATTCGCAGCATCCGCAACGACCTGCCCCACAACGAAGCCAAGCGTGCGGTGTACGCCGACTTTGCATCGTTGATGGGCCGCGCCGCGGCGCACCTGAATCGAACCGTGACCTGGGACGAGGTGACGAATTCGAACTTCCAATTCTGCGACTACCTGGACGATCTGACCGCAGACAGCCCGCCGCCGGTCACCGCCGACCAAAACGGATTCTTCCCGCCACCGGAAGCCGGCGAGTGGGTTGAGCTGTAAGCCTTACGCCGCCCCAAGGGCTCGCCCGCGACGCGAGCCCGACGGTGGCACACAACCCGACCGGCGTCCCCATTCTTCACCACCCCATTTTTTGACCACCCCTTTCTTGCCCCACCCATTTGCCGAACCACCCTGATGCGCCATCCGCATGCCGAATAGGGGCAAGTCGATTTCAGCCTCGCCCCGTTGATGTTTTATTGTGAAGTCCCCAGGCCTGCGATCTGGCGTGCCAACGTTGTCGCGCAGCATTCGAAGTGACCGCGGACATCGACCGCATTGTCCGCGTACGTCATCCATTCCGATTCGCTACCCGAGGGTTTCCGTAGTGCGTCGGCGGAGGCCTCCCTAGGATCAAGGGATCGAGCGGGCGGAATGTGGATTGCCCCGATCTGACTTGACCGGATTCAACTTGACCGGATTCAACTTGACCGGATTCAACTTGACCGGATTCAACTTGGCCGGATTCAACTTGGCCTGGGCGATCGTCTCAATCCTAGGGAGCCAATCATGAGCATCGGCGACGGCGATTTTTATGAAGACGCAGAGATCAGTTCTTCGGCGGACGAGGGCAGCGGTTTGGACGCACCGCCGACACCGGATGGTCCCTCGGGCAATTCGGACTCGGAATTTGATCCGCCGCCGTTTGGTGAGGAGGACGGCGGAGGCGACGAGGGTGGGTTTGAATCCAGCGCCGCCGACGATCGGATGCGCGAGGTCAAATCACAGATCGAACAGCGTTTGGCCGAGGCGGCGTCCGCCGGTGCGATGTCGCTAGCCGGCGCACGGCACATCGACAGCGCGGGGGTCCAGGGCGTCGGCATCTCCAGTGGAGTGATCCCTGGGGAGAAAAGTTTGATCGTGTATGTGGAAAGTGCTGCCGACCAGGAGCAGGTGCGTCGCGAGATCGTCGACACGATGGGGGTCAGCGCCATGTCCAGCGATGACATGCCGATGGAGATCGAGGTCACCGGGGAGATCGTGCCGTACACGACCAACCGATCCCGGTTTCGGCCGGCCCCGGCCGGTGCCTCGGTCGGTCATTTTCGCATCACCGCCGGGACGATCGGTGGTTGGGCTCGTGGTCGACGCAGCGACCGTCGGCGGCGTCTGCTGATGGTCTCCAACAACCACGTGCTGGCCAATTCCAATGACGCCCGGTTTGGCGATTCCATCATTCAACCGGGACCGGCCGATGGCGGTGTGAATCCCGCAGATCGGATTGCGATTTTGGAGCGTTTTGTGCCGATCAATTTCAGTCCCGGCGCCGTGAACTTCGTCGACGCCGCGACCGGATGGTGCTGGCCCGACCGCGTCCGCCGCGACCACGTTTACCATCGCGGCGGGACCACGGCGCGGTATTTCAAGATCGGTAATTCGGTGATCGAACCGTCGGTCAACATGGTCGTGGGCAAGACCGGGCGGACGACCGATCTGACCCAGGGCACGATTCGCGCCACCGGCGTTTCAATCAACGTCAATTACGGAACGTCCGGTGTGGGACACTTTCGTGACCAATTCTCCGTGCGTTCGACGACCGCAAGCGACTTTTCCGCCGGCGGGGACTCCGGGTCGATCGTTTGGCAGTGGCGACGGGGGCTGCCGCCGGTCGGATTGCTGTTCGCCGGCGGCGGCGGCACCACGTTCTGCAACCGAATGTCACGCGTCGTCACCGCGCTCGACATCACGCTGTACGAACTCACCTGATCGGCTCAAAACTCCCGTGGGTTCGGCTTCTCCGGTAGCGGAACTCGCCAAGAGTTTCGCCCCGGGGAGAATTGATTCCGAGCGTGGTCCGCCGTAGGATGACTCTGATCGATCTGCAGAAAATGGACCGGTCGATCCCGCAATGGCGTGCCGCACGATTGCGGTTTTGAAAACGTCGTCTGCGACACACCGACCAAGGGACTCGCGCATGAATCGAGATGAAAAGGCAGCCATGCCGTATCAGCCGGCGGACATGATGCCCGCCGCCATGACCGGAATCGAGGCCGCGTTGGCCAAGGCAGAGCAGATGTTGTCACGTCGAAAGGGTGTGAAGGGCATGGGGATGACCAAGACGCGCCGCGGCCAAGACGCGATCATCGTGTATGTCGACCAACAACAAACGATTTCACAACTGCCCAGCGATGTCGACGGCTTTCCCATCATCGGCGACGTCACCGGCCAAGTCCGCGCCTACTGAACCGAACGGACCGCATCGCTGTTTCGCTGAGGGTCACAATCACCCACGCCGGCATGCGATACAGCGCGGGACAGACGCACTCAGTCAAGAATCAACCCTCCCTCGCAGGGAGGGTCGAGCGCAGCGAGGGGAGGGTTGAATCTCGGTTCGTCGTGCACACCGCGGGAGAGAACGATGGCTCGAAAATCCAGGCCCGTCACTTCGCGTGAATACAAACTGATGCTGCGGGCAAACCGGTTTGCGGGGGACCATCAGGAGGTGCTCGCCGCTGCGGAGCACTTCCGATCCGTGTTCGTCCGCGCCATCGGCAACACGATCCTGGAGGAGACCGACGGTCCGGCGGTCCAGGGCAGCTTTGCCCCGCATCGGGACGACAAGCAGGTCACCGTGCAGTTCTTTGACACCAAAGACCGCCGTTTAAGGCACAGCAGCTTCGTCTTCCGGCAACGTCAGTCAGCCTCCGGCGGGCCGCTGGAGCTGACGTTGAAACGTCGCCATCGCGATCGGTTCTTCGTTTCGGGGTGCAAGACGGGTGGCAAGACGAAGTTCGAAGAAGACATCAAGGCGACGCGTGACGCCCCGTTTCTTTCGCTGCACAGTCTGTCGGGAAAGGTCACCGGAGTCGACGCGGAGACGGAATTCCGCACCTTGAAAGACATTCGGCGTTTTTACAAGCCATTCAAAACGCAACTCGGCGATGCCTATGACGGCAGCGTCCCACTGCTTCGCGTCTGTGATTTCATCGCCGACCAAACGGTCTTGGAAGGAGTGGACTTCCAAGTCAGCGAAGCACTTCGCGCCAAGTGCGCGTTGATCCTCTGGCATCAACAAGGATCGCACGCCAGGTCACCGGCCGTGGTCGAATTCAGTTTTCGCTATCGCGACAAGGGTCTGGGTTCCAAACAAGAACCCTTCACCACCGCAATGGCGGCGCGCTGCTACGACGTCCTGGAAGTCTTCCGCGATGACGCCTCCCCGCTCGCGTCATGGGTCGATCTCGATGGCCCCACCAAGACCGCCTACGCGTACGGGCTGACGCGAACGTAGTCTTCCGCCGCGGCTTGGTTTTCGGGGTCGTGGACAAGGCGACGAGTCCAGTCAGATTGCCAGCTGGGATGTCTTCTCGCATCGTCCACTGCCGTCTACCCGAATGTTGGGCCGGACAGTCGCCGTCCTCTCCGAGATCGGCGCGAGGCAAAGCTTCGCTTTCTGGGTGCCGAGTTCGGAGAACAAGGCGATTCTCCGAACGCAACGGCTACCTGAACAACCAAGCTGTGGCACAATACGAGAGCATCGTCGACTAGGCCATCACGCAGTTTTTTCCGCGCGCCTTGGCCCGGTACAGGGCGGCGTCGGCGGCGGTGACCAATGCGATGGAATCGGCCGCGATCTGGGGGAAACACGCCACGCCGACGCTGATCGTGGGACGCAGCGTGATGCGATCCTTTTTGAAGTTTGCCGTTTGGATCGCGCCGCGAATTTGTTCAGCGACGCGAGAGGCAGCCTGCAGGTCATGGTCGGGCAAAAACGCGCTGAACTCATCGCCCCCGAATCGGCAGGCCTGTCCATTGGAACCATGCACACTGGCAGCGAGCACGTTGGCAATCAGCCGTCCGGTTTGGCCGATCACGTAGGCGCCGTAAAGATGGCCGTGGGTGTCGTTGATCTGTTTGACGCCGTCCATGTCCATCATCAAGACGGCTAGCGGACGGCCATGTCGTCGCGAACTTTCCAGCGAGAACTCCAACGCCTCGTCGAAGCGACGTTTCGAGGGCAGATCGGTCAACGGATCCCGGCCGACCAATGCGGCGACTTCGCTATGAAAATCGATGTCGAACTTGTCCGCCAACGAAAATCGGATCACCGTTTCGCCGACAAAAATCTTGTCGCCGTCGGCGAGAAACCTGCGGCCGACGACCGGGACGCCGTCGACACGCGTTCCGTTGGTCGAATTCAGATCTTCCAAGAGGAACTGGCCGTCACCGACCGAGGTGATCGCGGCATGGTTTCCCGAGACCTTCAGATCATGCAGCGGAAACGTGCACTGCGGATTGCGTCCGATCACCGTCCGGCCGGTCAGGAAGGCATTGACGCCGATGTCCGCGCGGCTGCGGATCACATTCAGGAATGCTCGCTTGGGACTGCGGCGATCGGGCCCGATCGCCCCGTCGTCGACGCGGAGCGTTCCCGCATCGAAACATTGCGTATCGGAATACTTGGCAGACGTTCCAGACAATTCAAGACTCATGTCAATTCGGGATACTGACGCACTCATCGATACGTTTAGCAAGTCCGCCGCAGCGGTGTCACGAGCGAATTTTTTCGAGCAACACTCGCCGGGCAGCACCACTTCGGGCGGAATTGAATCGATTCCAAGCACGCAGCCCCAGCAGGAACGCAGCTGCGGCATGGACGACTAGCGACTGGTGCCTATCGCCGCGCGGTTGCCGGTGGCAACCTTTTTCCCATCGGTCTGTTGTTCCAAGTACCGCATCACGGTGTCGGTCAAATTGATCGCATCGTCTTGGTAGACAACGTTTCTCATGATTTCGCGAGCGGCCGATTCGCCATTCTGGGGGTCGACGGCGTTGCTGTTAAAACGCAGAACCAAATTGATGTGGTTGTGAACCGCCACGGCTTTGACCGCGGCACGGATCCGCTGGTAATTGTCGTAGTAGATCTTCGCCTCGGCCTCCCCCAGGTCACTGTGCCGTCGACGCATGTCCAGCCGTAGCTTGGAGTCCAGGTCCGCGACGTGTTCTTCCTGTCGGGCATATTCCGGCGTTCCGACCTTCAACGATTTCAGACGCATCGCCGCTTGATTCAATTCCTCACGTTTTTGTTTGATTTCGGCCTCATGGCGTTCCAGTTCCGCTTTGACCTTGTTGATCTGTGCCTGAATCGCGGGAAGGTTTTTGAAAACGTGGCCGACGTCGATCACCGCGACGCGATGCCCGGGGGATCCCGTCACTTGGGCTTGTTGGGCAGAAACGGTCACGGTCGTGAGGGGGCAGAGAACGAGCACGGCGGACGCGACGGCCACCCGGCCAAGCCATTGCCGCGGCGAGCGACGAGAATGTTTCCAGCGACCACCAGCTGTCGAAGATGCGGGCGTGGGGTTTTCGATGAACACGGCTAGATTCCTCCTGAATTCCGTTGCTGGGTCGATCGTGACTGGTCACACACCAAGCCACTCAAACGGCCGGCGAGTCCCTTCTCATGACCGGCATCGCGGGGCACTGCAAAACGCGTGCCAATGAAGGCCCTCGGCGTCAACGAGGCCGAAAGAACCGCAATCGACTGCAAATGCCACGCGGAATCCTGCGTCGATGCTGAACACTGACTTTGTCTCGTTCCCAAAGCATCAAACGAAAACCATCCGAACCGTCTTCGGGGATTCCCCATTTTTCAATTCGTTGAAAATCTTACACTTGACGCTCAACATCGGCGGTTTGCGGCCCGCCGAAAGTCAACAACGACAAGCCCGCAGCGCGAGCAAGGGAGCTCATCGACGCACTCGTTTGCCGGCTGTTGCTTGAGTGAGCCGACGGCACTAGCCGCGGGCCTTGGATTGTCCTTCGAGACTTGTAAGGCCCGAGGCTAGCGCCGACGGCTCAGTTTGTGATCGAAAGTAGGCGGCATTGGGCCAGCGCCATCGGCTCACGATTGTTTCAGTTGCGACTAAATCGACAGCCCGCTTGCGCTTCGTGCTTGAAGGAGCGAAAACCATGGACCTCTCCGATCTTCGACAAGACTATGCACTCCAGTCGTTGGACATCGACGATGTCGATCCCAGTCCGCTGGTGCAATTCGAGCGTTGGTATCAGCAAGCGACCGAGGCAGAGTTGCTGGAACCCAATGCGATGGTGCTGGCCACTGTCGATTCCAACGGCCAGCCGACTCAGCGGACCGTGTTGTTGAAGTACTTTGATGCCAGCGGGCTGGTGTTCTTTACCAACCATGAAAGCCGCAAGGCGCGGCAGATCGGATTGAATCCCCGTGTTTCGACCCTTTTTCAGTGGCTGCCGTTGCAAAGGCAAGTCGAAATCGGGGGGACCGCCCAGAAGGTGAGCACGGCGGAGTCGCTGAAATACTTTGTCACGCGGCCGCGGGGCAGCCGGCTCGGCGCCTGGGTTTCTCAGCAAAGCGAAATTGTGTCATCACGGTCGTTGTTGGAAGCCAAGATGCAGGAAATGAAACAGCGATTTGCGTCCAAGGAGGTACCACTGCCGAGTTTCTGGGGCGGCTATCGCATCCGGCCCACGCGGTTCGAGTTCTGGCAAGGCCGCCCGAATCGTTTGCATGACCGGATTTGCTATGAAAAAGATGACGAAGGGGAATGGCAGCGAATGCGGTTGGCGCCGTGAGCGGAGTGCGTTGTGTCAGCTGGTTTATTCGCTGTGGCTCTAAAGCACTCAAACACCACGAATCGCCCCTCCCCTCGCTACGCTCGACCCTCTCTTCCAGGGAGGGTTAATGCTTCACTTGATGCCAATGCCTCCTCCATCATTCTGCCCCGTATCATTCTGCCCCATCATTCTGCCCCCATCGTTTTGCCAACACCTCTCCTCCGTCCCGCAACCCCCGCAACCGTTGCAGCAACGCCTCGATTCCTTCCCCGGTCTTCGCGGAAACCTGCAAGGTTTCGATGCCCGGTCGAACCGACTGCAGGCTCCGATTGGCTGCGTCGGCATCGAATTCGACGGCGTCCGCCAAGTCTGACTTCGTGATCACGGCCACGTCGGCGGTGTTGAAGATCGTCGGGTACTTCAGCGGCTTGTCCTCGCCTTCGGTGACCGAGAACAGCACCAGTCGCAGCTGTTCGCCCAGGTCCCATGTCGCCGGGCAGACGAGATTGCCGACGTTTTCGATGAACAGAAAATCGAGTTCGTTGGTGTTCCAATCTTCAAGTGCCTCGGCAACCATGTCGGCTTCCAGATGGCACACCGTCCCGGTCGTGATCTGTTTCGTCGGAACTTCGGCGCGGGCCAGACGCACCGCATCGTTGTCCGTGGCCAGATCGCCGACCAACGCCGCGACGCGAAACTCTTCTCGCATGCGGCCGAGCAACACTTCCAACAACGCCGTCTTTCCCGCCCCGGGGCTGGACACCAAACTGACGACCGTCACGCCGTCACGGGCAAAGCGTTGCCGCATTTCCCTTGCCAGCACGTCGTTCTGTTTCAAGATCTTTGTGCGGACCTGCACCAGGCGGGTTTGGGTGTTCATGGTTCAGTCTCCGAGTCAGCGATTTCCAGCGCGGTGAGTTCCAATTCTCGCCCCGTGACGACGTTGCCCGACGGCGTGTGACAGACCGGACAGACGAGTTCCTGAATCGACGGGGCCGGTTGCTCGGCCGAGCACGGTTCACAGTAGATCACGATCGGCACGTCTTCCACCACCAATCGAGATTCCGGAAACGGCGAATGCTCGCGAGCGAGGTCATACGCCGAAATCAAGGCGGATTTAACGACGCCCGAAAGCGGCCCAAGTTTGATGTGGATGGCTTCGACCGAACGGATGTTCCGCCGTTGGGCTTCTTCGGCAGCCACGTCCAACAGGTTCAGTGCGATGGACAGTTCATGCATCAGCGATCACCTTGTCCGACGCGATCACCCGCAACGTCTCGGCGACCATTTCCGCGACCGCTGATTCCACCGCGGGGGTCAAACAGCAATCGCCCAGGTCGAACGTTTGGCCACGAAAGGTGATCGCGAAGGCTTCGGGGACGTGACCATACAAGTGCCGCGCCAGCCCGAGCAGCGTGCCGAGGCTCAACTGGTGCCCGAGCGTCTCGGCGGCATCGGTTTCTTGCAACCGTCGCAGCACGACTTGATCGTCCGGGCCATCGATCGATGCGTCCAAGAAGATCACGCGACGAGCATCGCTCAATTCCAGCGTCAGATCGGGCGTGGGCGCGCAGCGCTGGATGATTTTGATCACGTGTCTCTCGGTCAGTTGGTTCTGGTCAACGGCCTGCCGCACTCGATCGGCGGCGATGGGGCCGAGCGCATCGTCACCGCGAAGCGTGTTGCCGAGGCCGACGATGAGGATGGTGGAGGGGATAGGTTGCATAGGATGAATGGATGCCAGCGGGAAGCGTCAGCGAGCGGCCCGTGGTCATCCTCACGTCGGACCTATCCCTCGCGCACGATCTGATCGACCACGTTACCTTGACAATCATGCAGCTCGATTCGCAGCGGCATTTGCCCGAAGGCATGCGAGGCGCAGCTGAGACAGGGGTCGTAGCAACGGATCACGGCCTCGACTCGGTTCAACATCCCTTCCTGCAGATCGTTGCCGTCGACAAAGTATTCGGCTGCCTGCTTGATGCCTCGATTCATCGCCAGATTATTGTGTCCGGTGGCGATGATCAGGTTGGCCCACGTGATCAGTCCTTCGTCGTCGGTCTTGTAGTGGTGAATCAGTGTCCCACGCGGCGCTTCGGCGACCCCGATGCCTTCGTCGTTGTTGCCCCGCGCCCGCGCTCGCACTCGCGTGTCCAGGATGTGTGGGCTTTCCAGCAGCTCCTTCATGCGTTCGAGCCCAAAGATGATTTCCACCAGACGGGCGAAATGAAAATGAAAGCTGCTGCTGACCGGACGATCGTGTTGGAGGGCGCGAAATTCGTCCAATGCCTGATCGGCTTGCTTGGTGCCGCAGAAGTCACAGTTGTTCAGCCGTGCGAGCGGTCCGACGCGGTAGATGCCATCGGGATAACCCATCGGCAAGTAATACGGGAACTTCATGTATGAATACGGTTCAACCGCCTCGCCGATGATCCGTTGGCATTCCTCCAGCGGCACCCGGTCTTGGACGATCTTCCCTTCGGCGTCTTTGATTCGAAAGAACCCGTCGTAGTGTTCCAATCCGCCGGTAGGCGTGATCAGGCTAAGGAACATCGTGGGAAAATTGCCGAAATGGTCGATCTCTTCGGGGAATTTACCGATCAAATCCTTGAACGATTCAAACGTCCGCCCCGCGATGTCCAGCCCTTCGGGGATCATCGCCAGCATCGTTGTGCGAGATTCTTCGCTGAGCGGTCCGCTGACGCCTCCGGGCACCATCCAGCCCGGGTGGATCTTTTTGCCGCCCAGCATTTCGATGATGGTTTGGCCGATTTGCCGCAGCCGGATGCCGTCTTTGGCCAGCTGGGGATCGACTTTCAACAGCCCGAACAGGTTGCGAGATTTTGGATCCGCATCCATCCCCAGCAACAGGTCTGCCGAGGACAGGTGAAAATACGACAGCGCGTGCGACTGGATCAATTGGGCCAGGTTCATCACCCGTCGCAGGTTGGCGGCGGTCGGTGGAATCGTGACGCTGAGCAAGTGGTCACAGGCCTTGGACGACGCGACGAGGTGGCTGACCGGACAGATGCCGCAGGTCCGGGCGGTCAGCGCCGGCATTTCCGGGAACGGTCGTCCTTCGCAGAACTTTTCAAAACCGCGGAATTGTGTCAGGTGAAACTTGGCGTCGTCGATGTTGCCGGCATCGTCCAGGTGCAGCGTGATGTGCGCGTGGCCTTCGATGCGAGAAACGGGATCGATTTTAATCGTGCGTCCCATGACCGAGTTCAGGCTCCAAAGCGGGTGAATTGGGTAGGATCCGGCGTGTTGCCGGCCATCAGTTCGGTCAGCACCTGCCAAATGGTGTCGGCCGAGGGCGGGCATCCCTGGACAAACAGATCCACCTGGACGACGTGATGGATCGGCAAAACGGTTCGCAGCAACGTCGGCAAACTTTCGCTCGGCCGGCCCGGTTGGGCCTGGACGTTTTCCACGAAGGCACGGTCCAGGACATCGTCCAGGTCAAACATGTTTCTCATCGAGGGAACGTTCCCGCTGACCGCACAGTCCCCCAGACTGATCAGGAACTGACAGCGCTGGCGAAACATTCGGGCCTTGTGCAAATCCTCTTCGGTGCTGACGGCGCCTTCCAGGATGCCGACGTCGACCGCATCGGGTAATGCTTTGGTGTCGACGATCGGGCTGTAAACGACGTCGACCTTCTCGGCCAGTTCGATCAACCGCTGGTCCAAATCCAAAAACGACATGTGGCATCCGGAGCAGCCGTCCAGCCACGCGGTCGCCAGGGTGATCTTTTTTGCTTCGCTCATTGTCTCTTTCGCATCTGCGCCAGGTAGGGCACAAAGTCGTCGTGTTTTTCCATTTCGCCGGCCGCGGTGCCCTTTTTGACCAAGGCCCCGGTGGGGCAGACTTGGACGCATTTGCCGCAGGACGTACAGGACTGGCTGTCGCCCCACGGTTGATTCAAATCCGTGATGACTTGGCAATTGACGCCGCGGCCCATCACGTCCCAGGTGTGGGCGCCTTCGATTTCGTCACACACCCGGACACAGCGGGTACAGACCACACAGCGGTTGTGGTCGACACGAAACAGATCGTGGGACGAATCGATGTTGTAGGTCGCATTGCGGTAGGGAACACGAACATGGTCCATGCCGCACTCGGCGGCCAAGTCCTGCAGTTCGCAATGGCCATTGGAAACACAGACGCTGCAGACGTGATTGCGTTCGGCGAACAACAACTCCAAGATCATCCGCCGATAGCGTTTCAGTCGCTCGCTGTTGGTGGTGATCTTCATGCCTTCGCTTGCGGTGGTGGAACAGGCCGAAACCGGTTTGGAAACCCCTTCGATTTCGACCATGCACAACCGACAGGCGCCCCAGGTGCTCAGCCCGTCCAGGTAGCAAAGCGCGGGGATGCGAATGCCGTTGGCGTGCGCGATTTCCAGAATGGAATCCGTCTCGCGCGCGCCCACATCGTGATCGTCAATCTTCAGCGTGACGACACGGACCTTGGGGCCGGGATTGGATGCAACAGGTGGGTGCGTCATTTAATCGTCCAGGGTCACAATTTGCATGCGTGGCATTCGCTCCGATTCCGGCCGCAGTTTTTCTTCGTACTCGTGTCGGAAATAACGCAAGGTGCTCAGCACGGGGTTGGGCGCGGTCTGTCCCAGCCCGCACAGACTGGTCGCCTGGACGACGTCACACAATTCTTCCAGCAACTCCAGGTCGCTCGGCGTCGCCTCGCCGTCGGCGATCTTGTCCAGCAATCCGTACAATTGAACCGTTCCGGCTCGGCAGGGCACACATTTGCCACACGATTCGTCCATGCAGAATTCCATGAAATAACGCGCGACGTCGACCATCGACGAGGTTTCGTCCATCACGATCATGCCGCCCGAACCCATGATCGACCCGGCCGAACGCAAGGTGTCGTATTCGACCGGCATGTCCAGGTATTGTTCGGGCAGACATCCGCCCGAGGGGCCGCCGGTCTGGACCGCTTTGAACCGTCGCCCGTCGGGAATACCGCCGCCGATTTCATTGACGATTTCCCCCAGTGGAATTCCCATCGGGACTTCGATCAACCCGCTGTTGGCGATCCGGCCGGCCAAGGCAAACACCTTCGTCCCGGTCGACCGTTCTGTGCCGATGCTTTTAAACCAAGCACCGCCTTTGCCGACGATCGCGGGGATGTTGGCCAGCGTTTCGACGTTGTTGATCAGCGTCGGGCATTTCCAAAGGCCTTCTTCGGCCGGGTAAGGGGGACGCGGCCGCGGCTGGCCACGCTGGCCTTCGATCGACGCCATCAACGCGGTCTCCTCACCGCAGACGAACGCTCCCGCGCCCAAACGCACCTCCACTTCAAAACTGTGCGCGGTCTCACAGATCCTGCGTCCCAGCAAGCCCTTCTTGGTCGCCTGTTTGATCGCCGTTTTTAGTCGCTCGACCGCCAACGGATACTCGGCTCGGATGTAGATGTAGGCGTGTTCGGCGCCGACCGCATAGCCGGCCAACGCCATCCCCTCGAGCACCCGGTGCGGATCCGATTCCAGCACGGCACGGTCCATGAAGGCTCCCGGATCACCCTCGTCGGCGTTACAGATCACATACTTGTGCGGCTCGGGGGCCATCGCAACGGTGGCCCATTTCAGCCCCGCCGGGTAGCCGCCGCCGCCCCGGCCTCGCAAGCCGCTCTCCTTGACTTCGCGAAGCACGTCCTCGCGAGTCATCTCGGTGACCGCCCGCATCAGCGATCGGTAGCCTCCCGCGGCGATGTAGTCATCGATCTGCTCGGGATCGATGATGCCCGAGTTCCGCAACACGATCTTTTGCTGACGCGAGAAAAACGGCACATCGGTCCGGCAGCGGAGACGCTCCAGCGGATCGTCGTCCAGACTGCGATACAATTCTTCGGTGTCGTCGGCGGTGACGTCTTGGTAGAGCAATTCGGTCGCCGGCTGATCCGAGTCCACGCTGACCAGCGGGCCAGCCGAACACAGGCCCATGCACCCGACCGGTTTGATGCAAACATCGTCATCGGCGTTCTGTTTGGCCTGTGCCTGCAACCCCTCCAATACCTCGCCACTGCCGCAGGACTGACAACTCGCCGCCATGCATACACGGACGCAGTGTCGACGTGACTTGGCCGCTTCGGCGACCTCTTCGGTGATGTCCGACAGGTCTTCCAAATTCATTCAGACGACCTCCTCGATTTCGTCAATCAATTCCGCGGCGGTCAGTTGGCCGAGCACCTTGCCGTCCAGCACGACCGTCGGGGCGAGTCCACAGGAACCGATGCAGCGGGCGCTCAGCACCGACAACTCGTTACCCTTGGTCGTCTGTCCCGGTTTGACCGAATAGCGGTCTTCGATAGCGGTGGACAACTCGCGGGATCCCTTGATGTAGCAAGCCGTCCCGGTGCAAATCACACAGGTGTGTTTGCCCTGGGGTTTCAAGGTAAACAGGTGGTAGAACGTTGCGACCCCGTACACCTTGCTCAACGGCAATCCCAGCGACATCGCGACGTACCGCAGCGAGCGGTCTTCCAAGTATCCGAAACAATCCTGCACCTTGTGCAGCGTTTCAATCAGCGCGTGTCCCGAATAGCCGTTTCGCCGCATGGTGACATTGACAATCTTCCAACGCTTGTCGTCATCCGGCGGCGTGGGCGCGGCACGTCGTTCTGTATTCTGGCGTTCCATCAACATTGTTTCCGCTCGAACGGGTCGGAGGCTCAGCGCTGAACCTGCTGGCAAACGCCGTACCGAATCCGCACAGATCGACAACGGATCCCGCAAAGCACCGGTCAACGACAACGGGTTCGCCGTTGGACGAGGGTTCAGCGAACGATGAAGACCGAGGCGAAATCATTGCTTCCCCTCCACCGCGTGCTGTGATGACACACCGGCGCGCAACTGAGTCACATCCCAACCGGCCCGAAACATCAGCCTCCCCCGCATCATCCGCCCACCATCATCCGCCCACCATCATTCTGCCCCATCGTTTTGCCCCCATCGTTTTGCCCCCATCGTTTTGCCCCCATCGTTTTGCCCCCATCGTTTTGCCCCAACATCCTGCCCCAACATCATTCTGCCTTTCCTCGCTCCCGCACGCCTCTCGACGTGATCGTGGGGCGGGTGTGGTATCGGTGGCGGTTGATACACTAGGGGCACTGCGGAAAAAAGATTCAGTAACCGATTCACCCTTTCGCCCCAAGAACTCCCCCACCATGTCCGATTCCGATCAGCCCGGCGATCGCCCCCAGCCCCGTTTCCAGATCGCCATCCTTCCCGTGACGCCGCTGGAACAGAATTCGTCGATCATCTGGTCGACCGAAACCATGGAAGCCGCGATCGTCGACCCCGGCGGGGAAGCCGAGCGGATCGCCGCGGCGGTCGAGGAGTTGGGCGTTGATGTCAAGGCCGTTTGGCTGACGCACGGTCACGTCGACCACGCCGGAGCCGCCGGTGCGATCAAGCAGAAATACGGGGTGCCGATCATCGGACCGCACGAAAAAGACCAATTCCTGCTCGATGCGATCGAATCGACTTGTGCCAATTACGGGATCGACGGGGGCATGAACGTCACCCCCGATCGCTACCTGCACGAAGGCGACACGGTGGAATTGGCGGGGATCGAGTTCGACGTTTATGAATGCCCCGGGCATACCCCCGGCCACATCGTGTTGGTCCAGCCGGAAGACTCGTTCGCGTTTGTCGGCGATGTGCTGTTTCGAGGTTCGGTCGGCCGCACCGATTTTCCCTACGGCAATCACGACGACCTGATTCGGTCGGTCGTCGAAAAACTGTGGCCGCTCGGCAAGGAGATCCAATTCCTGCCCGGGCACGGTCCGACGTCGACCTTCAGCCAAGAACGGCTGGACAACGCCTTTGTTTCCGACCGGGCACTCGGCATTCAGGAGAATTGACGTTTTTGTCTGACGTGACCCGAATTCTGAACGAACTCCAACAGGGCAATCGCTCCTCGGCGAGCGAATTGATGCCCTTGGTTTATGCGGAATTGCGACGCTTGGCCGGCAACAAGATGCGTCAGGAGGCGACCGGACAGACGCTGCAGCCCACCGCGCTGGTGCACGAGGCGTTCTTGCGATTGGTCGGGGATGCCGCGATCGAGTGGGACGGGCGATCGCACTTCTTTGCCGCCGCGGCCGAAGCGATGCGGCGGATTCTGATCGAAAATGCCCGGCGCAGGAAAAGTGCCAAGCGGGGCGGCCAGGCACGTCGCCACCCGATTTCCGATGCCGACGCGATCGCCGATGCGGACAACCTGGACGACTTGCTGGACCTGGACGCCGCCTTGACCAAGTTGGCGGCCGACGAACCGGGGCTGGCAAAACTCGTCGAACTGCGTTTTTTTGCGGGGTTGACGATCGAGGAATCCGCCAAGGCACTGGGCGTTTCGGTCCGCACGGTCACCCGCAACTGGGCGTTTGTCAGGGCCTGGCTGGGCCGGGAAATGAAATCCGGTGAAAAAGAGTAGGATTGTGTGACCAGCGCGACGACGCGTTTTCGCATGACATCCTGCGATCCATCGATGGATTCGGATTCCTGGCGCCCCCCCCCTTCACCGCGTTCCCCATGGCAATTGGTCAAGAAAAGTCGATCTTTCTCGAGGCTGTCGACATCGATTCCCCCGAGGACCGTGATACGTACCTGAAACGGGCGTGTCAGGGCGATTCGCAATTGCTTGCGTCGGTCTCCGACCTGTTGCGCGAACATGCGTGTGCCGAGAATCTGGTCGATCAACCGATCGCGACCGTGCCGAAGCCCCTGCCCGACCAGACGGACATCGTCGCGGGACAGCCGATCGGCAGCGTCAGTCCCCTGCCGGGCACGATGGTCGGGCCATACAAGTTGATGGAGCAGATCGGCGAAGGCGGATTCGGGTTGGTGTTTGTCGCCGACCAGCAGCATCCGGTTCGTCGCCGCGTGGCGCTGAAAGTCATCAAACCGGGGATGGAATCGCGCGAGGTGATCGCGCGGTTCGAAGCCGAACGCCAGGCCCTTGCCCTGATGGACCATCCCAACATCGCTCGCGTTTTTGATGCCGGTGTCGCCGATTCCGGCCAACCCTACTTTGTCATGGAACTGGTCCGCGGCGTGCCGCTGAATCAATTCTGTGACAACCACAAACTTGACACCCGCGGGCGTTTGCATCTGTTCATCACGCTCTGCCACGCACTTCAACACGCGCACCAGAAGGGCATTATCCACCGTGACCTGAAACCGTCTAACATTCTGGTCACCCTGCAGGACGGCAAACCGCTGGCCAAGGTCATCGATTTCGGGGTCGCCAAAGCGATCGGACAAAGTTTGACGGGGAAAACGATCTACACCCGATTCGCGTCGATGATCGGTACGCCGGCTTACATGAGCCCCGAGCAAGCCGAGATGAGCAATGTCGACATCGACACCCGTGCGGATATCTATTCGCTCGGAGTGCTGTTATACGAATTGTTGACCGGCTCCACGCCGTTCGGCAAAGATCGTTTGGACAGCGCGGGATTCGACGAATTGCGGCGGATCATACGCGAAGAGGACCCGCCGCGGCCGAGCACCCGACTCAGTACGCTGAATCAGGAACTGTCCAACACCGTTTCGGTCAACCGGCGGATCGAACCGGCCAAACTGACTTCGATCGTCAAGGGTGACTTGGACTGGATCGTGATGAAGGCGATCGACAAGGACCGCAGTCGCCGGTACCCGACCGCGGGTGCCTTGGCCGAAGACGTCTCGCGGTTCTTGCTGCAACAACCCGTCGAAGCACGTCCTCCCTCAGCCGGCTATCGATTCTCCAAATTCGCGCGGCGCAACAAGGCCAGCCTGACCACCGCCTCCCTGGTCGTCTCGGCGCTGGTGCTGGGCACCGTGATCAGTATTTGGCAAGCCGGGATCGCGGTCCGCGAAAGCCGCGCCAAACAAATCGCACTCGATGAAAAGCAGTTGGCACTCAACAACGCCCGCGCCGCCGAAACACGGGCCACGATCGCCAATGAAGAACTGGAGCTGTTCACCCAACGGCTGAAACAGGCCAACATTTTGCTCAGCTCCGGACGGGCCCATGCCGATTCGGAGCGTTGGGCCGAAGCCCACGACGACTACAGCCGAGCGACCGAGACTCAGCCACGGTACCACCACGTCTGGATCGAGCGGGCGTCGCTGTACGTCAAACTGGGACTGTATGATCTGGCGGCCCGCGATTATCGCGAAGCCCTGGATCTGGGCGCACCGATCCGCGGTCCCGAATGGTGGGGCGTGCCGCAACTCTTCTGGCTCGCCGGCGATGATGATGCCTATCAAGAACTCTGCCGCCGCATCGTCGATCAAAACGATGCCCCGTTGTCACTCGCTGCGACACGGGGTTGCCTGGCGGGTCCGCAAGGTTATATCGCGCCGAGCGAAATGGCGGCACGGATGGAAGCGTTGATCTTGACCAACGAGATGGAGCAAGCGGAGATCGAAGCGGCGGCGGTTGAGTGTGAAACGGAGGAAGGTCAGAAAACCGAGCATCATTCCGACAATCACGGATCGCGAAAACGGAGCCGAAAGATGATGCCGATGGGCGTGCTGTGGTATATCGCCGGGTGGGCTCACCTTCGTGCCGGTCACCTCGAACAAGCGATTCTGCGATTGCAACAATCCGGATCCGACGACGCCCATTGGTTCGGCAAGGGGATCGAGGCACCGCTACTGGCCATGGCCTATCACAAATTGGGAAAGCCGGACAAAGCGATGGCCGCCCTGGAGCAATCGCAGGCCTTCCTGGACGAACAACTCAACGCAACCTTGCGTCAATCCAGGCTGACCCCTGCGTTGCCCTGGTTCGATTGGGCCGATTTCCTGATCAATCATCGCCACGCGCAAATCTTGATCACGGGAAAAACGCCGCCGGAAGACCCACGCGTCACCGAGATCCGCTCTCAGGCACTCGCGTCGATCCAGTGACGAGCGCGTCGGCGGTTGTAATTGGCAATGTTTCTCAGAATCTTTGGCCGAGTGGAAGCGTCGTTTTCGCATTGCCCTTCGTCACGAGCCACGTGTTCTTGACGCCATGCCTCGCTGTCCAGCGAGTTCGTTGTTCATCGAAGTTCAATCGAGGAAGTCCGTCCATGGGACCATTCAATCACGTTCTCGCCGCGTTGGTTCTTTCGGTCGCAGGCCTTGGTCAGCCGTCACCGTCGCTACAGGCTGCCGAACAGCCTGCTGGAGAACCGCCGCGAACGGAAACGATTGTTGTGCAAAACGCGTCACTGCAACTCGGCCGGATGAATCCCCCCTCCCTCGCCCCCTCGTCACTTCTATTTGCCCTGGACGTCGATCGAAACGGAATCCTGACCCAGGACGAAATCGCCGGCGCTTCGCTATCACTGGCCAAACTGGATACCAACCTGGACGGTCAAGTGACAACCGACGAGTGGCGTGTTGAGGAGCGTGATGCGTGGATCCGGGGACGCTGGAATCGAAACCGGGACACCGCCCCGGGCCGCAGCCCGACTGCCGAATTGATCACCGCCGATCAATTCGTCCAACAAGTCATGCGTTTGGATGTCGACCGAGACGGTGAAATCGGATCGGCGGAATTGACGAATTTCCTGCGTCCGCTGCTCCCCTTTGTGGACCAAAACGGCAACGGGGGCATCGACAGCGACGAGGCGACGACGCTGTACCACTCGCTCAAGGGCATGCCGAACCGACAACAACTGTTCGCCGCATCCCACTCCCGTGAATCCGTCGAACCGGCGTTGCTGGAGCAAACGATCTCGCTGTTGAGTGAACAACAATCCGTCGAAGTGGAGGTCCAGTCACATATCGACGGTCGAAAAACAACCCAGGCGTTGCTCTATTGGTTCACGGTGGGCGCAATGTTCCTGTCCATTTTGGGATTCGGCCATCTGTTGAACTGTCCCCCCAAAAAGCAAACCGGTTGGCGCGATGTGAGTGACGATCACTCCGCCGGACGACACGTCATCTGTTCGGTCGCCTTCATCGCCGGTCTCTCGGTGATCGATTTGGTTTGGACGATCCTCGCCAGCGGCAGTGGCCACTTCATCGAACTCAATCCGGTCGGCAGTGAGCTGTTGGGGGACTACTCGATCGCCATCTTTAAACTGCTGACCCTGGCGCTCACGATCACGCTGTTCCTGCGCCTCCGGCACTTTCGTGGCGCCCAAATCGGTTCATGGTGGATGTGTCTGGTCTGCACCCTGGTCACCTGGCGCTGGCTGGTCAGCGAATCGATGTTCATCGAGTAGTGCGACTGTTCCAGTGTAGAACCATTGTCTCAATTGTTCCCCGCAGCCGCCTGCGGCTGCACCCGCATCCCCGCGGAGGACGCTACGCTTTGGTGGGGAGAACAGCTGAGACAGCGGTTCTACAATGACGCCTCGTCACAACGAAACCGACACGGCCTAGCGGACCGCAGCAGTGTAGAACCATTGTCTCAATTGTTCCCCGCAGCCGCCTGCGGCTGCACCCCGCATCCCCGCGGAGGACGCTACGTTTGGTGGGGAGAACAGCTGAGACAGCGGTTCTACAATGACGCCTCGTCACAGCGAAACCGACACGGCCTAGCGGACCGCAGCAGTGTAGAACCATTGTCTCAATTGTTCCCCGCAGCCGCCTGCGGCTGCACCCGCATCCCCGCGGAGGACGCTACGTTTTGGTGGGGAGAACAGCTGGGACAGCGGTTCTACAATGGTTGGCAGAAAATTCTGAGTTCGTTAGCAACCACAGGGGGCTGGGCACGACAATGGTTCTTATCACCATGCCTTGTCATCGAAACATTGTGGTTGAAACCGCGTCATGTATTCCTCCTCACGTTCGCGTTTGGCGTCCATTCCGACTCGCTGGACTCTGATCCGTCGCGCCCACGCGGGCGAGAACACGCGGGCTTCGGATGCTCGGTTCGGAATCATCGATCAGTACGGTGGTGCGGCGTGGAAATACTTATTGGGGGTCGCGCGCGACGAAACGCTCGCCGAAGACTTGTTCCAGGAGTTCGTGTTGCGCGTCCTGCGTGGGGATTTGTGCCGGGCGAACCCTAAGAAAGGACGATTCCGTGATTACATCAAGTCGGTCCTGATCAATCTGGTGCGGGACCACTATCGCCAACACGAACGCCTGGCCGTCGCGCTCGGTGAAGAGCCGATTGCCAGAGCGCCGATGTGCGACGACCAGGCGGACGCGTTTGATGCCAGCTGGCGTGAAACACTGCTGCGTGACACGTGGCAGGAATTGAAACGCTGCCACCCGTCGCTCCATACCGTGCTCCGACTGCACGTCGATCGTGTGGAAGAACCGGCCGGCGAAAAAGCGAGACGACTGGGCGAAACACTCGGTCAGACGTTCACCGCGAACCGGTTTCGCGTCAGCTTGCACCGCGCCCGCGAGAGGTTTTCGAAAATCTTGAAGCGACGTTCGATCCGCAACCATTCAAAGCCGCCGTGGAGCGCCGCGGCCAATTCACCGGCGGTTTGAAAACGTCGCTCCGGATCGGGTTCCAGACAGCGACGGATGATCTGTGTCAGCGGTGCCGAAACCTGGGATTCGTCCAGCTGGCGGCAGACCTGTCCGATATCGCGTTGATGGGCAATGACTTGATCGATGTCACGGCCGTCCAGGCTGCGGTCCTTGCCCAGTTCCCGCGACGAATCAACCAGCATCTCCAGCAAGACCGCACCGAGCGAGTAGATGTCGCTGCGCGGGTCGACCAGTTCCCGCCCGCCCGGATGACTCGGGTTGAGCGCCCGAATGTGCTCCGGCGCCATGTATCCGATCGTGCCCCCGAAAACGGCCGCCCCCACACGCGCCGCCCCAGTCGTCGGCATCGAATGGCTAAAATCGGTCAGCATCGGTTGGCCGTACTGGTTCACCATCACGTTGGCCGGTTTGACGTCCAGGTGCAGGACGTTGCGGTGATGGGCATACGACAATGCCTCTGCCAGAAAGCAACCGATCCAACAAATCGCTTCGTCCAACTGACACTGTGACAATACTTCACGATAACGCAACTTCACCGGATCCAGCACCGCGCTGTGAATACTCAACTGATCCATTACCCGCAACATCGCTTGGCCGTCGCGTGCCTGGCGAGGAAGATCGCGTAACCGCCCGATCAACCGGTGCAACGTCGCCCCGGGGACGTACTGCATGCACAGCAGCCGAATGCCCAGCGATTCGTCGACGGTTTCGGAATAGACCTGGACGACGTGGGCGTGTTCCAACCGCGCCATCGTTCGCCCTTCCAACCCCAAATCCGCGGTGATCTTGACCGCCACCTCGCGGTCCAAGGAGGTTTGTCGCGCCAAAAAGACTTTGCCGAATGCGCCCTCGCCCAGCAAGCGAATGATTTCAAACTCTCCAACCGACTCGCCGATCTTGGACACCGCGGCGACGACGTGTCGGGAATGAGAAAGCAACGACGGAAAACTGGGCGCAAACTCGCTCCACTGCTGCGAATCCGCATACGAACCGGCTTCCCGCGGCGTCTCCTCCGTCACGGTTTCCTGATCGATGGGGGACGGCTCTTTCATCACTCTACGATCGCGCGGGGACTCGTGCGTTGCTTCGAATATAACATCGCCGATCGCGGATCAAACGTCGCATCGGTGGGGACTTCTGCGGAAAGAACACGAAGCGATGCAGCGATCCATGTGATGGTAATGCGCGTAATAGGGATGATCCCCATCGGCAAATGCTTGGCCGCTCAAGTTGGTGTAGGGGACCTTCTCAAACGCGTCGCTGCGCATGAACCCCGGTTGCACCAGGGTGACCGAAATGTTCCACGGTTTGACCTCGTAATAAAGTGCTGGCACCTTCGAGCGCGAACTAGGACGCGGAGTACACACTCATGGTGGGCATCGCCATCATCCCGCCGACCAATGAGATATTGATGATCTTGCCGCGTCGTTTTTCTCGCATCCCCGGCAAGACACAGCGAGTCAGTTCGAAGACGCGAGCGAACGATTCAGCCCTCGCCAAATCTTCCGACGATTCCATTTTTTGCCCAACGCATTTTTTGCCCCCGACCCTCCATGCCGCCTTCATGCCGCTTTACTCCCCGTGCAGGTAGCCTTGCGGGGAGAGCCGGAGGAATTTGCCCTCGTGTTTTCGCCACAGCCCGGTGCGTCCGACGATTTTCCCGATCGCGGTCAACGGCGCCGGCAGGTCGGCGGCCAGCAAGCGTTCGGCGTCCTCCGGCGAGACCGACAGCAGCAGTTCAAAATCTTCGCCGTCGCTCCAGGCGTGCTGGAAGGGTTCGCGGCCGGTCTTGGCGGACAGCTTGATCGCATCGGGGTGGACCGGAATGGCGTCGACATCCAATTCGACACCGTAGCCGCTGCTGGCGCACATCCGGTCCAGATCCAGGGACAACCCGTCGCTGACATCGATCGCCGCATGCACGGTCGCCAGTTTGCCGATGGCGGCGGCGAGTTCCAACCGCGGCGTCGGTCTCAAGTGCCGGCCGAGGATGCTGCCGCCGAAGCTGCCGCTGGCCAGCACGACGTCGCCTTCAAGGGCGCCGCTGCGCAACCAGGGCTGCCCTTCGGCGACGTGACCGAGCACCGTGATGCTGATCGCCAGCGGACCGTCATAGGTCGACAGGTCCCCGCCGGCGATGGCGACATCATACTGCTTGGCCGCTTCAATGATCCCCTCGTAAACCTCTCCGGCAACCTTCGTCGCATTTTGTTTCGGCAGCGTCAGCGTGACCAGGGCGCTGGTGGCGACCGCGCCCATCGCCGCGATGTCACTCAGGTTGATCGCCATCGCCTTGTAACCGACGTCCGCCAGGTCATGTTCATCGAAGGCAAAGTCGACGCCGTCGATGATCTGGTCGGTGCAGGCGACCAGGGGCCAGGCGGGGGAGCGGATGACCGCGGCATCGTCACCGATACCGACATCGACCTGGAGCAGCGACCGCGTGCGGCCTTTCAGGTAGGCGAGAAAGGATTGTTCCATGATGTGAAGTTGCGTTGGAGTGAGATTCCTGGGTGAACGGCGCCGGAGAAGGGGCGTCGCTGCCGCGATGACAGGCTGGAAGCCTATCCCACACGACTGAACCGCTTGTCGCTTATCCGATGGAAAAGCCGTTGGAGCGTTGCAGCGAATCGGTCCAGCTAAGATCACAATCGTCGATCGAACCGGCCGGTCGAGTTGCGATGCGATCGACCAGTTCCTTCAATTGGCCTTTCGCGCCGTCGGCGTCCACCAACACGCTCCCGTCGGGTTCGTTGCGGACAAACCCGTGGATGTCCAATCCCCGCGCATGAAACAGCACGGTGGCTCGAAAGCCGACGCCTTGGACGCGTCCCCGATAGCGTGCGATCAATCGGACGTTCATCGCAGTGCCGTATCGATGTCGTCGTTGCCGACCGTGTCGACCGGTCCGGGTCCCGCGGCGGCCTCCGGCGGCTGGGTCCGCTGGATCACGACCAGGCACATGTCGTCAAACGGTGGTGCGTCGCCGACGTGCTCGAGCACCGCGTCGACGATGCGGTCTTTGATGGCCCCCGCATCGCTTTCTTTGGCGGCCAGCCGGCGGATCGCTTCGATGCCGAATTCGTTGTCCTTGGCATCCATCGCCTCATTGACGCCGTCGGTGTACAGCAGCAAGACGTCACCGGGTTCGACCTGGACATTGACCGCTTCGTATTCCATTCCGGAATCGATCGCGATCGGCAACCCGGATTCCTCCCCGCCGGGCTCGGTGATTTCGCCGTTGCCTGCGTGTCGCCAGATCGGGGGCATGTGGCCGGCGTTGACGATCGTGGCTTGGCTGCTGGCCGGATCGATGACGACCAACAGGAACGTCACGAATCGATCGACGCCCAACTCGCTCATCCGGTCGTTCAGCTTTTCGATCGCCCGTGCGACGTCGGGTTCACCGGCCAGGCAGAACCGGGTCTCGGCGGACAATTTGGCCATGAACATGGCTGCCGCGACGCCGTGGCCCACGACATCGGCGACGACGATCCCGATCTTGCCGTCGCTCAACTGGATGTAATCGAAGTAGTCGCCGCCGATATGATTGGCCGCCTGGTAATAGCTTTCGACGGCATAACCGGAGGCGTCGGGCGGTTGCTGGGGCAAGAACGCCTTTTGGACGTCGGTGGCGAGCTTCAGGTCCTGTTCGACCTCGCGTTGATGCAACGCCTGTTCGTGCATCTGGGCGTTGGTGATCAGGATGCCCGCTTGGGCGGCCACACCGGACAACAGATCGATGTCTTCTTCGACGAACTGGCCGCGGCCTTGCGTCGAATCGATTTGGATCGCGCCGAATCGGTTGCCCTGGGCATCGCCCAGCGGCGCGCAAATCATGCTCTTGATCGAAAAATCGGCGATCGATTCGCTGCTGTTGAATCGGCTATCCTGCATCGCGTCGAAGGACAGCAGCGCTTCGCCGCTGGAGATCACACGGCGAATGATCGTTCGGCTGATCCGCACCGTTTCGGTTTCGTCGCGTGCCTGACGGGTTTTGATCCAACGGGTTTGCAGCCCGCCGTCTTCGGTTTCCATCACGATGAAACCGCGGTCGGCCGAAGGAAAGATTGAAAACAGGCTGTCCAAGATGCCCGGCAGCACGCTATCGAGCGACAGCGTGTTGCTGAGGTTGCGATTGATCTTGAGCAGCGCTTCGAGTTTGGCCTCCGGCGTGGCCCGCATCTTCAGGCCGTCGCCGGATTTTTCGAACTCCACCTGCGGGGCGACGACACGCGAGCTGTCCGAGTCGTCATCGACCATCACGATCCCGAAACTGGAACCGCTGAAAGTCATTTCCGCCGAACCGCCGGCGGCGAATTCGGGGACGCTGTCGCTGTGGAACACCAGCTCGATGTCGCTGATCCGGATCCGGTCTCCCTCGCGAAGGATTTGGCCGCCGGAGAGCAGTTGGCCGTTCAGGAAGGTGCCGTTTCGGCTGCCCAGATCGAACACGGTGAACTGGTCGTCCTGGCGAACGACCTTGGCGTGGTAACGGCTGACCGCCCCGGCATCGACAACGATGCTGCAATCGGGGTGGCGTCCGATCGATGTCTCTTCGTCGACCAATTCAAAGCGTTCCGGTCCGCCGCTGACTGAGCCAGCGGCGGAGTCCACGCCTGAACCGAGCGCGTTACTTCCGACACTTGTTGACAAAAACGCCATCGATCCGTTCGACTCCCATCGGTTGTCGTTGCTCGCTCACCCCGGCCGGAAATCAGTCCTTCTCTTGCTCGGACGACCCCGGCAACGGCGACTCGGGAACACGGTTGTCCTCGTACTTCGCTTCGGGGATCTCCGAGTCGAATTTCGTCGCCAGGATGCTGTGTGAAACCGGGTACGACGCGTTGGACGAATCGTCGGCGTCGGCGGAGACCTCTTCTTCGGTGACCTTGGCGTTTTCGACGACCAACTCGATCACTTTGCGTTCGACGATCTGGTTGCGCAAGGCATCCATCTGGCCGGTCTTTTCCAACCGGGCCCGGGTTCGTCGCAGACTTTGACCGGATTGCTGAGCGATCAGCATGATTTCGTTTTCGAATTCCTGCGGTTCGGCGTCCAGCGATTCCTCTTCGGCGATCTGCTCCAACACAAAGTGCTCACGCAATGCCGCTTCGGTCGACGCTCGCGCGTTTTGCTGCAACGCGTTGACGATGCCACGGATCGTCGTGTCGTCAAACCCGTTGCGACGCATTTCCAGAACTCGCCGTTGCAGTTCGCGGTTGGTTTGACGGCGGACCAGGTCTTCGGGCAATTCGAACGTGACCGATTCGGCCAACAGGTTGGTCACCTTTTGGCGAACGGCTTGTTGCGTCCGATATTCGGCTTGGCGAACCAACGAATCCTTGATGAACTCGCGGAGTTCTTCTTCGGATTCAAAATCGCCGAGTTCTTCCAGCAGGTTGCTGGTCAGTTCGACCTCTTCCAGTTTTTGAACCTCGACTAGTTCGACTTCGGCGACGATCGTGCGTTCGTCTTCGCCTTCACCGGCACCTTCCCCGAGCTTGACCGGCGTGGTGACGGTATCGCCTTCCTTTTTACCGACGACATCGGCGCCGAAGGATTCGCACACGCCGTCGCTGAGCGACAGTGCCGCGGCGAGCGTGATATTTTCCTCTTCCAGGGTCGACAGCACTTCATCGCCTTCCTTGAAGCGGATTGTCACGACCAGCTTGTCGCCCAGTTCCGCCGGTTCGTCGGTCGCCTCGAAATCGGCGCGATCCTTGAGGACACGTTGCAGTGCGGTGGTGACCGCCTCGTCGTCGATCGTTTCGACCGGCTTGGACAGTTCCAGACCCTTCCAGTTGGGCGTTTCAAACTCGGGGCGAACTTCGATCGAGAATTGGAACGAGAACGCTCCTTCGCCGGGATCGGGAATCGAGTTGTAATCAAAGTCCGGCTCGCTGATCGCCGAAAAGTCTTGGCTGTCGGTGACTTGGGACAGGGCGTCCATCAACAGCTTGCCCTTGACCTGCTCGACAACACGCTCCTTGAACTGCTTTTCAACCAAACGCCGCGGGGCGCGGCCGCTGCGGAAGCCCGGCACCTGGGCTTCGGGGACCAATTCGTCGTAGGCTTCTTTTAAATAACGTTGGACTTCGGATTCGGGGACGGTCACGACGACGTCGCGAACACACGCCTGGGGAGAGCTGACCTGGACGTCCAGCTGGAGTGGGGTCGCTTCATCGGCGTTTGCGGGAGAATCAATGGACGTGGACATCCTGTAACGCACCTTGCACGGGGACGGGGTGGAAAAATTTTATCTCGACTGCAATGCGATCATGCGATTTTTCGCTGCAGCGATCTGCTTTGTTTGCTGGAGAAGCCCGTAATCTATCGCGGTCGAGTCAAAATCGGCAAGTCGCCGCCGCGATTTTACGCCGCTTTGGGCGTTTGATGCAGATTCGAGACGATTTCCAAAAACAATCCGGCTCAAGTTCTCTGCAGGGCTTGCCGATTCTCAGAATCTGTTGATAATCTCCCCCTCATTCGAAAAGCGATGCGGCTGTAGCTCAGTTGGCAGAGCATCACGTTGCCAACGTGATTGTCGTGGGTTCGAATCCCATCAGCCGCTCTCGATAGCAAAAAAGGCACCCCGGCCCAGCCGCGGGTGCCTTTTTTCGTACCAGCCCTCGACGCCAGCCGGGAGAGAGACGCCAGCCGAGAGAAGAGGCCTCGGCTAAAAAGATCCCGCGGGCCGTGGCCGGCCGCGTTTTCCGGCGACCGCGTCAAGTTGCCCGTGGGCGAAGGGGCGATTGCAAATTGCAAAATGAACATTGCAAATTGCAAATTCCGGGGCAGCCAAAGCCGAATCCGCCCTCGTGGCCGAGAATCGCCGCCGCTAGAGAAGCCTGAGCGCCCATCACCACCGTAGGTATCAAGTTAAGACAGACCCTCCCTGGCGAGGTCGTGCGGTTTTTAACCTCTGGTTTAACAGGCGTTTGCGACTTCACCCTCCCCTTGAGAGGGGCGCGGAGGAGTGAGCGACGACGCGGGGAGGGTTGATCCGCGATTTCACAGGACCGGCGGACAAAAGCTTGTCCAGCGATTCACCGTTCGACCTCCCCTCGCTGCGCTCGACCCTCCTGCCAGGAGGGTTTCTTCCAAAAACCGCACGACCTCTGCCTGGCAGGGCAGCCCGCTGCACACACAGGGAGCTACAGCGCAACGCCCGCAGCCACGTCCTTCGAAGACGCCACTTTTCACACGAGCCCGAAGCGCAAACGAGTGGATTCGCCACGCCCCTGGCAAGACAGCGACGGCCGAGGCACAACCCTGCTACTGGCCGACTGCAACGGAAACCAATTACCAATTTGCAATGTTTATTTTGCAATTTGCAATTCACCCAGAAGGCAAGCCGGCAATAACCCGCTGCCCGGCGATAACCCGCTGCCAGGCAGCAACCGCTACAGATCCGCCTTCTCGTTGCCCTGCTCGTCGTAACGATTGAAAGCAAAATACGCGAACGGCACCGGCAAACAGGGGATTAGCAGATAAAAGAATCGCCCGACGGTGACGCCCAGGACGATGGTGAGCACCACAAAGCCGATCCACACCCACCAGGTGTCACGCCAGAGCCCGCCAAGCTGATTCACGATACATTTACTCCATCGAGGTTGTCTGAAATGCCGGCATCCCGGCCGGTCGCTCCGGCAAACGCGCATTCGCCTGATCCAGGCGGGGGCGACCAAGCCAATCTCATACCGGCCCGCGAGATGCATGTCGATTGGACAAATCGCCCAACCCCTTGGTTTTCCGCCACGCCGATCCCCAGAAAAACCCCGCAGAATCCCCCCGCAGCCAATTTCGAGAAACTTTTCAATAGTTTTCGCGAAGAGCCGTTGACGCTCACCAAGGCCGCCCCTAAATTCTCGCCCTCCCGTGAGACGAACGCCTCGCGAGTTTTGCTCGGCCACACCGCCGAGTGCCCCCTGTTCTTTGTTTCGCCACCCTTTTTACTGGAAGCGTACTGTGTCAGCCGGAGCCAACGAAGTTATTCGGATTCGTATGGAAGCATACGATCACTCCGTGCTCGATCAGAGTGCCCAGGAAATCGTGGACACGGTCAAGCGAACGCACAGCGAAGTGCACGGGCCGATCCCGTTGCCGACGCGTGTTGAGCGATACACCGTGCTTTCAAGCCCGTTTGTCAACAAGAAGGCTCGTCAGCAGTACGAGATTCGGACGCACAAGCGACTGATCGACATCGTCCAAGCAACCGCGAAGACGATTGAAGCACTGAACAAACTGAGTCTGCCTGCAGGGGTGGACATCAAAATCAAAGCTTCGGCCCGATAGTGCGAAGCGTCGCTTGTCGCGACCTTTCGTCTTGGCCTCGCTGTGCGGAGCAGTGTGGGCCGATGCCCCAAAGTTTTCAGGTCCGGTATTCCGTATGAACGGATATCGCTCCCGATAACCCTAGCTAACAGCCACCTATCCCAGGCGGCGGCATGCTTCCGGTTCGGGGCGAGAAGTTCAAAACCCAGATACGAGCGATAAATGGCTGCGGCGAAAGCCGTGGTGCTAGAGCTATGTCACCATCAATACTTGGTCGCAAGATCGGAATGACTCAGGTCTACGAAGAGGACGGCACCGTCGTCCCCGTGACCGTGATCCAGGCCGGCCCGTGTAACGTGCTCCAGATCCGCTCGATTGATCGCGACGGTTACAGTGCCGTCCAGTTGGGTTTTGAAGACAAGCCTCGCCGTCTTGCGGCTCGTGCGGAACGCGGCCACGTCGCGAAGCTTGACAGCAAGCGATCTAGAAAGCGTGCCGACGCCGGTGTCGAGCTTGTCGAAAAAGCCGGTTGCGAACCGCAGCGTTTCATTCGCGAGTTCCGCGGCGAAACGGACCTTTCGGTCGGCGGAACGGTCACCGTCGAAGTTTTCGACGGTGTCAAGCGGGTCGACGTCACCGGCACCAGCAAGGGCCGCGGCTTCTCGGGCGTCATGAAGCGGCACAACTTCGCCGGACAGCGTGCCACCCACGGCGTCAAAAAGGTCCACCGTCATGCGGGCGGCACCGGATGCAGTGCGTCGCCGAGCCGCTTGTTCAAGGGCATTCGCATGGCGGGTCAGTACGGCAACGCCAAGGTGACGACGCGAAACCTGGAATTGGTTCGCGTGATGCCGGAGGACAACTTGCTGTTGGTCCGCGGTTCTGTCCCCGGTCCGAATGGTGGCCTGGTTTCGATCCGTCAAACGAACAAGGTGGGCTAGTCCCAATGGCAACACTCTCAATCGTCAACGAGTCCGGCGAAGAAGTCGGAACCTACGAAATCGACTCCGCTCAAATTGCGGACCGGGTCAGCAAGCAGTTGCTGCACGACGCCGTGGTGATGTACCAGGCGAACACCCGCCAAGGATCCCACAACACCCGAACCCGCGGTGAAGTCAGCGGTACGAACAAGAAAATGTACCGCCAAAAGGGCACCGGGCACGCCCGGGCCGGTTCGAAGCGAACGAACGTGCGTCGCGGCGGCGGCGTGGCGCGGACGATCAAACCGCGAGACTACAGCTATCGGCTGCCCCGCAAGGCGCTGCAGCGTGCGACGCGGATGGCCATTCGCAGCAAGATCGATGACGGCGAAATGCTGGTCATCGACCAACTCAGTTACGACGCCCCCAAGACGTCGAAACTCGCCCTGACGCTGAAGAAGTTGGGGCTCGGCTCGACCACCACGCTCGTGGCGACGGCGGAAACCGATGCCGCGGTCTACAAGAGCGGCCGGAACATCCCCGGGGTCGACGTCCAGCCGGTTCGGCAATTGAATGCCCTGTCGGTGCTCAAGCCACAGCGAATGCTGGTCACCAAAGCGGCGTTGGACAAAATCAAAGATGGCTCGTTTGCCGATGGGCAGGCCGTTTAGTCCCCGACCGCACCTCACATACCAAGCCCAAGAAGAATTTGAGCGATGGCAAGAATTCAACCACCCGCCCCGCCGGAAACGAAGATCAAGCTCGAGCCGCATCAGATCCTGTTGCGTCCGCTCGTGACCGAGAAAGGCGTCCACCGCGCGACGCGGCATAACGAATACGCGTTTGAAGTGCATCGCATGGCGACCAAGCCGGAGATCAAAGCAGCCGTCGAAAAGCTGTTCGATGTCAAGGTCGACAAGGTGTGCACGCAGAACCGCAAAGGCAAGTTTCGTCGGACCCGCAACGGGCTCGGGCGGACGTCCGATTGGCGGCGAGCCATCGTCCACTTGCACGAAGACCACAAGATTGACTTCTTCTAAGCCGGCGTCACGTCGTTTTAGAGTCACCAAGAAGCTCGCCGCGAGATAGGCGAGCCGTCAGAAACCAGATCACTTCCTCCCAGCCAGACAGAACGCAGCGATGGGAATTCGCATCTACAAGCCGACCAGCCCCGGTCGCCGAAATGCATCGGTCAGCGATTTCGCTGAACTGACGCCCGGCTACAAGGTGGAAAAGGGGCTGCTGAAGCCGAAACGAAAGACCGGTGGTCGTAACAACCAGGGCAAGATCACCGCTCGGCATCGTGGCGGCGGCCACAAGCAGATGTACCGCGTGATCGACTTTCGCCGCGTCAAAGACGGCGTGCCTGCGACGGTCGATTCGGTCCAGTACGACCCCAACCGCTCCGCCCGGATCGCACTGTTGAAGTACGCCGACGGCCAGAAAACCTACGTCATCTCTCCCTCGGGATTGAAGGCGGGCGACAAGGTCCAAAACGGCCCCGAAGCCCCGCCGACGCTGGGCAACTGCTTGCCGCTGAAGCACATCCCGTTGGGCACCACCGTGTGCTGCATCGAGATGCGAATCGGTGGAGGTGCGGTGCTGTGCCGATCCGCCGGAACCGGTGCGACGTTGATGGCCCGCGAAGCCGACTGGGCTCAGTTGCAACTGCCCAGCGGTGAAGTCCGGCGTGTCCCCAGTCGCTGCCGTGCGACGGTCGGCCAGGTCGGAAACAGCGAGCACATGAACGTGGTGTTGGGCAAGGCCGGCCGAGCCCGATGGCTGGGACGCCGCCCGCACGTGCGTGGAACCGCGATGAACCCGATCGACCACCCGCACGGTGGTGGTGAAGGTCGCACCAAAGGCGGTCGTCACCCGGTCAGCCCGCAGGGCAAAAGTGCCAAGGGTGGAGCGACCCGCCAGAAACGTAAACCGAGTAACAGCTCGATCGTTCGCCGCCGCAAGAGCAAGCGATACGGTCAGTTGAAACTGCACAAGTAATCAGGTAGCTGAAGAACGATGAGCCGCAGTAGCAAAAAAGGTCCCTACGTCGACCCGAAGCTGTACTTCAAGGTGCAGAAGCAGGCCGAGGAAGGCAAGAAAACGCCGATTAAGACTTGGGCGCGTGCGTGCACGATCGTTCCCGAGTTCATCAATCTGACGTTCATGGTCCACAACGGACGGGCACATGTCCCCGTCCAGGTGACCGAAGATATGGTGGGTCACAAGTTGGGCGAATTCGCTCCGACTCGGACGTTCAAGGGTCACGGCGGCAAAAAGAAATAGGTCGATACGATGTCAACATTTGTAGCAAGCCATCGCAACGCTCGGATCAGTGCCCAGAAGGTGCGTCTGGTCGCCGACTTGGTGCGTGGCCAGTACGCCGACGAGGCACTCGATACGCTGAAGTATCAGCCGCAACGTGGTGCCCGGATGCTGGAAAAGGTGATTCGCAGTGCAGTTGCAAACGCGATGGACCCCGACCAGACCGGCGGGAGCCCGCATCGGATCGACGACCTGGTTTTGACCGATGTGCGAGTCGACGGCGGATCGATGTTCCGGCGGATGCGTCCCAAGGCACGCGGCAGTGCACACATCATCAAAAAACGCAGCAGCCACATCAGCGTCAAAGTGACGCCGATCGACGAAATTTAAGCCCCTCGGAAACAACACAATCAAAGAGTCGTAAACGATGGGACAGAAAGTCAACCCAATTGCGTTTCGAACCGGTGTCACCCGCGGCTGGTGCAGTCGATGGTACGCGTCGAAACAAGATTTTGCGGACCTGTTGGTCGAAGACCGCAAACTGCGGAACTTCATCACCAACCACCCCAAAAAGAACCAATATAAAAACGCCGGGATCGATCGCATCGAGATCGAACGAACGCGTGACGAAGTGCGAGTGATGATGTACGTCGCTCGGCCGGGATTGATCATCGGCAAAAAAGGTCAAGAGATCGAGATCTTGCAGGCAGAACTGCAGAACTTGATCGGCCGCCGGATCAATTTGAAGGTCGAAGAGGTCGGCCGGCCCGAGCTGCAGGCTCAATTGGTCGCCGAGGACATCGCACAACAGTTGCAAAAGCGGTCGAGTTTTCGGCGGACGATGAAGCGATCGCTGGAACAGACGATGGACGCCGGTGCCAAGGGCATCAAGATCCAGCTGGCCGGGCGATTGGGCGGAGCGGAAATGGCACGCCGAGAAAAACAAAGCATGGGCTCGATTCCGTTGAGCACATTGCAAGCGAAGATCGATTACGGAACGACCGAAGCGATGACGCCACAGGGGCACATCGGAGTTCAGGTCTGGATTAACCAAGGTATTTACGGAGACGACAACGATGGCGCTGATGCCCAAACGGGTCAAGCATCGAAAAAGCCAAAGAGGGCGCATAAAAGGTAGTGCGACTCGTGGCAACACGGTCGTCTTTGGTGACTACGGGATCCAGTCATTGGAACCCGGTTGGATCAAAGCGACGACGATCGAAGCAGGACGGATCGCAGCCCAGCAATACGTCCGCGGCGAAGGAAAACTGTACATCCGAATCTTCCCCGACAAGTCCGTCACCAGCACCCCGCTGGAAACACGGATGGGAAAAGGAAAGGGTGAACCGGATTTCTGGGCCGCGGTCGTCAAGCCGGGGACCGTGCTCTACGAACTCGGTGGTGTGACCGAACAGCAAGCCAAGGTTTGTTTCGCCCGATTGGCGAGCAAGCTGCCGGTGAAAGTACGCTTCGTCGAACGGCGGACGTTCTAAATCACGGACCAGAGAACGGCTCTGGTACCGACAAGACAGCGATTGAGCCGCCGGGCGAATGGAGCCGACGGACCCGACCTATCACTTTTGTTTATCGAAGGCCTGGTCATGACCAGCAACAGCGAACTGAGAGAGATGAGCGACGAACAGCTCGAAGCAACCGCGGCCGAAGCGGCTGCCGATTTGTTTCGACTGCGTTTCCAGTCTCAGTCGGAGCGTTTGAACACGCCCAGCGACATCCGCAAAAACCGACGTTTGATCGCTCGAGTCAAGACGATTCAGACCGAGCGAAGCAAAGCAGCCAACAACACCCCAGCCGAAGCGTAGCACCATGCCAAAACGCGTAGTTTCGGGCATCGTCACCAGCGACAAGATGGACAAGACGCGCCGCGTCGAAATCAATCGTCTGGTGAAGCACCCCAAGTACAAGAAATACATCAGCCGCCGAACGGTTTGCCACGTCCATGACGAGGCCAACGAGTCCGGCGTCGGCGATCGCGTCGAGATCATCGAATCCGAACCGCTGAGCAAGTTGAAGCGGTGGCGTTTGGTGCGGGTGATCGAGAAGAGCACCGAAGTCGATTTGGTCGCCTTGCGTGCCGCACGCAAGGAAGCCGAACAAGCAGAGGCTGCGTCGGCCGGATCCGAAAGCGAGTAATTTTTCAGGTCAATAACCAGCCATGATCCAACAAGAAACCCGTCTCGACGTTGCCGACAACACCGGTGCCCGTCAGGTGATGTGCATCAAGGTCCTCGGCGGCAGCCGACGCCGGTTCGCCCGCGTCGGTGACGTCATCATCTGCAGCGTCAAGAGCGTGATCCCGGGAAGCGAGATCAAGAAAAAGGCGATCGTCCGTGCGGTCATCGTGCGGACCAAGACGCCGACGCGTCGCGGTGACGGCAGCTACATCAAGTTCGACAGCAACGCCGTGGTCCTGATCGACAAAGACAAGGCCCCCCGCGGCACGCGGATTTTCGGTGCGGTCGCTCGGGAGCTGCGTGAGCAGAGCTTCATGAAGATCGTCAGTTTGGCCAACGAAGTGGTCTAAGAATCCAAGTGATCCGGGACCCGACCGGTTCCGAATCTCGAAACAAACACATTGGGCGGCACCGCTCGCCCAGTCCAAGCAGAGTATTCCAGTCATGTTGCTCAAAGTTGAAGACGAAGTGCTAGTGATCGCCGGAGGTGACAAGGGTCATCGCGGCAAGGTCCTGGTCGTCGATCGCAAACAGAACAAAGTTGTCGTCGAAGGTGCCGGATTGGTGCGGAAACACGTCCGCAAAAGCCAGAAAAACCCACAAGGGGGACGTCTGAGCAAGGAGATGCCGATCCACGCCAGTAACGTGATGGTCATCGACCCGACGACCGACAAACCGACGCGGATCGGAGTCCGTTACCTGGACGACGGCACCAAGGAACGATTTGCAAAGAAGAGCGGTGCAAGCCTGGGAAAAATCTCCCCGCCCCGTGACAAATACAAGAAGGCGTGAAGCAAACCATGGCAACCAAACCACGACTGCAAACCACCTACGAAGATTCCATCCGCCAGGCGCTCGTCGAACGCTACGGATACAAGAATCCGCACCAGGTTCCGCGATTGGAAAAGATCACGCTGAACATGGGTGTCGGCCAAGCGATCGGGGACAAAAAGATCCTCGACCTGGCCTACGATGCGATGACCCAGATCGCCGGTCAAAAACCGGTGATGACGGTCGCCCGCAAATCGATCGCCAACTTCCGCTTGCGTGAAGGCATGCCGATCGGATGCATGGTCACCCTGCGTCGACAACACATGTACGAATTCCTGGACCGGATGGTCTCGATCGTTCTGCCCCGAGTCCGCGACTTTCGCGGGATCAGCCGCAAAGCCTTCGACCGCCGCGGGAACTACACGATGGGTTTGACCGAGCAATTGGTCTTTCCCGAACTGAACCCTGACAAATTCACCCGCCCGCAGGGCATGAACATCACGTACGTCACGTCGGCCAAGACCGATGACGAAGCACGCACGTTGTTGGAATTGTTCGGCATGCCGTTCAAAGCGGCACCGGGTAAGAGCGACGCCGCGTGAGCGACGCTTTGACAGTCACTTTATTTTGCGAACCGTTTCACAGCTGCAACCCCAAGACAGCCCGTGGCAAGTAAATCAAAAATCGCCAAGGCAAATCGGAAGCCGAAGTTCAGCACCCGGCGCGAGAACCGGTGCAAGTTCTGTGGTCGACCTCGTTCGGTCTACCGCAAGTTCGGTTTGTGCCGAATCTGTTTCCGCGAAAATGCGAACTTGGGTTTGATCCCCGGTGTTCGTAAGGCCAGTTGGTAGGACAACGGAGCGACGAAAAGCCATGATGACAGACCCGATTGCCGATATGTTGACCCGAATCCGCAACGCCGTTCGCGTGGAACGTGCTTTTGTGGATATCCCTGCCAGCCGCGTCAAGCGTGGAATTGCCGACGTGCTGAAGCGCGAAGGTTTTATCTGGGATTGGGCGGAGGTCGAAGAGAGCCCCGTCAACCTGCTCCGCCTGGAACTGAAATACGGTTCCAACGGCGAGCGAGTGATCCAATCCATTCGCCGCATGAGCAAACCCGGACGCCGCTTGTACGCCCACTGCAAAGACCTGAAACCGGTCTTGGGCGGGATGGGCATCACGATCATCAGCACCAGCAAAGGTGTGATCAGTGATCGTGAAGCGCGACGCGAAAAGATCGGCGGCGAAATCCTTTGCGAAGTCGCCTAACACCCGTACAAACAACGTTTTCAGCAAGTGATCTGAAATGAGTCGTATCGGAAAGAAACCAGTCCAGATCCCCAGCGGTGTGACCGTCGGCGTCGCCGATCGTGTCATCACCGTCGAGGGAGCCAAGGGCAAACTGACGTTCACCCACCGTCCCGAGATCTCGGTCGACGTCGAGGGGGAGACGGTCACCTGCTCTCGCAGCGGCGAAGACCGAACCAGCCGCGAACTGCACGGGCTGACCCGCGCGATCATCAACAACATGGTCGAAGGCGTCACCAAGGGCTACGAAAAACGGCTCGAGGTCGTCGGCGTCGGTTACCTGGCCAGCATCTCCGGCGATACGCTGCAACTGCGGGTCGGGTTTGCCAACGAACTGCATCGCAAAATCCCCAGCGACCTGACCGTCACCTGCCCCGACCAGACGCACGTCGTCGTCCAGGGCTGCGACAAACAACGGGTCAGCCAGTTCGCCGCCGAAATCCGCTCGCTGCGGAAACCCGAACCCTACAAGGGCAAGGGGATCCGCTACCAGGGCGAACAAGTTAAGATCAAACCCGGTAAGTCGGCGACCAAGTAGTCCCGCCAGACCCGTTCCAAGCTTCGACCAGACAAGCATCGACAAGAATCGGCCGCGATTATCAGGACGGCACTTCAATGGACAAAAACAAAAAACTCGGAAAGCAACGACTTCGTCGACGCAACCACGTCCGCAACGTCCTTCGTGGATCCGCCGAGCGACCGCGTCTGTGCGTTCAACGCTCGCTGAAGCACTTCTCGGTGCAGTTGATCGACGACAACACCGGACGCACCCTCGCCAGCGCCAGCACGCGTGACAAGGCGATGCGGGAAACCGTCAAGGTCGGCGGCAACTGCGACGGTGCCGCCGAAGTCGGCAAAGCGATCGCCCAAAAGGCCGAAGCGGCGGGGATCAAGGAAGTCAAACTCGATCGCGGACACAACAAGTATCACGGACGCGTCAAAGCGTTCGCAGACGCCGCTCGCGAAAGCGGGCTCGTGCTTTAGAATCAAAAGCAGAAATTACGAACACCAATTCAACTTGCCGCCCGCCGAAGGGTCGGCTAACCGAGGGTCGGAACAATTAGTAGCGGAAGCAACCAAAATCGTCGTCGTGGCGGAAAGCAAGCGGATGAGTCGAAAGATGACGGCTTGCTCGATCGCGTGGTGAAGATCAAACGCTGTGCGGCAGTCGTCAAAGGCGGTCGTCGTTTCAGCTTTGCCGCAATGGTCGTCGTCGGCGACGGGCAGGGCAAGGTCGGCTGGGGTTACGGCAAGGCCAACGAAGTGCCGCCGAGCGTCCAAAAGGCCACCAAGCAAGCGACCCGTGACATGATCACGGTCCCGCTGGTCGAAGGCAGTATCCCGCACCAGGTCTGGGGCAGCTTCGGAGCCGCCAAGGTCACCCTGATTCCGGCCGGTGCCGGTACCGGGATCATCGCCGGACAAGCCGTCCGGGCGGTCTGTGAAGCCTGTGGCATCCACGACATTCTGACCAAATCCTACGGCACCAATAACCCGGTCACGCTGGTCAAAGCCACCGTCGAAGCCCTCAAGCAACTGCGGACTCGCGAAGAGACCGCTGCCCTGCGTGGGTTGTCCGTCGAAGAATTGTCCGCTTAGAAGTTTTTTAAAACAAGATTGACGCGTCCGCAGCGAATCACGCCGCGACGCAACGTGCAACATTGCTTACCTGGGTTTCGTTATGAACCTGAATGATGTCCATCGCGGAATTCAAAAGAACCGCAAACGTAAACGTATCGGCCGTGGCCCCGGCAGCGGCACCGGTAAAACGTCGGCTCGCGGCCACAAAGGTCACAAGAGCCGCAGCGGGTACAGCCGCAAACCCAGCTTCCAAGGCGGGGCGATGCCGATGTTCCGCCGCGTTCCCAAACGTGGTTTCAACAACCGCTTTGCCGTCAACGTGTTCGCCGTCAACGTCGGCAAACTCAATGACGCGTTCGAAGACGGTGCCGAAGTCACGTTGGAAGCGATGGCCGCCAAAGACGTCGCCAAAGGCAGCTTCGACGAAGTCAAGATCCTGGGCGATGGCGAGCTGACCAAGAAACTGACCGTCTCGGCCCACCGGTTCAGCAAGTCGGCCGAAGAAAAGATCACCGCCGCCGGCGGAACGGTCAACAAACTGGTCGCCAAGCGAACCCCGGAAGAACGCGTCGCGGCGCTGAAGCAAGCCTGATCGATGCCTTCCCCTCCGGCGGATAAGCCGGCAGGCACTCGTTTGAGACAAGCGAGCCAAATTTGAATGCATCACTCAAAACGTCAGTCGCCCCCGCGGACTGGCGTTTTGTTGTTCCAGGACGAGCGGATTGCCAACCCGATCGGAATTCAGCCGCCGATCTGATTTGCCCGACCGTTGCCCTCGCCTTGGATCGCCAAAAACACTAAATTTCCGCAGGTGGCAGCGTTTCGGCCCAGTGCCAGGGTTGCCGCAACCGAAATCAACCAACGATGGATCGAGCGAATGCTTGAAAAACTGCGAATCATGTTCACCATCCCCGAGTTGCGGAAGAAAATCTTCCTGACCCTGGGATTGCTGGCCATTTACCGGATCGGTTTCCACATCCCGCTGCCGATGGTGGACAACGCCCCGACCGATTCCGCCGGCGGAGGCGCGGCCGACTTTTTGGAAAAGGTCAGTCTGTTCGCCGCCAGCGACCTGCGTCAGTTGACGATCTTCGGCCTGGGCATCATGCCCTACATTTCCGCGTCGATCATTCTGCAGCTGCTCGGGACCACCGTCCCCGCGCTGGCGGAGCTGAAAAAGGAAGGCCAAGCCGGTCAGAAGAAGATCAACGAATACACGCGTTACTTGACCGTCGGCATCTGTCTGGTCCAAAGCTGGATCTACGTCTCGGTCATGCTGTCGGCCAGCGGTCCGGGCGGCGGCAACATCAACGCCAACTTCTTGAACGAAGCCGGCACGGGACTGTATTTGCCCTGGCAATTCGTCGCCGTCGCGGTGATGACCTGCGGCAGTGTGTTCCTGATGTGGCTGGGCGAGCAGATCGACGAGCACGGGATCGGCAACGGGATCAGTTTGTTGATCATGGCCGGGATTCTGGCCCAGATGCCCAAAGCGTTGTACGAATTGATCCGCAACATGGAAACCCAATTGACCGGGCTGAGCCGTGGTCAGGTCGGGATCGAGACCTTGATCTTGCTGTTTGTGCTGTTCATCGGGGTGGTCGTCGGCGTGGTGTTCATCACGCTGGGGCAACGCAAGATCCCGACGCAATCGGCAAAGTTCACCCGCGGACGAAAAGTCTACGGCGGCACGCGGCAACACCTGCCGTTGCGAATCAACCAGGCCGGCGTGATGCCGATCATTTTCGCCAGCAGTTTGTTGATGATTCCCGGCGTGTTCTTTGGATTGTTGGCCGGTGCGTTTGAAACCGGCGGTGCGATCTTTAAAGGCCTGAACCTGGTCAGTTTGACGATGCAAGACCAGGCGTCTTACTTCTTCAACCTGTTGTACGTCGCGCTGATCTTCTTCTTCTGTTACTTCTGGACGGCGATCACGTTCAACCCGAAAGAGATCTCCGACAACCTGCGTGACAGCGGCACGTTCATTCCCGGGTATCGACCGGGCAAGCGGACCACCGACTACCTGGAAAAGGTGATGGTCCGGATCACCTACGTCGGTGCCGGCTTCCTGTCGATCGTCGCGATCGTGCCCACGATCGTTTATGGTTCGCTGGGCGTGCCGTATTCGATCGCCGGGTTCTACGGCGGGACGGGATTGTTGATCGCGGTCAGCGTGGCCTTTGACTTGGTCCAAAAGATCGACAGTCACTTGGTCATGCGAAACTACCGCGGCTTGCTCGAGGGCGCCGGTGGTGGCGTCAGCCCGGTCGTGTAACCCCGTGCGAATCGTCTTCATCGGTCCGCCGGGTGCCGGCAAAGGCACTCAATGCCGACGCCTGAGTCGCGAGTTGGCGATCCCGCACATTTCCTCCGGTGAAATGCTGCGGGCGACGCGGAACGATTCGACGCTGGGCGAATTGGTCGCCAGCTACATCAACGGCGGGCAGCTCGCCCCCGATGACCTGATGATGCAGTTCATCATCGAGCGGCTGAGACAACCGGATTGCCAACGCGGCTATCTGCTGGACGGTTTTCCCCGCACCGTCAATCAAGCCGAAATGCTGACGGCTTATCTATCTGAACGAGACCAGCGGATCGATTCGGTCGTCAACCTGATCCTGCAAGAAGACGTCTTGGTCCAGCGGCTGCTCGCACGGGCGGATTTGGAAGGACGAGCCGACGATACCCCGGAAACGATCCAGGCCCGGTTGAAGGTCTTTCGCGATCGCACCGAGCCGGTGCTGGGGCATTATCGCGGCCGCGGCATCGTGATCGACATCGACGCGGCAGGGACACCGGAGGAGGTGTTTGGGAGGGTTTGTGGTTCGCTGCAAGGGACGTGAAATCTATTGCTGAGCAATCCCTTGGGGAGCAACACAATGTTGCCAGTGATAGGTTGGTCGGCTCGCCTCTTTAGAAGACGCGATTGATGATTCTGGCTCCCCTCGCCCCCAGTAAACCTGGCGAGCTCCAGCGAGTCAGGTTTTCTGGGGGAGAGGGGAGCCATTTGGAAGAGGGAACCTACCCGAAAATCCTCAGCTGCGGGCGCCTTCTTTGCCCTGCGGCGCTACAATGGTGGCTGCGGCGTGCTGCCCGCGCCGCGTCGATTCCTTTGGTCCGCACCGCTAAGTCGTTCGAATATGAATTCTGCCCCGCTTCGCTTTCTCTCTACGATCCGGATTCTGGTGTTCTTGCCGGCACTGTTGTTGGTGGTCGGCCGTGGCGACCGTGCCCCGGCCCAGCAAGGCCGTTTCGGCGTGGGGTTCGATCAGAACATGTCGCGGTTCATTCCGCCGCCGCGGATGCTGAACCAGCAAATGAAGGACGCTCAGGAGGCGATCGATGACCGTCGTTACAGCGACGCGGTGGTGATCCTGGGCGACTTGCTGGAGCGGAATGTCGACCCGACGGACGATGCGACGATCGCCGGTCAAGATTTCTTTCTGGAAATCAAAGACAGCGACCAACAGCGTTTGGACCAAAGTTTTCTGCGGCATTGCCGCGACTTGATCGGCGGGCTTCCCAGTGACGCGTTCGCCACCTACGAACTTCGCTACGGCGCCCTGGCCAAACAGGCACTCCAGCAAGCGACGCGCGAGCGAGACTGGAAGCGGCTTCGCGAAGTCCGCCGCAAGTACTTTCACACCGCGGCCGGTTACCAAGCGTCACTGATCTTGGCCCAGCGCGAGCTTTATCTCGGTCACCCGCTGGCGGCCTCGTTGTTGCTTGATGACGTCGTGTCCAGCCGGCATGCGGTCGATCAACTCGGCCAGGGGCTGTTGGCGATGCACGCGATTGCCTGTCGCATGGGTGGTCGATCGGTGCCTCGCGAACTGGCGTCGACACGCGTGGAAGTCACGGTCGGGGATCCCGCTGAAACCGAAACGATCACCGATTGGCGGGGCTGGATCGACGAACATTACCAATTGCCAGAGACGGATTCGATCAGCCGTTCGGCGGACTATCCGTTGCTGGGCGGTTCGGCATCGCGCAACGAAACCGATGCCGGCCAGCTACCGCTTTCGACGCCACGTTGGATGTTGGAAACCACCGCGACTCCGCTGGAAGAACAACGGTTGCGAAAGAAGGCCGACGACCTGGCCGCCAGTGGGCGATTGGTACCGCCCAGTTGGACGCCGATTCGAGTCGGCAACCAATTGTTGATGCGGACGACCGAACGCCTGCGGGGCGTGGACTACCGCACGGGAAAACGGGTATGGCAATACCCCTGGTTCCAAACCGACGTTTCGGCCGAGACCGAGCAATACGATGCGATGCTGGGGACCGGAGCGTCGGGGCCGCCGGATCGCCTGAGCCGCCGCGTGTGGAATGATTTGCCCTATGGCCAAATCACCAGTGATGGCGAACGGGTGTTTTTGCTTGACGACCTTTCGCCGTTTCAGATGCTGCAAATCAATCCGCTGATGGGGGTTCGCAACACGAGTACGGCCGACGGTGGCCGCAACACCTTGGTCGCATTGGAATTGGAAACCGAAGGCAAGACGTTGTGGCGTCTGGGCCAGAATCCGACGATCGAAAGCGAGCTGAACCAAGCGTTCTTCTTGGGGGCTCCGATCGCGGTCGATGGCGCCCTGTATGCGATGGCCGAAATCGCCGGCGACATTCTGTTGGTGTCGTTGGATCCGGCGACGGGCAAGTTGCTTTGGAAACAGCAACTCGTCGCGATCGAGGGCGCGGGGATTCAATTCGACGCCATCCGGCGGATCTCCGGTGCGACCCCCAGTTACCACGAAGGCGTGTTGCTCTGCCCGACCGGTGCCGGTGCGACCGTCGCCGTCGATTTGGCCGACCGAACGCTGCGTTGGGCGAACTCGTACCAGCGGCGGGCGATGGGCAGCATCATGTTCAATTCACGCTCGGGCCAATCCTCCGATCAATTGTTGCAGCGTTGGCACAATTCCGCGGCGACGGCCAGCGGTTTGAGTGTCCTGGTCACGCCGCCGGCGACCGACAACCTGTATTGCTTTGAACTGGTCGACGGCAAAAAGCGGTTCAGTAAATCGCGCCAGGCCGCGTTCTATCTGGCCGGAGTTCGCGACGATCAGTTCTTGATGGTCAGCGCCCGCGATGTCGTCAGCCATGATTTGGAAAGCGGGCGGTTGAACTGGCGCACCGACCCACGGCTGGTCTCGGCCGGCCAACAAATCGTCGGCCGGGGCGTGTTCGGCGACGAATCGTACATCGTCCCGACCAGCGGAAACGAACTGGTCGAGATCTCGTTGGCCGACGGCAGCTTGGTCGATCGCGTGACCGCCCAGTTTCCCCTGGGCAACTTGATCGCCATCGACGGCGAGATCATTTCGCAAGGCCCCACACGATTGGTCGTCGCCCTGGGCAAGAAAACCCTCGGCCCGCGCGTCGAACGCATCTTGAAAGAAGATCCGGATAACTTGGACGCCCTGGTGCAAAAAGCACTGCTGTTGAGTGAACGGGGAGAGCGCCGCGAGGCGCTTGAGGTGCTGCAGAAAGCCCGCACGATCGATCCCGACAGCGACGACGTGTTGATGCTGTCGATCTCGTCGATGTTGGGGGAACTGCGCGAAAACCCGACACCGCCGCCGGGGCTGGAGGAGGAACTTGACGCCCTGATCGACACGCCGAATCAACGCCTGGAATTCCTGGCGCTGCGGATCGAATCGGCGCTGCGAAAGCGTTCGGTCGCCGACGCGACCCGGCGGTTGCTGGATTTCTCGCGCGTGATGACGGACCTCTCGCCGGTGGGCAACGAAGACGACGCGATCCTCCGCGATCCGTCACGCGACTGTGCGCTGGACAGTTGGGTGTGCGCCCGCGCGGCCGAAGTGATGCGGATCGCCGAAGAAGAAAACGAAGTGCAGATCGTTCAGCAAGAGCTGCAACAACATTTGGAATCGACGCGTCTGGAATCGACCAAGCGACTCTCCGCGATGATCGGGCAACTCGGACCGCTAGGGATCGATGACCTGGTCATCACCCTGGGCAAGCGGCGGATCGCCGAAGGGGAATTGTTGTTGGCCGAACGCCTGTTGTTGGGGGCATCGCTGCCGTCGCAGTTGCTGGACCAGCAACGGTTGGACTTCACCGCCGACCGCGCGATCACGCTGGCCGAGGTTTACAACGAAGGTGCGTTGTACCGAGACGCCGTGGTGGTCAGCGAGGCCTTGTTGAAGACCGATCCGGCGGCGGAAATCAAAGACGCGGCAGTGGAATTGCAGACCGAGGCGAACGACCGTCTGGCGTCGACCACGTCGTCGATCGATGTCACCGCGCCGATTTCATTGACCTGGAAATCACAATCGCTGCCCGGTGCGGGACGTTCGACGTTCTTGCAGGCCGTTGTCGACCCGACACTCTACGGCGGACAGTCCTTTCAAGGATGGAAAGTCGTCAACCGCGGCGGTTCGGTGATGTTTCAAAATCCCAACGGCAACGTGATGCAATTGCCGATGGATGAATTTCGTGCCGCCAGAGTCCAAGATCGCAAGGCCAAGATCAGTGGCGGGTTGATGATTCTGGAGCGTCCGGGACGGATTTCCGCCGTGGACTTGTTCGCGATGCAGGGAAGTCGCCGCAGCGATGCATCGTTGTGGGCACGCGATTTCGGGGCCGATGGGGCGACCAACACCCAGCGCAAGATCGAGACGACCGTGTTCGGTGATTCCAATTTTTCCTACCCGACCAACGCCGGCGCCGCCAATCAAATCAGCGAATTCCGCGTCGGACCGGTGCTGGGCGATCGCGTCTTGGTGCTGCAAGCGGGCGACTTGTTGGCCGTCGACGCCACCACCAGTGACACCTTGTGGCGCAACTCTTCGGCCCCCACACTCGGACACCTTTTGGTCGATCGGGACCGCGTCGCCGTGGTGTCGTACATGAAAGGGATTGTTTCCTCGGTGTCGCAGTTTGACCTGTTCGACGGCCGAACGATCGAATCGGCCGAGTGGGACTATGGAAAGGTCTGGGCGACCAGCGGAAAACATGTGTTGGCCTATCAAGTCGACGCCAAATCGTCCGCCGCGACGGTGCGGTTGGTTGATCCGTTCGCCGGCGAGGTCGTGTTGGAAATCGACGCGATGATCAAACAACCGCTGACCCAAGTCGCCGGCCGCGGATGTGGACGGATCTTGCAGGACCGCTACATGGTGCTGTTTGATACCACCGGCCGACTGGTGATCTGGGACCTGCTGGAGGCGACCGAGTTGTGTCGTCACGACACCGGGGAGATGCCGGAGTTGCAATCGATGTACGCGATGTGGATGGACGGCCAAATCCTGGTGTTGCCCGCCAACGCCGTCGTGCGGCAAAAAGGTGACATGCTGACCCAGCATGGTGAAACCCACCGCACCGTGCACCAGATCATCGCCGTGTCGACGCAGTCCGGTGAGATCAATTGGAACCGCGATTTCCAGGACGACGCCTGGGGCATCACGGTCGACCAGCCGTACGAATCCCCCGTGGTGTTGTTGGCCCGTTCCAAAACGATTTACGAAGTCAACAAGTCGACGCCGAAAATGGATGTCGCCATGCTGCGGCTGACCGACGGCCAAACCATCCACGAGCAGCTCGAACGCGTCGTGTCGCCGCAATCGACCGGCTTGACGACCTACCTGACCGTCCAACCGGAGCTCAGTCGCATCCAAGCGACGATCGACGGCGAACAGTTGGTCTACGCCTTCGGGGAAACATCCGCCCCGATCCAACAACCCGCCGACTGATACTCCCAGTACGACGTCCCTTCCGGGGCGTCGCAGCAGTCTGCCGGCGCGACGAACGGGCATCGCTGCGGGCTCAACCGTCTCTGCGGCCTTTCGCGGACGTTTCGACCGGTTCGATCGCCGAGGCGGGCAACCAGGCTTCACGTCCGTCGGACAGCCGGACTCGCACCCAATCATCGCGATCGTCAACGATGGCAACCTCCACACCGGCGGGGACCGGCTGCCGGAATTTGGGGGGCGCGTGGATCGAATCGGCCGAGCGTGCGGTCACCTCCGCTCGCATCACAACTGCATCACGCTGCTCGGCGCCACGACGGTCCATCCATGATTTTGCCAACACACCGATCCAGACCAACGCAAACACGACCGCCAAATTACGGACCACCGGCTTTTCGGTTCGCAGGTAAATAGCCGCCAGCGCCATCGTCACGAAGAACACAATGGCGGCGATTCCCAACCATTGGTCGGCTCTGATCGATCGCGTCCAATCGACGATCGAACCGAATGACAACGCATCTTCCTCTGGCGTTGGCACCCAGTCGGGCAGCAGTGTCCTGGCAAAGTCCAAGTTCTGTCGCGCCCGCCGGTGGTTGGGAGCGACGGTCAAGGCACGCCGATAGGCCAGGATTGCCGCGCCCAGATGTTCGGCCCCCAAGGCCGCGTTGCCCTGGTTCAGATACAAGTCCGGGCTGAACGATTGACGCGGGACACGAGACCGCTGACTTGCAATCGCCTGGGTGAACAAGGTTTCCGCACGAGCGAACCACTCAATCCGGCGATCTCGATTCGTTTCGTCCATCGCCGACTGGTAGGCCTGGATCGCCTGCTGCAACTCCGCGGCGGGATCAGGCGCGACCGCATCGGCAGCGACGAGGTTCAACACCGGGCCGAACCCCAACAACATCAACAGAATCATCATGGCCGACCGTCGAATCATGCCGCACCTGCCTTGGATTTCATCGCATCGACTGCCGCCAGGGCGCGATCGACCAGATCGGTTGAGATCGTTGCATCGGGTTTGTCGTCGGGCCGGTACGCGATCGCATCACACTCGGCGAGCAGAGTTTGGATGGCCGAGCGATCGGTGTTGGGGAATTCCAGCTGAACCACACGCAGCGCGTCGGCGATTTGTTTGGCCGCGTCCTTCTCGGGCAGCTTGCCGGCCGCGGCGATGCGGCCGCGTTGATTTCGCACGACGGCCGACGCCTGGCGAACCACCGGGTCGACCTGACGCCGCCGCCGGTCGAGCAGCGCGACGATCAGGCATACCGACCCCAAGGCGTAGTTGACGATTTGAAAGGACGGTTTGGCCAACAGGCTGGTCGATCCGGACAATAACCGTTGCGGATCTGGTTGAATCGCCAAGTCGGCGCCGCTGAGCGCAAAACTGCGGACACCGGTGCCCTTTGACGGTTCGCCCGTCGGGTTGGCAGAGGACGACGAGGAGGCACCGGGTGAAACGCCGGGCTGACTGCTGACGACCGCGTCGGCGCCGACGACTTGGGCCGGCATCACCCGCAATGCGATCGGCTTGGACCGCGTCGTCCGGTACTGTTCCTGTTCGGCATCGAACCACGAGTAGGCGATCGCGGGGATTTCGCTGATGCCTTCATCGAGCACACGGACCGAAACAAGGAATTGTTTGCCGTCTTGATCGTCTTGGATGACACCGGTCACGTCGCCTTCGGGCAACCGGAAGTGTTGTGGGTCCAAACCGCCGTCGGCCGACAGCGGCGGCAGTGTGGCACCCTGGATGTTTCCGTCGCCACGCAGATGCAACGTCAATCGAATCGGATCGCCCACACGGACGACGGTTCGATCGGCGCTGACGTCCAGCGAAAACCCGTTGCCGACGGCCCCAGAAAAACTCTCCGGACGACCTTCACGTGGGAACGGCTTGACCAGGAACGTCAACGGCTCGCCCGCCGCACGAAACAATTCGACCTTGGCCGGACGACGGCGGCCGCCGAAGGCTTCCTCCAATAGCGAACCCCCGAAGCCGAAACCACCGAGTTGTGATCGTCGACGATTGTCCCACTGGGTGACCAATTCGATCGTGGCGGTCATCGGCGGGATTTCGTAGGTTCCCGGACGATTGGGAATCAAGGTGCGCTGTGCCGTCACCACCGTGAATTCCTTTCCATCGACCATTTCACGCGCCGCCGTCGCGGCCAATGTCAGCGTGCCCGCGTCGGTCTGGATCGGTAATCGCGATCCGCTCCGTTGCGGCGGCGGGTCGGGCGCGAATTGAAATTCGTCCAGCATCGTTCCATCGATGTTCAGCTGATTGACATTGTCCGTGTCGCCAGCGAACCACCACTGAATTTTCAACGGCACACGTTGGTCAGGGTAGGCCGATTCGGGCAGTTGCAACTGAATCCGCATGTCGTCGGTCGTGGGGACTTCCGCAAACGTCATCTTGATCGCGTCGACACGTTCTTCGGTGCCACCCTGGGTGATCACAAACGGTCCGATTTCATACTCGCCGGGTTTGTTGGCCGTGACGCGGAACTGGATCGTGTGCGTCACTTGCTGGATGCGGCGAATCTGGCTGCCGGATTGAAACATGCGTTGAACGATCCGCGGACTGATCCCGGCCAACCGAACACGCACGTCCGGCGACGAAGACTCGGCCACGCACTGGGGTTCCGGATCGGCTTCCAGCCCATCGACGGTTAGCTGGACGATCGCGCTGACGCCGACGTAGTGCGGCGGTTCCTCGGTCGCGACCTGCACGGTCACCTCTTGAGCGACGGCGGGGACGGACAGTAGCAAAGCGACCAAGAACACCGTAGCTACCTTCGCCAGAAGGTGGGTCCCAGACGCATTCCACGCTCTGGCGAGCCTAGCTACGGTTGTGGCGACGTCACGGTCTTGCGGATGCGAACTCATTGTCATCACCAATCCTTTTCCACCGGTACCTGACGGGCGCGCTGACGTTCGTCTTTGTCTCGTCGTCGTTGTGCTTCGCGATCTCGCACGGCTTGCAAGATTCGCGAGGGATCCATTTGCGATTCTTGTTCTTCTTCTTGTTCTTCTTCTTGTTCCTGCGGTTGGTTCGCGCCGGACTGTTGCTGCTGCTGTTGTTGGTCTTGCTGTTGATCTTGTTGTTGATCGGGTGGGTTGTCCTGCGGCGGTTGCAGTTCCCGCAGCGCTTCGATCAGTTTTTCCAACGCCAAGTCCTGCGGCTCTCGCGCGGCGGCGATTTGCGGTTCTTCAGCAGCGAGCTGATCGGATGCATTGCCCATCTGGTCGGTCGACTCTTTGACCAATGCCGCAGCCTTTTTGGCACTTTCGGCGTTTTGTTGCATCATCTGATGTTGCTGCGGGTCGCTGGGGGCGGCTTGTTGATTGTCCCCGGACGCGGATTCGGATTGCTGTTTCAACACGTCGGCGATCTGCGCGGCGATTTCGGCGAGTTCATCTTGCCGCGAAGCGAGCTGGTCTGCGGCGGCCCGTTGCCGCTCGGCCTCTTCCTCCGATTCCAACTGCAACGCCGCCATCTGCTCGGTTTCGTCGTTGATACCGGCTTGCCGCTGGGCGGTTTCTTGCAAGTGTTCGATGATCGAAAAGAACAAACGCCGAAGTTCCTGGAGTGTTTCGACGGCAGCGTCCGCGTTGGTTTGGGAACGCGCCAACGGCGGCGGCGTGGTTGTTTCGTCGGCGGTTGTCGTGGAACCTTCTTCCGCGGCAACTCCGGACGCTTCCTCCGCCACTTCACCGCTCTCCGTCGGCGGCTCCGGTTCTGGGGCGTCGCCCTTCGCCGCCTCGGACTCGCTGTCGGCCGACCAATCGGGCAACTCGTCGACGACCGCTTGCATCTGCTCGCCCGCCCGCTCGGCCAATTGCTTGGCAAACGTCAATCGCTGCAATTCGGCCGGCGGCTGGTCGCTGTCCGTGTCCGTGTCCGTGTTTTCAGGCTGCGCGTCTTCTGCTGGGGCAGATTCAGCACGCTCGATCGCGGCGTCGATTTCTTCCCTCAACCGCTGCAGACGCTGCAGGTTTTGGGTTTGGCTTGTGGTGACGAAGTCGACGATTTGTTGCTGCAGTTCGCTTTCCGGCAGGGTGTCCGTCGGCGGTGGATCATCTTCGGTGGACGGTTCCGATTCCCCATTCCCGTCCACCGCCGCCAACGCGGCCGCGATCTCTTGTTGGCCGGCGTAGGCCAATTCGATCAACGTTCGCAGATCCGCAAACTGCTCTCTCGCCAGCTGCAACTCTTCAACCGCATGGACCTGTTCTTCGTTGGCGGTGCGGTACTCGGGCAACGCGATCTTTTCATCGGCCGACTTCATCGCTGCAGTGGCCGCACGCAGATGGGGCATCGCGCGGGTCAGCTTGTCGACGAACGCTTGTTGTTCGGGCGACAGTTCCGCTTGCTCACCTTCTTGGGCATTGTCGTCCGGGCCGGATAAGCCGGCCGCCAAGCGGTTGGTCAGTTCTTCGCTACGGGCGGTCAGGTCGGATTGACTGTCGGCAAGGAATTCTTGATCGATCCAGCGGGGGACGGGCGGCGCGTCGTCCTGCGGGCCAACGTTCTGCGGGTCAACATCCTGCGGGCCAACAATTTGGCTGTCCAATGCTTTCAGCGCCGTGTGCTGTGCCGTTTCGGCGATGTCTCGCGAAAGGCTGTCCAAGATTTCCAGCGGATCGCGAAGCTGATCGCGGGAACGTTTCAACTGGTTCAACCCCATCGCGGCACGACGAAACCCTCGAGCTGCTTGGCGACGTCGGAGTTGGCTGCGTGATTGCCCGATGCGTTGGCTGCTCTGGTTCAGATAATTCAACACGCCGGAGAGTTGTGCGATGCGAATGTTTTCCTCCGGCGATCGATCCGCTTCCGCTTTGGCCTCCAATGCGTCCAGTTCCCCCGCGGCCTGATCGACCACGTCTTGCAGATCGGACAGGGCGACGCGCTGATCAACAGCCAGTCGCTGGAATTGGGACCGATACTGGTCGGCGATGTTCGGATCGTCGCTTCGGGCGATCTGTTCGACCAGCCCACGCAGAGCGGCGATCGCTTGCCGCTGGCCGGTGATCAACGCGTCTAACCGCGTCGCAAGGTCTTGGTCATCTTGTTGGTTCAGCTGATCACGCAACTGTGTAATTCGCAGCAGGACGACTTCCAGATTGTGGCGGGCCTGGTCAGCGTCGCTGCGTAAACGAACGGCATCGCGGAACCATCCGGCGGCCCGTCGCAGATGCTCTAGTGCCTGTTCGGGTTCTGCTTGGATGCTGGCGTCGGCACGATTGACTTCGACCCAAGCGAGGTTGTACGTCGCTCGAAAACGAACCTCCCCGTCGCGTCCGGCTTCGCGGCGGGCCTGCTGGAGCAATCGTTCCGCTTCCTCCAAATCGCCGCTCAAGCGTTCCAGTCCGCGATTGTACGACTCGCGGGCATCGATCGGTTGATCGGGTTTTTGGGCGCCGACGTCGCGTTCGGTGGCGTCTACAGTCGTCGATGAAGCTTCCGTTGGGGTGGTCGTTGCTTGAGTGCTCTCAGGTTGCTGGGCCAGCGCCGCATGCTGTCCGACCAGCACGGTGATCAATAGCAACAGTGCGGTTTTGGTGCTCGTGCCCATCGGCGGTTGTTGCCACATCGAATCCACGTCTGCATTGCGACGGTTTCCCAAGACGACCGCGGAGATCAGAAAGATCAGTCCGGCAAGGATCAACCACTGGAACGCGTCCCTCCGGATCGCCCGCCCTTCGGTGGTCAGCTCACCACGGACCAGCGGCTTGATGTGCACGTCATAGATCGATTTCAGATCCAAGCTGCCCGTTCCCGCCGGGATATAAACGCCTTCGGTGGCCAAGGCGAGTTCGCGCAGTGTTTCGCCATCCAGGCGGCTGATGACGGGACGGTTATCGGCATCGAGCAGCGGTTGCTGCACGCCTGTACGGGGATCGGTGATGCGAATTTCGCTGCCCGCTTCATCGCCCAAACCGACCGCGACGACCTTGATGCCGCGCTCGATCGCGTCCTGGGCAACATCCAACGGGTGTGAATCGTGGTCTTCGCCGTCGGTGATCAGAAAGACCACTCGCGAGACATCACTTTCGGATCGAAAGCCGTCCAGGGCCTTGCGCAGCGGTTCCTCCAAACGCGTGCCGCCGCGTCCCACGCTGTTCGGGCCGGCGCCGTCCAGCACCAGTTTGAAGAACCCATAGTCGGGCGTCAGCGGACACAAGACACTGGCCCGACCGGCGAATCCGATCAACCCGACTTGATCGCCATCAAGAAAGGTCAGCAAGTCCGTGATGTCCGCCTTGGCCCGCTCCAGCCGATTCGGCGCGACGTCTTCGGCCAGCATCGACTTGCTGACATCCAAACAAAACATGATTTGCGCACCGACGCGGGGCGCTTTCACGTACGTCAATCCGAATTGCGGTCGCATCAGCGCGATGACAAAACACACCGCGGCGATCCCCAGCAGCAGCGTCACGATCGTTCGCCGGATCCATGACGATCGAGACACCAGACGCGGCTGCATGGCCGTCGACAGGAAACGCGACAACGCATCACCACGCCGCTGCTCCAGCCAGAGCAGCGCGACGACGGTCGCCAACACGCCCCACAGGGCCGTCGACCAACCTGGCGTTGCGAATCGAAAATCCGACATGGTGATTAGGGGAGTGTCCGGAACAAACTGGATTTGGAGGTTGCCGCCAGGCCGACCAACAGTAGCCCGGCGATCAGAAACGGTCGGTAGTGTTCGTCGTATTGCAGGTAGCGATACTCGGTCACTTTGGTGCGTTCCAAAGCATCGATTTCTGCGTAAACCTGACTCAGCGATTCACGGTCGGTGGCGCGGAAATAGCGGCCGCCGGTCGTTTCGGCAACCATTTTTAACGTGTCTTCGTCCAATTCGACATCGAAAAGACGCAACTCGGTGCGCCCGGTGAACGGATCGGCGACGGGAAAGGGGGCGCGCCCCTGGGTTCCGGCGCCGATGCAATAGACCTTCACGTCGCTGGCCGCGGCGACTTCTGCCGCCTGTTTGGGGTCGACGACGCCTGCGTTGTGAACCCCATCGGTCAACAGAATCGCGACCTTGGACTTGGCATCGCTGCGCCGCAGTCGTTCGACCGCCAGCGCCAAACCGTCGCCAATCGCGGTGCCGTCTTCTTCGCGGGTCGAAACGATTTCCAAATCGTCCACCATGGTCGTCAGGTTGCCGTGATCCAACGTCAACGGACACAAACTGTCGGCATACCCGGCAAACGCGATCAACCCGATCGCGTCATCGGGACGACCTTCACCGGCGGAGTCGCCTTCTCCCAGGACAAAGCTGCGAAAGACATCCTTGACCACACTCAAACGGTCGACGCTGTAATCGTCCTGGACCAGGTCACGCGCCTGCATCGACCCCGAACGGTCCAGCACCATCATGATCGCGATGCCTTCGCGGCTGACCTTGGTTTCCGCGTCGGGTGTCCGTGGGCCGGCCAACGCGACCGAAACCGACAACACCGCCAGCGCCATCAAAAGGGCCGGGGTCGCCGCCAGTCGGGCCCGCCACGATCGCGGTGCCCCCTGGACGATTGCGATCGATGAATAGCGGATCCGCGAGGGCGTGCGGCGGGCCAGCCAAAAAACGAACGGGGCCAGGATCACGAGCAACAGGAACGCGGGATCGCGGAATTCGATCTCACCCATGCGCAGCCTCCCCGATCTGGCGTTTCGATTCCGGTTTGACCGACACGTCGTCAGCTGAATCCGAGTCCGTCGCGTCATCGACCACCATCGGCGCATTCTCGCGCGTCTCCTTCAGGAACCGCTCGACGTGGTCGATCGCCCGCACGATCTCATCTCGCGAAGGTTGGGCACGGGCAAATTTCACCAAGTCGGCCTGGCGCAGAAACTCGCGTAACAAGCTTTGATGGTCGGCCGAAAAATCCGGTGACTGTCCGATCGATGACAGGAACTCTTCGGTCGTCAGTTCGGGCGCACGCATTTCGAAGCGGTCTTCGATATATTTGCGCAGGATGTACGACAGACCGACGTAGAACTCGTCGATTTGCGGCCCGGTGCTGCGTGGCGTTTGCAACAATTTTGACAGACGCGCGGTGGCGACGTCATAGGCCGATCGGCGTCGCTTGCGTCGACGCGCCGCCGCGAGGGCTCGGACCACAAACGGCAACGCCACGAGTGTGACGACTGCGATCGCTGCCACCCACGGCCAGCGTGACGGCGCCGGCGGCTCGACCGGGTCCAATCGTTGCATCGGCGGTTTCAGGTCGACTGCGGCACCTTTGGGCAAGACCGACGCGACCTCGAATGGAATTCGGTCGGTCAGCACCTCGTAGGCGTCCAACCCCTCGGGCGCCTGCCGCTGACCCGCGCGGCGATCGACATACTCGATCAGAATCGGCGGGATCACGTGTCGGCCCGACGAAGGCGGATCCAGCCGATAGGTTTGTTTGGCGATCGTGCGTCCGGCATCGTCGATGCTCTCACGCGGTGCGAAGTCGACGATGGAGAACCGATCCAAAGCGTCACCGAAATCGGGCATCAACACTTCGACATCCTTTTCCGCCGTCACTTCGATCGACAGCGTCACCGTGTCGCCGATGACCGGACGTTCGGGTTCCAGTGTGACATGAATCGAAACCGGACCGGATTGCCGTTGTTGGACGATCGACTGAGCCGCGGAGGATGATGTCAATAGAACGGAGCTGAGGAAAGCAAGTAGTGCAAACCCAAAACACCAGCCGCATTGCCGTCGGAGAATTTTGTCGGGACTTAACCCTCCCTGGCAGGGAGGGTCGAGCGCAGCGAGGGGAGGGTTGATTCGTCGTGGCTGCGTCAATCCGAGCCACAGGAAACCCTCCCCGCGTCGTCGCATACTCCTCCGCGACCCTCCCAGCGGGAGGGTGAGGGCGTAAACGCCTGATCGAGAAGAGGATAAAAAACGCACGACCTCTGGCAGGGAGGGGGAACTCAGGTCTTCATTTCGCGCATGAAGCCAGGGGTGAACGTGATGCGAGTGAAATTGGACCATGCGGTGAGAGGTCGAATCCTGAATCGCCGCACTGACGTCCCGCTTCATATAAATCATCGCATCCTCCGTTGACGCATCTGGAAAAATTTCACCAGCGGATCGACGACATCACCCTGGGCATCGATGTGAATGAAGTCGATTCCGGCGCGGCCGAAACTGCGACGCAGGTCGTCGACACGCTGTGCGGCCGTCGCGGCGACATGATCGCGAAACGCCGCCGATCCCGCGTCGCACTGGATCACGCGACCGGTTTCTGCGTCTTCCAAATTAACCAGTCCGACGCCGGGAAATTCCATTTCTTTAGGATCGGTCACCAAGACCGCGATCACGTCATGTTTGCGATTGGCGCTTTGCATCGCCTCCAGAAACCCGTCGCCCAGAAAATCGCTGATGACAAAGCAGATCGCTTTGCGGGTGGTCACCGACATCAGAAACTGCATCGCCCCGGCGATGTCGGTCGCCTGGCGTCCGCTACGCCACCAGTTGCGGCGGCGCCCGATCGGCAACCAGCGACGCCGCTTTCGCGTCGGGCGTGTTTCCACATTGCCGTGGGCCAGGACCTCGCGGATGACGCGCAACGAATGCCGTTGGCCTTTGCGCGCCGGGATGTATTGCTCGATTGCACCGTGAAACAGCGTCAGTCCGATTTTGTCATCGTTCAGTGTGGCCGAATACGCCAGCAGGGCACTCAGTTCCGCGGTCACGTCGCGTTTGCTGCGTTGGCCGGATCCGAAATCCTGGGACGCGGAAACGTCGGCCATCACCATCAATGTCAATTGTCGGTCTTCGACATAGCGTTTGACAAACGGTTGGCCGATCCTGGCGGTGACGTTCCAGTCGATCGTTCGGACGTCATCGCCGGGGATGTAGGGGCGGACTTCGTCGAACTCGATCCCACGGCCCTTGAACACCGAGACGTATTGTCCGGCCAGAACGTCGGCCACTTGGCGACCGGTTCGGACTTGGATCTCTCGGACTCTGCGTATGACTTCGCGAGGCAACATGGCTGGCGGCGTCGGTTTCCAGTTTTATGGAACGGGGACGTTGTCCAGAATGTGTCGAATCACGTCGTCGACCGACTTGCCTTCGGCTTCCGCTTCGTAGGTCAGCACGACGCGGTGTCGCAACACGTCGGGAGCCAACGATTTGATGTCGTGCGGGGTCACATAGCTGCGGCCTTCCAGAAACGCGTGCGCCTTGCCGGCTTGAAGCAGGTAGATCGACGCCCGCGGGCTGGCCCCCATTTCGATCATGTTTTCCAGTGACGCGATCGCCGCCCCGGCGGCGTCGCGGGTCGCCCGGACGACATCGATCGTGTAGTCGCGGACTTTGTCGTCGCACCAAATCTTCTCGACCACCGCACGGGCTTCCAAGATTTCTTCCGGCGACGTCACGGCCGAGATTTCCGGAATCGCTTTTCCGCCGGCCATGCGGTCGACGATCTTTCGTTCGTCTTCCCGCGAAGGGTAATCGATCCGGGCCTTCAACATGAACCGGTCGACCTGGGCCTCCGGCAACGGATAGGTTCCTTCCTGCTCGATCGGGTTTTGCGTCGCCATCACCAAAAACGGCTGTTCAAAACGGAAGGTTTCGGTGCCGATCGTGACCTGCCGTTCCTGCATCGCCTCCAACAACGCCGCCTGCACCTTGGCCGGGGCGCGGTTGATTTCGTCGGCCAAAATCAGGTTGGAAAAAATCGGCCCGCGTTTGACGCTGTAGGTCGCTTCTTTGGGATTGAAGACTTCGGTGCCGATCACATCCGCCGGCAGCATGTCTGGGGTAAACTGAATGCGCGAGAAATCGGTGCGGATCGCGCGAGCCAGACTGCTGACGGTCAGCGTTTTTGCCAGTCCCGGGACGCCTTCGAGCAACACGTGCCCTCCGGTCAATAACCCGATCAATAGACGCGAAACCATCGTTTCCTGCCCGACCAGCAATCGGGCCACTTCGTCCGTCAGCCGACTGCAGATTTCAGAATATTTGGCAATCTGTTCGTCTATTTGGGGTGCGTTCATGGTCTCCGCAATGAAATCAGTGCCTGTCAAATCGGCCGGAATCCTGACCGGTCGCCCTGCGAGCGGTATTACAGACGGAATTACGAAAAAGATCAATCTCCGGTTCGATGGCCGCCGCCCGAGGAAGATAAAAATGGAACGAGTGACAGAGTTGGGCCGCTGGAATCAACAGCTTCGGCAACATCGCTTCACAGAACGTCGCCTGCTTTCACCACCGCCTGCCGGTGGTGCTGAACGCTTTCTAAGAAATCGTGGCGTTCATCGAGCGTCCGCTCTCGGCAAGCCGGGTGGGGCAAAACAATGGTCTGTGTAGAAAGGCAGAATGATACGGGGCAGAATGATGTCGTGATCCGACGGTCGGCCGAGTGCCTCGCTCCCAACGCGTTTTTCCATCGTCTTACCCCCATCGTCTTGCCCCCATTGTTTTGCCCCCCCTCCCAACCCCCATCATTCTGCCCCGTATCATTCTGCCTCCCCTTTCCCCCTTCCAAACTTCGTAAAACAGCAACCAACCCCATGAACGACACAACAAACGCTCGCCCCACCTCCCTACCAACCCTGTTTTGGGTCCTGCTAACGCTGGCCATCTTCCCCGTCCCCGGAAACGCCGACGACTACCGCGAGACGCCGGGCACCGAGGGAAACGGTGACTACACGATCGGTCCCGACTACACCCTCGATCCCGACTTGACCGATCGCGGCAACCCCAAGGGCAAGCTGTTTGAGTTTTCGATGCCGCTGGCCGACAGCAAGATCTTTCGCGGCGACGACAAAACGCTGGACCCGAAGAAACCGGTGCGGACCGAACGGAAAATCTGGGTGTATGTTCCGGCGGCCTATCAAGACGGCACGCCGGCACCGATCCTGGTCACCCATGACGGCCCCAGCCGACTGGACTTGGTCCGCAACGCGCTCGATAACCTGACGATTTCCGACGCCCCCGACCGCCGCCTCCCCGCCTTCATCACCATCGCCGTGCAAAACGGCGGCAACGACAGTTACGGCAGCCAGCGAGGCCTGGAGTATGACACGATGTCCGACCGCTTGGCACGGTTCATCAACGACGAAGTCTTGCCGGCCGTGCTGGCGAACCCCGAGATCAAAGCGGCCTATCCGAACATCGCGTTTACAGACAACCCATGGGGCAAGGCCGTGATGGGATGCAGCAGCGGAGGTGCCGCGGCGCTGACCATGGGCTGGTTCCGCCCCGACCTGTTTCGCCGCCTGATCACCTACTCCGGCACCTTCGTCGACCAGCAAGACCATGACGCGGCCGAAGAAGCGACGTACCCGTTGGGCGCTTGGGAATACCACTCCGGAATGAAACTGATCGAGAACAGCGAAAAGAAACCGCTGCGGATCTTCACCCACGTCGCCGAAAACGACAATCGCGCCAACGATCCCGAAGACACCTATCACAACTGGGTGATGGCCAACCGACGCACCGCGGCGGCACTGAAAGCCAAAGGCTATGACTATCGTTTCGTCTTCAGCCGTGCCTCACGACACTGCGATCGCCGCGTATTCGAACACACCCTGGCCGATACGCTGGTCTGGATGTGGCGCGGCTACGAAGCGGAATGACGTTGGGGCGTGATGGATGGTAGATCGATGGGGGCAAAACGATAGAAGGCAGAATGATACGGGGCAGAATGATGGTGGAATGAATGATGGAAGGGCAAACCGTGTTAGTCGGTCTCATCCTTTCTTAAATTGTTTTGCCCCCATCGTTTTGCCCAACTCCCAACTCCCAACTCCCAACTCCCAACTCCCAACTCCCAACTCCCAACTCCCAACTCCCAACTCCCAACTCCCTACCCCCCCAACTCCTTCCAAAGCTTGTCAAACGCCACGCGAAACGACTTCAACAACCTCCTGTCCCCGGTGACGATAAAATTCTCCTCGTTATTCCGGGCCGCACTGCGGGTCCAGTTGTAGCTGCCGGTCAGCAATTGCGACCGGTCGAAGATCGCGAACTTGTGGTGCATGTGATACTCGGTGCGGTCGACACGCACCGGGACTCCCAAGCGAGCCAACTGGTCGATGTCAGAGCCCAGGTCGGTGGATTTGTCGTTGTCAGAAATGATTCGAATCGCCACGCCGCGCCGGTGCGCCGCAAGGATCGCGTCTTTGATCCGGTCATCGGTGATCGTGAAGACACAAACATCGACCGACTTACGTGATGACGTGAACAACCGGTTGATCTTGCCGACGCAGGCGTCATCGGGGCTGAAGAACGCTTCGGAGCGGAGTTCGTGATTGCCCGAATCCTCTCGCGGCACCAGCACCTTCAACACATTTTCCAGCCAGTCGATCAGCTCCGCATCGTTAGCTCCGCCCAGTTGTTCGCGGACCAATTTGAAGGCGACGTTGCGGGCATAGGCCAACTGCTGGTCGTCATCACCGATTTTTTCGATCACTTTTGCCAGCGCGCGTTTTTCACCGCGCGTCAATCGGTAATCGGCCAACGTGATTTTTAAAGCGTCTTCAATGGAACCATCGGACATGGTCGGTCAACTCCGGTGCTCGTTTGCGGGAATCGATCAATGGCAGTGCAGCGAGATCTGGTCGCTGGCATACTCGATCGTGAAGTGTGTTCCGTCGGAAGCGATGACTTCGTCGTCCGGGTTTGCGAACGCTCCGACAATTCGATTGGCCGCCATGAGTGTGTAGGTTTGTCCCGGAACCGGCTTGAAACCGTCGCCGGTTGCCACGACCAGTTCGCCCGCCAACGTTGCGGTTCCTTGGATCTCGACCGGCGTCCGGTCTTGCGACAGGTCGGCGACATGGAGTGCGCTGTGTTTCGACTGGTGATAGTCCTCACGGATGCTCAAGTGTGGACGATCCGTTCCGGACACCGCGACCGTGCCATCGTTGTAGAGCGTTCCGTCGACCGTTCCGGATCCGGTCAGCGTGCCGCCGGGGTGGACGTCGACCCAGCGAAGCGTCGACACCGTTGCCCCGTTGAGTTGCAACACACCGCCGGCTGCGAGACGGACTTCGTTTCGGCCGGTCAGCTTGACGTTTTCTCCCAGCACCAGGGATTGCGACGCATCCTTCGATTTGCCCCCGGCGATCTCCAGCCCCAAAAACTCGACGTCGGCATCGGCACGGGCCGTGTTGGGGCGATCGCCGTCGTTGTGCACATGAGCGATCCATGACAGTTGTGGTGCACCGTCGTCGGTCAGGTAAGTGGTTCCGGCGTTGGTGTAGCGGTAATCCGACCAGTTGGCCGCATCAGTTACGGACGCACCATTGGCTCCCGTCCAGTGGTGATAGGTGTGGGCAAACCCTTTCGGTTCGTCGACGCGTTCCCCCAACAGCAACGTTTGAAGTTCGCGTACCAGCTCGGGATGCTCGGCGGCGATGTCATCCGCTTCGGCGTGATCGGATTGAAGGTCGTACAGCTGGACGCCCTTTTTCGAGCGGACCAACTTCCAATTGCCGCGGATGATCGATTGCCCGTTGCCGGCTTCGTGGATGATAAAGTCTCGGGTTCGCTGTTGACCGTTACCGGTCAATGTCGGTGCCAACGAGACACCGTCGACCCCCAGTGGCGGTGCGACGCCGGCGAGTTCGCAAAAAGTCGGCAACAGATCCGTCACGTCGACGACGCGATCGACATCAGTGCCCGCTTTCAAGTCCGATTCTTTGTGGATCATCGCCGGCCAACGCATCAGCAGCGGGACGCGAATGCCGCCTTCCTGGATACTGCCCTTCGTACCGCGCAAGCCCCCGTTGGCATCCAGTTCGACAAGGTTTTTGCCACGCGGGCCGCCGTTGTCGCTTTGAAAGATCACCAGCGTGTTGTCGGCGATGGAGTCGGAGGGGTCGCCGTCGTGGTTCGGGTCTTCCAGTGCGGCCAAAATGTTGCCGAAATGGGCGTCGATCCGCGTGACCATCGCCGCCCATTGCCGCGTCTGATCGGCAAGGCCGGCGTAGTGCGGATCGTCGGCGTAGGCTTTGTCCCACTCGGGCAGTCGCTCGATTTCACCGAACGGGGCGTGGGGAATCTGCACAGCCAACAAGCCAAAGAACGGCTGGCCGGTTTGGTTAAAGGTTTGTCCTTGGTGGCGGACAAAGTCCAACGCGGCGAAAGAATAGCAATCGTCGCAATAGGCCGTCTTGGGATAGTCGGCATGGTTTTGCAACGCCGGCGTCGGGGGATAGTCCGCAGGACGCTGGTAGCGGCCCATCGAGTTGGGGATCAATTCGATGCCACCGATCGCGTCGTCGGCGGCGGGCGCACTCCACAACGTCGGCTGAAAGAACGTGTGGGCGCGAACGTGGTGAAGTTCGGCCAGGACGTGTTTGTAACCGTGCGAGGTCGGCAGAGTTTGCACGTTGTCGATCACCGGATTGGCTTGGTCCTTGGAGCCACCGTATCCCCATTTGCCCCAATACCCGGTCACATAGCCGGCCGCCGACAGTGCGTCCCCCATCAAGATCTCGTCGGCCCGCATCGCCTTTTTGGCGTTGTCGGGGTCGTTACGATCGGCAAACGTGTGGCCTTGGTGAAAACCCGACTGCTGCGAGGAGCGTGCCGGCGAACAGACGTGGCATCCATAGCCGCGGGTGAAGTTCAGTCCCTCGGCCGCCAATCGGTCCAGATTCGGCGTGCGAACCGAAGACAGATTTTTGGCACGGCGCGCGGCTTGTCCATTAGGACCGATCGATCCCCAGCCCATGTCATCGACGTAGAAGTACAGGATGTTCGGACGCGGCGCATCCGCCCTCGCGCGCGTCGCGGCATGGCCGAACCACAGACATGAAATCACGGTCAACGCAAGGCGGGGAGAGCAGCGTTTCATAGGTAGTTTTTTGATGTCAGTGTTCGACTTCGTTTTATTCCGCAATTGGCACTCGACCACGATTGTAAATCATACCGTGGGGACGATGGTTATACTGTGAAAGGGCTGCCGGCACGCCGGCAGCCAAGGCGACATTCTTGCGATCAATTCCGAGGTCGGTATGAAGATCACAATGCTGTGCACATGGCTCCGATTCACTGTCATGATAGCCATGTTCGTCGGGTCATCGCTGGCCGCCGCAGAGCCGACCGAGAACACTGAACGGAGCGATATTTTTGACGCCAACCGTCGCTTGGGTCGCGGTGTCAACCTTGGCAATTTCCTGGAAGTGCCGCGTGAACAAAACTGGGGCGTCGACATTGCGGAGTCCCATTTGAAACTGATCCGCCAGGCCGGGTTCGATAGCATCCGAATGCCGGCCAAGTGGTCCGACTACGCCGCGACCGAAGCCCCCTACACCATCGAACCGGCGTTTTTCGCGAGGATTGACCGCTGGCTCGATCGGGCCGAGCAGGAAAAGCTGAATGTGGTTTTGAACGTTCATCACTATGACGGCCTGGATGATCAGCCAGAAACGCATGCTGCGCGTTTCGCCGCAATCTGGACGCAGATCGGCCAGCGCTATCGGTCGCGGGGCGATTGGCTGTACTTCGAATTGCACAACGAACCGCACGACCAACTGAACGATCACTGGAACGCCATCTTGCGGCAGGGCTTGGCCGCCGTTCGCAAAAGCAATCCGACGCGTCCGGTGATCGTCGGTCCGATTCGGTGGAACCAAATCGCAGAGCTGACGCAGCTGGACCTGCCCGACGACCCCAACTTGATCGTCACCGTGCACATGTACAACCCGCACGAATTCACCCATCAGGGCGCCTCCTGGGCCGGACCGAAGGTACGGTCGATTCGTGGACGAACGTGGGGAAGCGACCAGGAACGTGCTGCACTGGAAGAAGAGTTTCAGAAAGCCGCCGAATGGGGAAAGTCAAATTCCCGGCCGCTCTTCCTCGGTGAATTCGGTGCCTACGGAGCGGCACCGCAAGAAAGCCGTGTGCGTTGGACAAAAGCGGTCGTCGAACAGACCGAGAAGTATCAAATGAGTTGGGCCTACTGGGAATTCGCCGCCGGATTTGGTGTCTACGATCTGCAACAGGAACGGTGGCGAGACGATTTGCTGGGAGCCCTGATGCAGTCGCGTTGATCGAAGTAAGAAAGCCCTTCCGGACCGTCGTCCTGACCCCCGCGACGACTTGGAAAGGACGTCGTACAACTGCCGACAAGGTGGGTCTAGCGATACTTGTCGTTCAGCCCGTGGCCTTTCGCAATCATCGGAACAATCTTCTCGATACGTGACGCTTTCGTTGCGTCGCGTTTGGCATTGGTGATGTAGTCGGCGTACTCGCGTTGTTTGCCTTGACTGAGTTCCTTGAAGGCGATGCTAGCTGTTTTGTTTCGGGCCAATGCCTGCTTCAATTCCGGCGGAACGGCCAACGGCTTGCCGCGTTCCGGCTTGATCTCGTATCCCTCGATCTGCAATCGGATCGCTTCCTTGACGTACGCCTTGATCGTGCGGCTCTTGATCTCCTTCTTCGAATTGAATCGCCACTGACGCATGGCTTTTGTTTTGCCATCCTGGGCGTTGATCAACACGCCCTCGGGGTCCGACAGCAACCCGCCTTGGAAAAACCATAAACCGAAATAGGACTTGAACGCCCCGATCCCGACCAGGTTCTTGCGCTGGTAGGTGTAACAGGGCGCGCCCCACTTGACGGTTTCGGTCAGTTCCGTCGCTAGCAAGATCTCGCGCAGCCGTTTCAGTTCCTCGTGCCAGTGTTCACAGCCGGCAATGAACTCGTCCACGGTCTTGAAGCGTTTCATGTCGCGATTGCCTGAAAATGTGGGACAGGCTTCCAGCCTGTCGTTCTGGGTTTGACAGGCTGGAAGCCTATCCCACTTGCACCCGCTACCGCTTCCGCTTTCTCGCCGGTGCCGGCGGCAGTTTGGCGTCGGGACCGTAAAGGTCCGGATATTGTTCAGCCAGCTGCGCCTTCAATTCGGGCCGGTTGGCCAGCGCCCCCATCCGCCGGCGAACGTTGCCGGCCTCACCGACTCCTGCCAGCGGGGCCGAGGCCGGCATCACGCGCGAATCCAAGCCGGCCAAGTCGGATGGCTGGACGCCTTCATAGTAGAACGCACCATTGGAATATGGAGTGGGTGCATACTCGCCGACGATGCTGACGTCCAAGTTCGGCTTGATCGTGTCTTCCATGCCGCACGCCCACAGGCAGGCGTTGACGAGAAAACGACGTCCGTCTTCGCTGAGCAGGTCTTCCGAAGCGCCGAAGGAAGTGTAGACAACCCGGGCGTCCTTTTTCTCTCCGGAGGGGGCGACATAGGAGTCGCGCACCCAACCGGCGTTGACCAACGGTTTTTCGGTGTTGATGTCCTCGCTGGGGCCGAACGTGTTGAGCACCTGGACCTGCAGCAATTCGACCGCATCGGCCGGCGGGTGCGATTTGTAGGCGCCCGAGTAGGCGTGAATCTGATCGACGCCCGTCAGGATGGGATGCCCCTGGGCAGCGGCGACCGGTGTGATTCGGCTGCCCATTTGATGGTTCGTTCCGTAATGGCTTTGGCCGCGTTCCTTTTCCCACGTGTTGCCAAAAACTTGATGGCCCAGTCCGCCGTGGTAGTCATCGCCGGAATAGTTGTAGTTCAATTTGCCCCATTCCCCTTTTTGGCCGTTGAAACAATGGGTCGAAGTTCGCACGCCGACGACCGGTCCGCCGCGCTCGAAGTAATCGACCAACCGGTCCGCCTGCGCGTCGGGCAGATTCATGAACCGCGTGAAGAAAAACAGCATGTCGGCATCGGCCAGTGCTTCCATGCCGGGTACGGATTTGGCCCCCGGCTTGATCGCTCCCTGGTCATCGATGCCGAACAGGACGGTGCAGCGGAAACCGTGATGTTTTGCCAAGATTTTCGCCAACAGCGGGCACGTCTGCTCGCTACGGTATTCGTGATCGTTGGCGATCAGCACGATGTGTTTGCCCTTGCCGATCCCCTCGGTGCCTTCATAAACCAACGGTTCGGCCATCGCCGGTGAGACGGCCAGTAACGTGACGAGTGATAAGATCCATGCTTTCATCGGTGATGTCGCTCCAGTGAGTGGACTGTCAAAGGAAATGTGTTGAACGTGGTTCGATCGGAAGTGAAATCGGCGGTTACCGTTTCTTGTTTGCGGCGGCGCGTTTCCCGCTGGCGGGCTTGCCAAAATCGGGATTCAGCCTTGTCGGGATGACCGCCTGGGTGTCTTTCTGCCATTGCCGAAGTTGATCGAGCAACTGCGCCGTCTTCTCGGGATGCGACTTGGAGAGGTCGTTTTGTTCGCCGAGATCGGAGCGGAGATTGTAAAGTTCGGCCGAGTCGTCCTCGAAAAACTGAATCAATTTCCAATCGCCGCGGCGGATCACACTGCAAGGCGTCGCCCGCCAATACATCTGGTCGGTTCCGAACACCGGAACGACTTTGTTGTATCCGGCACCGGACAGGTACAGCGGATAGTGCCAGAAAATCGCGCGTTCGGGAAGGGAGCGGCCCGACAGCAGCGGTACCCAAGACCGGCCATCGACGCTTTGGTCGCTCGGCAACGTCGCACCGGCAAGCTCCGCAAACGTCGGCATCAAATCGACTCCTGTGATCGGCGTGTCGCAGCTGCTGCCCGGCTCGACCACGCCGGGCCAACTGACACAGGCCGGGACTCGAATCCCGCCTTCATAAAACGCCCCCTTGGCTCCCTTGAGCGGTGCACACCAGGTGATCCCCGAGGCGCCTCCGTTGTCCGATGTGAACATGACCAGCGTGTTTTCAGTCAGCCCGTGTCGCTGGAGTTTTTCGCGGATGCGGCCGACGCTGGTGTCGACCGCTTCGATCATCGCCGCATAGGTCGGATTCCAATTGCGATCCCAATCGCGGCTTTCCAGCTTCTCTTTGTACTTCGCCACCACCTCTTTGCGGGCGCGAAACGGAGAGTGCACGTCCCAGTGGCTAAGGTAGATGAAGAACGGATTGGAGCGATTTTTGTCGATGAAGTCACAGGCCGCATCGGTCAGTTTTTCGGCAACGTTGATGTCGCCATAGAATTTTTGGCCCAGCCCGGCGCCCAGGCCATTGGTATCGTTGACGTCGAACCCCTGGCCGTTTGGACCGAGATGCCATTTGCCAAAATGAGCAGTTTTGTATCCGGCATCTTTCAAGACCTCCGCGATCGAAGTCACCCCGGGGGAAAGCCCGCCCTTGGACGGAAACACGCCATCGCCCTTTTTATCCCGGTTGCGTGGGACCAGAAACTTCATCTTCTCCGACTCGCCCTTGGCTCGCATCCCCGGCGTCCACATTTGCGTCCGAGTGACGTACATGCCCGACATGATGCAGGCTCGCGACGGCATGCAATTGGCCGCCCCCGGATAGGCCGACGTGAATTCCATCCCGGATCGACACAGCGCATCGATGTTGGGCGTTTCGTAGAACTTTGCGCCGTTGTAGCCAACGTCCGACCAGCCCAGGTCGTCGGCCATAATGTAGACGATGTTGGGGCGACCCGCCGAATCGGCCCCCAACAGCGGCGGACCCAGATGCGGTGCGAGTAAAGTCGCGGTGACGAGAACCACCAGACCAGTGATTCGGTGTCTCAAATGACGTGTGAACATTCGGCTGCAACCAGGGAATGCGAAAGGAAGGAGCCGAACCATCATATTCGATGCATAACAGGTTTGCCGCGTCCCAACAAATTTGTCAATCAATCACAACCAAGTGCACCGAGCACGACGGCACGCGGTGATGGGTAGCCGACGGCCTGGACGTGGGCAAAACGTTGGAGGCAAAACGTTGGGGAGGGAGGCAGAATGATGGGGAGACAGGGAAACCGAGGCAAAGACATCCGATCCGGCGGCAGGCCTATGTTTCCCCTAATTTTCTTACCCCAAAATCTTCTTACCAGTTATCTTCTATCCCCCGAAGTTGTTTCCTGTATCAACAGGCGTCGACTCCCCGCGTTCTCCACGCACTGGCGGGCATGGCAACCTCCGTCGCAGCGTTGTCCCGTTTAGGGGAACAAGCCGCGAGCCAATTTGGCTTGTTCGACACGCTGGATGCCTTCGATCAGTGCGGCGGTCCTCAAATCGATGGCCTGTCGCGCCGAGCGGTCGAGTGCGCGGCGAAATGCGTCGACCAGAATCGTGTGCAGCCGACTGTTGATTTCATCCAGCGTCCATGTGTAATTCTGCGTCCCTTGGACCCATTCGAAATACGACACGGTGACGCCGCCGGCATTTCCGACGATGTCGGGCAGCACAAAGACATTCCGGTCATGCAAGATTTCATCGGCCTCCAACGTCGTCGGCCCATTGGCGCCCTCGGCCAGGATCTTGCACTTGATGCGTTCGGCGTTGGCCTGCGTGATCTGGTTTTGCATCGCCGCCGGCGCCAAAATGTCACAAGGCAATTCCAGCATCTCTTGGTTGCTAATCGCCTGTCCATCCGGATAACCGGCCAACACGCGGTTCTCGCGGGTGTAGGCCAGCAGTGATGACACCGACAGACCGTTGGGGTTGTAGATGCCGCCGGTGACATCGCTGACGGCGATCACGCGTGCCCCCAATTCCTCCAAGAACCGCGCGGCGTTGCTGCCGACGTTGCCGAACCCCTGTACGACGACCGAGCTGCCCTTGAGATTCATTTCCAGGTGCTCCGCCGCCGCAGCGATCAAGTACACCAGCCCGCGTCCGGTCGCTTCGCTGCGACCCTGGGAACCGCCCAAGACGACCGGTTTACCGGTCACGACGGTGGGCACGGTGTAGCCGACCTGCTGGCTGTACGTGTCCATCATCCACGCCATCTCACGCTCGCTGGTGCCCATGTCAGGGGCCGGAATGTCTTTGTCCGGACCGATCATGTCCAGGATTTCGGTGGTGAAGCGGCGCGTCAATCGCTGCAATTCATGCCCCGTCAAAATCGTCGGGTCGATGCGGACACCGCCCTTGGCCCCGCCAAACGGCAATCGCATCAACGCGCATTTCCAAGTCATCCACATCGCCAGCGCGGACACCTCGCCCAAGCTGACGTCTTCGTGATACCGCAGGCCGCCCTTGGTCGGCCCCATGGTCAACAAATGTTGCACACGGTAGCCGAACACCGTTTCGACTTCCTGGTAATCATCGCGGCGGAACGGAAACGTGACCGTCATCGTTCGCTGCGGAAACAGCAACCGCTCGCGCAGGTTGTCGTCCAGCCCGACGATCTGTGCGGCTTTGAGGAACTGTTGTTTGGCCAGCTGGTACATCGGAGACTGCCACTCCGCCTGTTCTGCCGCGGTGCGTTGGATGGCGTATCGAAGCGCGCGGGCGAGTCGGTTGGCGTCGATCTTGCCTTTGACCAGATACGCCTCCGCTCCCTCCTCGACGGCCTTTGCCGCCAGCGTCAGGTCGTCGCTGCCGGTCAACACCACCACGGGAACATCGCCGGCGGCCTCGGACACTCGGAGAAACGTGTCCAGGCCCTGGCTGTCCGGCAACGTCAGGTCCGAGAGAATCACGTCGAACGAGCCGCCCGAGATCGCGGTCATCGCCTCGGCGAGCGTTTCGACCGTCTGGACATCAAACGGAACGCCGACCGCTTTGGACAACAATCCCTTGATCACCATGCGGTCGACTTGGCCGTCTTCGATCAGCAAAACCCGGGCAGACGCCATCGGAGCACTCCTTCATCGAAAACACCGGTGAGAGTGGATTCAGCAACCGCTGGTGTCTAGCCTTTAGGCGACTTCCCGTCGCTGTGATGCAGCGACCCCGGGCGGCTAAAGTCTGGACACCAACACCTACCCCGTATCATTCGAGTATGAACCTTTAACTCGCTCACTGCAACAAAATGGGAGGTTTAGGATTGAGACGGCGGCGCGATCGATTCGATCACTCGCAAAAACCACGGAAAGGTTTGCGATCACCGTCAAACGTGCGGTAAAACGGAGTCCTCTTCGGCATGCCGGCGACGGCGCGTTTTTTGCACCGGCCGTGTCGGGTATGCACAAGTGCGACGAACCCCCGATCGAATCTCAGATCGAATCTCAAAATCCAAGGGTGACACGATGAATGATTCGCCAGGCATGGGACGTTTACTGCAGTGTCGCCTTTCGCTGCTCGGATCGCTTTTGTGTACGTTGTGCGTCTGCGGCAGTCTGCCTGCGAACGACAACGTCGCCGATTCCCCGTCCTTGGTCCAGCGAGCCCTGCAAGCAGAACTGGACGGCGATGCCGATGGCCGCCTGGAGCTTTTGTCGCTCGCTTTGAAACACAATCCGGAGGACTCAACGGCGCGCTCGTTGGCCGGATATGTCAAACACGACGATCAATGGATGCCTGCCAGTCGCTCGGCGTTTCTCAATGCCATCGACGAGGTCATCTCCGAATACGAAACGCTGCGAGACCAATACGCGGGAAGCCTTGCCGGTGAGATCGCTCTGGCGCGATGGTGCCGGCAAAACGAGCTGGATGATCGCGAACGCATGCACTGGAGGAACGTGATCGCCGTTGACAACACAAACGACGAAGCACGCAAACGTCTGAAGCTAAGGGAATTTCGCGGGCAACTGGTGACCACCGACCAGATCGAAGCCTACAAACAAGCGTCCTCCAAGATTCGCCGTGCCCAACGTGCCTGGGCGCCGAAGCTGAACCGGCTGAGACGTGAAATCGAGGGCAATCCCGACAGCCACGGTTCCGCGGCATGGAAAGAGCTAGCCGAAATCAATGATCCTGACGCGATTCCATCGATGGCAAAGTTGGTTCCAACCGCCGAACCGGACCTGCAGCGTCACCTGATCCGGACGATCGCGAGCATCCCGTCCCAGGTCGCGTCGGATGCGTTGGTGCAACTCTCGCTCAGCCTCGAGGATGCCTCGGCGCGGCAAGCTGCAGCGGAAGGTTTGGCCGGACATCCGATTCACGCCTACACTCCCCAGTATTTGAACCGCATGGAGTCACCGGTCAAATTCGTTTCAACGACCAACCAGGTCGGTGACTACGTCGTCAGCGCGATCCAAATGCGCAAAGAACGCCCCGACGATGCGATTAACTTGAGCCAATCCAGTAGCGCCCGCTTTCAAGTGCTGGACTCCGCCGCTCGCAATTCAGCCCTGTATCGGTCGCTCGTTGCACGTGAAATGCGTCGGCAGCAAAGTCGAGTCAACAACACCGTCCGTACGATCACGACGAACAATGCGCGGATCAAGTCTGCCAATGATCGGATTTTCACCGCACTCCGCACCGCGACCGGCGAACAGATGGACGACGTCCCGCGTTTGTGGTGGGACTGGTGGAAGAATTACAACGAGTACTTGGTCACCGAAACAAAACCCGAGTACTACTTTACCAATGCCGACTACCGCCAACGCGTGATCCGTTTGCCGTCTGCTCGCCGTTGTGAATGTTTCCCGGCCGGGACCTTGGTTCACACCGAGACGGGAAAACGCCCGATCGAAACGATTCGCCGCGGCGACAAAGTGCTTTCGCAAGACACCGACACGGGAGAATTGTCGTTTCAACTCGTGACGCAGACCACGCTCCGGCCACCGAGCGCCACGATGCGAATCACCGTCGCCGGCGAAGAGATCACGTCGACCGTCGGTCACCCGTTCTGGGTGATCGGCAAGGGCTGGACGATGGCCAAGGATCTGAACCCGGGCGATCGATTGCAGGGGATCGGTGAATCCCAACCGATCGAAATCACCGAAGGTGGAAGTCCGGTCGAAGCGCACAACCTGATCGTCGACAACACCAACGCCTACTTCGTCGGCAACGCGGGCATCCTGGTCCACGACAACATCCTCCGCAACGCCTCACGCATCCCGATCCCGGGATGGCAGGCAAAATAGAAACGCTGCCAGCCAGGCTCTTCCGCGAGCGGAACTCGACGACAGCACGCTGCTTTGATCGACGTGATGATGCCAGCCCGTAGCGTCAGCAAGGGGCGAGGCGGAGTCGCGGTCAAGATCGGGCCTCTGCGCTCGGGAGAAACGGATCTGCCGCGTCAGGCCTCGGTGGCAGAGGAGTCCGCAAGTTGGCGGGTGAGTTGGTCAAAAGATTACGTGGTCAAAAAATGGAGCGGAAAAAGAACAGAAGCAGCGTGGGAGCGATTTTTTGCCCCCAATTTTTTGCCCCCAATTTTTTGCCCCCAATTTTTTGCCCCCCATTTTTTGACCACCCCATTTTTTGACCACCCTATTTTTTGACCACCTCATTTTTTGACCACCTCATTTTTTGACCACCTCATTTTTTGACCACCTCATTTCCTGACCACCTCATTTCCTGACCACCCTTGCCTCGTCCGCCCCGACACCGCCGATGTTCGGCCGGCTTGCCCCTGTGCCGGAACCGCGTTTCATCATCCTCTCGTCCAACGCGTTCGATTCGAGAGTGACGCCCCGCCACTTCAGCGGAAATCCGGACAGGGATGGCAGAATGATTCGGGGCAGAACGACAAAATTCCCGTAGGTCGGCGCCAGACGGCTGATCCCAAACCGAAACTCAGAAAAACACGCTTGAAACGGCACGCTGCTGACCCGAGCGATGCGAAAACAGCGTGAGCGTCACGTCGATTAGGTGTATCATGGGAGGTGCGTATTGCTCGGCACACGCGTCCACCCCCCCCCCGCTCTCTTGCCGATCAGGCCCCGCCCAACCGCTCCGGTTGCATTCCCTTCCCGAGAGTCTTTTTGACCGTGAATTCCTTCCGACTTCCAGTCGCAGCACTGACCGTTTTGCTGGTTTGTCTCGGATGCTCCACCCTGGCTGCCGATTCCACCAGGGCCGCCGATCCGCAGTCCTCCGTCAAACTGGATTTCGCCGCCGACATTCGTCCGATCCTTTCCGATGCCTGTTATCACTGCCACGGGCCGGATGCGGCGGCCCGCGAGGGCGGGTTTCGTTTGGATGATCGCCAGGCGGCTCTGGACGCTGGCGTGCTCGATTCCGGCGACATGCTCGAGCGGCTAACGAGCACCGATCCCGAGGTGCGGATGCCGCCGCCCGATTCGAATCGTCACTTGCGTCGCGGCGATCGTGCGAAACTGAAACGCTGGTTGGCCGAAGGTGCCGAGTGGCCGATCGACGACCGACACTGGGCCTTCATCCCACCGCTGCGCCCTGATTTACCGACGGTGAACGACACCAGCTGGCCACGCAACCCGATCGATCGATTTGTCCTTTCGCGGTTGGAAGGGGAAGGATTGAAACCTTCGGCCGAAGCCGACAAGGCGACGCTGCTTCGCCGCGTCAGTTTTGATCTGACCGGGCTGCCGCCGACGATCGAAGAGCTGGATACCTTTTTGAACGATCGCGGCGGCGGCGCGTACGAGCGGGCGGTGGACCGGTTGCTCGAATCACCGCGCTACGGCGAACACATGGCCGTCGATTGGCTGGAGGCATCCCGGTTCGCCGATACCGATGGCTACCAAAACGATCGGCTGCGTTACATGTGGGTGTGGCGCGATTGGCTGATCGACGCGTTGAACGACAACCTGCCGTTCGACCAATTTGTCGTCCAGCAGATGGCCGGTGACCTGCTACCGGATCGCAATTTCTTGACCCAAGTCGCGACGGGATTCAACCGCAACCACCGCATCAATTCCGAAGGCGGCTCGATCCCCGATGAATGGATCGTCGAATATGTCGCCGACCGAGTGGAAACGACCGGCACGGTGTTCTTGGGGCTGACGATGACCTGCTCGCGATGCCACGACCACAAGTACGATCCGATCTCGCAAAACGATTTCTATCGTCTGTTCGCGTTCTTCAACAACATCGACGAAGCCGGCTTGGGACCGAACAACGGCAACAGTCCGCCGTTCATCAAGGTCCCGAAGACCTGGCCGAATCTGACCGAGGATCAATTGAAGTTCGTTGTCCCCGAACCGGTCAAGATCAAGGTCGTGCAAACGTCCGTCCCGCGACCGCAACCCGGCGGCGAAGACACGGTGATGGTATTGCACGAACTGGACCAACCACGCGACACGTATCGACTGGAGCGGGGCCAGTACGATCAACCGGACAGGTCGGAAAAGCTAGAACCAGGAACGCCACCGGTCTTGGGAGCCTGGAACGAGGATTGGCCGAACAATCGTTTGGGGCTGGCCCGCTGGCTGGTCGATCCCGGGCACCCGCTGACGGCACGGGTGACGATCAATCGTCTGTGGCAGCATCATTTTGGGGCCGGACTGGTCAAGACCAGCGAGAACTTTGGCGTCCAAGGTGAAATGCCCAGCCACCCAGAATTGCTCGATTGGTTGGCGACCGAATTCATCCGCACCGGCTGGGACGTCAAAGCGATGCACCGGTTGGTCGTGACCAGCGCGACCTATCGGCAACAGTCCTCGGCGCCAGAAACTCTGCTCGAACGCGACCCCGAAAACCGCCTGCTGGCCCGCGGCCCCCGGAAGCGCCTGTCACCCTTTGCGATCCGCGACACGGCACTGTTCGCCAGCGGCTTGCTGAGCGATTCGATCGGCGGCCCGTCGGTCAAACCATACATGCCGCCGGCAATTTGGAGCAGCATTTCCAACGCGAAATACAAACAGGACTCAGGGGAAAAACTGTATCGCCGCAGCATGTACACCTACTGGCGACGGACCGTCCCGCCACCGACGATGATGGCATTCAACGCCGCAGCGCGCGAGACGTGCATCGTGCGGAGCGATCAAACCACGACCCCGCTGCAAGCATTGACGATGATGAACAACATCACCTTCGTCGAAGCCGCACGGCACCTGGCCCAGCGGGTGATGATTCCCGATGCCCCGTCCCAATCGCGATCGATCGCCAGGGCGTTCCGGTTGGTGACCAGCCGACAACCGCGGCCGGACGAACTTGCCGTGTTGGTCGAGGACTTCGGCGCGTACCGGGAGGAATTCCGAAAAGCCCCGGATGCCGCGCTGCGATTGCTGTCGGTCGGCGAAACCCCTCACTCACCTGAATCGGATCCGATCGAGTTGGCGGCACTGGCGTTGGTCGCCAATACGATTCTGAATCTGGACGAGGCCATTGCGGAGAACTGAGATGAATCCCTGGGAAGAATTCAAGCGACAACACAACCGACGCGCCTTTCTGGGCGGCAGTGCGCTAGGGCTGGGATCGATTGCTGCAGGTTCACTGCTCGGCTCACTGCTCGGTGCGGCCGAATCGACGCCCCCGCCGGTCGGCGTTTCCTCGGCCATTTCGACGATCGCTCCCAAAGCCAAACGTGTGATCTATCTGTTCCAATCCGGCGGCCCGTCACAGATGGACTTGTTTGACTACAAGCCAGAACTGGCCAAACGGTTCGGCGAGGAAGTGCCGTTGTCGGTTTATCCGGCCGAACGAAAGACGACGATGACATCCGGTCAGTCGTCATTCCCGGTTGCGCCGAGCACGTTTAAGTTCCGACAACACGGACAGTCGGGCATTTGGCTGAGCGAGACGTTGCCGCACCTGTCCAAGGTGGTCGATGACATCTGTGTCATCAAGAGCATGTACACTGAAGCGATCAATCATGACCCGGCAGCGACCTTGTTTCAAACCGGTTCGGTGATCGCCGGTCGGCCTAGCATGGGGGCTTGGGTGAATTATGGCTTGGGCACCGAGAACGCGAATCTGCCCGCGTTCGTGGCGATGACGTCCAACGGATCGGCCAAGGCCGGTCAACCGCTTTATGACCGGCTGTGGGGGGCGGGATTCCTGCCGGGACGTTTTCAAGGCGTGAAGTTTCGCGGCCAGGGCGATCCGATTCTGGACCTGTACAATCCCGCCGGCGTCACGCGAACGCAACGCCGCCGAATGCTCGATTCGATCGAACAGTTAAACCAAGAGCGTGCCGACCACTTCAATGACCCCGCGATCGCCACCCGGATTGCCCAGTACGAACTGGCCTACCGGATGCAAATGAGCGTCCCGGAATTGATCGACGTCAATGACGAACCCCCAGCCATTCTGGACATGTACGGACCACAGGCGACTCAGGTCGGCAAGTACGCCTACAACTGCTTGCTGGCGCGTCGCTTGGCCGAGCGGGGTGTGCGATTCATCCAGCTGTACCATCGCGGTTGGGACGCGCACAACAATGCGCCAAAACAAGTCCCCGCCCAGTGTCGCGATACCGACCAGCCCACCGCGGCCCTGCTACGCGATCTGAAACAACGCGGCATGCTGGATGAAACGCTGGTGATCTGGGGCGGTGAATTCGGCCGGACGGTGTATTGCCAAGGCAAGTTGACCGACAAAATCTATGGCCGTGACCACCACCCCAATTGCTTCACCTATTGGATGGCCGGCGGAGGCATTCGCGGTGGGATGACGTATGGCGAAACCGACGAGTACAGCGTGAACGTGGTCGAAAACCCCGTCCATGTGCATGACCTGCAAGCCACCATCTTGGCCCAGTTGGGGATCGACCACGAACAGCTGACCTACCGCTACCAAGGCCGCTACTTCCGCCTGACCGATGTGCACGGCAACGTGATCGACGACATCGTCAAATCGTGAAGAAGGTGACGGGGTTGGTTAAAAAATCGGCTGGTCAAAAAATGGCAGGGCTGAAATTGATTGCACGGGGTGCATGGCAATCTTCTTACCTCCAAAATTTTCCTACCTCTCCACCTAGCCTACGAGCCCCTTCACGGCGGTGGGGATCCGGATAGAGATGGCAGAATGATTCGGGACAGAATGATGAGGGTGCATGTGGGCTAACGCCAAACGACTGACCTCACCAAGGACCTAACAGCCCCACAAAGAACCTAAGCGCTGGGTAACCGTCTCGGCCCCCCCAATTCATTTTTTGACCAACCCATTTTTTGACCACCTCTTTTCCTCATCCGGCGCAGGATTGTCGCAGACCTGGACGGTCCCTTTGAATACGCTACAACGACCGACAGCGAACAATCCGTCCGGTTCGAATCACCACGAGATCCACCATGCTTTTGTTGCGTTTGGCACATCCGGTCCGTTTCACACTCGGCGTTTTTACGCTCCTCCTCGCCGGCCCAACGGTCGGCATCGCCGCCGAACCGGCCAAGCCGGTGTTCAAAGACGGCGAGGCTCAGGTGGTCAAAGCGTTTGAGGATTCCGACTATTGGATCCGCCATGACCTGTGGGTCGAAACCGAATTTGATTCTGACGGCGACGGCAAACTGGATCGGATGCACGTCAGTGTGACCCGCCAGCGGCAAACCGAAACCGACGGCTTGAAGTTGCCGGTGGTTTACAACTCCAGCCCCTACTATGCGGGCACCGGCGCCAAGGGACAGGAATACTTTTGGAACCCGCGTCAAGAACTCGGCCAGGCGCCGCCGGAGCGGAAACACTTTGGCCCCGTCGAGCGAACCGGGATGCGTCCGATCATCTCCAAGCGGCATGAAAAAGACTGGGTCCCGCGCGGTTACATCGTGGTTCATTCCTCGTCCCCCGGAACGGGACTTTCGCAAGGCTGTCCGACCGTCGGCGGTGACAACGAATCGCTGGCACCCAAAGCGGTGATCGATTGGCTGTGCGGCCGGGCCGATGGATACACGACTCCCGATGGTGACGAAAAGGTGACGGCGGATTGGTGCACCGGAAAGGTTGGCATGACGGGAACGTCCTACAACGGCACCATCCCCTTGGCGGCGGCGACGACGGGCGTGGAAGGATTGGAAGCGATCATCCCCGTGGCGCCCAACACGTCGTACTATCACTACTACCGTTCCAACGGACTGGTGCGGCACCCGTACGGTTACCTGGGTGAAGACATCGACTATCTGTACGACTTTATCCACAGCGGCCCCGAAGCACGACGTGACTATTGTGATTGCAACGTCCGCGATGAAGAAATGCTCAAGCAGTTCGACCGGGTCAACGGTGACTACAACGACTTTTGGGCCGGACGCGATTACCTGAACGATTTGGAACCGTTGAAGGCTGCGGTGCTGATGGCACACGCCTTCAACGACTGGAATGTCGTCCCCGAGCACAGCGTTCGGATTTACGAGGCGGTCAAAGCCAAAGGCGTTCCGGCACAGGTGTTCTTTCACCAAGGCGGGCACGGCGGGCCGCCGCCGATCAAGATGATGAACCGTTGGTTCACGCGTTACCTGCACGGTGTGGAAAACGATGTCGAAAAAGACCCGCGGGCGTGGATCGTTCGCGAAAAGGACAAACAAGACAAACCGACGTCCTATCCCGATTACCCCAATCCCGACGCCGAACCGGTGACGTTCCACTTGTCCGCCGGCGCCCCCGAACGGGGATCACTCGGCATCACGCCGACCACGGACCAGGGGACCGAAACGCTGGTCGACAACTTCTCGTTCGACGGCGCCTCGCTGGCACAAGCCGAGTGGACCGAGCATCGGTTGATCTACACGACGCCCGAATTGAAAGCGCCGATCCACATTTCCGGAACGCCGCGGATCACGATCAAGCTGGCCAGCAGCAAACCGGCCGTCAATCTGTCCGTCTGGCTGGTCTCGTTGCCGTGGAACAACAACAAGAACGCCAAGATCACCGACAACATCATCACCCGGGGTTGGGCCGATCCACAAAACCGAAACTCGATCACCGAGAGTGAACCGTTGGTGCCGGGAGAGTTCTACGAGGTGTCGTTCGATCTGCAGCCCGACGATCAAATCATTCCCAAAGGCCAGCAAATCGGCCTGATGATCTTTTCCAGCGACAAAGACTTCACGCTGCACCCGACGCCGGGAACGGAACTGACGATCGACCTGGACGCGACATCGCTTTCGCTGCCGATCGTCGGTGGCAAACAGACGCTCGGCGAGGCGATGTAAGCGGAGCCAAGATTCTGGCCCCGACATCAGCGAGACGGCAGGTGCAGGAAGGGTGCGCCGCGTTGGTAGGAGTCGTCGTTGTTCTCCGAGGGGCTCTCGATCGGCATCGTCTCGGTCATCCAGCTCATGTCCTGCACTTCCTGGATCGACGTGATTTTGTCACGGACCTTCATCAAGGCGTCGCGCACCAGCCCGGCTCCGCCGGCGCGGATGATCGAGCGGATTTCCGATTCCTGTTTGCGTTTTTGAATCGCGTCGATCAATTCGTCATCGATCACCACCGCCTCAAAGACCCCGATCCGGCCCTTGTACCCGGTTCCCCGACAGTGCTGGCAGGACCTGGGCCGAGCGATCGTGGTCGGGACGACCAGATTGTGGGATTCAAACAACGTTTGCTCCTGCCGAGTCACCGGGCTGACCTGACAACAATGCGTGCACAACCGTCGGACCAGCCGCTGGGTGATCACCCCGGACAGGTTGCTGGCCAAGGTGGCCGGATCGATCTCGAAATCCAGCATCGCCGAAAGCGTGGACGACACGTCGCGTCGGTGGATCGTGCTGAAGGCCCGTTTGCCGCAGGACGCCGCGTGCATCGCGACCTTGGCCCCTTCCTGGTCACGGATCTCGCCGACAAACACGACATCGGGATCCATCCGCAAGATCGTCGACAGCCCGGCGGCCATGGTGAATCCGTGCCGTTGGTCGACATCGATCTGACGCATGAAGGGCACGATCAATTCGACCGGGTCCTCGATCGAAATGATGTTTTGCTTTTCCGAGAACAGGACATTCAAGATTGAATAAGCGGTCGTCGTTTTGCCCGCACCGGTGGGACCGCTGATCAAGACGACGCCGGACCGTCGGTGCAACATGCGATAGACCGAAGCGAACGAGTTTTGCGACAACCCCAATTCGCTGAGCGGTCGGCGTGATTGTTCGTAGTCGATCAATCGCAGCGCGATCGCTTCGCCCTGGGCGACCGGTGCGGTCGTGATCCGGACCTCGTGGGTGGAGATCGAATCGGGCAGGTCCAAGCGACTTTCGGCCGGGCGGAACGGGTCGGACAAGCTGACGTTGGCCATCAGCTTTAATTGCTTCATCGCTTGCGTGGCGATGTTGTGATGCATCGTGCAGAACTGTTGCATCTTGCCATCGACGCGAAAATGCACGACGTGTTCGTCGCGGGACAGCGGATCGATGTGGATGTCCGTCGCTTCGGCTTCGATCGCCCGACGCAGCAAGCTGATCGCCGTGGTCGTCTCTTCCGCTTCATCGCTGTTTTCATCGACAAGGTGTGCTTCTTCGACGGGGGCCGGATCGATGGACCAATGTCCCCGATCGGAACTCGGATCGCCGTCCGTTTCCTCGCCGGAGTCGCCGTCTGATTCTGCTTGATGCCAGATCAAGATGCCTCGCATTTCCAATTGCGTGACCAGTCGTTCGGCCGGGTCGGCGGGCAATTCCAACTCCGTCTCGACCGCCTGATGCAGCCGCTTCAGCGTCTCTTCGCGCTCTCCGGCCACGGGGTCCTCCAGCAACGTTTGCAGAACGGCGGACGCGCGATGGATTTGATTCGATTCGTTCCGGTTCTCATACGGCTGGACCACCACGGGGATCGGCAACACGTCCAGTAAGCGGTTGACGATTCCGCGATATTCTTTCTTGCCCGAGGCGGCGACGCCGCCGGGGGCGATGACGACCATGTTGATGGCATGATCCCGGACGTAGCCGGAAACACAATCGACCAGCGTCCCGCGGCGGATGTCACGGATGACGGAAACCTGTTCGTTGGAGATCTGGAGTGCGGAGAGTTTTTCGCGTGCCTGTTGCAAACGTTTTTCGCTGCCGAAGCGGGGGATCACCTGCGGGGCGACGACGTGCAGCAGGTGCAATTCCGCCTGGTAGCGTCCCGCCATCGCCAGGGCTTCGGCGTACTGAGATTCCGCGGACGTCTCGACGTCAATCACGGTGAGTATTCGGCGCAGATTGATCATCGGAATCACTCAGGTCAGAGAAGTTGGAAAGCTCGGCTTATCGGGAGAGATACATCATGGTCCGTCGGCAGTCCGTTGGAATTGACGGACAAGCGTGACCTCGTTGCCTTGGGCGTTGAAAGTAACCTGGTCCATGAACGATCGCATCAAACGAACGCCTCGGCCCAGCCCGCCCTCGAACGGCGTCAAGTCGTGTTCATCGGGCAACTGGGCGACGTCAAATCCGGGGCCTTCATCTCGGACGACGAATGTGACCGCGTCGCCGCTGACGTGCAGCTTGACGAAGATCACCCGATCGCAGTACGGCGGTTCGGCCGACCGCTTGCAAAACACCTCGCTCTTGGGGTTGATCCCGTTGCCGGCCACTTCGTCGGTGAGTTCATAATTGCCATGCACCAACGCGTTCAACAACGCCTCCTCGAGCGCCAAACTGATTCGGATCGTTTCAGTCGCGTCGCAAATCTCTAACCCCGACGTCGTCTTCTGCACCAAGTCGACAAATTGTGGGATCAGAGTGATGTCGCTGCGTAGACGAAACGTCAGTTCCGCGTCTGCCAAACATTTGACCACACCCCCGTAGGGATGCCCGGCGTGCTTGAGCATCAGCACCTGGCCCACGGTGTCGGACAGCCGTTCGGTCAATTGCAGTTTCGGGACGAAGCTGGCCGCTCCGACTTCCAGCGCTTCGATGGCGTTGGCGGCCGATCCCATTGCGGTCATCACGATCACCGGCACCTCGGGGGATTCCTGGCGGATGCAGCGGACCAGTTGTAACCCGTCCATTTCCGGCATCATCAAATCGGTCACGACCAAGTCGGGCGTCTCCTTTCGGATCGATTCCATCGCCTCGACACCGTGGTTGGCGAAACGGAGCTCGACGTCGCAATCGTTCGACAAAATCCCCTGGACCAGCGTCTGATCGACTCGTGAATCGTCCACGACCAAAATAGTTGTCATCTTCAATCCGCGCGTTCGGAGATCTCGAGGGGAAAAGTCGGGATCGCCCCCGCATCCTCGCCGGGCGGCCCACAGCGATCCTTAGTTTATCGCCCTGTGTCGCCGGCTGCCGGGTCGGCTCTCCGGATCGCGACTCGAAATTGGGAATTTGGATTTTGCCGGTCCCGTTTCGGCGGCGAAATGGCAGCTCGCGGCGATCCGGCGACCACGGCTAGTGGCGGCCCCGGAACCCCTCGGAGAGTCCCCCTGCTAATGGAGCGTCGGTTAGTTGACAGCTCCGCCCGAGTAATCAATATTAGACTTCTCGATCCCACCCGTCCGCTTTGGTCTGGTTACTGGAGACGACCAAAGGATGGAAGAAACAAACATCAAAACCGTAGGCCGGTTTGAGCTCAAGAAACTGCTCAAACGCGAAGGGCGCCAGTCCGTCTATTTGGCCTACGATCCGCACTTGGATCGAGAGCTGACCATCCGGATCGCGGATTTTTCAGGTCTGGATCCCCAAGTCCGTAAGGATTTCGATGCCCGTGCCCACGCGCTGGCCAGCTTGCGGAATGCCCATTTGTCGGCCGTGTTGGATTTTGGCCAGGCCGATGGAGTCGATTACTTGGCCACGACGCTCGTCGCCGGCCCCAACTTGCGCGAGATCACGGCCCAGAATGCCACGATCGAACCCAAGCAGGCTGCGTTGATCGAACCACGACAAGTCGCATTGCTGGTCGGCAAGCTCGCACTGGGCGTCAGCCAAATGCACGCCGCCGGACTGGTCCACGGATACCTGTCCCCCGAGGCCGTGGTGCTGGAAAAGAACGGTGAACCGGTGATCGCAGACCTGGGCATGCCGGGGATGCTGTTGTCGGAGGACGACGGCGAATCGGCCGAATTCCGCAACGAGTTTGCCGCCCCCGAGGTCTCGGTCGGATCCGGAGACGCGGTGCGCCCCCAATCCGATGTCTATTCATTGGCCGCGATCGGGTTCTTCGTGCTGACCGGTCATGCCCCGCAATCGGCCGAAGAAGTGTTTCAAAATGCGTTGTACGCCGGCCTGGAGAAACAGGCCGCCGAGCAATTCAGACAGACCTTTGCCAAAGCATTGTCGTTCGGGGCCAGCGAACGCCATGCGTCGGCGCGTGAGCTGGCCACGGCGATGGACAGTCTGTTCCGCATGACGCCGCTGACCACGCAAAGCCGTGATCAGAAAAGCTCCCCGCCGGCGGCCGAAGAAGAGGTCGCAGCGCCGGAATACGAACAATTCGACCTGCAGGAAATCGACGGCGCCCATGTCGTCCACCTTCACGATGCGAGCGTGCTGTCGACGGAGTCGCTGGTTCAAACCAAACGTGAACTGTTCGCGATGGTGGAAAAGTGCGACCCGAAACGTCTGATCGTCAATTTCGCCTCCGTCCGGTTCTGCTCCTCGGAAACCGTCGGGATCTTGATCCAATTGCACTCCGAACTCAAACCGCGCCAAACACGTCTGTACCTGTGTGGGATGCGCGAATCGATTCGCGAGGTGTTCCGGGTGTTGAATTTGGATGGGACCGTGTTCGAAATCCGCGGCACGGTCACCAACGCACTCAAGAGCACTGAATGATTCGGTCCCGACAATGATGAAGTGTGGTCGTCTCATGCCACCGGGGCATTCATTTCTGTGGACCGATTCGCGTCGATCTCGATGATGGACAATCAGCCAAGCCAATCGGGTGCTGCCCCCGACGACCGGTTTCGGGTTCTGGTCGTCGAAGATTCCCGCGTCGATCGAATGGTCGTGCGAGAGCGGTTGGAAAGGGACGGGCGTTTCACCGTGACCGAAGCCTCGACGCTGGCCGAGACCCTTGAGCGGCTCGCCGGCGGCCTTGCCCCAGACGCATTGATTCTGGATTTAAACCTGTCCGACTCGGCGGGGCTGGAGACGTTTTGCAAAATCCACGATCCGTTTCCTGACCAGCCGATCGTGATCTTGACCGGCCAGCACGACGAATCGCTGGGCATCACGGCGATGCGACTGGGCGCCCAAGACTACGTCGGCAAATCTCAATTAGATGGCGAAGTGCTGGTCCGGTCGTTGCTCTATGCGATCGAACGCCACAAGCGACGATTGGTCGAGCATCGACAGCGGACGGTCGATCGCGAGCTGCAGTTTGCCAAACAGATTCAAGAGTACCTGCTGCCCAACGATCCCCCGGAAATCCCGGGATTCGATGTCGCAGGACGCTGCGTGGCGATCGATTCGACCTCCGGCGACTTTTTCGATTTCATCGATCACGGCGACGGCAAGTGGGACATCGTCCTGGCGGACGTTTGCGGGCACGGGATCGGACCGGCGATGATCACCGTCGGCACGCGGCGTTTGCTACGTTCCATCGCGGCGTTGTACGAAGACGTCGGAAAACTGGTCACGATCGCCAACCACGGGATTTGCGAAGACACCTTCCAGTCGCTTTTCGTCACGCTGTTCTTTGCCCGGCTTGATCCCGCCGCCATGCGATTTACCTATGTCGGTGCCGGGCATCGTGGATTCTTGATCGAAGCCGATGGGCGGTCCGCGGAATTGTTGACCCAGGGTATTCCGACCGGCGTCGACCCGGAGCACACCTACCAGATTGATGGCAGCGTCGAACTCTCGCCCGGTCAGATCGTCTTGCTGATGACCGACGGAATTTGGGAGGCGCGGGACGGCGATCACGTTGCGTTCGGCAAAGACCGCGCGGTGGAAGTCGTGCATCAGCATCGCGAGAAATCGGCCTCGGAAATCGCTTCCGAGTTGATCGCCGCGGTGACCGCGTATTGCGATCCCGATCCGATCAAAGACGACGTGACGGCGGTCGTCATCAAGCCTCGCTGATTTCACGATTGGCCGGCAGCGCTAACGTGAATCTCGCTCCCCCCAGTTCACTCTCGGACACCGCCACCGTCCCGCCATTCCGCTCGGCAATCCGCCGGACCAACGCCAACCCGAGCCCGGTGCCGGCCTGAGCGTCTGTGTCGCTTGCTTCGCCGGCGAGTCGCTGAAAGGGCTGAAAGACCGTGTCGCGATCCGCCGCGGCGATGCCTTTGCCGTCGTCGTCGATCAGGCAACAAAGCTCGTCACCCGATTCGGTCACGGAGACGACGACTTTGGAAGCCGCGTATTTTCCGGCGTTGCTGATCAAGTTGCCGATCGCCCGCGCGATCGCGGTTCGATCACCGTTGATCTCCGCAATCGTCTCCGAGATCGCGTTGCAAAAATCGATGTCTCGGTACAGCGGGGCGTGATACTCGATCAACTCGGAAACCAAATTCCGGACATCAAAGGATTCGCAGCATCGCGACGCTGACTCCGCTTGGGAACCTTCGGCATCCAGCCGCACGTAGGTCAGCAGTTCGCCGACCAGATCGTCCAATTGATCGGTCGCCACTTCGATCGAGGCCAACCGCTGGGCTCGCTCGTCCTGATCGTCCGCCGACGCAATCAATTCGGTCGCAAACCGGATCCGGGCCAACGGGGTACGCAACTCGTGCGAGACCATCTGCAGCAATTCACGCTGGGATCGCAACAGGTTTTCGACGCGATCGGCCATGGTGTTGAACGCTTCTGCCAGCGGTCCGCTATGCCGAAATCTGCCGTAATCGATTCGTGCACTCAAGTCACCGCCGGCGATGGCGAGCGCCGTTCGCTCGACGCCGCGCAGTTGTTTGCTGATCGGATGCAGCAGAAACGCAATCCCGATCGCGGTCAACAAAAACACGCCCCCGAGGCCCAGGGAAAGTTCGGCTTGGCTCGGCTCGTCAAATCTCGGCAGGGGCCCCAGTTCGACCAGATACGGAGAATCGGGAATGGCCGTTTCCAGCCGATCGAAATACAGGATGCTTTCGCCGCGATCCAAACGTTCGACCGACGTCTGGTCCATCGGACGATTCTCACGCGACACCACACGGATCGGATAGTCGAACTGGCTTTTCAGGTACTGCATGGTTTCGGGAAACCCGTCTTCACCACCGGCGACGATTCGATCGCGCGCCAGACGTCCGCTGCCGGCAAAGATGTCTTCGATCACGGGGATGTTTTCTGCGACCGAACTCTTGCGAAATACAACGGTCTGAATCAACCACGCGGCGATCAAGATGACGATCACCCCCAGGTAGAATCGCAGGAACAATCGCGTCATGGCGTCACATCATTTGGCATAGAGATACCCGACGCCGCGCACGGACTTGATGCGGGTCGGCTTGTGGGGATCGTCGCCCAGTTTTCGACGCAACCGCGAAACGCGCAAGTCCAGGGAGCGATCCATGCCATCATAGGGGATTTCCAAAAGATTTACGTACAGTTCCTTGCGCGAGACCACCGTGCCGGCGCGGCGGGCCAGGTATTCGATCAAGTCGAACTCGGCGGTCGTCAGTTCGATCGCTTGATCCCCGACCGTGACGCTGCGACTGCCAAGGCTGATGCTCAAGTCGCCCACCACGATGTCGGCCGAGCGGGCAGTCGACTCGGAGGAACTGGAATCGAACCGACGAAGATGGATTTTTAATCGAGCGAGCAGGGCATTGGGACGCACCGGTTTGCTCATGAAGTCGTCTGCCCCGGCCTCCAACGCCACGACTTCATCCATCTCCTCGCCACGCGCGGTCAACACGAGGATCGGTCCGCCGAAGCTGGGACGGATGCTGTTGCAAACACTGAAACCGTCCGCCCCCGGCAGCCCGATGTCCAAGATGACCGCGTCATAGGATTCGGTTTCGATTCGGCGGATCGCCGCCAAGCCGTTCGCCTCGACCGACACGCGGTATCCCTTGCCGGTCAAAAAGTCTTTCATCATGCCGGACAACTCCGCGTCGTCTTCGACCAGCAGCAAATGGTGGGGGGAATCACTCATGCGTTGCTTCCTTCGTCAGCGTGCAACGCGAACTGCCCACCGCGATGCACATGAAATGTTGCCAATCGCCGTTCCCACGTAGCTACCTTCGCCAGAAGGTGGATCCGCAGAATTTCCCGTGCTCCGGGGAGCGTCGTGACATGCCCGCGGTATCCATGGGTCGCAAAGATTATATTGGATACAGCCTCCGCCCATTTGACCAAACCAATGATGACTCTCGTTCGATCCCTGTTGTTTCTCTCGGTGACCATGGCCGTTTCGCTTTGCCGTGCCGGCGAGCCGCCGATCACCGCCATCGTCTTTGCTCCGGGCGGTTCGTCGCTGGTCGCCAGTTCCCAGGCCGGTGTGGCCGTCTACCGCTGGCCGGAACTTCAGCTGCAACGAATGATTCAGGTGTCATCGCCCAATCTTCACGACCTTGCATTTTCCCCCGGCGGCGAACGTCTGGCCGTCGCCGGCGGAACTCCAGCGGAAAACGGAACCGTCGAAATCCTTTCCTGGCCCGACGGCGATGCGCTGCGAATCCTCGACGGACATTTTGATTCCGCCATGGCCATCGACTGGATGGACGAAACCCGACTCGCCTCGGCCGGCCTGGATCACAACGTGCTGATTTGGGACACCACCACAGGCGAACAATTGTTGACGCTGAAAGGACACTCGCGAGGCGTCTTGACGATCGAGCATCTTGACGCCCCGGGGCTGATCGTCAGTGCGGGGATCGACCAAAGTCTTCGTGTCTGGGAAACACAAACCGGCACGCTTATTCGCAACATGGCGATCCATGTTCAACCGGTCGGCTGTGTCGCGTTGCGTCCATCCAATGCCGGGTTGCCGATGATCGCCTCGGCCAGCGACGACGCGACGGTCCGGTTTTGGCAACCGACCATCGGGCGCATGGTGCGTTTCGCAAGGCTGCCGTCAAAACCACGGCAAATCCGCTGGCTGCACGACGGGTCGCACGTCGCAGCCTGTTGTGACGACGGCAAGGTATATTTGATCCACCCCGAGACCGTTCAGGTGACGGCGATCGGCCAGGGCATCGACGGGCCCGCCTACGCGATCGCCATCGCCCCTGGCGGCCGCAACGTCCTGGTCGGCGGAACCAACGCCGCACTGATCCAAATCGAATTGCCATAACCATCCACCACCCCGCCATCGCCCCATCATTCTGCCCCGAATCATTCTGCCCAAGCCCTCCACCCACCTCCGCGAGAACTGCCATGCGAGTTGCTCCCGTTTCGATGTCATTGCTAGTTGCAACCACCTTCTTGTTGAATGCTCACGCCGCCGATTGGCCCCAATTTCGCGGCCCCGGCGGTCAGGGCGTGACGCATGAAACCGACCTGCCGCTGGTCTGGAGCGAAACCGAGAACGTCGTGTGGAAAACGGAACTCCCGGGATCCGGCGCGTCCAGCCCGATCGCACTCGGTGACCGCTTGTACCTGACCTGCTACAGCGGGTACGGCATCGACCGCGAGACCCCCGGGCGGATGGAAGACCTGACGTTGCACGTGGTTTGCTTGGCCAGCGACGGGTCGACGATTTGGGATCAGCACGTCCAGCCCAAACTGCCCGAATCGGAACGCGTCCGGGATCACGGCTATGCGGCGGCCACCCCCGTCACCGACGGTGAATCCCTGTACGTCTTCTTCGGCAAAACGGGCGTCTTGAAATTCGACCTGGACGGCAACCAACTCTGGCAGGCCGACGTGGGCGACAACACCCACGGCTGGGGATGTGGCACGTCGCCGGTCCTGTACAAGAATCTGGTGATCGTCAACGCCAGTGTCGAAAGCGGTTCGCTGGTGGCGATCGACAAGAGTAACGGGCAAGAGGTTTGGCGTGCCGATGGGATGAAGGCTTCGTGGAACACGCCACACTTGGTCGACGTCGACGGCGGCAAGCAAGAACTGGTCGTCAGCGTGAAAGACAAGATTCTGGCGTTTGATCCGGCAACCGGCGATCCCTTGTGGAACTGCGACGGCATCCAAGACTACGTCTGCCCCAGCATCGTCTCGCAAGACGGCGTCGTCTATGTGATCGGCGGCCGGACCTCGCGAGCCATTGCGGTCCGCGCCGGCGGTCGGGGTGACGTCACCGACACGCACCGTTTGTGGGAAGCCAAGGCGGGAGCGAACGTCGTATCGCCCGTCATCCACCAGGGTCACCTGTATTGGGTCAGCGACCGCAACACGATCGCCTACTGCGTGCGACTGGCCGACGGCGAAGTGATTTACGCCGAGCGGTTTCGCGGCCAGCCCTATGCGTCGGCCCTGGTCGGCGACGGCAAACTGTACGTCGTGACGCGAAACGGAGGCACCTACGTCTTGGCCGCCAAACCGGAATTCGAGCAACTGGCGCACAACCGGCTCGACGACCGCAGCACGTTCAACGCCAGTCCGATCGTCGCCGGCGGCAAACTCTATTTGCGTAGCGACAAAAACCTGTATTGCATCGGCAAGTAAGTACGACGGCCCTTCCGGCCGGTCGCCGCTCGCTGCGGGGAACGTGAAATGTATTGCTGATTCATTACGATGCGATCCCACTCCCATATGGCTCCCCTCTCCCCAAAACAGATCGCGCGAAAAAGACTGATCAAAGAGTGTCGTCGATCGCGATCTGTTTTGGGGAGAGGGGCTGGGGGTGAGGGGCTCGTCATCGATTAGCTGCACATCGATTGCCCCACCAAATTTCGATCGATTCTGTGATGCAATTGTTGCCGGCTCTCTTCACTTCGGCGTGGAATATCTGCGTCAAATCTCCCACGCTCCAATGCTTCGTCGAAGGCTGGGAATCCCCCTCACCCCCGGCCCCTCTCCCCCAGAAAACCTGACTCGCTGAAGCTCGCTAGGATTTCTGGGGGAGAGGGGAGACAGAATCATCAAGATCGTCTTGCAATGAAACGAGTCTAACAACCTTTGTCTGGAAACATTGTCTTGCTCGCAAGGGTAGGATATTGGTCAGTAATTAATTTCACGTCCCAAGCAGCGACAGGTTGGGAATCGCCTAAAGGCTAGACACCAACGGTTGGTGATCGCCCCAAGGCTAGACACCAACGGTTCCCGCCTCCCCCCGCGCTCACTCCGCTCTCACATCACGGTGTCGCGGGGCCGCTTCGATCTTCGCTAACTCGTCACGCAGTGATCGCACTATCTCCGGATACTGATCAACCAGATTATTCGTTTCCGCGATGTCTTCGGCCAGGTTGTAAAGTTGGCCTCGTGAGACCTTGGACTTGCCCTTCGTTCCGCGATCACTGAACCCGCCCGATCCATCCCCGTCGATGAACTTCCAATCCCCGCGTCGGATCGTCATCAGTCCCTTGCCGCTCTTGAGCGGCAGCGACGTCCTCTGGGGCGCGTCGGACGGTTTGCCGGTCAGTTCACCGAGAAAGCTGAAACTGTCCGGTCCGACGTCCTTCTGGTTCTTGTTTTGGTAGACCCTTGATCCGGTCAATTCATCCGCGGTGGCCAAGAAGTCGACAAAGCTGATCGTTTGATCGCTGACCGATCCTGGCGCGACGATTCCCGGCCAACGCACGATCATCGGCATCCGGTGGCCGCACTCCCAGGCGTCGGCTTTCATGCCCCGCAAGCCGCCCGAACTATCGTGTCCGAATCGTTCCACATCGGCTTCGTACCACACCGGCCCGTTGTCACTGGTGAAGATCACCATCGTCTGGTCGGACATGTTCGCCGCGTCGAGTTGTTTGAGCACCCGTCCGATCATCGCGTCGACCATCATCGCGAAATCACCGTACATCCCCGCACCCGACTTGCCCGCAAACTCTTTCGACGGCAACCAGGGCGTGTGCGGTGCTGGATAGGCCAAGTACAACATCAACGGTTCGTCACGGCCTTGGTGAGAGCGAATCACCTGACACGCTTCCTCGGTGAATCGAGGCAGCACGTCTGCCAGTTGCAACCCCGGTGCGATTCCTCCGGCGCGCCAAAACGCCCCTTGGATCGGCGACCAGCCGTCGCTTTGGTTGGCGGCAATCGAATCAGAGGGCGGTGTGACTGCCGTCCGGTCACGAATGTAAAAGTACGGCGGGATGTCCGTCGACGCCCGGATGCCGAAGAATGAATCGAATCCGCGATCGACGGGACCGCCGGGCAACGGTTTGTCATAACCGTCCTCGTCAAACCCCACGTGCCATTTGCCGACCATCGCCGTTCGGTATCCGGCATCCCGCAGCAGCGACGGCAACGTGACTTCGCCGGGCTCGATCAGCGCGTGTTTGGGCCAACGTCCCACGTTGATCCGGAACGGGTAACGTCCCGTCATCAATCCATAGCGCGACATGTGACACAGCGGTCCCGAGGCGTGTGCATCGGTAAAACGCATGCCCGCGGCCGCCAGCGAGTCGATGTTCGGCGTCGGGATCTTGCTGTCGGGATTGAAGCATCCCGGATCCCCGTAGCCCATGTCGTCGACCAGGATCAACACAATGTTGGGCAGTTCCGCGGACCGAACGTTTTCAATACCGCCCAAACAGAAAAGTGCGACAAAAGCCAGTGAGGCGAATGATTTTTCAAAGACAGTCATGGTGTCAGATCAGCGTGGCGGGAACATCCGGTCGGAGAGGAACAGCCGCAACATTCTACCCGGCGACCACGCGTCAATCGCATGGTAACCCGCGATTCTATGGCCGATTTCGCTCAGGTTGGTATTGCTTGAGCGAGACCGGATCGGATGGCGCTTTTGAAAGACGATAGACCAAACGCAGCCCATTTCCCCTTGCGTAGGCGAGCAATGCGCTTCCGCCAGAGGGCAACAGCATTCCAAAACTGGTCTTCGTTTGACGAGTGACGATGGCGTCGAGGATCAAAGGTTCCAGCGAATCGTCGACCTGAGCGAAGATGTCAATACGATCACCCACGCGGAACGAAGCTGACGCGGGACTCACTGCAATCGAAGCTGATTCGCGATCAATGGGTATGAGATAAGGCTTCGAAAAATCGAAATCGATGCGTCGCGATTTTGCAAAATTGTGACCATGCGCCCACCATCCGGCGACGAACGAGCAAGCAATCATTCCGGAAAAAACGACGCCGTGCCGTATGACTTTCCACCGCTTCATTTTAGTACGTTCCTGCGGGAAACATTTTTGCACCTGCCGGGTCACGCAGCATACGCTCAAAGGATTGCATCCGTTTGCGATGTTCGATTCCCTCAAATGCATCTTGCTGTGCAGCCGCCCTTGCGGCACGTTGCCGTGTCAACTGATGTTGAATTTCGTCGCTTCGCTGCTGGGCAAGGGTTGCATCGCGGGCATACTGGGATTGAACATGCGACGCGTGCGAAGTCCAACCGAGATAGAACGCGGCAACACAGACGGGCAAGGCAAGGAGCGTACGAAGTCCGAATCGCAGTTTTGGCACTCGATCGACCAACTTGCAAATGAAGGGATCAGACGGGCAATCAGTTGCGATCGACCCGCTCCTGCGGAGCAGCGGGAATCGATCGAGCATCGGATCATTGTCGACCCTCGGTTGGGTCAGTCACACAACCGAATTAGAGCGGATCCTGGCGGAGAGTGCCATTTCTTTGTCCCGATTCGCCTCAGGTGATGAGATCGGAGGACGGTCCGACTCTTGGTCACCGCGTTGACGCACGCTTATCGAAAGGGGGGAACCCGCCGGCAGGCGTCGCTACTTTTTTCGTCTGGATCAAATGCAACGTTCGGCGCAGGTGATCGTAGTGCGTCACGAATCCCTCGCCGGCACATTGCAGCAGGGACCAACGATCCTTCACCGCGGCCGGATACGATTTTCCGTCATCGGTAAACAACTCTCCACGCTCGCTGATCAGATGCCGGCCGACCTGAATCAACTTCGGCGATGGACCGGAGGTTTTCGCCGAAGCATGGGAGAATTGCGGCAGATCGATCGGCTTGGTCGTCCCTGAGGGCAACCAAGCCAGGTACGGGGCGCGATTGTTGTGCACCAACAAACCACCGGGTGCGGCGGTTAACTGAGTCGATCGGTCGGAAAGTCGGTGAAACGTGTTGGTTTGCGGATCGATCCGCCACAATCCGGTCCGACCGGCATTGGCGTTGTCTTGAAGCGTCATCCAAATGCACCCCGCTTTCCGATCCGGGACGAGTTGACGAATGAAGAATCCGCCGCGGCCATCGATCGGATTCTTTGGTTCCACTGACAGCGACGACGCCAACAATTCAAACTCAAACGTCTCCGGATCAAACATCCCAAACGCATCTTTGTAACCGATGTACAACCGGTCTTCCCACCAAGCCATGCTCCAGATGTCTTCTTCGACCACGCCGTCCTTTCGGGTAAAAGTTCGGGTGGACTCTTTGGTCACCATGGTAAACCCCGGTGGTTCCGACGCGACAAAGATCGCCTTCTCGCTGACACAGACTTGAACACCGCGAAAAGCAACCGGGGATCCCTTGAATGCTTCTCCGATGAGCGTTTGTTTGCCTGTGGCCAAGTCCAAGCGTTCCAACTGCATGCCCTTCCACGGCAACCCCCAACACAGGATCAGCTCGCCACCGCGGCCGACGGCATCCTCGCGATGGTCGTAGTGAACATGTTTAATCGCGTATGCCTTGCCGGTAAGCTCGGGACGCAAAGTGCAAGCGACATACTGCTGCCACGGCCCCGGGGCAGTTGCGAGCGAAAATTCAGCGTCGTTGCGACGCGAACGCAACTCGTTTCTGCTGCGGTCGATCGAAGCGTACCTGCTGGCGATCCCCAGCAAGTATGATCGCGACCTCAATCGCAGATTTTTCGTTGCATGCTCTAAATTCAGCAGCACGACGATCCGTGCCCCGATCGGACGCAGCTCATTTTCAGGCAACCGCTGCAGATACATCCGAAAGGTGTTGGCGTGCAAAATCAATTGCGAAGGATCCTGCTTCGATTCACACTCTGCCAAGACATCCAACAAGTACCGCAGACGTTCCGCCGGCGGCAGCCGATAAAACGCCGGTGTTCGCAAGCGAGCATCGACGTAGGTGTCATCTGCGGTCGCATCCAGCGGAAACGTCTTGATTTCAGCCAGCAATTGCTGCGCGGACTGCAACCCCAAATCACCACGCTCGCGCAGCTGCATCCTCAGGTTGGCAAGACGGCTCAGCGGGGCATCAAGCTCGGCCAATTGACCCAACCACAGCTGCGGATCCGAACGTTTCCAATTCGCGGTCACGCTGCGGGAGGTCGTGACGCGTTCCAGTTTGCTTAACGTGCTGATCATTTTTGCGAACAGCAAACGATAATGCGGATCGCTCATCTCACGTTGGATGCCTGCCTTGTCGGCTGATTGATAAATCGCTGGCAGCAACTTGCTGATTTCCCCGACGCAGTCGGCGTCGGGCAACTCATGGTTCAGCTCCAAGTCGTACTTTTGCAGCAGGTGGATGAAAGTCAGCAACGGATGACCCTTCGCCTGCCGGAGTTTCTCGTCGACATACTTGCGACGCAGGATCAGGATGTCGTTCAGTAACGCCTGTTCTTGAGGGTTGGTCGCCCTCAACGATGGCCTGTAATGGCTGACACCGACCGAGCCCGTGGGCGCCGACATCCGCTTCCGGGCCTGATCCGGTGGAATCCGCGTCATCATGCGGATCCAACCGGATCCGTTTTTCTGCAAATCGGCCAGTTTCAGTTCTTGATGACGCACCCCCAGCCGCAGTGCGGGGAGCCACTGTTTTTCAGACGCATACGTTTCGATGGCGTCCACGATGTGCCTCATCAAAGCGTCAAACCGTTCGCGGCTGGGAGCCAAAGCGTACGCAGCCTCGGCCATCTTGTACGCATCCAGCCCACGGTCGCGGGCGCTCGCGCCGCGGAACAACTTCACCATTCGATCAAAGCGACTCGCTTCCTGCTCCATCGCATCCGCGTCGTAGACGATTCCCCCTCCGCCAAGGCGTTTGAGCACCTCGGTGACGATCTTGTTTCGTAATCGGGCAATGTTCTTCGTCTCGCAGCGGACATCAACAAGTTGTGGATCGGCATCGCCCGGGATCGCCAATCGGCAGCTTGCAATCCATCCGGTGTTGTCTTCATTGCGACGCAAGCCGATTTCCAGCATTCGCGTCGCTCCACGCCATTTCAATTCGATCCCGCTCAGATCACGCTCGGACGTCAAACGCTGCAAATCTTCGCGCTCGAGCACAACGATCTCCGGTATCCTGGAAAACTCTGCCGACAGCAGGGTGGTCAGCATGTCGCATTCCGCGTCCATCGGATTGCCCGGCTCGGCGCTCAGCACGGGGGCAACGCTGACGAAGTGCAACTGGTTCTCACTGACCGATAATGGTCCACCGGCTGAAATCAAAGCATCGCGAAGGACGTCGACTTGATCGTCCAGGTCTCCATTGACGACGACACGATCAAGCAGCCGCACCGAGGAGCGTGTATCGATCAGACGCAAACGCAGCAGCTGGGACGTTTGTTGGCTGTCTGTCCCCAATAAGACCAGTCCCGTAGCTTTGCTGAGACGACCGAATCGCGTCACATCCTCGCGACCGACCAACCCACTCGCTTGTAGATTCAATTCGTCCAAAACACGTCGAATCTGCTCCCGTTCGACCAGTCTGACGCCCGGCGATTGAGAAAGCTCGGCTGTCAACAGGTCGGCCAGGCCGCCAGCATCGGGATGAAGCGAGATGATCGCCCATTGTTGCGGCGTGCGATCGTCCCGCTGCGCCACCAGTGTGCCGGCGGTCAGCAGCCCGGTCGCGACCAGGACCATCATCCGCACCGGTAGCCGCATGGCAGGAACGTTGAGATCCATGGATCAGTTCTTTTTCTTTTTGATCGCACGTTTGGGTTGAGCAAGTTTGGGCAGCAGACGTGTCGCGATGCTCGCGGCAGCGTCTTGCAGTGCGGATTTACCGGCGATTTGCTCGGTCAAGTCGACTGCAATCGCGACCTCACGATCGATGGCGATCACCTTGCCCGACGTTTGGTCGACCGCTTTGACTTCCAGGCGAGCTTTCACCGAAACCAAGTCACCGTGACGGGCCGCGAATTCGCTGATTCCTTCACCGATCAGCAACACCTCCGCATCGTTCGGCTTGCTTTCGCGGACATTCGTCACCGCAAATCCGGCTTCGGTGCTAAACAGCGTCAACTCCGTTTCAGCGGCAGGATCGATTGTGATTTGCCCGACATGTCGTTCCCGAACTTCGATGGATAGCTTGGGCAGACGTTGATTGCGGACAGCCTTTTTCAGATCCGCAATGCGGTCCTCACGTGTCGGCCGATCAGCAACCAGCTCATGGCCGCGATGGATCACCGTACGGGCGATCTTTTCGGCCAAATTGCCGGTCAAATTATCCAAATCACCATCAATCCTGCCCTTGGCCGACGCGCCCAACACGCGACTCGTTTCCGTACCGATCGCTTTCGCGACTACGTAGATTTTGTCATTCATCTCCGAAACCGAACCGACGACCAGTATCCTTGCACCCGTCAATTGACCGATTCTGGTCGCCGAATCGGGATCCACCATCCCCGAGAGATTCAGCTCTTGTTCGTCGATGATTTTGGCCAAACCTTCTCGTTCGACCAAATACAGATCAGGACGCTCAAGCAAATGAGCCGTCAACAACATTGTGACTTGCTCGCCGAGATCGCTGTTGCCCGGACCGCGTTGTTGAAACGGAAACACCGCCATCGGATAGACGGCCGGCTCCGACGCCAAAGCCCGTGTTGCCCATCCGTTGACAAACACCAGCAGCAAGCAAGAAATCAGTAGTCGAATGGTCATGGCAACTCCTGAAGGTCGGAGTGGATGGGAGTGGAATGTTCGCTGTCCACGTGTCTCAGGATGGCAGCCAAAAAGTAACGAGGTGTCGGAGATTCTTCCCAGCGATCCGTCAAGTCGCCGCCGAACACGATCAGACGTCCTGCGGGATGGTCGAATGCGGTCTCGAACCATAACCAGCCGTCCGCCCCCGCGGCGACCTGCAGCTGAGGTCTGCGTCGCTGAACGCCGAATTTGAATCCAATCGGATCGTGGTCATGGCCGTCCCAGTGTCGGCTGTCCAACCGATGATCCAACCGTTTCACGATAGCCGACCCGGCCAGCGAAAGGTTGCCCGGGGCCTTGTTTTCTGCGGAGAATTCAAGATCAAAGGATCCGTCACGGGGGGCGAACCACAGCACGGTTCGCCCACCGGCGGCAAGCTCCCGGACCGTTTGCCCCACAGTCGGCTTCGATTTCAACGAAACTCCCGGCGCAATGATCACGACGCCGTGTCGAATTGACTCCAAACCGTCCAGCGAGCGAACCTTTCGACATGGGATCTTCGCCCGCGAAAACAGCTCGCCGATCTCGCCTGCGGGGTCGTACAGCGCAATTTCAAGTTGTTGCAACCATTGCTGTCGACCTGCGAACGGATCACGAGAAAAGAGCCACAGCTTCCGGACTTCGCTGGTCAGTTCTTGACCGGCGTTGAAAAAACTCACCTCCAGTTTTGCCTCCCGTGCGATCCCCAACTGGAGCGGCGGGATGCGCAATGGAAGATCGATGGTCGTTGTTTCGCTCGCTTGCAGTTCAACGCTGCGTCCGCCGCGGCCGAGCGTACGATGCTGCATTGCCAATCGCCACGAAAGCCGCCCGCGAGTCGTCTGCGCGCTGGTCAACTGAAGTTGATAGTCGAACGCTTGGTCGGCGAACAACGCCGGCGACGATTTCCATGCGAATTGCAGCGCATCGTCCGCCCGAGCAGCACGCGGGCAACAAACCGCCAGCACCACGACGAAAATGGCTTCGATCGACCGGATGCGGTTCATGTTTTCTGCAGCAAACGGGAGACGAGAATCAGTCAATCAACGACAGGGCCGTCCTGCCTGGGAGTGCGAGACGTAACGGGGATGATGACTTTGACGAACACCTGATTGAACTGTCGCCATGTTGTCGGCTCCGGTGGACGGTCCTGAGCCGGTCCCCTCACCGCATTGGCGGCGAACATGCTGAAGACCAGCAACGCAACGAAACTAAATCGAGGACGTCTCATTTTGTACCTCATTCTCACCGTCACCCAGCGGTGATGTAACACCAACGACTGCATCAACCTGACTTCGCCGGTCCGCCGGTGGGCTGGTCCGCCGGTCACAGAACTCGATTAGAGTAGATCCCGGAGGTGAGTGCCAGTTTCTCAGCCCCGAACGAATTCAAGTTGCGTGGCTGGGAGACGGTCCGTTTCGACGGCAGACGAATTTGATACTCGTGAAGCAGGCCATTCGCTTGCCACATCATTCGTCTGCCACATCATTCGCTTCGACCACACCATCCGAATCGCGAAGGAACACTGAACGATCGTCTGGGAAACGGTGCGCTGGTGCGGTGGGAATTGGTCGACGAGCGTTGAGAGCGGTAAAGCACACGAGCCCATAGGCACCTGCCCAAGCGAAACCGAAGATGCCAAATCCAATCATGTCGTCCCAGGCAGTCGCGTAAACATCCACCTGAACGCTCCCACCGCTTCGTTGCATGGGATTGTATGCGTTGATCGCAGCGTATTGCCCAAGCGAATACAAGTACGACCAAACCAGTGAGACGGCGTAATGCACCACCATTGCGATTGACGTACCGAGACGGAGGCGAAGGTGTAGGAGGCAGGTGATCGCAGTGGGCGAAAAGTAGAGAAGCAACGGCCACTGGGAACCCGATGGACTTGCGAGTACCGGAAACGCAGCGAAATGGACTGCGATCAATGCAGTGATCGCGAACAAGTCGACAATCCGGAACCCCCGATGTCCCCTTGAATTCACCAATGGAAGCTCAGAATCCGTCGCCACCTGCAAACGCAGCGCAGTCTCACATTGCGGGCATTGCATCAGGCAGAACGCTCCATCGTTGATCGGAGAACCCATTGCGATCGATCCGCGCATGCAGAGAAACGAGGATAGATCGTGCGTCAGAAATTTATCGGCCTCCGGACAGACCGACTACGGAACCGGATTAGAACGGATCCTGGCAGAGTGTGCCAGTTTCTCGGTCCCCGGCGAACTCAAATTGCGTGGCCGGAGGATGGGGCGATTCGGCCGCATTCTTCCTTGAACTTTCTTCCTGGTTTTTCGAGCGACCAAACATACCGGGAGCAAACAACCTTTCCGCAATCGGAGGTCTCGCCTCTCGGCCCGGATGACCTTCGGCCAGGAGACTGAAAAAGCTGGCGCTAGCCCCAAGACCCGGGTACGAAAACAACCCACCGTGACCGCACGTCAAACACCGATGCGGACAGCAAATCGCTTGAGTTCAATAGCCCTCAAGATGATCCAACAATTCAAATCCCGCAACCGCTTCTGCTTGCACCAACTGCTCAGCACGGGGCCTTTCTTCGTCGGTATAGACGTATCTTCCTTCGTCGATCATCTTCTTGTGAATACGCTCAATCTCTGCGGTAGCCGTTTCCCAGTCTCGCAAGAATGATTTTAGCTCCTCGCTGACCGGTGGGTTGTCGTGAAGGAACGAAACAAGCATCCGGTTCATTGCACGGCTCGATTCAAAGTGACGTCGCACTATTCGCTCGTCGTCTGGTAACGCGTCCAGATGCGAGTAGTCTTTCGCAACCACGCCACCCCATTCGCTGACAAACCGCTCCAAGTGAGGACGTGCAGGGTCAGCGCAACCAACAATCAGCATCAAAGACAGACAGACGATTCGGGCAAGTTGTGTTCGCATCGCTAACGAATGTTGGTGGGTGAACGGAACGCGTCACCCGGCACGGGCGCGGTTGATTGCCCATTTGAAAACGCTCGGCTCGCATGCTCGAGCGCAAACGGTAAGGAACTCGCAGCAGCGACATAAGTTGGACCCGTTCACACACTCCTTCCACAAGGAAATCCCGATGTCCAAGTCTAACAATCGTCGCCGCCTTCAAATAAGGCGAAATCCTTGAGACGCAGAACACAGTCAGTTTTTCCGTCAACGGGATGGGGAGTCACGATCGAGCACCATGAACTGCCAAGCAGGTCTAAGTTCATTTCAAAGCAGTATATCCGATCATACGGCACGCTTTGCAAACGATTGCTCAGATCGATCGGGACGCTCGATGCACTACACGGAACAAGCAAGGCCCCGTAAAGGAATTGGCGAGTGTCCCAAGCTTCCACATACAGGCGATGCTCAGAAAGGTCAGGCCCGTGCATCGCCACGCTAACGCTAGCGACCTGGAACTGATCGTGCATCAGTTTCCTTCT
>NZ_JACEHH010000003.1 GCF_014154935.1 Stieleria mannarensis
ATGAAATCTTGGCAGTCGGACTGCCGATAATGGAAACCACCCGATTGTACGGGGCTCTGTCGGGCTGTTCAACACCTCCGCCAGCCATTACGATCGAGAGGTCAATCGAATCACACGAGGGAAAAATCGATCCTGACACTCCAGCGGTATGACGCTTGTCTGGGATTCTTGAATTTGCCAGCAAAGGAACGGGAGTGGTTTCCTCGCTGGATGAAAGCCTATGCCGACTTCCCCTCAGTCGTCGCCGATCAGTCGGCGGCACCCAACCACACCGTCAAACGCGAGTTGGTGATCGCGTTTCTACAGAGCCTCCATGATCGCAAGATCCAGGCTTGGAGGCGATGGCAGGCTGCCCGTGCGATCGAGGCCTACCAAGGAACCGTGCTCCAATCAAGCGAAGTCGATTTCCGGCCGATTCGGGAGACTTTGCAGGAAACGACAATGATCCATACCCACGTCATGAACCGTCCCGGCCTGGCCGTGACCAGCCGCCTGGCTGAGAGGATTGGGCGGGTGGCCGCGGGGCGGTCAGGGGGAACAGCTGAGGACAGCGGTTCTACACTCGTTCCCGCAGCTTGTAGAACCCATTGTCCGCAATTGTCCTCCGCTGAGCCGCCTGGCTGACCCGTTTTCCGGAACTTTCCCACCGCCACGTTTATCCGGGATGCTTCTCTTTTTGCTGGCCCTTTCCGCCCGCACCTGTTCAAATATTGGGAGCGATGTGAACGATCCCCCAAGGAGAAAACCGCGATGTCCCGCAGACTTCTTCATTCCGTGGCGGCTCTGTTGGTCCTTTCAGCCATCGTTTTCCCGGCGCCCTCAGACGCCCAGGAGATGCGTGTCCGGGACCTGATCGTTCCCGAGGGCGCGACGCAATATAGCATGATGAAACGTCGCGGCGATGTCCGCTTTCAATTGCCGTCGGACTTCAAATCGGTCGGAAACCTTTACGCCCAAAAGTTGACCGAGCAGGGTTGGCGGAAATCTGCAAAAGACAATTTGCAGAGCAGTTTTTGGGTCCAGACCTTTGCCAAGGGGAACGTGTCGTTGGTTGTCCGCGTCAGTGAAGAAGGCGGCGGAACCGCGGTCCGATTGACGCCCACCGGAATGATGTGGGAAGAAGACGACCAACCGACGCCCAAGGAATTGCCGATCCCCGACGATGCCACCGACTTGGAGTACAGCGACTTCTTCGAAACCGTTGAATTTAAGTCTCCATCGGATTTGAAAACCACCCAGCAATACCTGGTCCAGGAACTCGAGAAACGCAACTGGAAGAAGGATGCGACGACGATGGACTTCGCACACTACGTCAGCATGACGTTCTCGCAAAAGAAGTCCTCGCTGACGGTCAACCTGACCGCCGAAGATGACGGATGCGAAGTCGAATTTCGAACCAAGGGCATGCAGTGGGATGGAATGAAGGAAGAGATCGCGCGGGCCAAGAAGGAAGCCGAACAAGCGATTCAGGCGGCGAAAAAGATGGCTGCCGCATCGGCGACTCCGGACGAAGTGGTTGACGCATCGCTGGATTTGCCACCACGAAAGGAGAAACCGAAACAAGGCATCGGCGACTTGCCCAAGCTGCCCAACAAAGGCACCATCGTGATGGATGGCACGACCTACGAACTGCCCCACGTCATCGCGTATGAAGTCTTCCAGTACGACGAGTGGTCGACCAAGATCGTGGCCACTCAAAAGGCGATCAAACAAGACCCACTTGTTGCGCGGCTGCGCAAAACCGGAAGCGATGAAGACGACGACGGCGGGCCATCCTGGCCGCAGCCACACTTGTTGGTCGTGATCGGAGAAAATGACCAACCGCGTCGGTTGAGTTTGCAAGCCGGCGGAACACCCGGTCACGGGTCCGGCGACGAGCTGGTCGGCACAGCACTGGTCGAAGACGGCCGCGCGCGGGGCACGGTCGCGCTGAAAGAACCCGGTGACTTTTTTGACAAAGTCTACACCGCCGAAATCAGCTTTGACGTGCCCGTACTGACGCGCGACTCCACGCCCGTCAAGCAACTGGCCGGCGCACCCAAGCTGCCCAATTTCGGCAAGCTGACTCTCGGCGGCCGAACCTACAATCTGTCCAACGTCGTCGCGTATCCCGTGATGTTCTTCGACGACCCGATGACCGCCATCGTGTTCTCCGAAAGACCGCTGAACATGAACAAGCTGACCGCAGCCTTGGGCCGACCTGCGGCGGATGACTACTTTGAATTCACGCCGCAAATCAAATTGTTGGTCGACGCCGAAGACAACGTCAGCTCCGTTTCGATCTGGGCCGACAACAACAGCATCGGCAGCAACAGCGACCTGGACGACGCCATCGTGATCGAAGACGGACGGGCACGTGGCACCGTACGGATGTCCAAACCGGCTGAGTTCCTGGACAGCACGTACAGCTTTGAAGTCAGCGTGGACGTCAGCGTGCTAGGACAAAAAGCCTCCGCCAGCCAAAAACCGGTCGGTGGATTGCCCGCGGACAGCTACGACGCGTTGCCGGTGCCGCAAGGCCACGAAGGGATCGCTGCTGAAGGCAGCCCATTCCGCAAAGTGATTCAGACGACCGTCGCCGCAGAACTCAGCGCTGTGGTTGATTTCTACCGCCGTCAACTCGGCTCGGGACAGTGGGGGCAATGGAACGAAGCGACGGCGGATGCCAAGATTGATCGTCAGAGCGCCGAGCTGTCGTTTAGCGGACCGAGCGGCGGATTGTCGGTGCAGCTGGCCGGCAAGGGCGACGAAACCGCGATCACGCTGGTGTCCCGCGATGCCCAGGCGGCGAAAGCAGCCGGACTCTGGCCGGCACCGGGCAAGGCGCGACTGTTCATCGCTAACGACACCGCCAGTGCGGCCACGCTGACGATCAATCGCCGCGACTACACCATCGCCGCCGGTGCCGGGGCGCGCGATCCCAAGACGGGGTTCAACTGGGAGGTCGACCCGGGGAATTACACGATCGAAATCAAACCGGCCGGCGGTTCAGGGCAGTCGGAGAAGTTGAAGATCCAAGCCGGCACGACGACCGGAGTGATCGTCACGTCTTCGAGCGCGTTCATGAAGGTGGATCTGTATTGAACATTCTCGTGCCACCGGCGAAGGCTCAAGCGCCGTTGGTGTCTAGCCTTTAGGCCAGAGCATTTGGATTCGTCTCGTTTCGCCTCTGCATTAATCTGGATCTGGGGCTACATCCCCAGATTCCCCAGGTACTGCACTCCCTGTTGAAGCTCTGCGAGCGATGAATCCTCGCGTCCGACGATGCAGGGGCCGCGGAATCCGACGTCTTCCAACGTGGCAAAGATCTGTGGAAAGTCCGCGGTGCCTTCGCCGATCGGGACGTGCAGCCCGCGTCCGGCTGCCAGGTCCAACACACCGTCGGTGGCGCAGACGACATGGATCCGGTCTTTGAGCGCCTTGACCGCCTCGGTGACACTGTGGCGATTGACGATCAAGCGGCCTGGATTGAATGCCACCGCGACGAACCCGTCTTCGTCCTTGTCCAACAACCTCGCCAAGCTCTCTCCGGCCTCCGCGCCGGTTTCCGCGGCCAGAAACGCGCCGACCTTGGCTCCATATCTGCCCAGGTCACTGAGCACGGCTTCAAGTGCTTCATAACGCGGATCGTTCTCCTCGTCGGGGACGAATCCGATGGAATTGATCACGGCTGCCGAGCCCAATTTGTACGCCAGTTTCATCGCCGCCTTGGTCGCTTCGATCCGCCGCTGCAGGTCTTGGGGGTTGTCATAGCCGCGTCGGGTCTGGAACCGCAAACTGGCGACCGAGAGGTTCCGTTCATCCAGCAGCTTCTTCAGATGCCGCAGCCCCGTGTCGGTCAGCGATTCGGGATGGATCTCGCGACGGGCGTTCAGTTCCACCGATCGGATGCCCATTTGGGCGGCGACATCGAGGGCACGTTTCAGGGGCAATCCCAGCGAATCGATCCGGATCGCAAGGTTCAGTTCAGCCATGGGGGTCGCAGGTCTAAAGGAAGGGAAGCGTGAATGGCACGGACAGACGTGTTGGTGTACAGGCTTTTGCCGCCCAGTGTCGCTGCCAAGCAGCGACCGGGAATCGCCTCCAGGCTAGACACCAACGGTTGCTGAATCCCGTGTGAGGTCAGTCCATGCCATTGATGGAGAGCGTGATTTCTCACCATACCCAAGCCGACGGATTCTGCGTAGAGCACTACCAGTGGGAGTGGCGGCCAGCCTGCCAAGCCATGCCAGCACGTGGCGCCAGCGGCCGATTGATTCAATTAGTCGCACGGCGCTAGCCGCGGTTCTCGCCGCCACAAAACCGGGGCTAGCGCCCATCGGCGGATCATTAACTTGTTCATTTCGATTAAATCAACAGGCCGTCACGCTTCCCGCTGGCACTAGAGTTCGTCCAACAGTTCTCCAATCGCCTCGTCGAACGCTTCCGGCTCGGCGGCTTGTTGTCGGGCGACTTCGTTGATCACCCGCAGCGCGTCGCGGGGTGTGATGAACCCGTCTCCGTTGACGTCATAAAACGATGGCGGCCCGACGGTGGCGGTGATTTCGAACAACTTGTACGTCGAGCGGTGATAGACCGACGCCCGCGCCAGTTCGTTCAGCACCACCAGCGCATCCAGCGGCCTGACAAAGCCATTGTCATCGACATCATACTGGTTGATCGGGTTCTGCCATCCGTTACTGGCCTCCAACAGAATGTTGCTGACCTGGACCTGACTGTGGTCCGCATCAAACCCGACCAGATCGAACATCAACGTGGCAGCCTGGCCGCTGGCTTCCGGCGGTAAACTGATCACGACGTCGATCGGCTGAGTCAGATCCCCCAGACGTCCACTGCGGTTCACCCCTTCAACGGTCACCCCATCGGCGAAGTACACCGTCCCATCGGCCTGGATGGACAGCAACGCATCCCCGCCGGGCAACTTGGGCATCTCGCCCATCCAGCTGGTCGCATTGACTGAGTCCATCAAAGCGACCTCAAACACCTCCGGCGGATGCACCGCGTTGCCATCAGCCACGCCCCCGACGTCCATGGAAATCCCGGTCAACGTAAACGAAATCGTATTGATGCCGTTGGGCACGACAAAGGTTTGCGACAGATCGGAAATCATGCCGACGTCTTCTGTAATGATCGCGTCACCGGCGTCGATCGAGATGTCGCCGATCACATCCCAGGCGAAATCGTCGGCGGTCTCATTCGCTTGCTCGAAGTCCTCGTTGGTCAACCCGACAGCCGGACCGGTGACATAGGCGGATGCCACCGAATCAGCCATCAGCACAAATCCCAGCGGAACTCCGTCGTGGCCGTCTTGGTGAACGTAGTTGGCGTTCGCAAACGAATCAAAGTTGGACTCGGTCAGCGTCGCTCTGTTGTAGGCATCGGTAAGAATATCAGTTTCCGCTCCCGGCAACTTTCTCGTCCCGGCCCGCAGCGTTGCAGCCATCAGCAGTTCGCCGTGGCGGGCAGAGTCCATTTCGTTGCCGCCGGGAAGCAGGGTAAACTCGTTTCCTGCGGTCACAATGAATGGTGCCGTCGATTCGATGCCTTGGGTAATCGACGCAAATCCCGGATGCCATTGGCCGAATCCGAGCAAGTGCCCCAATTCGTGCGAAACCACGGTTAATAGATCATAGCCGTTGACCGGTTCGGCGTTACTGAATTCACGATCATCCAGCGGAGTCGGGTCGATGAACCACTGCCGTCCGGCGGCGTTGTCATCGATCAAAATGGATGCCGTCAACGTGCCGTTTTCGAAGGATTCCGGAATCGCAGAGGCCAGTCGTCCGCCTTTCAGGTCCGTAACATCGATTTTGACGGACACGTCGTAGGGGATGCCCAACTCGGCCTTCCAATACATTGCGGCTGCTTCGAGGATTTGCGAAAACGCGGCGGTATCCCCGATGGCTTCGTCCTTTGACAGTTGGAATTCAATGTCGCCGGCGGCCTGTGACACCCCGGTCTTCAACCCGGCCGACCGGTTCGGCGCGGATTGAGTGTCGGCAGAAATCCGAACGTCGACCGGACCATAGATCGCCGACGGTTCATCTGACGCGATCAGGTTGAGATCGCGATTAAAGACTCTGCCCACTGCGTTGATTACCGGCAGGTACGCCTTTTTATAGATCGTCGTGCGTCGCGCATCGGTGAACTGTGAACCCGATTCACTGGTAAACGCGGTGGTTCCGGTTTTTGCGTTATAGCTGACTCCGGTTGCACCCATGCGGATGTGGAATTCAGGATCGGTGTGCAGCCCCTTGGCACTGGTTTCCAACATCCCGTTGCGGCCGACCCAGGCGACAAAATCAAGTTCGATACCGGCGGCTTGTGTCACCAATGCAATCTGTTCACCCTTGCGTACGAACTCGTCCAGATTCTTTGCGAATTGCTGAAACTCTTTCGACCGATGGAATGTTCCCATTTTGTGCTTGGGTACATTGAAATATTGGAGTTGCAGGCCGCCAGATTTGTCCAATCCCAAGCGAACACGCGGCGCGGAGTTGTTGAGTTCGCTGGGATGCACGGCCAAGTTTTTACTGACCGGGTCAATCACATCATGGGCAAACAATTGGTTTCGGCCACCGATGCCGGTTATGAAATCTTCCAGCCCGCGGTGACGAATATCCAGGTCGGCGCTGTTGGGATTTCCGGACGCCTTGAATGCGTTCTTCTTGGTCTTCACCGCGACACCCGGATTGATGAAGTTGTCCAGGATACCGACGATTTTGGTGGCGACGGCATCGGCAATCGCCGCACCGTTTCTGCCGATGGCCGACGCATAGGTCGCAGCCTCGGCGCGGATCGCATTCAAGCCGTCACCGAACGAGGTCAGTTTGGTGTTCTCCAAGAAACTTCCCTTTGCGCCCAAGACAAAGAACTCGCTGTCAAGCAATTGACTGACTGTCCCCAGTGCGTTGGCAGCATCCTGCCGACCGGCAAATGGCCCCGGACCGGAAAGCGTGTTGATAAAATCAAGCGTCGAATTGCTTTGCGCCATCAGGTACCGGATTTCGGTCGCTTGGAAAAAGTCGCGCCCGACATCTTGGAAATCGATCTTGGTTCCCGAATCGCTGAGCTGGTGAACCACTTTTCCGCCGGCGTCTCCGTCGCGAACGATGCGCAAAACTCCGGCAGCGATATCGCCGTTCGGTTTTCCTTTTTGGCGGACTGCGGTTTCCTCCAGAACCTTCAGCATGTGATGGTACTGTTGTGAACCGCTAAATTTGTTGGCGACGCGGTGGCGATCCATGAATCCGGGAGCACCGCTGCCGAGCGTCTTCTGCATGTCGCCAATCAACGAACGAATCGTATCGGCCGAATGACCTTTTTCGACCTGCTGTGCCACCAACGTCTCGATTGCTGTTTTTCGGCTTGAGTCGGTAAACGTCGGCACGCCCGACAGTTCCCTGACACGCGCGGCCAGTCGCAATGCATCGTCACCTGTATAGACACGGTCCTTCGGCTTGGCCTGTTCCAGTCGGTCGACCGGGTGTGTTTTTCCCGGGAACAAGTTTGACGGATCCAGCTGTTTCGCGGCGGCAAGCAATCTGGATGCAATCGATGCATTCTTGACCGCATCATGCGTTGTCGGCTTGGGACGCTCGTTGAACTTCTTCCTTAGGTATTCGACCTTGCCTTTGACGTTGTTATAGAACTTCTCGGCGGTTTCCAGTTTTTCGTAATAGTCACGTTGCACCTCCGGATCGTTGAAGTGATCGCGGACTCCGTTGTAGGTTGCTTTTGCCTTGTCGTAGTATCCTCGCATTTTTACGTAGGAACTGTGTAACGACTTGGCTCCCGAATACAGCGTTTCCCATGCAGACCGGTTTCGCGGAGCCGTCGGCGCCGAATTGGTCGGTTCGGCATTGATGGCGTCGTGTTTGTGCTGCACACGCTGCGCGACGTCGGTGGTTTGACCTTGTGCCGCACGCTCTTGAGCCTTTGCCATAGAGCGGGTTTCGCCGGCGTCGGCTTTGGCACCGTGGCGGATCGAGTTGCCGCCCAAAGCGTTGTATCCAACTGATTTAACGGTCGAATAGGCGGTGCCGATTCCGCCCAGATCTTTGGCTCCGCTATAAACTTCCGTCATTGCTTCCCCAAAACCGCGACCGTCACCGCCGTAATACGCGGTCGTCGTTTTCAGAAAGCTCTCTTGGAAATCATGAGCATTGATCGCTGCGCCGGCAACGGCGGCAAGCGCCGGGCCGATTCCGGGAACTAAACCCAGTACCATCGGCCCGATCAATTTACCGGCTTCGGTATAGTTGCCGTGCACGACGGCCTGGGTCCAGAGTTGTCCTTCGGGCGCTTGGCCAGTCGCCATGCGAATCGGATCAAACACAAACGTGTTGGCCAGTTCGATCCCGCTTTGAATGGACGCGTCGATCGCGCCGTTGACTGCCCCGATGACGAACTTGGCGGTATCGAGCGAATCAACCGGACCGATCGGACGCTGCGCGGCTTGAACGGCGTTTCGGAACGGGTTGGCAAACAGACTCAATCCGCTGGGGTCACGCAAGTTGACCGGGTTGTTTTCAACGTAGCGGTAGAGATTGCTTTCACCGGAAGCAAATCCGATCGGATCCACACTGATAAAACGTCCGACCTGAGGATCAAAGTACCTGGCCCGCATGTAATACAGCCCGGTTTCGTAATCATACTCACGCCCGGCAAACAGATAATCGCTGGAGAAGCCTTCGACGGTTTGCCCGAGAACGCGACCGAAGGAATCGATCCAGAAGTGGGTCAACAAATTTCCGTCTGCATCGGTGATTTCGCGAACGGTGTTTTGATGATCCGTCACCAGCCATTGGTATCCGGCGTCGCCGAAATCCTGAGCCAGTACCAAATCGACTTCCGGGCCTTGCAGGTAGGTCGTGTCGACTTCCGGCAAACTTGCACCGCCGCCGTCAACATCGACCCACTTGATTGCGACCTTTCCGTCGACGTACGTGAAGTACTCGATTTGGGGACCGTTGGAATCACCGGGCGTATCGTCGATGCTACGAGAAACTCGCCGATCCAACGGGTCGTAGCCGTACTGAACGACACGGACCAGCGTGTTGTTCTCGTCATAGGTTTCGACTTGAATCAGGCGGTTGCGGTGATCCCAGGCATAGCGATCCACCGTACTGTCATCGACGTTGGTCGACGTGATTAAATTTCCTTCGTCGTCATACTCATACGCCAGATCTCCTGCCGACAGCAGTTCGTTTTGATCGTCGGTTTGGTAGGCGGTTCCGTGATGCGTCGACGCGATCCGTTGTCCGTTGGCGCCGTATTCATAGATTTCGTCGTCCAGTTCGGTCGCGGTATGCGTTACCGACCTTAGCTGATATTGATCGTCATAGGAATAAATGGCGTCATCAAAGGTGCCGGAGATGAGTTCAATATTGCCCGCGATATCGTAGGCCAGGTCATACTCGCTGATGGCCGAAGCGGAATTGACGTGTCGCAGCACATCCAGGAATCCGCGACTGTCGTAGGTCAACGTCGTATCCAGCAAGCTCTGTGAGCTGCGATCGTCATAGCGTTCAATTCGGGAAATCGATCCGAGTCCGGTCGCGTATTCAAATTTTACCTCTTTGTTGGTAACGGCGGTTCCGGTTTGACGAATGCTCTCCAACCGATCGGTAGCGGCCTGGTACGAATAGGTTTCCGTCAGTAGTGGATCTGCGGTACCGACACGGACTGATTGTTGCGCGGTTTGCCCAAGGATATTGCGGGTGTAGGAGACTTCGATGGGATCGATTCCGGGGACGGCATCGGTCGTTTCGCTGGAGGGATTCCCCAGTACATCGCCACTCAGTTGATAGGAGACCGAAGAGTTCGGGTCCGTGGTGGATATCAATCGTCCGCCGGCGTCGTAAATATTGTTGACTTCGAAAATGACATCGTCGTTGTCATCCAGCCATCGTTCGCGGAGCACTTGATTGCGACCGTTGTAGGTATACAAGGTGCGGCGACCGTTGCGATCGGTGGTCTCAATGATGTTGCCGGCCGGATCCATGACATATTCACGAACGCCTTGGCTGGTGGTTTCGCGGATCATGCGATCAGTGGCGTCGTGATCCATGGTGGTCACATTGTCCGCCGAGTCCGTGACGCTGGTCAAATTGCCGGCGTCGTCGTACTCGTATCGCGTTGTTTCATCGAGCGCATTGGTATAGGTTTTGCGTCGATTGTGCAGGTCATAGTCGGAATGATCGATCAGAACGCCAAACGCATCGAAGGTCTTTGTCAGGTTTCCGTTGGCGTCATATTCAAAACGCGAGGTGTTGCCGTCGGCGTCGGTCGCGGTATCTCGGCGATCGAGCGGATCGTAATCATAAGTAAACGACACGGATCCGCTGGTTTCGGCAATCAAATTGTTGTTGGCGTCATACCGCATTGTTGCGTCTTCATCAAAGCGGCTGGTGACGGAAACGGCGCGTCCCAGCGCGTCGTAGATGGTTTCCGTATCCAGGTTGCCTGCGGCGTCGAAGTACTGGACCGCATAACCGTCAGCGCGGTTGATGTATTTCCACCGATTGACAAACTTCCCCGCCGAACCGGCGGCCGGATCGTCGGTCAGTACTTCTTGTAGGATCACGCGGCCTTTTAAGTCATAGTCGCTGTTGGTTACAAACCCGTTTGCGTCGGTGGTCGAAACAATATTGCCCGCGTTGTTATATTCGTTCAGGACAGTGACGGCTTCGGGCGAATCCGGCGTGCCGACCTGTGCGTCAATCTTGACCAATCGATTTTGCCGATCGTAGGTGAAGACGTTGGTATAGAAGTCACCGCGTACCGAACTCTCCGACGCCACCGATCCGAGTGCGGTGTAGGAGATCTTTCGTACCAATTTGTCTTCGTATCCCGGAGTGGAGATGCCGGGCTCGCCGGGGACACCGGCAGGCATATGAACTTCGGTCAGTCGATTTAGATTGTCGTAAAAATAATCGACGGTGAAATACTGACCCCGCGGATCGGTTTCGGCGACCAAGTTGCCCATGACGTCATACTGCATCGTGTAGGTCAACGCTTCGTCTGTTTCCGCAGCCTTGGTGGACGCGATCAACAGGTTTCTCGCATCAAAGCGATTAACCGTTTTGATACCGCGAGGATCGACCGCTTCGATCGGATTACCGACCGCGTCGTATTGAGTCGTGGCGGTATTTCCAATTTCATCGGTGTGTTCAATGATTCGTCCCAAACCATCCACAACGGTGGTGGATTCGTAACCTCTGGGGTTCGTATCAATCCGTTTGCTGCCGCCGGATTCATAGCGACTCTGTGATTCTTGCCCCAATGCATCGACGGTCAGAACGTTACGATCCAGTTTGTCATAGCGGAATTGTGTCTGGCCGAGCGTGGTTGTCAGCGTGACCAAATTGCCGAAGGCATCGTACACGGATTCCTCGCTCTCACCGATCGGATCGGTCATCAAGACCATCCGTCCCAGCAGATCGTACCGATAGGTCGTTACGTAGTCTTCGCCGCCGATCCCGACGTGTTGAACGACGTTGCCCATCGCGTCATAGCGTTTTCGGTCAATCACCGTGTCGGTTGTTCCGATGTCACCACTGGGGTATTCCGAAGTCAGTGTGCGGCCGGCAAAGTCGACGGTGTAACGACTGATAAATTGCTCGCCCCGCGGATCGATATATGCGATTCGGTTGCCGGCAACATCGTATTGAAACTTGTCGACGTGCTGACTCGGGCTTCCAAATTCACCCGAGGCTCGCGACGTTTCCACGGGATGGTTCATCGTGTCATAAATCGCGGTGGTCGCGTAGGCCGGTCCGCGCGGATCAATGTGACGAACTTGATTGCCGACGCCGTCGTAATCGTACTGATCAACCAGATATTGACCTGAATCGATCGATTCGCCCGCCGGACGTCGTGTTTCCAAAACCAGATTCCGCGCGTCGTATTTGATGAAGGTCGTAAAGAATTCGCCGCGACCGTCGGTGGTGGCGATCACGTTGCCGACAAAGTCGTTCTGGTTTACCGTGGTGTGGTCTTCGGTGTCCGTATGCGTCAATTGAAAATTGAGTGCGTCGTAGGTCCAAGATTGCTCGTGCGGCAATCCGTCTTGGTCCAGTGTCGGGCCGACCACCCGGATCAGGTTGCTGTTTTCATCGTAGAACAGGCGAGATTCGCGTCCGTCGGCATCGATCACGCGTTCCGTACGCCCCAAAGCATCGGGGAAGACGGTTTCAATCTTGGTTTCGGAGAATTCATCCCCGAATCGTGTAGTAACCTCCAGGTTTCCGGCCGCATCATAGGAGTATTCGATGCGGTTGTCTTCGGCATCGATTTCCGCCGACAACAGCCCCCGCGGCGTGTATTCATAGCTGACGATTCCGCGTTCGGTGGGCGTGTTGACCCAAGGCAACTGTATCGTTTGGGTTCTTCCGGCCGCGTCGTAGTCGTAAGTGGTAACCGCAGGTGCGCCCGGTGCGTTTTCGCTGCCAGTCGGTTGAGAGATTTCCCGCAGCATCCCTCGCTCGTCATACGTCATGGTCGACGTGTAGTAGGCACCACGAGGATCGACGACCGATGTCTGGTTTCCGGCAGCGTCATACACATAGGTGCGTACGGAACGCGGCCCGGGTGTGTTTTCGGCGCCCGTGTTCGTCGACTGACTGACGACGCGGTTTTTGGCGTCGTGGGTATATTCGACTTTAAAGAAGTCACCCCGGGGATCCGTGACGGATTCGACGTTGCCCGCATCGTCATGCGTGTACTTGGTGACAAGAACTTGGTCGCTTTCAGCGGCATCGAATGTGTTGACATGAGTTTCCATCAACCGGTGCAGGTCATCATATTTGAACTCCGTCCAATAGCGGTCACCGCGCGGGTCGACTTGGCGGACCAGGTTTCCGACTGCGTCGTATTTGTACTGTGTGACGGCGAAGAGTTCTCCCTGTTCACCGGCCTGTCGAGTTTCAAGCTTCTGATGCCCCAGCCGATCGTAGTGATAGGTTGTCATATAGCCGCGGGCGTCAATCATTTCCGTCAAGTTGCCGACCGGATCGTAGTCGCGTTTTTCAACATTACCCGCTGCATCGGTGCGTTCTTTCAGCCGGCTCAGCGAATCGTAGACTCGCGTGGTAACAATTTCGCCGGAGGGAATTGAACCGTCGCAACTGGAGGCGCCGTTGCGAGGATCCCCCGTCGCGATCACGTTGCCCAAGGCATCGTAGGCAAAACAGGTGGTGTAACCGGCTGTCGTCGCCGCATCGGAATCGGCCGGTTCAGTGATGCCGATCAGCTGATTCAGCCCATCAAAGTACTGTGTCACCAGGTAAGTGTCGTCGGATTCACCGCTGCTTTCCGGCCCACGGATTTCCGTTCGGTTGCCGACGGCGTCGTATTCGTAGTAGGCGGTGAAACCCAAAGCGTCGGTTTCGCTTGTGACACGACCGGCGGCATCATAGGTGAAGGTCGTTTTCCATTCGACGTTTCGCGGATCGGAAACCGAGGTCATGTTTCCGGCGTCGTCGTAGTCGGTAACGATCTCGTAGGGTACCGGATTGTCGGGGGTGCCGCTTGGACCAAATTCCTTGACGAGGCGACCGACTTTGTCGTAATCGTAATTCGTTGTATAGAAGTCGCCGCGGGGGTCGGTCTGGGACATCAGATTTCCGGCGGCGTCATAGACAAACCGATCGACCAATCCATTGCGCGTCCGTGTCTCCATGTGTTTCAGATCGTCGTAGCCGAATTCAACACGCAAACCGGTGGGATCGATGTTGGTTTCGACCAAGCCCAGCGGGTTGTAATCGGTTCCCCAAATTGCTTCTTCGTCGCTACCCGGTGCAATCTTACGTTCGATTTCACGGCCCAAGAGATCGTATTTGAATTCGGTGCGGTGGTCGGCGCCGCGGTCGTCGATCAATTGAACCAGGTTTCCAATCTGGTCATAATCGTAGCGGGTGGTGTTGCCTTCGCCGTCGACGACCTTTCGCAATCGGCCCGATTTGTCATAAGTATTGATCGTCAAATTGGAATTGGTTGAATTTTGACCGCCGAACGTGTGTTCGTAGAATTGGTATCCGACGGCATCGAAATCAAACTCTTTGATAACGCCGGTCGGGTATTCGGCCCGGAACATGCGGTTGATCGGATCGTAGAAATAGGTGCTGGTATAGTCAGCCGCGTCGGCACCGTCTTCATTGCCTCTCGGATCGACTTCGGTCAGCAGGTTGCCGACGGCGTCGTAGGTGTAGGTGGTCATGTTACCGAGCGGGTCGGTCGACGAAATCATCCGGTTCAGTCCGTCATAATCCATCTCGGACCGGAATTCCGTGTTGTCGCGATTGCCGCCGGCGCGGCCGTCGACGGTTGCGATAACGTTTCCATTGCCGTCGTAGAATAGATGAGTGATTTCATCTTCGGCGTTGGTGATTTCGATCTGTCGATCCAACGCATCGTATTCAAACTGGGTTGTAAATCCGCGACGATCGGTTCGTGTTTCGATATTGCCGTCGGGGAAATACGTGAACGACTCGGACGCGGCACCGTTGTAGGTGATGGAGTCGACGCGATTGCGGGTGTCGTAGCCGAATACCGTCGCAAACGGATCGTCGGATTCGGCGGCTTCGATCGTCTGGGTGGGATTGCCAGCCAGGTCGTGGTAGGTCCGCAAGTAATGTCCTTCGGCGTCGATCTGTAAGCCGACCGAGTCGAACACGTTGTAGAAATACTGTGTGATGCGATCTTCGGTGGCATCATTTTCTTCGACAACTCGCGTCAAACGATCCAGGTTGTCGTGTTCAAAATGGCTGACTTCGACGGTCGGACCTGTTTCGGATTCAATTCGACCGCGACCGTCCAGTGTTCGGTCAATGAACACTCCGCCGGGCAACAGATCGTCCTCGTGTCGCCGTGCAGCGTCGTAGGTGAACGTGGTTTGCCGACCAAGTTCATCGTATTGATGGATCAGCAAATTGTGTTTGTCATAGACTTCGGTGGTGTAGTATCCGCGCGGGTTCTTGATGATGCGGTAGCTGTACGATGGATTTCTTTCGATGCTGTAGTCCGGCGTCAGCCCGGTTAAGTCGTATGCGAATTGCGACACGTAGTTCAGCTCGCCGGCATCGTCGATCCGCTCGATCGGCCGGTTCATCACGCCGTAGGCAAAGGTCGTTTGGGTTTCATTGCGATCGGTTTGCAGAATGGGGTTGCCCTGGGCGTCGTAATCACTGGTACTGGTGTATTGAACATCCTGCAGGAAATTGGTGGTCGTCAAAACACGATTCATCGGATCGTAGGTCATTTCAACGACGTCGCCGGCCGGATCGACCGTGCGCGCCAGATTGCCTTCCAGTCCGTCGTAGTCAAAGGTCATCGTGCCGTCGGTAAAGACGGTCGTTTTCATGCGTTCCAGCGTATCGTAGGTATAGCTGGTGACGTTGCCCAAGCCGTCTTCGACCGATGATGGCAGTCCGCTGGCGGTGAACGAAAATTTCTTGACGGTGCTGGTCGGGTTGCCTTCGGGCGCATCCGGCACGGTGGTTGTCACGGTGATCGCATCGCCCACCACGTTGAGCGTGTGAATCGTTTCGCGTCCGTAGGTACCCTGAGAGATCCCTTCGGTGATGCGCACCAGTTGATTGTTCTTGGCAAGATCGAATTCGTATTCCGTCTTGACGGCGACACCGGAATCGGGGCCGCCCGGAAAATCGGTGCGTTCGATGATGTTCCCAAAGGCGTCGTAGACAAAACAGACCACGTTGCTGAGTGCGTCGATTTCCGCGATCATCTGTCCACCCGCAGCGGAGCGATCGAATCGGCGCACGACACCAAGGTCGTCTTCGACTTTGGTTAGTTGACCGAACCCGGTGACTTCGTATTCGACTTTGTTGCCGCGGAAATCGGTGTACGTCGCACCGGCGCGGTAACCTAACGTTTCGTCATTGTTGTGATCCGGATCAATGCCGCACTTTTCAGCTTCGGGGCGATCGGGTTCGGCACGACGTTCCGGTGAAGCGACGATCTCCAGTTTGGGCGCGGAATCATAGTTCGACGCGTCTGCAACCTTTAGAACGGCAAAGGATTGTGATGGAGACAGAGTGAATGTCTTTCCGTCGATTCGTTCACCGCCGTTAACTCGTCCGATTCCGTCGTAGGAAACCGTTTCGTTGAAATCGTCATCCAGGGGATCGTTGGCGTTGCCCCGTTTAAAGACTTGGGACGTGATCAATCCGGTCAGCGGCCTTGCATCGCGATCCGGTTCATACGGCAAAGAATCGTAATTGAACGTTCGAAACGTTTGGTCCGGATCCGTAATCTTGGTCAATTGATCGCCGCTGTATTCAAACCGGGTAACCCGCCCGGCCGGATCGGTAATCGATGTCACTTGATCGCCCGAATAGCCGAACATCGTCACCAGTCCGACGGGATCGGTAACGGAGGTCAAACGTCCGTCTCGGTGAGTGAACCGGGTTTCGTTTCCATGGCGATCGCGGACCACGGACAAACGGTTGTCCGCGTCGAATTGATAGACCGTTCCGTCCAGCATCCGCCGTGTAAAGCGACCGTTGGCGTCCTGTTTCAGTTCGGAGTAGTCCAGTGCCAACGGTGTGTAGGCCTGTCCAAACTCTTCAGGCGCCAGGAAGATTTGTTCGGTTCCGTTGCCGTCGACCAGCAACACTCCGCCGTCACCTTCGAACAATTCCAAATAGCCTTCCAATCCCCAACCCGCTCCGAATGCGCCTTTGCGGGAGTTGACGACGGCCAGCGGTTCGGTTTGGGTTTGAACACGCTCGGGAACCAGACGTCCGCCCTGCTCCCGCACGATTTGGTAATCCATCGACAGTGTGTACAGTCCGCTGGCAGCTTCACTGAGGTCGAACGGGATTCCGAGCCCATACTGCGAATCGCCTTCGACCTTACTGGGCAGTTTGGTAAAGAACGTATTTTCGGACAGTCCCGCATCGCGCAATTGTTCCAATACTTCGTCGTTCGGTTTTGAGTCGGCTTGGAAAACAGCATCAGCGTTCCGTGCGGACAACGAAACGGCAATTCGCGGATCGCCTGTTTTGTCAATCTTATCGGCTTGCGGTATCGCAAAATAATGGATCAATCGAGTTTCGGCGCGCAACGAATCGTAATGGAGATTCAGACCACGGATTTGACCCTGCGATTGATAGGTAACCAGTGAATGCGTTTCGTGGAACGCGCCGGTTTGAATTTCTGCGGACGATTGGATTCCGGTTTCGACATCGGCCGCTTGATTCGGAAAACTTTGCAGACTCGGGGTCTGGTTGTACGGCGTCGGCGAAAGGCCGATCAAATTGCCTTTGAGTGTCGGTTGAATGCTGATGCCGCGCGGTCCGCGATCGGTCCCCAGCGGTGCGTAAAGGTTTGGAGGTCCGTTACCGAAGGGATCGATCGGCGGAACGCCATAGCCGACCGACGGTCGTTCGCCCGGTTCGTTGTCGGCAAAGAATCGGTAATCAGCGGCGATGCCGACTTGGGGCGAGACTGCATCAATGGGAACGGTCGACAGAGGCCCGCGCAGAATCGTCGATAGTTCCGCAATCGAATTTTCCGGCGGTTCGCCGTTGGGATATTGGCCCCACGGTTCCAAAACGCCGCGTTCGGAATACTCTTCGATCAGTGAAATTGCCGAAGCCGTGTCGTACCCGAACACGGTGTTTTTGGCAGTGAACGATGCCAACGCGATACCCGTGGCTGCGGACACGGCAACGTTGTCGGGGAAACCGGCTTCGATCGTTCGTGTTGCCGCAACCAACCGAGGCTCATCGACCAAGCTGTCAAAGTCGCCGGTCGGTTTTCGAATGATCCCGATGTTGCCGCCGGCGACAATCGATTCATTGATTGTCGAACGAGATACCGGGACACCGTTGATCCACTGTTCGAACAATGGGTTGTAGGCATCAAACACTCCCAGGCTGGGATCACTCATCGGATCGCCCGAAGTGAATTTTTTGAACCCCGTGATTAACGCGTAGGAGGGGTGTTCTTTGCCAATCGCGTCTTTGAACAGATTGGCCGGTACAAATTCCACGCTCTGCGCATTGCGGACTCCAAAGGCCTGGGTATCGCGGCCTTCGACCAATCGGGGAATTCGTCCAAACGGATTCAGGTCGACGAATTGGTAATCAAAGACTTCGGTTCCGCGTCGTAGTACTCCGAACCCTTGTCCGCTTGCTGAGCGATCGACAATCAGGAACACCCCGACTTCATCGGTTGCCGTAATGTCGTAGGGATTGGGGCCGACCTCCGTAATCGCATCGGGCAACTGTTTATCAAAGATCAAACGTCCGTCGATCGGCGGTGCCTTGCTTTGTTCCCCCGATCCGGAAACCAACTTGCGTGTGTTTGCGTCGCGAAGCGGGTTCAAATCGATGCGCAACACCTTGCCGGACCGGTTCGCCGGAGCGCTTTCAAAGATGGTTCCCGAAGGCGCCGTCACCATCAACGCACTTCCGTCGGTTTCAACAGCCAGTCCGCGCAATCCGCGGGGGACTTCCATCTCCGGCAAGTCAATCGAATCGACAAGTTCGTGAAATGTCGGCGAGTACGGGTTGATGTCGATCACGTAAATGATCGGATGCCGAAAGTCGGACACGAACAAATAGTGACCTTGGGGATCGACAACGGCATCAAACGGTTGTGCGCCGGAGGGCAAATCGATCGGTTGAACGCCGTCCTTATTCACATCGTCAGGAACTCTCGGATCATCTTCGGTGATCAGATCGGCTTCTTGAAGCGCGACCGCATCGATGACTGCAATTTCGCCGGATCGCTGCAGCGTGACATACACGCGGGTTCCATCGGGCGAAACAACGCTTTTGCGCGGCGCCAGACCATTGGGATCCACATCGGTGCGGCCGGCTCCCAGCGGAATCACTGCGACGACTTTCGGCACCAATTTGTCGTTGCCTTGATAAGGCTGTGTTGCAAACAAGTCATAGACGGTGACGGTATCGGCCCCGCCGGCGGGGACAAAGGCAAACCGGCCCTGCGTCACGGGGGTGACGGGATTACTGGTAAAGATCTGGCGGCCGAATTTACCGTCCAGCGGTGCGTTGTTCGGGCGAGTCACCGTGATCGTACTCGCCCCCACCAACACGCCTTGCGGAATCGGTACCGTCAAACTTGTGGCGTCGCCGGTCAGTTCGGAACCGTCGACGGTGTAATCCAATCCGCCGACCGGAAACACATTGCCGTCGGCATCGAAGGTGTCACGGCCGCCGATTTCAAAGGTCACGAACAAGTCGGCCACGCGTGTTCCCAGCGGTCCTGCATCCGCGTAAGGACTTTGGAACAAAAAGTCCTTGCCGGTAAGTTTCAGCTGTGGTTCTTCGTTGTTCGAACTGCTCACAATCTCGGCCGAAGTGATCGTCGGTGCCTTCAGCGTCGCTGCGATCAATCGAGGCTTCAGCGGGAATAATCCCTGCTGGATTTCTCCCTCGCTGACGCGGACGCGATTCGTTTCCAGCAACACCAAACCTTCCGGCTGGGCTGCGTGGTATTTCATGTCATAATCGAATTCGGCTACCACCGGCAGGAATATGTCACCGAACGGGCCGGCCGAAGCATAGAACCGTTTTTCCGGATCGCCCGCATCGGGACCGGTCGCTTGATCAAAGCTGACCACTCCCGGGAACCGTTGTGCCGAATAGTCGTTGTATTGCTTTTCACGGATTTGAAGATCGCTTCGCAGGGCCAAGTATCCCGACAAATCCGGTGCGGTCATCGCGTAGGCGGCTACCGGGCTGGGTTTGAAGATTGCCGACGAACCGTTGTTCCAGGTACGCGCCCCGACGCCGATGTTCGGCGGACTGGTTGTGCGCGCGATCCCGTCGGCACCGACAACCATCGAATCGACGTAGCGCCAACTCTGTTCCACAACACCGCCTTCCAAAACGACATCGACCGGTTGCATCAGGAAAAACTCGTCGCCCGGTGAAGCCGTCGGCGGGGCGGGGATCGCCAAGCTGAGCGGCAGATCGGTCGCCACTTCGTCGCCGGTGATCGTCACCCCCGCAGCAAACTTGAATCCACCGGGAACCGAATACGGAAGATCGCCTTCCTGGACCCGCTGAACCGAAAAGTCCCTCGCAGCATCCACGGCACTGGCGGGAACGCCGACCACGACTCCGGTGCCGTCGGATACCAAGCCGCCGTCGGCACCGATCGAAACCGTACCGGTTGCCGCCGAGGCAACTAAGATGTCGATGACCGTTGCCCGTCCGCCGTTGATGACGGTCACCCGCGTCGTGCCCTCACTGACGGCGACCAGGTTTCCTTCGGCGTCAACCGACACAACGGAAGTGTTCTCGGGAACGTAAACGGTGCCCGTGACCGAGGGTGAGATGTCGATAATCTCATCGAGCAAACGTTCACGAACGACGATCTCTCTCGCTTCGCCTGCGGTCATCGCGTAACTGGTCGGGAACACTTCAACCAATCGCTCGGCACGCGTTCCCACTTCAACCGCCAAAGCCGCCGATAGCCCGGCAGCGGTCACCGTGATGACGCCGGTTCCTGCGATGCCGGCGGTAACGAGTCCGCGGTCGGTCACCCAAGCGACGTCGCCGGCGGTGCTGCTAAACGATGCTTCGCCCGGCAACAATTCGACCACCGAACCGTCGGGGCGGACCCCTTGGACGCTGATCAGGGCGACATCGCCGGGAGACATGAGTCGTTCGCGCGAGCCGATTTCCAATTTGACAAAGCCGGCAGCCACGGTCGACGTTGACATAGAGGTAGCGGCTGAAGAAAGAATTCCATCATGGGCGGCGACGTCAATGCTTCCGGTTTGACCGATGGATCCGGTGGAACCCACCACCGCCAATCCACCGCCCAGGTTGCGAACATCAACTCCGGCGACGGACGAAGCCACAGCGAACAACGCATCATTCTCAGGATCAGAACTGAACGCCGTCAAATCAAGCGGCACCGATTGCCCGTTTCGAATTTCGATCGGCAGCGCGGGTAACACGATGACGGGCGCTTGGTTGGCGATCCATCCGAATGCACTTTCCAGTGCCGAACGATCCAGCGCGTCGACATCGCCGTCACGGTCCGCGTCGGCGGATTCCAAATAGTTCGCGTCGGTACGAATCGATCCGAACGCGGCAGTCAATAGAGTCTGGTCCAACCCGTCAACTTGTCGGTCGCCGTTCAAGTCTCCTGCGGCATACAGATTAACGGTGTACGCCGCCGACGCCGCACCTGAAATCAACACGGAATAGGTGCCGGGATCCTGGATGCTGTAGGTGCGAACGGATCGCGAACCATTGTCCACCGAAGTGCCGGCCACCAAGTCGACGATCTCGCCCACCGCACCAACGACATCCACGCCGATCGTAATCGCACCGGTTGGACTGCTGCGTAATTCGCCTTCGGTGATGGTAAACGTGTACGTGTCCGCAGCGTTTCCCGGCGTGCCCGTGATCGGGGCGGCCAGGATTTGGCGTGTCCCGCCCAGGTGAGGCTGGATCGATGTGGTGGTGTCGACCGAACCGTCGGCGTCGTAGCTGATCGATTGGCCCAGCGTTGTATTGGGACTGATCGTCGTCAGACGCGAATCCGTGTCGTAGCCGTAAAACGTCCGGTCGCCGTTTGACGCGTCGATCGCGACTGCCAATCGTCCTTCGGCGTCATAGCGGTAAACAAGATGTTCGCCCGCCGGCCCGACCAGTTCGCTGATCCGCCCGTCGCTGTCGCGAACAATCGTCAACCGTTCCCCACTCGGTGCCACGATCCCGCTGTCGGTCACCCGTAGCGACGCGCTCCCATCGGCCGCCGTGATCCGCTCCAGGGAAAAGGTGTCCGACACCTTTTTGGCAGAATAGGCAAACGTTTCGCCGCTGGGGGAGGTGAGGGTGAAGACGGTGTCGCCGGCGGGGACGAGCGTTGGGCTGTAGGGCAGGCCGCTGCCCACGACGTAGTAACCCGAACCCGCTTGGCGGAGGTTGGCGCTGAAGCTTTCCAGCGTCCAATCGACTCCCGCGTCGGCTTGCCAGGCGGGTGCGAAGGTGGTGACACTGCCTGACGAGGTCACCGCAGGCGCGAAACTGAATCCGACGCGTTGGCCATCGGGCAACGTCAAGTAGATCCGCACGTCGTCGGTCATCGCCGCAAAGGCGGCATCGGAATCGTCCCCCAAGTCGAGCGACAATCGCGGATCGAGCAGCGGCAGCGTCCAATGGGTGCCGAACGCGGAATCGTCCTCTGAAATCGTCAACGAATCATGGACCCGCGTGATCGGAACGGTGATCCCGCCGAGCATCACTGACAGGTCCATCGCGGATTCAAACAGCGAGCCCGATTTATCGCTGGAGTTGATTTCGATGTCATGATCGAAGGTCGACGTCATTCCACCGAAATCACTGGCCGTGACTCGCAACGTGTAAAACCCATTGGAGAATTTTGCGGGATCGACTTCGACGTTCTGCGTGATGCTGGTGGTTCCCTGACCAATCAATCGCGCCGACCCGCCGCCTTTGGGAATCAATTCGATCCGATACTCGGCCAGTCCCGTGTCGGAGATGTTGACGATCAGATCCCGTGACTCGGTGAACACCGGCGGTGCCAATTGCAGCACCTCGATCACCGGAGCGGCGAAGTCACTCGGATCGCGCACAAAGACCGGTTTGGTGATCGTCGTCGCGCGGCCTTCGGCATCGGTCACCACCGCCGTTGCATTGAATCGTCCGGGTGCGGCCGCGACGAATGTTCCGCGTCCGAGAGCGTCCAGCGTGATTGGTGTGCCGTCGATGGACAACGTGGTGCTGGAAAGTTCGACATCGCTATCGGCGATCGGCTGGATTGTGATCGGCTGTCCAGGCGTCGCGGGAAAACTGGGCGTCGTCAAGATTTGAACTTTGGGGCCGACCGGATCCAGGGAAGCGACGATTGTCAGCGGACGAACCGTTGACATCTCGCCATCATCCGCCGTCAATCGCACGGTAAACGTGCCGGCTTGGAAACTGGCCGCGGTCCAGCGGATGACGTCATCGGCATCTAGCGTCGCACCGGCGGGCAAGTCGCTGGCGGCGAGTGTGATCGTGTCGCCGTCGGGATCGGTCGCAATGATCGGGATTTCAAGCAAGCTGCCGATCTGGGCGTTTCGCAACTGGGGTGCGTCGATCACGGGGGCCCGATTCGTTTCAGACACGGTGACGGAAACGTCGACCGAGTCTTTCGCCCCGGAAGGATCCGTCACGCTGAACGGGAACGTGTAGTTGCCGGCGGAATCGAAGTCGACGTCCCAAATCACCGTCCGCCCGGCTGGATCGAATTCAAATCCGTTCGGCGCGGTGCCGTCGAAGCTGTAAATCAGCGTCTCGCCGTCGGGATCGCCAGCGGTGAGCGTGAACACCAATTGATCGCCTTCGCGGGTGAACAACCGCGGCAACGTGCTGAGCGTTGGAGCTTGATTGCTGTTGGTCACGGTCACCACGACGTCTTCGCTACGTGATCCCGCTCCGTCGCTAGCGGTGATGCGAATCCGGTAGGTGCCGGCCTGGGTTTGGCTGGGCGTCCAGCGGAACTGACCCGACTGGCCGTCAAACGTCGCACCGCCGGGTAGATGTCCGACAACGCCGCCGACGACCAGCCCCGCCTTGAAGAACACGGGGTCGTTGTCAGGGTCGGAGGCCGATGCGGTGAGTTGCAACGTCTGGCCTTCGGCAATCGTTTGCTGTCCGATCGGATCCAGGTTCGGACGGGCGTTGTTGTCACGGACGTTCAGCGTGATCGTCCGCGTGTCGGTCAGCTTCAGCGCGTCGTCGCCGTTGCCGCTGTCGGTGACCGTAAACGAGATCGTGTGCGTCCCGCTGTCGGCGGCCGTCGGTGTCCAGTTGAATTGGTGTCGCCCGTACACGCCGGTATCGATCAATGACGCTCCGGCCGGCAATCCGGTCGCTGTGACCGTCAACGCATCTTGATCGTCGTCGCTGACCAACAGATCGATCAAGAACTGGCTATCGACCAGCGCGACAGAATCGAAGAAAGGCGTAAAGTTCGGCGGCTCGTTCGGGCTGGTGACTTGCAACGTGAACTCGATCGTCGATTTCAAAGGCAGCGGTCCGGTGGTTTCGGTGGCCGTCACCGTGACCAAGATGTCGCCGCGATCACCAGGCTGCGGCGCAAGCGATAACAGTCCGGTTCCGTCTCCGTTGTCAGTGAACGTCGCAAAGTCGCGCAGTTGCGTGGCGCCGCTGAACGTGACTCCAAACGCCAGCGGGGCGCCTTCGAAGTCGCTGGCGGAAATCGGAATGTCCAGCGTCTGACCAACGGCTACGGACTGCGCCGCCACATCGACGATTTGCGGCGGGAAGTTTGCGTCGGCTACGGTCAAGGACAGCGTGACCGAATCGGTCGTTGGCACACCGGTCCCATCGCCGTCGTCGCTGGCCTGGAACGTGATGTCATATTGACCGGAATCATTAAAGTCCGGTGTCCAAGTCAATAACTGCGTGGTGTCGTCATAGCTTGCCCCGGCTGGCAATCCCGTCACGACGTAGGTCAGATCGGGAAGGAAGCTTTCATAGTCAACGAAGAAGTCTTCCGTGTTGGCCGAGGGGGTCACTGGCGCGACGGGAAATTCAGGGTCAAACGCGGCGACTCGCAACTGGAACGACTGGCCTTCAAAAATTTCAACGGGATCCATCGCGGGGAATCGAACCGGACCGTTCAGATTGTTGACCGTCAGTACGGTTTGCGTTGGGGCCAGGACGGTACCATCATCCACATACAGGTTCAGCTCATAAACGCCGTGTTGATCAAATCCCGGCGTCCATTCAAAGATCCCGGTGTTGGGATCCAAAAACGCCCCGGGCGGCAAGTTGGGCGAGAGGTATCGCAGATCGTCCCCATCGGCGTCATCAGCGAACACGGTGAACGTGATCTCGTCGCCCTCATTGATCGTCCGCGGCGCAACCGGTGCCACCGTCGGCGCGACGTTGTTGTTGGCGATGACGACTTGAAACGACACACTGGTTTCGACGAATCCATCGCTGGTGATCAAGGTCACGTTGTCATAGACACCCGCTTGATCACCACCGGGTCGCCATCGCAGGGCCTGGCCAAACGGATCGAACACCGCCCCGGGGGGTAAATTGTCGGCAAAGTAGAACAGGTCATCACCGTCGGGATCAAATCCGCTGACGGGGACTTCGATCAAGTCGCCTTCGGTGGCAAAGACGTCTTCGATCGGTGCGATGACGGGCGGACGGTTGGCGCCGCTGACGTCGACGATCCAGGTCTGGCGTTTGTAGGCACCGCGCGCGTCGTAGGCTCGCAATTCGAACTCGGCTTTCGGCGCTGCGTCTCGGCCCGGACTCCAGTCGACCACGCCGGTGTTCGGATCAACGGTCGCATCTTTCGGTCCGCCGGCCAACACGTAGGTGATCGTCGCACCATCCGGGTCATCCGCTTCGGCAACGTACTCGTACGGCGTCTGGGCGGTCGCCACCAAGGCGGGTGCCGAAGCGAAGACGGGCAGCTGGTTCGGCGGCAACGTTGCCAGGATCCGAGGGTTGAAATTTAGGTCCAACAAATTCGGGTTGGCGACCGTGACGGTGTGCCACTGGGAATTCGAATGGGCCCCGAGCACGGTTCCGTCCGCCAAGACTTGATAGCCATTGACGCCGGCCGGTTGATTGTCATTGTCGAAGAAGACGACGGAGTGGTCGCCTAGTTCATCGAAGACCACATTGATCGGACCGGCGATGTCAAAGTCGGCCGAGTTGCTGACCATGACGTCAAACAGCAGCGTGCCGTCGGCGCGATTGATGCGCGTGTTGGAGTACGAAACACGCGTCGAAATCGAAACGTCTTCGAACACGCGGAACGTCGTCGTAAAGCCGTCGCCCCCGATCGGGACGCCCTGTTCACTTTCCACGGTCGACGACACCGTCAACTCGTATTCAGCCGGCGAGAGCGTTTCAAAAAGCAACTGTGACGATCGCGTGGCCTTGTCGTAGCGGACCGCACCGATGTTGACACTTTCTCCCGTCTGCTTGTTCCGTAGCGTGTAGTTGACAGGATTGTTGCCGCCGGCGGGATCGGAAACGTTGTTGGTCAAGGCGACATCAAAGACCAACTCGGCTCGATTCATACCTTCAGCGATCCGCGTTTCGATCACACGTGGGGCGGCAACGGTAAAGAAAACGTCGACTTGGTCGCCGCGGGCGACTAGGAATCGACCGTCGTCAATCGGCTGGATTCCCTCGACACGTCCGCGGCCACCGGTGGCGATTTTGGTTTGCCGCAGCGACAGCGGATCGAGCACCGTGACGCTACCTTCGGTCTCATGCCCGACCAGCAACGCCCCTTCCAGGATCGATCCGACGGGACCGAACGCGATTGATTCGGCGCCGCCGCTGACCGTTGCGATCGACTCGGCGCGACCGCGGAAATCAAATCGCAACACCTCGCCGCCTTCGGGCCACGCCGTTCCGTACAGCGTGCCGTCGGCGGCAACGGCCATGGAGTCGACTCGGATTTCACTGAAGGGCGTCAGCTTGCGGGTCGCGGTGTTGAAGCGGCTGATTCCGCCGGTCGTGGAAACATACAGGGCCGTCTCGCCGGGAATCGCCGCGATCCCCAACGCAATCCCCGCCCCGATTCGATCCAATACCGCGCCGGTATTGGGATCCAATTGCAACAGCCCTTCGCCGCCGGTCGACGCCCACAGTTGTCCCGACGCATCAAACGCGAGTTCATAAATCGGCGTGGTCGTGGGATAGGCTTCCAGCCTGTCGATTGCATTGGATGCCCCGCTGGAAGCCTGTCCGACTGTGTACAACTCGTTGCGTCCCGGCCCGCCGGAAACATAGATCGTCCCGTCAAGCCCAACGGCCATCGCCAGCGCCCCGACCCCTGCCCCACTTTCACCAGGAATGGTCGCAAATCGTTCTGCCGCCAAGGGACGAATCACGCGTGTGAACTTACTGGGTTGTGTCGCACTGATCTGCGAAGGGATCCCAAACGCGGCTTCGGCGAACAAACGATCGGCGACGGTCCCCGGGCGGGCCTCCGCTTTCGGAATCACCACAGGCTGGATGACACTGACCGACGGCGCACTGCCCAGGTTGATCTCCGGCACCAGTCGTGGCACACGCACGCCTTGAGCGACAGGTTCGACATTTCCCGCGTTGTCGATTCCTCGGACCAAGAACAGCGGTTGTTCGTCCGGATCAGCCTGGTAGACGTACGAGGTCTGATCGGTCCGGTACAAGACGCTACGATAACGCGTGCCGCCGTCACGCGAGACCAGCAACGAATACGCCGCGACACCGCTTCCTCCGGCGTCGTCGGTCGCGGTCCAGGAGACTTCGAATTGATTTCCGCCGATTGCGGTCGTGGTGACGGTACTGGTCGGCGCGAAGGCATCCAGCGTCGCCAACGAGACCCGGCTATCGACTTCGGCTCCGCCGTCGATGATCGACCGAGCCGTCATTTGAATTTCGTCGCCGGTGGCCAACGGATCCACATCGCCCGCCGCAACCACGTCATTGGCTGCCGCCCAAAAACCGACGGTCACCTGCTCGCCCGGCTGCAACAGACCGATGGCCGGATCGACCGGCGGCAACCCGTCGCGGCCATCGATCGCGCGCAACAGGTACGACGCGACGCGGGTGTTCGCATCCACGCCGGCGGTGACTTGCAAGACGTAGCCGTCGGTTTCGGTCAAATCGAATTCACCGACAAAGTTCGGTCGTCCCGCGGGAAGCGAGATCGATCTTCCACCAAGTTGGATGTCTGCGACTTGGAAACTGCGTTCGTCGAGTGTGTCATCCAGTGGGACCAAAATGCGAATCTCGCGCGCCGCATCGACCGAATCGCTGTCATACGTCGTTTCGACGGTGTACGGCAACGGTGTCGCAACCGGCACAAAATTCTGGTCGCCGAATCCGGTCGGCCCGGTCAACGTGGTTGAGTCACCGACTTGGTTGCCAAGATCGTCCAGGTCGAACGCGATTTCATCCGCAATCTCGCCGGCTTCGAACAATGGCGGCGGTCCGGCCCGCAGGGTAAACGTGACGAAGGAGGTCGGGTTGGATAGCCCCTGATCAAAGTCTTCGAAATTCGCCACACTGCCGCCACCGGTCGCGTCAGCGGTGTGACCGTAGAAGCCGCGAATCAATTCGATCAGCGCGCTCAGGTTGTCACTGGCCGATGCCAACGCGGTGCCGGCATCGTCGACGATTCCGGCACCGGTTTCACCGCCCATCAATCCGCCGATCACGGTGAAGAACGAATTGATGTTTTCCGCTTGGCCGTCGGCGACCGGAGGCGTGTCTTCGGGCCGCAACAATCCGCTATCGACCAACGCTTGCAGATAGAGCGTGGTGAACGCTTCTGCGTCGCCGGCGATCGAAACCAACGCCGATTGGGCGCGTCCCAGGAACGAACCGGGAACGTCAATGTCGGCGGCCAAGATGGCATCACGCAATTTCGTCGCTTCACCGCGTTGATACTCCAGGTACTCATCGGCCGTCATCGGTGTCGATGCCGCGGCGACGTAGAAGTCGAACCCCAGATCGTCTAATTCGAACGGGCTGAGGTTCTTCAGGAATTCAGGATCAGTCTCCAGAAGTTCTCGCAACCCCGGATAGATTGTCACGGCCGATCCGATTTCGGTCACACCTTGATTTGGCAGATCGATCGCGACGCCACGTGCGGTCAGCACGCCGGAAAGATTCAACTCCGGCATGACCCCGGAAAAATCGAACGTGCTGATCGAGTCGAACAGCGGGGCGACGGTTGCTGAATCACCGCGCACTCCGCTGGCGAATTCGATCGCCGGACCGGGAATCAGATCCGGGCGGCGGTTCTTCACGTTAGGAAACGCGAACTCCATCAACGTGTAGGGCGTGTCCACGTTCGCCAGGTTTTGGACCGCGAACCCGTAGCTGCCTGTCGCACCGAGATCGATTTGGCTGGGGCCGCCGACGCCGACATTGACTTGCAACGGATCAGCCGATTCGACCTGGAATCGGTATGGATCGACCGCGGTTCGCCCATCGGGGTGCAGGACTTGAACGTCGTACAGCCCATGAGGCGCGTCGCGCAAGTCAAACACGGCGACGATCTTCGTCGCGTCGATGCGGGACACCGAAACCGGCGCGAATTCGGCCAACGTCGGTCGCACCAAACGCACCGCCGCTTGTTCGGGGAATTCCGCGCCGCGAATCGTCATCGTCACGTACCGATCGTCGCCGCCCGAATCCGGCGTGACGTCGGTGATGCCGAATGGCACCCGAGTGGCATTCATCTTCACCGGGTATTCCAGTCGCGCCCGCGGATCGTTCTCTTCGACATCCACTCGAACCCCACCACGAGCGAGCACGAAGTACCGTCCACCGAGTGTTTCCGGGATGACCAACGACTGGTCGGCCGACAGATAGCCTTCGTAAGCGGCATCAAAGTCAAAGGCGGAAGGCAATCGTTCGTGGGCCGCATACAGTTCGTGTCGGCCGACACCGGTCGTACTATCCAGATCGACCTGAATGGTTTGACCGGGCGAGACGTCTAACTGGAACAAACGGCTGACACCGACGGCCAACTGTTCTTCCAGCGGGATGTCCAATCGCAACAGCGGCACCGTGATGTTGACTTCGTCGGCGGACGTCGACGCGTTGTTACGGTTATTCTCTCCCTCGACGACGTCATCGAAAATGTCGGTGCGAACGATCACCCGATACCCGTCCGGCAAAACCGCGGGGACTTCGAAGTCGAGCGATGCGGTGTAGGAATCGCCGGGCTGCAACGTACGTGCGGAAAAGGGTTCGACGCGTCCGAGGAATCGATCGCCGATGTCCCAGGTGTTGTCGGCCGACAGATAGACGGCGTCGGCAATTCGCGCCTGGGCCTTCTCGTCGCCACGGTTTTCGACGGTCCACGAAACCGTTAACACATCACCCACGCTTCCCGATGTCGGCGTCGAAATGTCGATCACCTGCAAATCCGACGGCGGCGGTTGGATGATCAGGATCGGAGTCGCGGAAACCGTGATGTTGTTCCTTTCGTTGGTTTCGATCACCTCGCCATCGGGGCGATTGGAACGCGGAATGTCCGTTGCCACGATGATGAAGTAATCGCCGGTGATCCCGCGCGGCAGCCAAGCGGTCTGGGTGATCGATCCGGTTTGGCCTGCCGCCAACCCCTCGTCGCGACGAATCTGTCGGACGAAGTGATCGCTGGAAACGTCCAACAACCGGTCCCGCGACAAATAGACTCGATCATAGAAGGGGACTTGAGAATCCGGGATCACGCCACCGTCGTTGCTGTACGTGTACGTGAACGTGAAATCGTTACCGACTTCGACGACATTGGACGGCCGGTCGTCCGGGCTGATGAAGTCGACCGAGTCGATCACCAAATCAGGCGCAGGAACGAACTGCACATCCAATTGCACGGTGTCCCGGTTGTCGCCTTCATCATTGAACTCCTGGACCTTGTTTCCCCCACCTCGCAATCTTGCCCAGCCTTCGGCGATCGGGTAGGGCAGCGAATAGAGTGCGGCGTTTCGATCGACAAAGGTCGCATCGGTTTCGGCAATCACGTGGAATTCGCCGCCGATGTTGTTCGGAACGCGGACTTGAAGGGCCACGTCGTAACTTTCCCCGATCCCGAGTGCCCCGTTTCGCCGGAACGCCCCCAGTTCGATGTCATAGGCATCGGTCGAAGTATCGGTCGACAAGTACACTCGGTCGTGCCACTGATCCACGCGGGTGACACGCGTCCCGGCGTTGGTGACGGTGAATGTCACGTCCATCAGCGAGCCGCTGTCAGGGCTGGTCGGAACGGCTGACAGATTCGAAATCACCAAATTCGGTTCGGCGTACTCGATCGCGATGATGTCCGACGAAGCAAAGTTGTTCGACTTGCGACCGGCTTCCCACGTCTTGCCGGCAAAGTATTGCGGCCAATGGGGAAAGCCGCTCTTAGCGAATGCGTTGAGTACGGGTTTGCCTCGATACAAATCAACGTTGGCAAATACGTGAGCGTACCAATTGCCGCTGCTGCCCGGCGGCGACGCGACGACCATGCTGGCGTTGTAGGAACCGTCGGCCGCGATCGGTGCGCTAAGAACTTTCGCGCGGGAGCCGACCAAGATCGCACGACTGGCGTCAAAGACAGGGTCTTTCGACAAGTACACGTATTGCTTGACCGATTGCGTGACGTCATCGGTCGCGGCGTCACCTGAATTGCGAACCGTCCAGGAGACCGTGATCGGTTCGCCGGACTTGCTGGTTGGCGAAGCAGTGACGTTTTCGACGACCAAATCGGCAATCGCATCTTCGACGGTGGCTTGGGCGGCACCGACGTTGTTGTCGGTGAAGGGTCCCTCGTACACTTGGACCAAGGTGTTGGTCGGCCCGGCCAGAATCTCCAACAACTCACTTCGTGAAAACTGTTTCAGGTCACCGATCTCGGTTTCGCCGATCGGTTTGCCCGTCGCCGATTCGATCCGTTTCAAGACCGCGGCGACTTCTTCGAGGAACTTTGCTTCTTCCGTCAGCGCGATGCGAGGGTCGACGTTCGTCCTGACAAAAAAGTGGCTCCCGATGGCCGTCGGCGGCAGCGTGAACTCGACTTCCTGCGTGTACTCATCGCCCGGTTGCAACCGCCCGGCATGTGGAATCGCGAACACAAGTTGATCGCCGGAATCGAAGACGTCGTCGGCGGACACATAAACCGCATCGGCCCAGTTTTCACGGTCCGTCGCGACCGGTCCGATGTTGTCGACGGTCCAATCCAACGCCACCGTTTGTCCGCCCACGATCGGCTGATCGGTGGTCACGTTCAGTTGCCGCACCCGCAAATCCGACGGCGGCGTCAACAGGATGTTGATCGGCGTGCTGGTGTAGTTGTTACCGTCCAGATCGTTCGGAGCGTCCGGGTTGGTGTTCTCGGCAAACGATGCTTCATAGACGCTGCGGTATCCATCGGCATAAACCGTCAGGAAATATTGACCGGTCAGCCCCTTGGGGATCCTGACCGTCGCCTCGGCTTCATACGACTGGCCGACCTCCAGAACACCGCCATGACGAAAGGATCCGATGAAACGATCACCCCGCGCCGCATTGGGACCGTCCAATCCGAGCGTCAACCACAGCTGGTCCGTCCAGGCCCCCGGATCGGTCACGCCGGCGCCACGGTTGGTGACCTTGTAGCGAACCGTGAAGGACGAATCGTCAAAGGCGTCGCCGGGACCGTTGATAAAGTCCGCGACCAAGTCCGGCGGCGGAACGGGATTGGCGTCGATTGCGATCGCTTGCGCGTCACGGTTGTTCCCGTCGTTGGGGAATTCATCGACGGCGTTCCTGGCATCGGTTTCCACCAACACGAACCAGTTTCCCGACAGCGCGCGTGGGATCGGAAAACTTGCCGTCGTGCTGTACTCGGTCGCCTGGCCCGAGGTCGTTCCGACGTACCCGAGGGCAGAGCCATTTTGCAGTTCCCCCAACAGGATCGCCCCCGACGTGCTGCTGGCTGAAGATGACAACCAAACGCGGTCCACCCAGCGGCTGCCGCCCGACGGCGTGTCCGCGGTGCCTGCGTTGCGGACGGTGAACGCAACGTCGATGCTCGTGCCGGCGGTCACCCCGGCGGGATACTCGCTCGTCACGTCGACGCGCAAGTCGGCGCGCGGTTTCAGATTTAGCTGAAACGGGTCGGAAAACGACGTGTTGTCCAACTCGTTCGCTTCGAGCACCCGGTTCGTGACATCCGATTGGACGAACAAACGGAATTGACCGATCGCACGCGGCAATCGCACCAGTTCGGTTCGCCGGACCGATTTCCCGGGCTCCAGCGGGTCGGCGACGGTAAACCGCCCCAAATCGAAGGTCTGTGATCCATCGGTCGACTGCAAATAGACGCGGTCGGTCCAGCCGTTTTCCGTGATCCCGTTCGGATCATCGGAATCATTCAGGATGGTCCAGCCGACTTCGATCTGTGTGCCATCGAGGAACCCTTCGGGCGAATCTGGCACGGTGATCGATCCCTCTTGGACGACCAAATTGGCGGTCGGCGGTACGAACAACACGTCAACCGCGTCGCTGCGTCCCTGATTACCTCCGCTCGCGTCATTGCCTGCGTACAGAAATTCGTAGGGACCGCCCGTGCGAACGAAGACGTAATACTGTCCATCCAGTTCGCGGGGCAAATCAAAGGCTTCGGTTCGGGTGTACGAGTCACCGACCGACAGTGCCCCGCCGTGGGTGCTGCTGCCGACCAATCGCAGCCCACTGCCGTTTTCGTCCTTGCTGACATAGATGTAATCGGTCCACGTATCACGGTCGGTCGTCGCGATGCCGCGATTTCCGATCGTCCAACTGATTTCCAGCGGCAACCCGGCCGTCGCGGATTGCCCGCCGCTGACGGAGACCGATTCGACGAACAGGTCGCTGTAGGGCGCCGTGGTGATGTCCACGTTTTTATCAGGCGAGCCGGTATTGCTGGCGTGGCCGTCCAGTTCATAGACGACATCCCCGACGTCGGTTTGCACGAAGAGCGTGAACCGCCCGCTGGTTCGCGCGGCCAGCGGGATGATCTCGGTGCGGGTGTAGGATTGGCCGACCGGAACGGCGCCGAAGTGTTCGAAATCGCCCAGCACGATGTCATCGGCGTCATCCAGGATCGCATCGTTGGACAACACGACGCGATCGGTCCACCCCGTTTGGCGTCCGGGTCCCGAGCCGATATTTTCGACCGTCCATGTGACGGTTAAATCGACCGGATCGCCGATCAACAACTCCGGGGCGATCACTTCGCTGACCGTCAGATCGGCGTAAGGAAAGCTGGTGATGCCAAATTCCAGCGACGCGTTTCCGGTCGACTCGCCATCGCCTTCATTGACCGAGTTGTCGGCATCGGGGACGACGATCAAATGATGCGTTCCGGACACGCCGTCGGGCAGGGTTACCGTCAAGCTGTTTTCCATCTGGGCGCCGATCGCCAAACCGCTCGTCACCGCGATTTGTCCCAACGCGACGTCATCATTTGACAGTGCATCGTCGCTGGATAGATAAAGTCGTTCGATCCAAGCTCCGCTGGTCGCCGCATCACCCTCGTTTCGCGTCGTCCAGTGGACCGTCAAGGCTTCACCACTGACCGGGCTGGTCCCCGAATCGATGGTGATCCCTTGCGAAACGAGGTCCGGCAAAGGAGTCAACGCAACGTTCACCGTGCCAAGGCTGGACGCGGTGTTGTTGTCTTCCGCAGTCGGTTCATCCACGCGATTGGTCGCATCGGTTTCGACCAACACACAGTAATCGCCGACGGCAACATGAGCGGGAATGACAGGCGTTGCCGACATCGTGTAAGACGCATCGGCCGCAAGATTGCCGGTGTGGGTGTAGCTGCCCAGGAAAATGTCGTTGCCACGAACGTTGTCGGTGCTCAAGTACAACCGATCGGTCCAACTGTCGACCAACGTGGTCGCGCTGCCGTCGTTGCGGACTCGCCAGGTCACGTCGAGCGTGTCGCCGATGAACGCGGCGGCGGGGATCGAGATCGCGTCGACGATCAGGTCGGCCGGCGGATCGGCTTGGGCGACCGTGATCGCGGTCGCCTGCGTGTTGTTACTGGTGTCGTCCTCGTACACCTGGTTGGCGTGGTCGGTGCGAACGAAGACGAAAAAATTTCCTTCAATCCCGAACGGAATCGACGCTTGGATCGACGCCGTGTAGGTTTCGCCGCCGGCAAGATCGACAGCGCGGGTGACGCTGCCGAGGAATCGGTCGTCGGCGCCGCCGTAGACGTTGTCTGCGGACAGGACGATGCGGTCGGTCCAGGGATTTGCCGCCGATGCACCACCAGTGTTCTCGACCGTCCACTCGATCGTGACCAAGTCACCGTTTTGCACCGCGGTCGGCAACACCGGCGCGGTGACTTCCAAATCCGGAGCGGCAAACGTGACTGTCCCGCGAAAGAAATCATCGTCCGGTTCGCCAAAGTTTCCGTCACCGTCTTGGTCCATCCGATTGCCGGCCAGGTCGGTGATGATCGGTCCGACTTGAAAGGAATAAACCCCCAAGTTGTTCTGCGTGCCGAACGAGACGCGGACCTTGTTGACGTCCATGGTGACGACCTGGTTGACCGGAATCCCGCCGGCCGGTCCGGTGAAGGCGATGTCTTGGGGAGTAAAACTGCCCGGGACAATCGCCTCGTCAAACGTAAAATCGATGAAGGCGTAAGGTTTGCTGACGAAGTCGGGGGTGTACGCGGTGATCGACGGACCGATGGCGTCGATCGCAAACGAGGTGTTGAACACATCCTGGCCCGTTTCCCCGGCGATACCGTCCCGGTCTTGGTCCATCGGCAATCCGGCGAAGTCATCGATGTTGGGGCCGATGGCAAACGTGTATGTGCCGCCGGCTGTTTGGGCGGGAAACGCGAGCGTGTAGGACCGGGGGCCGGACGGCGTGATGGACGTGATCGCAATCGCTCCATTCGGCCCGGTGAAATGGATGTCTTCGGTCGTAAAACTGTTTAATCGGACCGGTTCGCTGAACGACACCTCGGCGGAATCGCTGCCGGGGCCGAGCGTGCCGAGTGGTGAGAAACCGGTGACGTAGGGACCGCCGCCGGCGACCTGCAAACTGCCGACGTAGCGGTCTTCTAATTCGCCCGGCACCGCGTCGCCGTCACTGTCCATGCGGTTGCCCGCCGGATCGGTGATGTCGGGGCCGACGAAGATCTGGTAGTCGCCGTCTTCGGTGGTTCGCTGAACGTTGACGCGAAACGTCGTCGCATCAACCTGCTGGATCGACGTCACGGTGACTTCGCCGCCCGGGCCGATCACACGTGCGTCGGTGGTGGCAAAACTGTTGGGATCGATCGGGACGTTGAAGGTGACCGTGAATTCTTCAAACGCACCATTGATGGTCGTCGTCGGTGATTGGGCAACGACGCGGAGCGGATCGCGAGCGACCGTGATCCGGCTGACGTATCGATCCTGCACCGGTTCTGCACCGACGCCGTCGTTATCCTGGTCGTGCCGGTTGCCTTGCAAATCGGTCGCGTTAGGATCCACGACCAACAGATAGTCGCCGTCGGACGGTTGTGGGGGGAAACTGATCTTGAAGGTTGTGTTGGACTCATCCGTTGGATCAACGGACAGAATCTGAATGTCACTGGCCGGCGGAACCGGGTTCGTCTTCACCGCCAATCCGGCGCTCGCTCCGACCAGTTGAAAGGTAGACGCATCAAACATCGCGACTTCGCCCTCGGCCGCCGCCAACTCGAATCCCAGGCCGCCGGTTTGGTTAAACATCACCATCCGCAGCGGGTAGTCGCCGGCGGCCGGGAAATCGAACACGTGCAAGTCCGTCGCGATCGCCCGGCCAGTCGGGAACTCACCAATCCGCCCGTCGATGTCCAGCCGATACCCGTCGTCGCTGGCGACCGCAAACGTCCACTTGCCGGCGGTCGGAATGCTGATCGTAGCACGCGCGTCCAACACGATATAACTCGCGTCGGATCCCGATAGCGGAATCGACTGATCGGACGGGAAATTGCCGGCCGACGTACCGTAGTTGATCACCGGTGCGTTGACCGATTGCGTCGACGCGTGCCGATTGACGTCGTCGATCACCGCCAAAGCGCCGCTCAGTCCGCTGAAGGCCGTGGTCGATTCCACCACCGACACGCTGAATCCGTCGATGACTTCAAGTGGATCGTAAGCATCCCAGGCTGCGACGCCTGCCGGATCGAACAACTGGATGTCATCGGCCGATAGCGAATCCGGATCGATCGGCTCGTTGAAGGTGATGTCGATGGATGACAGCACCGTGCCGGTCGATCCCGACGGGGACTGGCTGACGACGCGGGGACCGAACGTGTCGATCAACAGTGAAAACTGAAAGACGTCGTCGACCGGTTCGCCCGCAAGGGCATCGGCGTCTTGATCCATCAATGTGCCTGCCGTCCCCGTGACGTTCGGCCCGACGGAGATGACGTAGGTTCCCGCGTTGCTTAAAGATTCAGACAGGGTGACCAGCGCGGAGTATTCGCTGACGCTTTCGACATCGACCGCAACCACCGTGGACGGCCCGGAAATGTGAATGTCGTCGACGCTGAAACTGGCCGGATCGATGGGGCGGTCGAAGGTCACCAAGAACCGGTCTTGGGGAACGAACGGGGTGAGTGTCCCTGAGTCACGCAGAGACACGATGTCCTGGTCGCTGACACCCCGATCGACAATCGACACCTCGTCGATCCGTCCGTCGAAGAAACCCGCATTATCGAAGGTTGTACTTCCGAGGCGGGCACCTGCGGTGGATGGCACATAGTCGGGGGCCGCGACGCTATTTTTCAACACGCCGTCGATGAAAACGTGCACCATTCCATCACGAAGCGTTGCCGCAACATGTGTCCACACGCCTACGGTTGCTGCAATCCCGCTATCGACGACTTGGCCGAATTCGAACACCGCCACGTAATTGCCGTTGTAAATCGAAATCGACCAGTCGCGCCGGGACGACTGGCTGCCCGCCAGCCCCACCCAACCGGTTGCCGCGACAGAATTCGGATTGACCCACGCGGCAACGGTCCAATCGTCCTGCGGTGCCCAGCCGCCCAGGTTAATGTAGTCGCCATCTCCATCCAGCAGGAACGAGGATCCGCCGGATCGGCCAGGACCATAACTGGCCTCGCCCACCGGAGTGCCATTGTGTAATCCGGTCTCGTCGAGCGCGTTGTTGGTCGCTTCGTAACGATGATGAACCGGCGCGGTGGTCGGATCCAGTCGTTGCATCGAAACCACACGCGGGCCGATGGCTCGCGCAGGTGGCGAGGTCAAGAATCCCGCGTAGTCGACGTAGTCCGAGACCAGTTGACCGGCAGGATTGTCATTGATCAATCCGTCAGCGCTGGACGGATCGTGCGGCCCGCCGGAGCTGGCCCACCAGTTGTTCTGAAAGAAGGCGAGTCCGGGATCGGTGCCGTCATGGCGAACCGCGATGCTGTTGCCGAGAAAGGTGCTGTGCGAGACGTTGGCGGATTGGCCGTTGAGGACATAAATTCCAATATCGCCGGAACCATCGTGGGCAAGGATGTCCAGATCCGTTGCCGTCAGCGTGCCGTTGACCACGGCGATCGCCGATCGAGCAGCGTTGTCCGATCCGGTGGTCGAATCCAAACGGCCGCCGGTGTAGGTCACGTTCGCCCCGCCTTCGATCCGAACGCCGCCGCCATAAGACGATTCAATATCGACGTTCGTCAGTGTCATATCCGTGCTGACTTCGATCGCCTGTCTTTCACCGGATGCGATGCCGTTTCCATCGGTGTCACCGGCGTAGCGAACGATGACGTTGGCGAGTTCGCTGCCCGCCGCGTCGATGTAGATCGATTCCCAGAAACCGGGGTAGGGGCTGGTCGCATCGCCGTCGCCGGTCGCATCCCCGCCGACGGTATCATCGCTGGCGGCGGTGAAGTAGATCGGCTGGGAGGGTGTCCCGAACGCGCGGAGTGCTCCGTCGCGGGCCCAGAGGTACGCCGCGCTGTCAATCTTGACGACCGTCCCGGCGGCGATTTCCAGATCCGCAGGAGTGGACTGCGAATCGGTTCCCAGCGTCAGGTTGCCGTTGATGATGTGAATCGGTAGATCGCCGTAATCCCAAACCCGGCTCTGTGTCAGCGTGCCGGATTGAATCGCGATTCGATCCCCGCCCAGATTGCCGTCACCGGTCAGCCCCGTGACCGATGGATCGGCGTCGAGTTCGAAGTAGTAGGCCGCACCGACGTTTCGAAACGCGTGGACGTTTTCGAGCGTCGGCGTGGACTCGCGAACGTTGATGGCGTTGGAATAGCCATAGGAAACGCTGACGTTGCTCAGCCGATTCTGCGTTTCCGGCTCGTTGCCGTCGTGATACAGTTCGATCGACCCGACTTGGCCGCCGGCGATTCCGTTGCCGTCGGTGTCGCCGGCATAGCGGACTTGGACGTGCTCCAGGACATTGGACGGGCCGATCAAGTACAGCGATTCCCAATAACCGGGGTACGGTTTTGTCGCCGTTCGGTCGCGGTTGGAATCGCCGCCGACAGTATCATCGGTCGCGGCGGTGAAGACGATCGGGTCGTCTGCGGCTGCGACCGCGTGGATCGTGCCTTCGCGAGATTCGAAGAAGTACGACTTGGGCATCTTGATCACCGTGCCGGCGGCAATCGTCAATGTGACGGGATCGCTTTGGGCATCCGCACCGACATAGAAATCGCCTGCGGTCAAGTGAATCGGCAAATCGCCATAGTCCCACGTCCGATTCTCCGTCAACGTTCCTGACTGGATCGCGATTTGATCGCCGCCAAGGTTTCCACGCCCGCTTAACCCGGACGTTTGGGGGTCGGTGTCCAGTTCAAAGTAGAACGGGACGCCGAAGTTGTCTTCGACATGAATGTTCTGCAGGACAGGATCACCATCACGCAGGTTGATCCCGTTGGAGTAACCGTCGGAGATGCGAACGTTGGTCAGTTGAGTCTGTGTCTCGGGCGCATCACCGGTGTGGCGAAGTTCGATGCCGCCGACCTGACCGCCGGCGACTCCATTGCCGTCGACGTCGCCGGCGTAGCGGATTTCGACGTTTTCCAAGACGTTGTTCGGACCGTCCAAGTAGACCGATTCCCAGTACCCGGGATAGGGCGTCGACGCATTTCCGTCGCCTTCGGAATCTCCCCCGATGGAGTCGTCCGAGATGGCCGTGATCACGATCGGTTCCGACGGCGTCCCATTGGCGACGATCGTTCCCTGCCGACTCTGCAGGTAGTAGGACTTGGACATCTTGATCACGGTCCCGGCGGCAACGGTCAAGGTGACCGGATTGCTCGACGCGTCCTGTCCGACCACGTAATCTCCCGGCGCGATGTGCAGCGGAAGATCGCCGTAGTCCCACGTCCGGTCTTCGGTCAGTGTTCCGCTTTGCAGCACAATCCGGTCACCGGCCACGTTGTCGCGACCGGTCAACTGAGCCGTCGCGGGATCGGAATCCAAATCGAAATAGAACGGGTACCCCAAGGAATCTTCGACGTGAACCGTGTCGAGGTCCGGTGCGCCCGCGCGGACGTTCACTCCGTTGGAGTATCCGTCGGAGATGCGAACGTTGTGGAGCCGGTTCTGCAGGCTCGGATCGCGGTTGTCGTATCGAATTTCGAAGGCACCGATTTGCCCGCCCGCGACTCCATTACCGTCAACGTCTCCGGCATACCGCACCTCCACGTTTTCGAAGCGACTCCCCGGGCTGTCCAAATAGATCGATTCCCAATACCCGGGATAGGGACTGGTCGCATCGGCGTCCCCGTTGGAATCTCCCGCGATCGTATCGTCGGTCGCCGCAGTGATGACGATCGGTTGGGCTGTCGTCCCGACCGCATGGATCTTGCCCGGCGAGGATTGCAGGTAATAACTCCGCGGGACCTTGATGACGGTCCCAGGTGCGACCGACAAGGTGACCGGATTGTTCTCGGCATCCTGCCCCACGATATAGTTTCCGCCATTGATCGCGATCGGCAGGGCGCCGTAGTCCCAGCTTCGATCCGAGGTCAACGTTCCCGATTGGATCGCGATTCGATCGCCGCCCGCGTTCCCCGATCCGCCACTGGCCGAAACACTCGGATCGGCATCGATGTCAAAGTAGAACGGGACGCCCAGCGAATCGTTGGCGTTGACGTGATCGAGCGTCGGGCTGCCGGCACGAACGTTGATGCCGTTGGAATAGCCGTGACGAACCAAGACGTTGGTCAGACGCGTTTGCTCGGCCGGGTCCGATCCATCAAAGGACATCTCGATTGAACCGATTTGCCCGCCGCCGACTCCGTTGCCATCGGTATCACCGGCGTAACGAATTTCGACGTTTTCAAGCAGCGTGTTCGGTCCATCCAAATAAAGCGATTCCCAGTGACCCGGAAACGGAACTCCCTCCGATCCAGCCGTCAGGTCTTCACCGACGCTGTCGTCGAGCGTACTTGTGAAAACGATCGGTTGTCCGGGCAAGCCCTTGGCATCAATCGCCCCTGTCCCGGTCAGCCAACGTCCCGCTTCAAATTTGACGACCGTCTCAGGCTCAATCGTCAGTTTCGATCCGGCCGGAACCGTGACATCGCCGGTGACATGGATGGTTCCCGACCAGGTGTCGTCTCCCGCTAGCGTGCCCGAGACTTCGCGGGCAAGCAGTCGTCGGGCTTCCAGTGATTCGAGCCTGCTGCGGCGAGTCGGTGCTTTCCTCTTCTTGCGCTCTGTGGACAGGTTCTTGCGCTGTCTGGACGGGCGGACAGGTCCGCGTTTGCGCCACTGGAACATCGGAGGCTCGGCATGGGTGTTGGGCAGGAACGGCGGCAGAGGCCGCCGAGGCCCAACAGCTACACGCCGATCCCCCGGTGGGGACAAGCCCCTATTGTCCTCCCCCGGTTGGCGATATTCAACACTTGTCCACTAGGAAACCGCAGCAAATCGCATGCCTCCGCCTGCCCCCTCCGGGGTCTCCGCCAGCCACCCTCCGTTTCACCGGACGTCGGGAGCGCACCTCCAACACAATCTTCGCCCTCCCGAGCCATGCCTAAATAATCTCGGCGTCTCCGGTCTGGCCCCTGAGCATGCTGGAACCGTCTCGTCGCGCGTTACCAAAGTCGTCTCAGCGTTTTTGGCACATTCCACGAAGATTGTCGAACGAATCGCGGCAACTTTAGCGGACGTCGAATGTGCGGTTGAAGTGTGCGATCTTGCGCGCTCGCGACCGGAGCAATCGCTCGATGAGTATGACGGAGTGATCGCTGGCGGGCCATTGCATGGCGGCAAGCATCCGCCAGAGCTTGTACGTTTGTCACCGAAAACCGTACGACGTTGAACACAAAGCCCTCGGCGTTCTTCTCCGTCAGCCTTTCCGCTGCGGGAGACGCGAAACAGCAGGCAGATGCGACTCGTTGTCTGAACGAGTTTCTTGAAGAAACCGGTTGGAAGCCAAGTGCCACCACGACGGTTGCCGGAGCACTCCTTTACCGTGAATACGGCTTCTTCAAACGCTGGATGATGAAGAGCATCGTGAGCGGTGCCGGTGGTGACACGGATACGACACGTAACTACGTGTATACGGATTGGGAATCGCTTGAGAAGTTTGCCCATGAACTCGCCCGCGACTGGACTACGCGGAGGGCCGTTCTACACGAATCGGGACTGACGTGCGGTTCACCGCAATCTTAGGAAACTGGAGCCAGCGATGACTGACATGCACCCGAACGTCGCTCTTCTAAGCCGATTCGACACGGCCGACATCGCTCAACCAAGACCATCGCTCCGCTAACGCCTCGGGACAATTGACATTCACGTCAATCTCTGGCTTGGTCGGTGTCGCCGGAGAACCGTCTTTGTTGCGGCGGCGGAGGGAACAGACGCAACCAACGCCGAGCGACCTCATCGTCACTCCAGGTCGCAGCAACATCGGCCCGGCTGCGCAGTACCAAGTGCAGCTGGTTGCTCATCACGGCAAAGGTCAGGCATTCGATCGCAAAGACTGACGCGAGGAACTCCAGCCGACTGCGAATCCCCCCCACGCCGATGCTCGAAGGACTGGCCGGTGAAATGATCTTCACCGCACAAAAACGCCCGACGGACGCAGCGTTGCACGCAGTGCAAGACCTGAACATCCGCAGGATCCACGACTTCCGAGCGAGGTCTCCGAGCCATCGCAATCTCCCAAGGTGAACAAAGCAAGATGAAAGTAGACAAAAACAACCGCCGTGGGTCAATGAATTTGGGTGGCCTCCTTTAACTCAGTTCTTCCAGGAATTTAGTGGCATCCATCCAAGTAGGGATTTTTTGAGGCATTGGCTCCTGCGTCCAATGAGCAAAAAGGCAAGCCCGCGGCGGAGGTGTTCCGCCACGGGCTTGCTGCACCACCTGCGCGCTAGATATCCCTTCCCAGGCCCGCGTCCCCGCAGAGCCTGAGTCCGTTTTTCCCGGCACCTTGAAGCCTGCCGAGTACCAACGAACGTTGCAAACAGTCATTGGACGCAGGAGCAAATGCCTCCGAAAATCCACCACCATGAGTTCGGCCCAGGCGAGCTACACGGTCACGAGTTTGCCACTAAATGCCGCGAAAAACCTTTAACTCGAAGATGGCTGTGCTTTTCTCTCTTTGGCCAAGATGTGGAGCTATTCAGAGCTTGGACTCTCGCGGATTTTCGATGAATAGCCGTTCGCGACGTCCGCCTGAAATCCGATAAAGTAAGAGGTTGACCAGCCACCAAGGACTTCGTCTTCGCTCGTGTCGGGTAATCCGGTGGCGTTGTCCAGCGGCGGAATGGCACTGTAGAGTCCAACGCCATCTCCAGCCCGCATGTCTCCCGTACCGCCGGAACCAGCTCCAATGCCACCACCGGTGCCGACACGTCGAAACGGGCCAACGAACAACAATGCTCTATCAATATCCTTTAACTTCCCATCCGGTTTTTCCGTAAAAAGCTGGACATTCGATTTTCCGAACCCTAATGCAAGTCCGAGACCGGATCCCCAATCGGTCGTCTCGTATCGACCAGCCCCCTTGATATCGAGCACCCCGTAAGTGTAACCAGCGACAACTGCATCGAAGCCGAATGTTTCCCAGGTCCCTGTCCATTTCTTGCTGTTTTCTTCGTCCGGAAGCTCAAACTCGCCCCAGACCTTGTAAATGTTGGCCAATTCAATGATTGTAGTAGTGATCCCGATTAGAGTCCCCAGCAGTGCGACAAGAAATTCACCATCAGGATCAATGTTGTTGATCGGATCACCACTGACATAGGTGTAGCGATTGAGATTCCTCCAGTCCCCAGGCTTCACGCCTGCGCGGTCGGGGCTGACAAATCGCCCGTCCTCAGGCGAATAAAAACGCGTTCGCAGATAATCAAGTTCGACACCGTCTAGTCGCCGCTGTGCACGGTAAAGGAAATCGTTCTCGATGGTGGCGTCTTCCGTTAAGAGTTCACCGAATGCTCCGTAATCGTAGGTGGCGAGGGCCTTGCCGCCGGAGCCGCTCATGCGCCGTACGCCGCTGTGCAGATCTTGGTGATAGTACGCGGGCTGACCGGCGCGAGTCATCGACAATCGATCAATGCCGTAGGTGTAATAGGTTTCGGCAGTGCCCGTCGGACTGTAGTCAGCGACGACGCGGGGCCGTTGGCCAACTTCATCGATCAGATGGTTCTGCACGACGCCATCGCGGTTTTGTCGGACCAGATTGCCCTGAAAGTCATAGGTCAGTTGTGTTACGGACGTCACCCCGTTGGTGGTGACTTCAATCTCAACAAGTCGCCCCCATGGATCCCAGCGGTAATCAGTTATCGACTCGGGCGTCTGCTTGCGAATCAGATTGCCATCGGCGTCATAAGCGTAGGTCGTTTCGCCGAGGTCGGATACTGAGCGGACGAGACGCCCGCCTGAATCGTACTCATGTGCCGTCGTCCCATCGGCATTGTGTTGCCTTACACGATTCCCCGCGGAGTCATACTCGTAAGTCGTTCGTGACGTCAACTGCCCGTTAGAATCGAATCGTTCCTCGGCGATCAAACGATAGGCCAGGTCATAGCGATACTCTCGGCGACCTTCGGGTGAGATAACCGAACTAATTTGCCCAGAATCATGGTAGCTGTATCGATAGGAGTCGATGATTGCCCCATTCAGTGTCTGTGCAATCTCGATTGGACGGCCGAAGTCATTATAGCTGCGTGTCTCGGTCATGCCGTTGGGATAGCTGATCGATGCGACCTTGCCGGCTGCGGCGTACGTGTAAGAAACGGCGTCGCCGCTCGGATCAATCACGCGTGCTACCTGCCCATCCGCGTCGTATTCGTACCGAGTCGAGCCGAACGAGGTAGTCATCTCGACAACGCGGCCGACGCTGTCATAGTCGTACGCAATCGTTTCTCCATCCGGATCGGTTTTGAGGATCAGTCGCTGGCGGCTGTCGTACTCATAGCGAGTCGTGCCCCGCGCATCGCGCACCGTTTCGACTCGCCCGGCTGCGGTGTAGCTGACCTCGTATTCGACTTCGCTAGCGGTTTGCGTCAATTCGTTGCCGTTGGAATCAAACGTTGCCTCGATTCGGCTACCGTCTGCGTTCATCAATCCGACCCGATTGCCAGCCGCGTCATAACTGAATACCTGAGGTGTCTGATCACCAATCTGTTGCGACACGACTCGGCCTAGCCGATCGTACTCAAACTTGCTAATCACATCACCGGGCGCCGTTAGTTGGATGATGTTTCCAGCAAGATCGTACTCGTAGCGCGTAATCCCACCAGCGGGATCGGTAACTGAAGTCAATCGCCGGGAGGCATCATACGTCATCCGTGTTTCACCACCGTTGCGGCTGATCTGTGCGATCCGATTTCCGACCGAGTCGTAACGGAACTCTTCGAAGCCACCGCTGCCGTCTCCGATAGCGACCAACCGCCCAACGGCGTCGTAGCGGCGAATTTCAATCGTGCCATCGGCCCGCTCAAGCCGCGTCGGCCGGCCGGCGGCGTCGAATTGAGTGGTTTCAGCAAAGTTGGTGACACCTTCGCTCGTTGCCTCACGCCAGGAGCTATCAAACGTTCGCTGGCGGATCAGTTCACCGTCCACACTCACCTTAGTTTGCCGAGCGAGGGCGTCGTGTGTGTAGTCGACGGAATACGTTTCGGTCCCTTCATCGTCGAGGTAGCGCACGCCCGCCAAGAAACCGCGTTCATCGTAGTTCATCTCTGCGATCAAGCCACCTCGGCTGAGCCAACGTATCGTGTTGCCATCGCCATCGTATTCGTACGTTGCGGATGTTCCGTCTGCGAAACGTTCGGCAACGATGTTGCCATTCCCGTCAAAGTCAACTTCGGCCGCGTTTCCTAGCTCGTCGATCGAACGCACCGGCTGCCCATTGGCATCGTAATCGGTTGTGGTGGTGGAGCCATCGGGCAAAGTGGCGCTCAGCCTTCGACCCTCCGCGTCATACTCAAATGTGTAGCCACCGACGCGGGGATCGTCGACCGTTCCGAACGCGGCGGTGACCTCCAGTTGTCGTCCCACCGAATCGAAGGTTCGCCGCGTCACGCGACCCATCGGGTCGGTAAACTCCAACACCCGGCCGGATTCATCTCGATTCATCGTCGTGCGAGCGCCGTCCGAATCGACTCGTTCGATAACGTCTCCCTGGGCGTTGACGGTGAACTGCGTTAGCGCACCGAGCGGATCGATTGTGGCAACTCGATTGCCCGATGGGTCATAACGATGCTTTGTTACATTGCCCAATGCGTCGGTCGCCGACGTGATGTTGCCGCTCATGTCGTAGGTTCGGTAGTACGTTTCACCAAGTGGGCCGATTCTTTGGGTTTCGAATCCTTGAGCATTGTAGGCATAACTGAATTCCTGACCGGCGACATCGGTGCGTTTCAGCAGGTTGCCGTCATCATCGTAAACGAACTCCGTTGTATCACCGAAAGATGAAACGGCGTTGATAACTCGACCCGCGTTATCGTACGTCCTTGTCACCTCGCGACCGGTGGCGTCGATCACCGTCTCCGTTCGCTCGTCAGGATTCTGCGTGAGACGCCTCAGGTTGCCCACCGCATCGCTTAGACTCGATACACGACCGTCTACGTCGTACTCAACGACGTGCACCGCCTCGCCGCTGGGACCAACGACGCTAGACAACCGCCTCGGAGTGGATCCGTCATACAGATACTTGGTCAACACTCCGGTGCGATCACTGAATGATGTTAACAAGGCATTGTCGTAACCGTATGTCAGAGACGCTCCGGATGGATCCGTGATTGCAATGATCCTCCCGCGCGCATCGCGGTCAACCGCGACTGCTACTTGGTCCCCGTAACGCACACCGTCATTGCCGAAAGTCAACGTATTCCCATTGCGATCCTGAGCTGAAGTCAGTTGGCCGCTCGCACCTTCAACTCGATAACGAATACCGTCGCGTGTCGTCACCACATACGCTCCCCCGAAGTCCGGGCTGGCAGGGTTGTAGGGAATTCCTCCGGGGGCGTAGAGTTCGCCCTGTTCGTTGACGTGTAGGTAGTTGCTGGTACCCGTCGAAAGCGTTGACGTGACACCGGGATCGGGTATGAAACGCGGGCGGGCTAGCACAAGATTGTTGCCGCCCCAGCCTGGCAGCACGCGGATGTCCGGATTGAAGGTGAATCCTTGCCGGCCTTGGCCGGGAATGTTCAAGAACACTTTCACGCCCGGTCGCAGTCCGCTGTAGATGCCGATGTCTTCCAGTCCGCTTGCCGGCAGACCCACGCGCAGATCCGTGTCGCGATATTCAAGTCTCCAACCATAACCAAAGTCGCCTTGGCGGTCTGCCTGGAGCGTATCGTAGATCCGTGTGATTTCGATTGGGATTCCCGCTACCGGAATGACCATGTCCGTAAAACTCAACTGGAAATTGCCAAGTTTCAATTCGCCCGCCAGACCCACGTGATGCTCGACCACATTTGCCGTACCTTCGGTGGTGGCAACTTGCAGCCGAATGACATACTCGTCGTTGAGCAGCAGGCTGGTATCCCACACTCCGAGCTCACCGTCGACAACCGGTGTGGTGCTGCGGAGGATTTCGGTGAAACTCGTCTCGTCGGCGCGGCGGTAGGACAGCGTGTACGCACCAAAGTTTTCGTGATCCGCCGTGCCGGTAATGGAAACCATGCCGACGGCGGTCCCATTGTCGGCCGGGCTGGTGATGATCGCCGTGGGGACTTCAGGGCCAGGGTTGTTCGACCAGCCCTCTGGCACGTCATAATTGAACGAAATCGTTTCCGTCGACACGTTGCCACTGGTGTCAATAGCCGTAGCCGTCGCGGTGATCGTTTCAAAAAACCAATCTTCAAATTGGAACGTGGCGGTGCCGGCGGCGCTCAGCGGTATGTCTTGGCCATTGGCCTCGAGCGTCAGTGAAGCAACCTCCACGTTATCAATTGCCTTGGCGTAGACAACAAAAGGTCCCTGCCAGGGCAAGATATTACGGCTGCCATCGTCGGGCACCTCGATCAGGCTCACCCTTGGTGCGACGCTGTCTTCGATGACCGTCAGGGTGAAGGATTGTGAGGTCGAGCCGCCGCGCGGGTCTCGGACGGTAACGTCAAACGAATGATCACCGAGGTCCGAAACCGTCGGCGTCCAGCGGATTCGTCCGAAGGCATCGATCGATGCCGAAGCCGGTGCTTGAGTTAATTCGTATGTCAATGGATCCAGGTTGGCATCGGATGTCAGAACGTCATAGCGATACAATGCTCCCGCAGTCGCTTCGGCGGGCGCGGAACTGTCGATCACTGGATCCAGGTTCTGCCCCAGCACATCGATTTCGAACGACTCGATCGCCGCCGCTCCGCCTTCATCAACGACACGGATCGTAACAGGGACTTTGCCTTCAGTTCCAACACCAGGCGTCCAGGTGATTCGGCCCATCAAATCGATCGCCATGTCGGCCGGCCCTGTCGCAATCAGGTAGCTTAGCTGGGTTCCTTCTGGGTCGACAGCATCGATCGTGTATTGATAGGACGATCCGACCGCGGCGAATCGAGGAGCGTTACTATGGATGACCGGCGCCGCATTGGCTGCACCTTGGTTGACTCGAATCGCAAAGGTTTGGGTGCTCGTTCCGCCCACTCCGTCGGAGACCTCGATGGCAACCGTTTGTGAGCCGACTTGATCCATACCGGGTGTCCATACGATCTCGCCGGTCGTTTCGGTGATCGACATTCCGGCAGGAGCATTCAAAAGGCGATAGGCAAGCGGATCGTTTTCGGCATCGCGCGCGATGACCGAGTAGAAATAGGCATTGCCAACCGCAGCCTCTGTGTCCGGAACACTCTGGATGACGGGGGGGCCGCCAAAGCGTCGAGCCACGAGCTTGAAGGAATGGATGGTTTCCGCACCGAAGGTGTCAGCCACACGAATCACAACTTCATGTTCGCCACGCTGGTCCTCGGCGGGCGTCCAGCGAAGCGTCCCCGCAACTGGATCAAGGCTCATTCCGGCTGGCCCATCGAGCAGTGCATACGAAAGAGGGTCCCGATCCGGATCGACCGCTTCAAGATCGTAGATGTATCGCTGGTCGACGACCGCAGCAAGGATCGGACTGGATTGAATTTGTGGCTTCGCATTGGCCAGCGAGCCGACAACTGAAACGGGGACGTCAACTTCCAGCTCCGTTCCGTCCGCAGTCACGGCGACGAAGGTCAACGAGTGTTCGCCGAGTTGGCTGCTGCTGGGTGTCCACCGAATCGTTCCATCAGCTTGTACCATCAATCCGGACGGTGCGTCGTTGATCGTCCAGTCAACGTCTCGGCCAAGTGAATCCATTGCCGCAATCCGCGCGATGGTTTGTTGACTGACTGGGAACCGATTGCGCGGAAGTTGAACGTCGACCAGTTCCACAAGCGGCGTCGCGGATGAGACCTCGATGGTAAAGCTCTCTTCGGTGACCGCACCCTCACCATCAGCGACTTGCAACAGGAACTCAAACGGCCCCGTCGCATCGGGAATCCAAGTCATTCGCCCGCTGTCCGCATCGATGCTCGCACCGTGTGTCTGACCAGACAAGGTGAAGGTCAGCGGTTGTTGCTCGGGATCCAGTTGCTCGGGGTCCTGAGCAGCGATATCGAACTGATGTGGTTGATTGAGATACGCCAACCGACCGGGCAATCGGGTCACAACGGGGGCGAAGTTGGGTGCTGTCACATCGACCGTGAAATCTTGCATCGCGACGGAATCACCCGAAACCGCTCGCAAGATCACGGTATGGCTGCCAACCTGAGCGATGGTCGGTCGCCAAGCAATCAAGCCGGTAGCGGGATCCACGACCATTCCCTCCGGTGCCAGGGGCAGGTCATACTGTATTTCGGCTTCGTTGATTGCCATCGCGACCGAGGCGTAGGTGAAGGTCTCTCGGGCTTCAATCGCCGAGGGCGCTGTGGTGACAAAGTGCAGTCCGGCGGCGACCGAAGTATTGGTTGGCCGGAGTACAAAGTCGTTGTTTTCATTGACCTCATCCTCGCCGAGCGTCACCATCAATCCATCGATTGCAGCCGCATCGATCCAGCCGGCCGGGGTGTCGGTGAGCAGTTTGTAGTCCCCCGCTGACAATCCGGCCAGTGCGTAATGACCGTCCCGATCGGATATCGCCATCGGCTCCGATGGATCGCGCTGTCCATCCTGATCCAGGTCAGCGAACACCTTCCAGAAAGCAATCGGTGTATCATCTTCGGTCTTGAGCTGACCTCGAATTTGGCTCAGTGTTAGCGCATTGATCGCCAGATCGTACGATGTTGCTGGGTCAGAACTATTGAACTGCTCCGGTTCAACTCGCCCGACAAAGCCGGACGGCGTTTCAAATCCGGCAACGGGCTCAATCCGCACGGCGTATTCACCCGGCAGTAGTTTTTCAAAACGGTAATCTCCGCTCGCGTCGGTCGATGTTTGGTGTTCGTGCGGATCGGCGAAACCGTTGTCGTTGGAGTCAATGAACAGCCTCCAACCGTCCAAGCCGGGTTCGGCAGGATGCTCACTGCCATCATCCTGCACACCATCGTCGTTAAGGTCATTGAATAGGCGTCCCGTGATACTGCCACGAAGATCTGGAAGCACATGCAGCGTGAACGTTTGGACGTCGAAACCGCCACGTCCATCTTCGACCGAGATCGAGAACTGCTGTGGTCCGGGATCGACCAGCCCGTCGGCCGCACCGGGAGGATTGCCATTGGTGACTCGATAACCGTGGTTTTCGTTTCCACTGTAGTCGCGAACCGTCAATTCGTCCTTTTCACCAAAGCGATAGTCCAACACGAGCGACGGTTCATTCTCGTATTGGGTGTTTAGCCCTTCACGAATTTGCTGCGCGTCGCGAGCGGTGTTCCAAATGCGATAATTGTCCGTCGCCCCCTGAAACTGGAAAAAGCTATCGTGGATGCCTGGGTTGCGATTCGAATAATCGATCGATCCCGGCAGGGGCCGCGTAAACAGTGATTGTCCATTGGCGTAGACGGAAACTTCATTGGTTGAGTCGTCGATGCTGATCGCGAAGTGATACCAACGATTGGCGTCGAACGAAAACGGCAAATCATAAAACTGGTAACCACCTTCCGTGTGAGCTTCGAACCGAAGGGTATTGTTGAACCGATTTGATAGACCATAGGCGTAACCCGCATTGTTGGACCGAGAGAACAAGTAATCGGCCCCATTTCCGGCCGGCAACGCCGTCCAGTTGAACCAACCTTCCACGGTGATCGATTCCGGTTGAAGAGAATCATTGACCGGCGTTCGAACGTAACCGGTACTCGACCGGGGGAGGAAGGTGCTGAGAGTAGAATCTTGGCGAGTGTCCCAGGCCAGTTCGCCGGTCACCGGATCCAGCGTGGCTCCCTCGGGACCCTCCAGCAGACGATAACGCAGCGGATGCCCGTCGCCATCGTTCGCCGCAACGCCATAGGAAAAGGCTTCACCCGAACCGATTTGGGTTACTGGCGTGGTGGCGATCAAGGGTGCCACATTTTCGCGAGCCGGCTCGACAGCAATCTTGAACGATTGGGTCGCCACACCGCCGCGACCATCGTCGGCCGAAAGAGTGACCTCATGCACACCGACTTGGTCGGGTGATGCCGCCCACAACAGATCGCCGGTTTGCGGGTTGATGATCAATCCGCCTGGACCATCAACGATCGCGTAGGTCAGCGGGTCATCGTCGGGATCGATCGCCTCGCTGTCGTAACGATAGACCTCATTCGGATCGAACCGATTATAAATCACGCTAGCAGTGGCATCGCCCGCATTGACGACGATCAAATCTTGACGTCCGTCTTCATCGGCATCGGCCACGGTAATTCGTTTCGGAAATTCACCGACGACGATCGACTGCGGTCGCGCGAATTGGTTTCGTCCCAAGCCGTAGAACAGCTGCAGGCTGTTTTCACTGCCGAGCGTGACCGCCAGGTCCAGATTGCCGTCGTCGTTCAACGAAATCGCAGCGACGTCGGTGGGCGTCGACGTGAGGTTGACGTACACCGGCGACGACAAGACACCGCTTCCGACCGATGGCACGATCATCACACGCTGCGAGTCGGGCAGACTGATGACCGCGTCAGTTACCCCATCGCCGTCGACGTCGGCGACGACAAAGCGTTCTGGGCGATCGCCCAGCGGAATCGCGACCGGTTCGCCGAGCGTGCCGCTGCCGTCACCTGAAAGAATCCACAACGCGTTTTCGGCGTCATCCAGGACGGCGACATCGATGTTGCCATCGTTGTCAAAATCCGCTGTCTCCACATCGATCGGCCCCGCACCGACAGCGAGCTCCGTTTGCGCGTATCCGTTTTCAAGGTCACCGACGAACACCTCGAGTGTTCTTGACGCTCGGTTGGCGATGAACAGTTCGAACTGTCCATCGTCATTGAGATCGCCCACGGCGACGGCCTTCGGAGCTCGACCAGTTTGCAGATCCGGCTGGCGAGTGAGTCCGCCAAGATTGTCGCCGACAAAAATTTGCAGGCGATCCATTTGCTCTTGGACTGCTAGGACCTCTTCGTTGCCGTCACCGTTGAGATCGACCGTCACCAGGTCGACCAAATCGTCACGTCGACCGGCATAGATCACGGCATCATCGCTACCGTAGTTGCCATTGCTGCCGGTGGCGTAGACAAAATCCAGGTGTCCGTCGCCGTCGATGTCCGCAAAGGGATTGCCGCTAGGCGGTACGGAAGCCACAACCCCCACCGATTCGTCCAGCGAGAAGTTGCCTGTCCCATCGCCCAGCCAAACAGACAATGGCCCCGAACTATCCTGACCGGTCTGGAACAAATCCAGATGGCCGTCTTCGTTGAAGTCCACCAGCCACGATTCACGGTTGCTCTGTTCGGTGCCCACCGGGCGTAGCAAGCGGTCGAACCTGAAATTGCCAGCGCCGTCATTGAGGAACACACGCGTGCCACGAAAGGAAACGGCCATTAGATCGCGGTCACCGTCGCTGTCGATGTCGCCGCCGACAAAATCACCCGGTTCGACAGGCAAGCCGAGGATGGTGGCTTGGCGAACTTCGTCGAATCCCGCCAATTCGCTGTAACGCGCGAAGTTGCCCTCACCGTCTCCCGCCATCACGACGACTTTGATCACATTGTCGCCGCCTGAGTCTCGTTCGGCGGTTGCAAAGTCCAGAATTCCATCCCCCGTGAAATCACCAACGTCGTACGCACTATCCCACTGAGAGACATTGACACCCTGCGAACCGGGTGGAAATGTGAAACGGGTCGTTCGGGAGAAGAACCCAGGGTTCAAGGAATCATTGATGAAGAAATCGATGTAGTTATCGATTGCGTTTTTGGCATAGAAGTCCGAGTAGCCATCACCGTTGAAATCGGCAGTTCCCATGTTGACGTAATTATAAAACGTTCCATTGGAAACCTTTTCGGTGACGGTGAAGGTGCCATCGCCATTGCTGAGCGCAACGTAGTAGCCGCCGGTACTGCGCGTGCTATAATTTCCCACAAAGTCCGTCAAGCCATCGAGGTTGAAGTCCGCCGCGTCACCAGCCGAAGAACCGCCGATTTGGCCGCTGGCGGGAATGGGATCCGAAAAAGTTCCATCGCCCCGGTTTAGGAAGGTTCGATCGTTACGCGAGTCGACAAGGTCGATATCGCCATCTCCATCAAAATCGCCTGGCACAGCGACATTCGATCCCGAGTTCTCCACCCAGGGAATACTGCGAGACCTGCCGAATTCGCCGGGTCGCGTTCCTAGTCGAATTCCCACACCGTCAAAGTCGCCGCTCTGGGTGAAGTACGAGAAGTCCGTGACGCCATCGCTGTTATAATCACCAAACATCGCGCCGCGGACGGTGGCCGAAGATTGGTTGGGTTGAATGTCGCCCGAAAAATCCGGTGTGGCGTATTCGACAGCGCGCAAATTGCCGTCGCCATCGTTGATACCCACCAATGCGGCCACTTGATTGGAACCGCTGGTGCCAAAGATCACATCCAAATCGCCATCACCATCAATATCCGTCGGCTCGAACCCGCCGGCGGCATTACCGGCCTGTAGTGTGAAGTTGACAGCCATTTGACGAGTGAAGGTGATGCCGTCTCCCGCGCCGACATAAAGATCCAATCGCGTGTTGAAACTTTCGAGGTGCAGAAAGTCCAGGTTTCCATCGCCATTGAAGTCTCCGGCACGCACCCAATCACGCCACCCCGAAACAATCGGCAGCGACGCAACCGAAGTGAACATCCCGGTACCGTCCCCGTGGTAGACGTTGAGTTCATTGCCGCCGGCAATCACAAAGTCCAGGTGACCGTCATCGTTAAGATCGGCGACATCATGGGGCCGTTTCATCGTGCTCAGAGTGCCATCGCTGCTGCCGCCCGCCGAATCGATGATTGTAGGTTCGTTGAACGTGCCGTCGCCGAGACCTTTCCACCACGCGGCCTGATTGGCTCCGCTCCCGAACGACGCGGTTTGGCCAATCAAATCGGTCACGCCGTCCTCGTCGATGTCGGCCACGCGAAAGGCGCTGATGATACCGCCATTGAACGATTGGCCGACGGCCTCGCCGAAAGTCCCATCCCCGTTGCCCAGCATCGTGAACAGCCTCGCATCCGGTGCCCGCCGAGCGAACAAAATGTCCTCGTTCCCATCGCCGTTGATGTCGGCAAGGATCAGGTTCTGAAAACTGGACAAATTGGTCCCCACCGAATACGAAAACAGTTCGCGTCTATCAAACGAACCGATTCCGTCACCGAACATCCCTTGGACCGAAAAGATGTACTGCGTCCCGTTCTGCGAGAATTGGTGCACTGACATGCTGACCAAATCCAAATTTCCATCCCCGTTGAGATCGCCTTGATCCAAACCGAGCACCTGGTTCGCGTCGAACACATCGCGAAACGCCGGCAAGCCCACATCGATGGAGTAACCGACATCGAACAGTTGGCCGTTGGCCGCAGGCAAACCGGTTGAATAGGACATGGCATCATCAAACCGATCGTTGTTCTCACCCGCGTAGACTCCGATCATTTGGTCGTCCGCGTTGGCCGTCACGATTCTGGGACCACGGAATCCGCTGATCACCGCCGCACCCGCCGGCCCGGCACCGACACCGACGGTCGTTACTTCGAACCCACTTGATGCGATCGCTTCGGTTACCGGGTCAGTGACGAAGTTCGGAGGGCGATTCTGCACCGAATCCCTGACCTGCAAATCAAAGGTCTGATCGACGAATAATCCGTACGGATCGGTCGCCCGCACCGTAAACCGATTGCTGCCGATCTCGGCCGAGGTTGATTGCCAAGTCAGCCTGCCGGTCGTCGCATCGATCAGGCCCGTGGAGTGCCCGGCTACCAGCGAATACGTCAACCGATCGCCGTCGGGATCGATCGCGAGTGCCGAATAGCGAAAGACATCGCCCGATTGCAGCACTTCAGTCGGACTACTGATGAAGCGTTCCGGTGCCCGATTCAAATCACCAAACGCGAGCAATCGGTATTGAAAGGGTTCATCGCCGGGGTTGGTGAACCGAACCTCCCGCGCCCGCGTCGACTCGCCCGGCCCCAGGGGACCATCGGCAAAGGGGGTCAAGTTGAAAAACGGACGGCCGTCAGGTAGCAACCCGTCGGGACGCAGCGTCGCCAGGTCAAGGTTCGTGAATTGATCCAACACGATTACCAAGTCGCCGGCAATCGTTTGGTTGCTGCGATTGGTCAGGACCAACTCGGTGATCACCTGTGATCGATCGGTCGAGTAGGAGGTCCTTCCATAGCTCGGCTGGACGCTATTGCTGAGATCGACCAGCGAATCAAAATCGATCGTTGCCGTATTCGACACGGATCGGTTCGCCGAAGCGTACACCTCGCTGGGATCGTCCAGTCCGCTGATGATTTCCAAGTCGCGGACGACGACGGAGGTTCCGCTGTCCCCGTCGTTGTTCACCAACCGGACCGTGACGTCGACCTGCTGGCCGATCGGCAGATGGGCGAGATTCACCGTCAACTCGTACGGCTGGCCGGAATTCTCCGCCGGGACCGTGACCGCGGACGAACTTCCCGTCGCGAGCTCGGTGTTTTCAGACCAGTTGAAGGCGCTCTGGCGGTCGGCCGTGTAGGTCTGCGTCACCGTCTGACCGTTGCCGTCGGTCACGGAAATCTCGACGGCATCCTGCATCCCTCCGTCGCTGCTGCGATCAAATTCGGGCGCGTCAAACGTCAACCGGACGCCTTGACCGCTGCGCGTGATCGGCACCGGCGTGGTGATTTCCGTCCGCAACGAATCGCCTTCGACCAACTGGGCATGGCAGCCCGCCGCAACGACACGTCCCGATTGATCGCTGATCGCTCCGCTGGTCGTCAGCGCGAACTGGGGTTCGAAAAACGATCCGGCCAGATTGTTGAGGACGAACAATGCGTCGCGAGGGGTCGCCAAACTGTCACAGTTGACATCGATGAACGGAGGGGTCACATCGTCGGGGACCTCCGAATCAAGTTCTCCGGTGTTGGCATCGACGTACGTACCGCGAGCGATTTCATTGAGCACCACCAATGCGTCGAGTGGTGAAACCGCCCCCGAATTGTTCACGTCCAGCGAAGACAGCACGTTGTGCCAGACTGCCGCCGCAAGCATCTGACGGGCTTCCAGTTGTTCAAATCTGGAACGTCTTGGCCGACGACGGGATCGCGTTCGACTTCGCTCGGTTTTGGAGGAACGGAGGTCTTTACCCACACGACGGCGATTTCGCGGTGTCAGCATGAATCGAGGGATAGCAGTTGGGGATAGATCGCTACCCGCCTTTCATGATTCTGCCGAGTGACCGAATCCGGCAAGAAAACATCCAAAAGCGGGGCAGCTCCCGGGGGGAACGGCAGCCACGCGAAATTTGCGTGTGCTTCAATCCGCATGCTAACTGAAGTGACGCCACATAGCGCACATTTGTTTCTAGATTTTCTGCAATGTACGAAGCCTGAAATTGGGGATGAGGATGGGGTCTCGTTCAAGGCAGTTCAGCACTCCCAACGAAACAGCGCACCTTGTCCCCCCTGAGTTGATTCTGGAACCGTGACTTGTTTCGTGAATGACCAGGAGTCTCGTGCACAAACGCTGGATTCTGTCGATCCAAACTAGCTGGGCAGGAGGTTCTTCGCAGTTGAATGATTCGGCCGGAGTCCTACTTCCCGCCCAAAAATCCCTCGATGACGGCTTTGGCCTGTTCTCCGCCGAGGCATTGTTCGGCGTGCCAGCCCCGCGCGGAAGCCGCTTGCACGTTTTCCGGTTTGTCGTCGATGAACAGAATCCTGTCCGGACGCACCCGAGCGGCTTTTTCGGCGGCCTCGTAAATCTTCCCGTCTGGTTTCATCGACATCACTTCACAGCTCAAGATCCGGACGTCGTAGTCGATCTGCGACACCGGCCAGGGCTGTTTTCGCACCCAGCGCCAATGCGCCGGGCAGGTGTTGGACAGCACGCCGACGCGACCAGCCGTCCGACGCGCCATCTCCACCACTTGGACCATCGAATCGATGGGCGTGAACATGTCGCTGATCGCGTCCAAGACCTGATCCTGCGGCAATCGATCGGCATCTAGTTCAAGCACGTCACGCAACGTTTGCGTGTACGAACGGCTGGTGATTTCACCGCTCTCGTATCGATCCTGTAACCCACTCTCATAGATGACTTCGCGGGCCCTGTCGGTGGAGATGCCGGCCAACTCGGCAAAGTTCCGACAGGCGATTTCGGGATCAAACGAAACCAACATGTTTCCAAGATCAAAATAGACAAATTCAATCTGCATGGTCCTCTTCCGTGATCGCTCCGCTGCGAATGATGAAATCGACGATCGGTGCCGGGTCTTTTAAACTGTGCGGGTGGTGTCCGACGCCGGGTTTATGGATCACCTCGATCGGCCCACCGAGTTGACGGTACCGCTGTTCCAAGACCGCCGTGTTCTCGTCGACCGGCACCACATCGTCGGCATCGCCGACGACGCACAGAATTGGGACATCGGCCGCAGCCAATGATTCCAGAGCATCGATGGGGTTGCAGCGCGACTTGGGGGACTGTGTGTCAAACGCTTCGGCTTCTCTTAATTTATAGGCGTCTAAACATCGTTTCCAATCGGCTGGGCTGCCTTTCCCGGAACCTTTTCCGCCCGGCCAACTCTTGATGTCGCACACCGGTGCGTCCGCGTAGATGCATCGCACCTGATCCGGATTCGCCTTGGCCCAATTGAAAACGATCAACCCGCCGCGGCTCATCCCTTCCAACACGGGCTTGGGGTTGAACTGAAAGGTCGATGTCACATGGCCGTAAAAGTCGTTCCAGATCTCGACGGCTTGGGGAGCACCATACAAACCCGCCACGTCGATGTAGGCGACGTGGAAACCACGCCTCAGCAATTCGACATCCAGCTGAGGCTCGTGACCGAAAAAACGTGCTCGCCAGATCCAGGGATTGCCCGCCGCTGCCGTTCGTGGTGTTACGATTCGGCAGGCATGACCTTGCCACTGGAAATCATAACGTTCGAACGAGTGAAAATCGGACTTCTTTCCCGGAAAGTCCACCGCCGATGCGACACCCGGTGCTGCGATGCACGGGCCCAAGACGAGCGCAACGGTCACGATCGCGGTGCGAATGGTCATCATGTCGTGTCTCCTTTCTCAATTCCCTACATGTCACCGACGATGAAGACCTGCAGTTTGCGGCAACCGTGGGCCCCGAGCACCAACGATTGTTCGATGTCGGCCGTTTTGCTGGGGCCGGACACAAAGACGCCGAAACGTCCGCCGAAACCTTCGATCCGCTCGTACGCCTGGTGCATGTTGGAAACGATCTGCGATCGAGGCACGACGATCGCCAGGTATTGGGCGATGAACAGCAGCACGCGATGCGGCAGCGTGTCCCCGTCGACCCAGATCGATCCGTTCTCGGCGATCATGAACTCGCCACGGGCGATCGTCCAATCCAAGGTTGCCAGTTCGTGCGGGTCATCCACTTGGGTCGCGTCGATGGTTCCGGCGACGGCGTCGGGAGCGAGTGAGACGACGCGGGTCGCCGTTTTGAACACGTCGATCTCATCCAACACGCCGCGGACGTCGGCTTGTGAGTCGACCTGATGTGCCTGGCCGCCGACCATCGCCAGCATTTCGACAAACTTGTCGATCGGTTGATCGAACTGGATCACGCGTTCGGGATCGACGTCCGGCAATGGTGGGATGTCGACACGTTTGGTTTGGATGCGGTCCAGAATCGCTTGTCGGGCGGAGGTGTCGCTCTGAGTTGATTTCGTTGTTTCCATGGTCATTTCGTTCGGTGGCGGCGGTGCCAGTCGCGAAAAGTTTCTTTCGGAGGATCGGGAAGTTCGCGGGCGATGGTCCAGGCGTTGAAGCGATGGTGGGTCGCCCAGCGGGGCAGGATCCGCAACGCGAAGCGTCCGACTTTTCCGACCAGCCGAAACAGCCGGGGGAAGCGAAACAGATACGACGCCATCGTCATCGCCCAGCGTTTGGACGCCGGCAACAGTTTCTTGCCGACCAATTCACCGCGCCAGGCGAGCAATTGATGATGCAGCGGAATCTTGACCGGACAAACGTCGCTGCACGATCCACACAGGCTGCACGCGTACGGCAAACTCTTGTAGGAATTCTGATCGCGTGTCGGCGACAACACGCTTCCGATCGGTCCGGGGACCGTCGCGCGATAGCTGTGCCCGCCGCTGCGTCGATACACCGGGCAGGTATTCATGCAAGCTCCGCAACGGATGCAGTGCATCGCGGCGCGAAAGGTTTCGCTTTCACGCAACCGGGTTCGACCGTTGTCGACCAAGACGATGTGCAGTTCGCTGTTTTCGTCGCGGGGACCGATGAAGTGCGAGGTGTAGGTGGTGATCGGCTGTCCGGTCGCCGATCGGGCCAACAGCCGGGTGAACACGCCCAGGTCACGTTGCCGCGGCAGCAGTTTTTCGATCCCCATGCAGGCGATGTGGACGCGTGGTAGCGAGGTGCCCAAGTCCGCGTTGCCTTCGTTGGTGCAAACGACCAGCCCGCCGGTTTCGGCGATGGCAAAGTTGACTCCGGTGATTCCGATTTCTCCGGCCAGAAACTTGTCGCGCAAATGGCCCCGTGCCGCTTCGGTTAGGTACTTGGGGTCCGACGCGCCTTCGTCGGTTCCTAGGTGGGTGTGAAAGGTCTGGCCGACTTCTTCCTTTTTGATGTGAATCGCCGGCAGCACGATATGGCTCGGTGGTTCGTTTCGCAACTGAACGATCCGTTCGCCCAAGTCGGTGTCGACGACGTCGATCCCGTTGTCCTCCAGGTAGTGATTCAGACCGCACTCCTCGGTCAACATCGACTTGCTTTTGACGATCCGCTTGGTCTTGTGATCGCGGAGGATTCGCAGCACGATTTCGTTGTGATGCTCGGCGTCGCGGGCCCAGTGAACGACCGCCCCGCGCGCGGTCGCGTTACGTTCGAACTCTTGCAGGTAATGCGCCATGTTGGCGATCGTGTGCGTTTTAATTCCCGACGCGGTCTCACGCAGGTATTCCCATTCGGGCAGCGAGCCGGCTTGTTTGTCGCGTTTGCTGCGGACGAACCACAACGCTTGGTCGTGCCAACGCGACCGATTCGGGTCGTTGACGAATTCCTTGGCCGCGGCCGGGTGTTGGACGATCGGAAGCATGAGGAGGCGAAGATTGCTGGGGTGGATGGGTCGGAAGCGTGGCGTGGTGTGGGCGTTCAGGCCGCACCGAGCGGACGCCCGGACAGAATCTGAGCGACGTGCATGACTTGAATCGGATTTTTTTCACGCCGAATCAGACCTTGCAAGTGCATCAGACAGCTCATGTCGGCCGAGGCCAACACCTCGCTGCCTTTGCCGCAGTGATCGGCGATCCGGGCGCGGCCCATTTCGGCCGACACGTCTGCCTCATTGACCGAAAACGTCCCCCCAAAACCACAGCAATCGTCCGCACGATCCGGTTCCACCCACTCGATGCCCTCGACCAGATTCAGCAGTTTGCGGACCTTGTTTTCACGCGGGGTCATCGACTCGCTGGACTGACCGAGCCGCAGTTCGCGCAACCCGTGACAGCTTTGGTGCAGCGAAACGCGGTGCGGGAATTTGACATCCAGGTGGGTGACGCCCACGACGTCGTGCAAGTATTCACACAGTTCATAGGTCTTCGACGTGACGTGCTGATATTTCGCGTCATCGCCGCTGAAATAGGCCCCGTAGTGGTTGCGGACCATCGAAACACACGACCCCGACGGGCAAACCACGGCCTCGAAATCCGCGAACAGGTCGACAAATCGCCGCGCCACCGGCGCCGTGTCGGCGTCGCATCCCGTGTTGGCCATCGGCTGGCCGCAACAGGTCTGGTCATCGGGGTATTCCACGTCAACCCCCAGCCGTTCCAACAGCTCCAACGTCGCGATCGCCACGTCCGGGTAAAGCTGGTCGATGTAGCAGGGGACAAACAGCGCGACGGGCATAGGTCGGGTCGATCAGGATAGGGGAGACTGGAAATTTGACTCGAATTCGCGACAAGGGCTGGACCACAAGAGGGATGGGGGCAGCCGGCGGGGTCAGTATAGTAACGAAAAGCCGAGAGTTTGTTCAGCATAGCCCACCGCATTGATCTGAATCCTTCGGCGCGGTCCAGTTCCTCCTTCCGATTATTCCCTTCGCCGGGCCAGGACACATAGGCAGGTGGAGAGGTAGGAAGATTTTTGGGGTAGGAAATTTGGCGAAATCGAATGGACGGTGCATTTTCTCATTGTCTCGCCTTGATCGACTTCGTTCCCGATTCTCGCGTTCTCCCGGAACAAACCAGGTGAACCCCTGGGACGAAACGCGTTTCTGATCGACAATGGGCGTAGTCGTTAGTTTCTCCCCCGGCGCGAAATGGTTTGGCCAAAATGAGTGACACAGCCAGTCTTGATGATTCGAAGCTTCCCGGAAACCCTGCAGAACAATCTGCGGCAGAAGCGAAGGCGGTCGCCAACGAGGCTGAATTTGCCGCGTCACAGGACGATTCGCCCAACATCGATGCGCCAGCGATCGACGCGCCGACCACCGATCCGGTCCCGGAACCGTTTGAGGTCAAATTCGCCTCGCGGGTCGACCGCTTGCCCCCCTACATGTTCGGGCGGATCAACAACTCGCTGTATCAGAAGCGCCGCGCCGGCGACGACGTGATCGACCTGGGGATGGGAAACCCGTCGGACCCGCCGGACCCGGTGGTGATCCAAAAACTGCACGACGCGTCCTCCGATCCGGGCAATCACGGTTACAGCAAGTCCAACGGCATCGCCAACTTGCGACGCGAAGTGGCTGGGAAATACTATCGCAAGTACGGCGTCCGGTTGGACCCGGAAACCGAAATCATCTCCTGCCTGGGCAGCAAAGAAGGCTTTTCGCACATGTGTCTGGCGCTGATGGGGCCCGGCGACACCGCGATGATTCCCTCGCCCTATTTCCCCGTTCATATGTACGGCGTGATCCTGGCATCGGGTAACGTCGTGGCGTTGGATGTCGCGGACCCGGACACATTCTTGCGGAATGTGGCGTACACGTGTGAAAACATGATGCCGTCGCCGAAGATCTTGATCGTTAATTACCCGCACAACCCCAGCTCGGCGGTGATCGAACCTGACTTTTTTGTCGAAGTCGTTCGGCTGGCCAAAAAGTACGGCTTCATGGTGATCCACGATTTCGCCTACGCCGATGTCGCGTTTGACGGCTACGTGCCGCCCAGCTACTTGGCCGCCCCGGGTTCCAAGGACGTCGGGGTCGAATTCACCACGATGAGCAAGGGCTACAACATGGCCGGTTGGCGGGTCGGATTCTGTGCCGGCAACGCGGACATGGTCCGCGGCCTGGGGACAATCAAGGGCTACTACGATTACGGGATGTTCCAGGCGATCCAGATCGCCGCGATCGTGGCGCTGCGAGAAACCGAAGCGAACGTGGAAAAGCAGTCCGAGATCTACCAGCGGCGTCGCGACGTGCTGGTCAACGGCTTACGTCGGTTGGGCTGGAACGTCCAGCCGCCCAAGGCCGGCATGTTCGTCTGGGCGGAAGTCCCCGAGCCGTGGCGAAGTTCGATGAGCACGATGGATTTCGCGATGAAATTGCTGGAAGAAGGCAATGTCGCGGTCAGCCCCGGCAGCGGGTTCGGCGCCGCCGGAGAAGGTTACCTGCGGATGTCGCTGGTGGAAAACGAACACCGCCTGCGTCAAGCCGTCCGTCAGATCAGCAAGTGCTTGGGGTAGGGCCGGCGGCCGATGTACGATGGCCCTTCCGCGCTGTCGCCCGTGGGGCTCAGCGTGACGCCCCAGAAGGGGACGTCGTACATCAATCGGCGTGCGAACGTAGCTACCTTCGCCAGAAGGTGGATTTCCAGAGTCATCCACACTCGCATCGAGCCGTCGAAGCGGCGCCGACCCGCGAGGCCCCAACGACTCAGGTATCGATCAGATCTTCCGGCGACAGGATCGGCACGGCGTTTTCTTCGGTCTCCTGCTTCTCGCGCCAGGGTTTCCCCGCACGGTACTGCTCCAGCTCTTGCTCCAGCTGCTCCAGCTGTTCGTGCCCCTGTTCCTTGCCGACTTCGACGGCCTTGCTGCTCCATTGGATCGCCTTTTCGAAGTCGCCCTGTTCGGCGTATCCGGCGGCGAGCGTGCTGAGGATGTGGGGTTCCTTACCGTCGGTCAGTTCGACGGCTCGTTCTCCCAGCTCGACTGAACGGGCACCATCGCGGACGTTGTCTTGGGGGCTGGTGGCCAGGACCCAAGCCAGATTGTTCAGGATGCCCGACAGGTCATAGTTGGTCGAATCATCGCCGGCGACCTTGATGGCGCGTTCGTAGTCGTCGATCGCCTTGTCGTGATCACCGACGGACAAGTAGGCGTCGGCCCGCGAGCGAAGAACGGAAACGTTGGTCGGATCGCGGTCCAAAATCGACGACAGGACTTCGATCGCCTGACGCGGACGATCGTCTTGCAGGTACAAATTGGCGAGTTGCAGTTTGCGGCCGTCGTTGGTCGGGTCGCGATCGATCAACGTTTTCATTTCGTTGATCGCGTCAGCCATCCGGCCTTCTTCGATCGCGATCAAGCAGCGGACAAAGATTGCCTGTTCGGCCGCGGCGACGCCCGGGGCGATACGTTCGGCGGCCCGCAGGTCATCTTTGGCAGCTTGCAAATTCTTTCGCCCCACCGAAATCTCCGCCCGTTGCAACAACGAAATCGGATCCTGGGGCTGCATCGCCAGCGCTTTGTTCAGATCCGCCAGCGCGTCCTCCTCTTTCAGCTGCATGCGGTACAGGATCGCCCGCATGCGATACAGGCCTTCGCTGGGTTTAGCTTCGAGTGCTTTGCTGAGCAGTTTCAGGGCATCGTCGATTCGGTCCAGGTCGGCGAGTTTTTGCACGACGGTTTGAGCGACTTGCAAATTGGTCGGGTCTTCGGCCAATACACGCTCCATGTCCTCGATCGCGCCGGCGACGTCTTGGTTCTGCAGCCGAATCGCCGCACGGGCCTGCAACGCCTCGCGGTTTTTGGGATCGTCCTTCAGGGCGGCATTCAGGTCTTCCAGCCGTTTGTCTTCGTTCCCCGGCCCATAGGTCAACGCCCGCAACACGTACGCCGCACTCCGTTCAACCGGATTATCGGCCAGCAGGTCGATGGCGTTGGAAGTCGCTTCGGTGATCGCGTCCTTGTCTCCACCGGGCAGCATGTTCAATCGGGCGACCAACAGATAGGCTTCGACCAACTCAGCATCATTCTCAATCGCCTCGTCTAATGTCCGCAACGCCTCGTCGCGCAGCTGCATCGCGCGGTTTCGGTTGCCTGCGGTTTGCCCCATCGCGGCGATCAGCTGCTGGCTCTTTTGGAGCAACACCGACCCCAGCATCTTTTTAGCGAACGAGGCGTTTTCGCCGGACAGCCCCTTCTTGATGGCGGTCTGCAACAGTCGCTCGACGGCTTCCAATTCGCGGGGGCTCTTGGCGTCAAATCGCAGGATGGCCGCTTCGTCCAGTTCGTCCTGTCCGGCATCGACCCCGGCGGCATCCTCGGCTGTCGATTCGGCCGTTGTGTTCTCTTCGGCGGCCGGCGACGATTCGGCGGCCGGGGGTGAATCCGCGGGCGTCTGCTGGGAGAACGCGACGGTGGGGGTGAACAAGAGCGAGCCGCTCAGGCACAGCAGGGCGAGCAGCGAAAAGTGCATGGAAGACGATCGAATCATCGGCGTAGGCTCGTGCGGGGTTTAGGTAAGACCCCTTCATTATGCCGTGCCGGCCAATCGATGCGTAGATGAGCTTGGCAAGAATCGGCCGATCAGGTCGACAATTCGGCCGACTCGAGCGTTTCACCGGCGTTCGTCAATGCCTTGAGCTCGTTTTCCAATTCCTCGCAGCGGTTTTTCAATCGGACGTGTTCTTCGTAAAACCGATTGAAGTCGGTCGCCGTTTCCTGCCAAAAGTCGTTGGGCCGGAACTTCAATTTCATCGCGCGACCACCATCGGCCAGTTCGTTCAAAATGCCGCGCAGACGCAGCATCGGACCGGCAAAGCGATGAGTCAGTTTCACGATGTCCCAAACGTACACCGGATACAGCATCACCATGATGCACAACAACGGCGCCTGGGCGCCGAAAGACCGCGCGATCGCCTGATTGAAGCTCTGGTTTCCCGGAGCGTAAATCAATTGAACGCCGATCCCGATCGCCAGCAGGGCCAAAATCGTCAATGACCAATGCATCGACATACGGCGGATGATAGACCATTGAACCTTGGGATCGATCAGAAATCGGTTGCGTTGTGACATGGTTGGATTTCCGGCCCGCCGAAGCGGCTGCTGTCGTTGGAATACTGGGGCTCTGGGAACAAACTTTTTAACGCTAGCTCGAATTGGCGGCCGGTGCGTCGAAACATGGGTGATTGAAGGCGAGGGAAAAACGACAGCGACATCCCGTCGAGACGAAAACTCTACGCAGCCGACACAACCCGATCAGACCGATCGGCCCCCGCTCAATTTCCCCACTCGGGCACGCTCGGCGACCAGGAATCGGATCGAATCTGCCGATCCATCCTGGTGACAATGCAATCCTGCAATTAAATGGCCCTGTCACGGACGACGAGTCGGCTTATGCCAGGCAAATCACAACACAAGCAACGAAAGCCGCGGGCGAACTCCCCAGTTCGCAGGACCACGCCCAAACGTCTGGCAACCTCCGCGGCGCTCGCTCTGGCGACGTGGACTCTGTCCGCCGGAATCCACTCGATCCCCGATGCACGGGCCGATCATCCGGCGACGCTCCAGCGTGTCGGCCGCCTGCTGGGGGTCGGCTGGGGAGACGGATACCACGTTTGTCGCGACGGTGGATGTCGACCCGGTGCGGATTTGCCGCCACACGGATTTCCCGACCAATTCGGCCACAAAAAATGCGCCGACCGATGCGGCCAGATCTATCCCGCCGCCACCGCATTACCCCGAGTCCGGCATGGACTCCCGCACCTGCTGACCGGACTGCCAACGTTGCCCCCCGTGTCCGGACCGGCCGTCTATTCCGCGGGCGTCGCGCCCTGCCACGTCCCACACCGCAACCCCGCAAACTGTGACGATGCCGCCTGTGATGCGGCGGGATGCGTCGGCGCGGGGCCGATGATTGATGCGACAAACACATTCCCGGCCCCCGAGTCGATCTTGCCCGCGGACACGCCTGCGGGGCAATCACCAACAACCGGCGGTGCCCCATTGGTGAACGTCGACCAGCATCAACCCGCCCCACCGATGCCTCCGGTCAACGAGCCCGATCAATCGATGGCTCTACCTCAAGATTGGATGGCGGGGCCCGATGCGTTGACCGATCCGCCCGAAGCCGCCGATCGACACCTTCCAGTCGACAGCGGCGGGCCGACCGCCGCGCCAGAAACCGTTGCCGCGCCCCCTACGGTCCAGAGCGACGACGTGGCCTCGCCGAGCGATCAGGTGATGCCACTGAATTTGTCCCCGCCGACGCCGAACACCGACGCGGTGGTCAACCAACAACCTGGCGTGCCCGATTTGTTGAACGACCCCGCGTACGAGCAACGATTGCCGCCCGCCGCACATTTCCGCGGCAACGACGACATCGGCACCGTTGATGCAACGCCAGCCGATTCCACTGGCACCTCGGGTGAGATTCCCATCCAGATGCGACCGATCCCGCAAGACCCGCCGCAGCCCTTTGCGACGCCCCGGGTGCGTTCCAATCCCTACATCGGATCGGGTCATCGCCAACAACGTTCTCAAACGCGTTCGGCTGCCCCGCGCGTCGCAACCTTGCCGGGCTCGGGTGCAATCCGCGACTGGAATCCGATTCGCCAGCCGGAATGATGCGGCGGTGCGTCGCCTCTGATCCCTACGAACTAAATGCACAAGCAAGCGAAACCAAGTGAGCCGATGGCGCTAGCCACGGGCCTTGGAGTGCCCTTCGAGATTGGTAAGACCCTGGCAAGCGGGGTTCTCCCCCAGTGGCTAACGGCCACCATCGCGCAACAAAAGCAACGTCCCGTCCACAGATCCTGGTACTGACAGGGAGGGATGCCGTCGAAGTCCGTTCAGATTGCCAGGCTGGGCAATTTAAGTGGCCTGGGGGCTTTTCTTTTCACCTCTTTTCGCGGTGACGTGATCGGCAAGGTTTGACATACTCGACGCTCGAGAGAGGCCCCGAAAACCCCGGTCTGATACGAGTGCCGTGATCCACGCCGAAGCTCCTGCTTTAGAGATCGTCAATCTGCGCAAGAACTACCGGCGTTTAGAGGCGTTGCGCGGTGTGGATTTTGTGCTGGAGCGAGGCGAGCGTCTTGCGTTTCTGGGACCAAACGGGGCGGGCAAGACGACGCTCATTCGTGCCTTGGCCGGGCGAACGCGACCTACTGCGGGCACGATCAAGGTGTTGGGGCACCCGATCCATTCGATCGGCGCCCGGCAGGCGCTGGGGCTGGTCCCCCAAGATCTCGCTCTCTACGGCGACCTGACGACGCGTGAAAACCTGTTCGCGTTCGGCAAGTTCCACGGCGTGCCACGGCGTGAGCTGAAGAAGCGTGTGGCGTGGGCGCTTGACTGGACGGGATTAAAAGACCGGGCGGGCGACCTGGTGGCGGGATTCTCCGGCGGAATGAAACGCCGCGTCAATTTGGCCTGTGGCGTGTTGCACCGCCCGAAGATCATTTTGCTGGACGAACCGACCGTCGGCGTGGACCCGCAAAGCCGCCAACGGATCTTTACCATGCTCGATCAGCTGAATGAAGAAGGGGCTTCGATTCTGTTGACGACGCATCATTTGGACGAAGCCGAACAGCGCAGCGACCGGATCGTGATCTTGGATCAGGGCCGCGTGATCGCCGACGGGACCATCGACGAACTGGTCTTGAGCACGGTGGGACACTCGCGATTGGTCAAGGTACGAATCGATCGACCGCTGGTAGCGCCGGTGACGGTCCCCGGCGGTGGCTCGGTTCGATCTTATCAGGTGGGAATCGCCGGCCGAGAAATGATTGAGACACGGATCGAAGATGTGGCGGTAGAGTTGGCGCCCTTTCTACAGGCGGTCCGCAAGGATGGATACATGGTGTCGGATATGGAAGTGCATGCGCCTTCGCTGCACCATGTCTTTCTGCACCTGACCGGCAACGAATTGAGGGATTAAAACGCACGTGATTTGGACGATCATGCACATCAGCCTTCGACGGCTGCTGCACAATCGCGTCGAACTGTTGTTGACGTTCGTCGTTCCGATTGCCTTCTTCAGCGTGTTTGCGTTGATCTTTGGAAAAGGGATCGGCAGCGGCACGACGCCGAAGGTCAAGGTCGTGGTGGTCGATGAAATCCAGTCACCGGTGAGCACGGCGATCGTTGACTCGTTGCGCGACAGCGCGGGATTGCGATTGATGCACGATGAAGCGGACGACCAGGCTTTGACGTCTGACAAGGCGTCGGAAATGGTGCGTCACGGAAGCGTGACGATCGCGATCGTTCTGAAGGGCGACCAAGCAGATGCGATCCGGGCCGAGCTGTTGGCCGACGCGTCCGATCAAGTTGCCGGCCAAGTGGTCTCGGCGTTGGTGGGCCGTGAATTGGTGCTCGCCAAAACGCGACAGGCAAGCCGGACTCGACAGGCCGCTGCGATGCGGCAAACGACCGTCCGGCGTCCTCCCGTCGACGCATCGCCCGTTCGGCCCAGTGGTGAGATCGCAGAGAGCCTTTCGGATCCGTCCGAATTGGTCCAGATCGTGGACGTGATCGGGGAGGACAAGGCCAACCCGGTGGTCAGCATGTATGCCGCCGGCATCGCGGTGATGTTTCTGTTGTTCGGTGCCACCGGGGGCGGCGGCGTGTTGTTGGACGAACGCGAGAACACGACGCTGGATCGGTTGTTGTCGACCGAGTTGACGATGGACCAACTGTTGCTCGGTAAGTGGTTCTATCTGACGGCACTCGGGTTCGTGCAGGTCTGTGTAATGTTCCTGTGGGGGCAATTCGCTTTCGGCGTCGATTTACAGGGACACTTGGACGGTTTCGTCATGATGACGTTGGTGACCAGTTCTGCGGCCGCGGCGTTCGGACTGTTTCTCGCCACGCTGTGCAAGACGCGGGGGCAGCTGAACGGTTTGTCCGTGATTCTGATTTTGACGATGAGCGCGCTCGGTGGGTCGATGGTTCCCCGGTATGTGATGAGCGAGCGGATGAGAGAATTGGGGTTGTGGACGTTCAACGCGTGGGCGCTGGACGGATACGACAAGGTTTTTTGGCGGGATCTTCCTGTCGAGGCGTTGTCGCCGCAGTTAGCCGTGTTGATGATTGCCGCGGTAGCGTTTCTACTTGTCGCTCGGGCGTTGGCGATTCGATGGGAATTTGATTGATCAAGCGGCCCGGAGAGTGGGCTAGGCTTCCAGCCTGTCGAGATCCGGTCAATGACAGGCTGGAAGCCTACCCCACCTTTTTCTCGTGTAATTTCCTATTATTGATCAGCAAGAATGACAGCTATTGAACCCGGCAAAACAAGGATCGGTTGGATCGGCACCGGAGTGATGGGGCACAGCATGTGTGGCCATCTGATCGACGCGGGATACCAAGCGACGGTCTACAATCGATCAGCGGAAAAAGCACAAGGTCTGGTCGAAAAAGGCGCCACGTTGGTCGACAGCCCGCAAGCAGTGGCCGAAAACAGCGACGTCGTGTTTACCATCGTGGGATTTCCCCGTGACGTTCGCGAGGTGATGCTGGGGGATCGTGGCGTGTTGGCCGGATCGCGCGAGGGGATGATTCTGGTCGACATGACGACCAGCGATCCGAGTTTGGCGATGGAGATTGCCGAGGCGGCCAAGGCGATCGGCGCCCAGTCGATCGATGCCCCCGTCAGCGGCGGGGACCTGGGGGCGCGCAACGCGGCGCTGTCGATCATGATCGGCGGTGATGCCGAGACGGTTCGTCGGGTCGACCCGCTGTTTCAATTGATGGGGAAAACCATCGTCTATCAAGGCGGTCCCGGATCCGGCCAGCACACCAAAATGGTCAACCAAACGTTGATCGCCAGCGGCATGATCGCGATTTGCGAAGGCTTGCTGTACGCTCACAAAGTCGGCTTGGACATCCCCACGGTGCTGAAAAGCGTCTCTTCGGGTGCCGCGGGCAGCTGGTCGCTTTCGAATCTGGCTCCGCGGATGATCAACGGCGACTTCGACCCGGGATTCTTTGTCGAACATTTCTTGAAAGACATGAAGATCGCACTCGACGAAGCCTCCAAACGCAACCTCGCACTGCCAGGACTCGCGCTCGGTTACCAACTTTATCATGCCGTCGCCGCCCAAGGACATCGGCGTGATGGCACGCAAGCGTTGATCTTGGCGCTGGCAAAGCTGAACGGTTTTGATTGGAAGAACGAAAACCGCTAACGAATGTCATCACGGTGACCCCATGAAAGCTGCTTATATCACTGAAACTGGCCCCGCGGAATCGATCCAGTTCGGCGATCTGGATGCCCCCACCGTTGGCGACGGCCAGCTCCTGATTCGTAATCACGCCGTTTCCGTCAATCCGATCGACACGTATGTGCGAAGCGGCTTGGTGGCGTTCGATTTGCCCAGCCCGTTCATCCCGGGAAGCGACGCGGCCGGCATCGTCGAGGCGGTGGGCGACGGCGTCGATTCCTTTGCGGTCGGTGACCGGGTCTGGTGTACCAACCAGGGGTTGCTGGGCCGCCAGGGGACGTTTGCCCAACAGATCGCCATCGATGCCCAGTGGTGTTTCCCACTGCCCGAGGGCATCGATTTTTCCACCGCGGCTGCCAATGCGTTGGTGGGTGTGACGGCGCACCTCGGATTGTTCCGCTGCGGCGCGCTCCAACCGGGCGAAACGGTGTGCGTCATCGGTGGGACTGGCGGCGTCGGCGCGATGGTGGTGCAAATGGCCAAGGCGGCCGGCGCGTCGGTGATCACGACCGCGGGGACGGATGAAAAGTGCCAGCGGGCGACCGAATTGGGCGCCGATCATGTCGTCAACTATTCGACCGATTCGATTGCCGAAAGCGTCAAACGAATCGCGCCCGAAGGAGTGAATCTGTATTGGGAAACGCGTCGGATGCCGAATTTCGACGAAGCGATTGATCTGCTGGCACCGCGAGGTCGCATGGTGGTGATGGCCGGTCGCGATTCGAGGCCGGAGTTTCCTGTGGGACCGTTCTACGTCAAAGAATGTTCGCTGCACGGGTTCGTGATGTTCAAAGCGTCGCCCCAGGAAATGCGGCACTGTGCCGACGACATGAACCGCTGGATGTCCGAGGGAAAACTGCGAGCAAACATCGCCCACCAGTTGCCTCTGTCCGATGCCGCCGAAGCGCATCGCATTCAAGAAGCTGAAAACGTCGGCGGAAAGATTGTGCTGACGGCGTGAACGAAAACGCGTCGCTGCACTTGACGAGACGCATCCAATGCCAGCACGTGGCGTGAGCCAGTGGCCCGCGATGAACATCATCCGGGCCGCTCGCTAACGCGTCCCGCTGGCATGCCGCGCAATGCCAGCACGTGGCGTGAGCCAGTGGCCCACGATGAACAGCACATGGGCCGCTCGCTGACGCGTCCCGTTGGCATGCCGCGCAATGCCAGCACGTGGCGTGAGCCAGTGGCCCGCGATGACAGCACATGGGCCGCTCGCTAACGCGTCCCGCTGGCATCCCAATCCCGCACGTCTAAACCAACAAGTCGTCTTCCAGCAGATGGCAATAGGAATCGTAGCGGCGGGCGTCGATACGGCCATCGGCGACGGCATCCTTGACGGCGCAGTCGTCTTCGCTCAGGTGCAAGCAGTTGGCATAGCGGCAGGCGCCGACGTGGGGACGCAGATCGGGCATCAATCCGGCGACCTCTTCGGCCGTGATGTCCCACAGTTGAAATTGTCGGATTCCTGGCGTGTCGAACACCCAGCCGGCGTCTTCGCCTTGTAACGGAATCAGGGTCGATGTCGTCGTCGTATGACGTCCTTTCTGGTTGTCTTTACTGACCTCCGACACCGCCAGCCCCAATCCCGGCTGGACGGCATTGAGCAGGCTGCTTTTTCCCACGCCGCTCTGACCGGACAGCGCTGTCTGTTTGCCTTTGAGCAGCTCTTTCAAGTAATCGATGTTCGTGCCTCGATCGGCACTGGTCAGCAGGACTCGATAGCCCAGCGAGGCATAGACGCCCAGGATCGGTTGCAGCGAGGCGGGATCAACCAGGTCGCATTTATTGATGATCACCACGGGGTTCAATCCGCACTGTTCGGCCGACAACAAGAAGCGGTCGATCAGCGCCGGTTTGAGGGTCGGTTCGGCGGCGCTGGTGACGATCAACAGGTGATCGACGTTGGCGGCAATGATGTGTTGTTGCCCGCGACTTTGCCGGCTGATGATGCCGTGCCGTGGTGCGACAAACTCGATCATCCCGGTCGATTCGGATTCGGTTTCTGCTTCACAGCGAAATTGAACTCGGTCCCCGGCAACGACGGTGCCGCGGCCGTCGATGCTGAGCGATTTGAGAACTTGGCGGATCGAACATTCAAACGTCCGTCCGTCGTCGGCCAACACGGTGTTGTGCAGCCCGTGGGCGCGGAGGACGCGACCGCTGATCAGGGCCGCATCGTTGGATTCGGTCGCATCGGAGGACGCCGGCGCATCCGCGTTGACCCCGACGACGGTGCGTTTTCGCGTCAGGTCGCCTTTTCCGCTGACCCGTTCGTGCTTGACCGCGTCGGCAAGCGATTCCTGGTCACCGGCGTTGAATTGCCGGGTCAAGTCGCTGTCCCGCACGCGGCCCTGATGTCGCTTGCGAAAACTGACGCGAGAATGGTTTGATTTCGGTTTCTTTCTTGCCATCGAAAAAGTTTAGCCAATGAGACCGCGTTGCCACAAACGCGCTCATTTCACGGAAATGGCCCACGGCGGCCTTTCGGCGTCAAATGAGTGGAATTCTCCCTTGCCGATGCGGTGTGGTGGCTTGGATTTCCGTTGGTTAAACTATCGCCTCTCCGAATTTCCTACCTTTTTGCGGATACGCATTGGATGTCTGATTCTTCCTCTGGCCAGATCGACCACGTTCTTGACGAAAGCCGTCTCTTCCCCCCGCCCGCCGAATTCACTCAAAAGGCGGTCATTGGCTCGATCGAGCAATATGACGAACTCTATGCCCGAGCACGCGATGATCGCGACGGATTTTGGCGTCAAGAAGCGTTGGAGCACCTGCACTGGTTCAAACCCTTTGACCAGGTTTGCAAGTGGGAATCGCCGCACGCGGAGTGGTTCGTCGGCGGCACAACCAACGCCAGCTACAACTGCCTGGACCGCAACATTGAACTGGGGCTGGGCGATCGCCCGGCGATCATCTGGGAAGGCGAACCGGGCGATACCCGCACGCTGACGTACAGCGAATTGAAGACGGAGGTTTGCAAGTGTGCCGCGGCGCTTCGCGAGCTGGGGATTCAGGCGGGGGACATCGTCAGCATCTACATGCCGATGACGCCGGAGTTGGCAATTGCGATGTTGGCCTGTGCCCGAATCGGCGCCATTCATTCGGTCATCTTTGCCGGGTTCAGCGCCGAATCGATCGCCGACCGCAATCAAGATGCCCAAGCGAAAATGGTGATCACGTCCGATGGGCTGTATCGGCGGGGCAAAGTGTTGCCGCTGAAGGAGACCGTTGACGAGGCGCTTGAAAAGTCGCCGTCGGTGCAAACCTGTCTGGTGCTCAAACGCGTCGGCAACGACGTCACGATGAAGGAAGGCCGCGACGTCTGGTGGCATGACGTCGTGGACAAACAATCCGGCGACATGCCCGCAGAACCGATGGATAGCGAAGCGACGTTGTTCATCCTGTACACCTCCGGCAGCACCGGGAAACCCAAGGGGATTCGTCACACCACTGCCGGCTACAACCTGTGGGCTAAACGCACCTTCCAGTGGGTCTTTGATCATCGTGATGACGACATCTATTGGTGCACGGCGGATTGTGGTTGGATCACCGGACACAGCTACATCGTCTACGGACCGCTGGCGGCCGGGGCGACGTGCTTGATGTACGAGGGCGCGCCGAACTACCCGGCCGAAGATCGGTTCTGGGAACTGGTCGAAAAATACAAGGTCACGATCCTGTACACCGCTCCGACCGCCATCCGCGCGTTCATCAAGTGGGGCGACCAGCACGTCGACAAACACGATCTGTCCAGTTTGCGATTGCTGGGGACGGTCGGGGAAGGCATCAACCCCGAGGCCTGGATGTGGTACCACAAAAAGATCGGTGGGGAAAAATGCCCGATCGTCGACACGTGGTGGCAAACGGAAACCGGTGGCATCATGATGAGCCCGCTGCCGGGGATCACGGCGACCAAGCCCGGTTCGTGCACCAAGCCCCTGCCCGGAGTCGTGCCGGTGATTCTGGCCGAAGACGGGTCGTCGGTCGATCAGGAACACGGCGGCAAACTGTGCATCGAACAGCCTTGGCCGGGAATGTTACGCGGCGTCTGGGGCGACGACGAACGTTTTGTCAGCACCTACTGGGCGACGTTCAAGGGCGAGTACCTGACCGGGGACAACGCCCGCTGCGACAAGGATGGCTACTACTGGATCATGGGCCGCATTGACGACGTGATCAACGTTTCGGGGCACCGGTTGAGTACCATCGAAGTGGAAAGTGCACTTGTCAGCCACCCGGCCGTGGCCGAGGCGGCCGTGGTCGGTCGTCCCGATGATCTGAAAGGCGAAGCGATCGCGGCCTTCGTCACCGTGACCGACCCGAATCCCGGCGAGGAACTTCGTCAGGAATTGCGGAACCACGTGCGAAAACAGATCGGCGCGTTGGCTCAACCCGATGACATTCGATTCGCCGCGTCGGTCCCCAAGACGCGGAGCGGCAAGATCATGCGTCGTCTGTTGCGTGACATCGCCGCCGGACGCGAAGCCGTCGGGGACACCAGCACGCTGGAGGATTTCACCGTCCTGGCACAGCTTCGCGAAGACGAGTCGTAAAGGGCCGTGCCGCGTTGGCGTAGCCACGCTCGATGCGAGCGTGGTTGCGTTGGATGTCTACCGCGAAGACCGCTCTTTGGCCAGAATTCGATCCATCATCGGCAGCTCGGTGTAATACATCGCTGCCGGGTCGATCCGCTGCTGCTCCAGCCACTGCGTTCGACTGCGCACCGTTTCGGTCGTCGCCAGACGCGGCAACAGCACGCCCCAGATGGCGGTGACGGCGAGGATCACGGTCAGGAATGCGGCTTTGCGACGTTTCATTGTCCCGCCCCGGCGAACAGCACGCCGAACATCAGGTACGCCATGATGAGCGTCAGCAGCAGGTTCAGCGACTGGCCACAGACGTACAGGATCATTGGTTTGCCGCCTCGAAAGTAAGGCAACAATTGTTTGAAATTGGTTTCCAAGCCGATGCAAACGAATGCCAGACAGAAGAACCATCCGCGAAGTGTTTTGGTGGATCCGCCGATCATCGCTTCGATCATCAAATCGCCGCCGGTCATCGACGCATGCAGGGTCGAAAACAGCACCGACGCTGCGATGAACCCGAGCACAAACTTGGGGAACCGGTACCAGATCTCGCCCACGCCTGGGGTCGCCGCATCGCTGCGTTTTTCGACGTACGTGACCCAATAGGTCGCGACGCAGAATGCGGTGACACCGATCAAGATGTTTTGAATCATCTTGACCGTGGCGGCGACTTCCAAGGCTTCTTCGCCCAGGGTCGCACCGGCAACGGCGACCGCGCCGGTGGCGTCGATCGTGCCGCCCAACCAGGCGCCACCGACGTCATCGGGCAACCCCATCGCTTTGATCGCCAGGGGCAACACGATCATCATCACCACGGTGAATGAGAGCGACAGTCCGATCGCCAGCGAAAGTTCTTCTTTTTTCGCCCGGCAGGAGGCTGCCGTCGCGATTGCCGCAGAGACGCCGCAGACCGACATGTCGGCGCTGATCACCATGTTCAAGGACTTCGACGGAATCTTCAGCACCTTTTGTCCGAAGATGAACGTGCTGATCAACACGATCGGCGTGACCACCCAGGCGACGCCGATTCCGGGAATCCCCAGCGCCATCAATCGACTCATCAAGACTTCCGCGCCCAACAACACCAAGCCCGTCTTGATGAAAAACTCGGTCATGATCGCCGGACGCAATCCGCGCGGCGTGCCGATCGTGTTGCTGATCACCAGTCCGACCAGCAATGCCCAGAGCGCGTATTCCAAGTTGTACGCCTTGATGACCGTCTGGCCGGCCAGGACGTAGGCGATGGTGGCCAACAGAAAGACAACAGGAAACGCTTTCAGGAATCCGATCGCGCTCTTACCTCTCAACTTCATCGCAATCGTGAACAAGACACCGATGACGACAAACGCCCCGAAAACACCGCGGTAGGTCGTCGTCGCACTCGCCTGATCGCTGGGGGCGACGTAAAAGGCGTCGAGCGGGTTTTGTGTCCATTTCCCCGGCTTGGCCAGCCAACGTTTCAGCGGACTGGACAGCGAAACCGATTCGCCCTGCTGGATCGACTCGCTGAACGTCGCCGGCACAGAAACCCAAACGGCGGCAAACGCGACCAACAGAATCAGACCCGCACACCAGATCGCCCACCAGTCTTCGGTGGTCTTCATCTGTTCCCAGGTGCTCAAGCGGGGTTGCTCGATGATGTCAGAACTAGGGGCATCAGCGCGGTCGTCGGAAGGGGTGCTCATCGGGGGCGAGATCGGATAGAAGGCGGGACTTGCTGCGGAGGGAGGGGCCGTCAACGGCTTTCAAACGCGCCCACAGAATATCACGCCGAGAGCGATTGATGTAGCTACGCTCACGCTTCCCGCTGGCAGGGGCTGCCCCGCGATGCCAGCACGACGCGTGAGCGAGTGGCCCACGCCGGACGCGGAGTGAACTCCGCACGCCGCTCGCTCACGCTTCCCGCTGGCAGGGGCTGCCAGCACGTGGCGTCAGCTGCGCTACATTCCGCTGCGCAGTGCGTCCAGGTGACGCCCGAAGTGATCGTCCAGGACTTCGCGGTAGGTTTCCGGGTGGGCGACCAGGCAATCGCGGACGACTTTGCCCCATTTGTCATCGGTCAGCACGGAGCCGAAGGTGCAGTGCAGGATTTGGCGTCCGGGTTTGGTGAACCCTTTGCCTTGGGGGACGTCGGCCCACATTTCCAAGTACTCGCTTTCCAGCGTCGCGTCGTCGGCTTGGTCAGTGGTCGGTGCGTCGGCGAGCGTTGCCGAAACGTGATAGGTCGCCTTGTCGGTTTCATAGCGATCGCGTGAGAAATCGATGATACCTCGGAAGGCGGCCGCGTCGTGACGGGCGACCACGCGGAGAGCTTCCAGGTAGCTCGTGCCGGCGGTTTTGACATGGAACTTGCCGGCCGTCGTGCGGGCCAACGCGGCATACATCGAAACCTTGTCGCTGCCCGAGTGCAGGCTCAACTTGTACGGCCCGAGCAGATTGGCCACGGCCGCGTGGTCCGCCAGCGAAGCCTCCAACGCTGCCAAGTCGCCTTTGAAATCGACGCCCTTTTCGAAATCACCGATGAAGCGAGGCGCCAGACTGACCAGTTTCATGCCGCCCTTCAAACATTGGTCGGCGATGATGTAGTGTTCCGACAGAGTGGTCGGCTGGTCGGTTTCGTCGACGGACAACTCGATTTCATAGTCCTGGCCGGCTTTCTCGTTGACCTGGCGGATGTAATCCCCCAGCTTGAGTGCCCGTGCGATCGCCGCGCCGTACTTGACTGCCGCCCGCATACAGGCCTGTTCGTCCAACTGGATCGTCGAACCGGTCGACAGTTCGATCGACTTGCCCAAGTAGGAATCGAACCACGGCGCGGTGTCTCGGGCTGAGGAAAACTTCTCCCGCAGTGTGGATTCGTCGTAATCATCCGCTTTTTGGTCGACATCGTCCGACGGGTCGATTGTGAAAAACGTGAACCCGGCTGCCGCGGTGATGTCGACGTCATTGTTGACCTTCAAGTGATCCGCGTCGGCACCGATCGGCCCGTCCCATCCGGCCGCCTCGGCAGCCTGCATTGCGTCGGCCATCACGCCCTCGGGCGTCCGCTGGGTCCGCGTCATCTCGCGAATCGATTGTTGGGGGAAAATCGCGGTGATGCCCTCGCCGCAACGTTTCATCGCAGCGACATGTCCGGGGGTGGCAAGGCCGGTTCGATCACCAAATCCGAAGCTGGGCTCGAGCCCGAGAGTCGTGCACTTTTTGGTCATTGCAGTCAAAGATCAGAAGGGAGGGGAGAGTGGAAGCAGCTTTTTATTTGGGGGGTAGCTTACGACGGGAGGCGACATCATTGAAGGACCTGAATCGACGGGGCGGCATCGGTCGAACGGGCGAAATCCGCGATCCGATCGAACCGGCAGCGGTTTTCTGGCGGAACATTAACAATGCACCGGTGATCGACACCAAAACGAAGCCGCCAGCAGAAGGCTGGGGAACGGAAAAAACGTGGAATTTTCGACGCTTCTCGCTAAACGCCACCACATTTGATTCACTCGTACCCGTGTGCGGTGTCTGTTTTCTTATTTTTTAACCAATCGATTTTTTGACCAACCCTCCTACCTATCGCATCGCAAACAACCCCGCAATCGGTTGCGTGAATCTCTCTGAATCTGTCGGGAGGCACTGAGTTTTCGCAATCGGAGTGAGTGGCGATGAACGAGAAGTGTCGTTTTTTTCCAGGTCAATGCATCGGCGGTCCCGCGGCGGCGGACACGCCACGCTGCGGAAAGAAGCCCCAAATCCGGCGAACTTTTTGAATTCGTCCGATGTCTCTCAAGAGGGCGTAAGAAGCGTCCGATACCTCACTTCACGACAAGAACGATTCTCCCAGTCAGTCGCGAAAGGCAGGCTGGACGGGTTCGGGAGTTCTTGACGGTTCCGGAAAGTTTTCCTAATCTTTCCGTTAGTTGAAGGCGACTTGGCCGAGTGGTTAGGCAGCGGATTGCAAATCCGTCTACAGCAGTTCGAATCTGCTAGTCGCCTCTCTTGAGAGAGGCTAGATCGATGGAGACGTCACCGAGAATCGTCGGACGCTGTCTCCATCTGAGCACTCCGATGGGCACGATTTCTTTCGGCCCACACCATCTCGACCCACCCGAATTGGTACATTGACAGGCATCCTTCCTGCCGATCGGGTGTTTGCATGTGGAACGCGTTACGTCTTTTGCCAGCCGCCTTGCTGCTGTTGGGGTTTGCGACAGCGTTTGGCCAACCGCAAGGGGATGCGGTCGAGGGGCTGATCTTTCGGGATCCGTTCTCGGGGCTTTCGGCCAGCGAGATTGAATCCAAGCTGGTGGTCTTTCTGATCACCGACGAGGACCCGTTTGAGTGGACGAAGGCCAAGTTGGACCAGGCGGACAAGAATCGCCTCGGTGGCGGCCCCGATGTCTGGTGCGGTCCCGATTTTCGTCGTTCGTTTCAAAAGCTATTCGTTTCCCGACCCGACTTGAAGGACCGCTGCATCGTCCAGCGTGTCGTCGCGGGGCTGCCAAAGAATCTGACCGGAAACGTTGCGCGTACCTTGCCCCCGCGGGCGATCACCGCGATCTGTGATGGCCAATACCGGTTGCTCAATTTCAACGTCGGGGTTCCGGAACCGAACGACTTGGTGCGGTTGATCGAAGACGCCGAGGAGGCCAAGGCACTGCTTCAATTGCACCAAGACGATCCCGCGGCACTGTCCAATGCGGTGCTGGATCGGTCCAATAAACGAGTTGATCGCGTGTACCGCGATGCGCTCGCTCGATTGACCGAACAAGTCAGCGTTGACGAAGCAGCGCTGGACGTCGACGAAGCGTGGATTTCGCAGTACTCACGATTGGTGTCGGATCTGAACCCGGTCTATCTGTACGACGTGGGGCTCCGTTTCGGACTCAGTGACCGCAGCGATCTGGTGCGTTTGTTGGTTTTGGAACAGCACTGCGAGACACGGCGCAATTGGTGCGACACACTGGCCCCGTTTACGATCGGACGCGCGATGCGAGCGATCATGAATCCATTGGTCGATACCGCTTGGGGCGTCCCCGCGGTGCTGGAGATCGCTCCTCAGGACCACGAAGAGCCGCTGCGATGGTTTTCGACGCGGCGGGAGAATGCGTTCGTCGTCTTGGCCGTCCTACCGACGTATCTTGATCAGGACATCACCTGGCCACCGCCGAACGTGAGCCGAAATCCGCTGGCCAAACGAAATTGGAGCGAGCTGGAATCGGTGATGGCGAATCACCCGTTCCGCAGCGTCACCGCGGAGCAGTTGGCGGTGATCCTACGTGAGAATGACGAAATGGCGATCAACCTGTTGGTCCCGGCCCGGGCCAGGTACGTCGTGTTTGAACCGGGGAAAACCAAGCCGATCGTGATCCGCGAATCTGACCTGCCGGGCAAGTTCATCAATCGTCTCGAGACGAAATAACCGTTGGTGTCGAGCCTTGAGGCGATCACCTGCCGGTGTACGATGGCCCTTCCGGGCTGTCGCCCGTGGGGCTCCGCCACACGGGGTGGCGCCGCGAGGCGAAGCCTGGGAACAAGATCGAGAGCCGAGCGAAATCAACGTTTCGCTTTCGTATCCAACGCCAACTGATCGCGACGGACGAGGTCCAGGATTTCTTGGACTTGCTCGGGATGCTTCGCCGCCAGATCGTTGGTTTCACCGAGATCGTTGCGTAGGTCGTACAATCGCCAATCCGGCTGACCGTCGCGATCCTTGCGGTAGCGGACCAACTTCCAAGGCCCTTTGCGGATGCCGATCATCGTTTCGCCCTCTTGGCTGGCCCAGTACAAATACTCGTGTTGGCGTTGGTCGGCGGACTTGTTCAGCAAGGTCGGCAGATACGAAATCCCGTCGATGTCATTCGGTGGTTCGACGCCAGCGATTTCACACGCGGTCGGCAAAAAATCCCAAAACGCGGACGGCAAATCCGATCGTGATCCGGCGGCGACCTTCCCCGGCCAGCGGGCGATCATTGGGACACGGATCCCGCCCTCGTGCATCGATCGCTTGTATCCCTTCAGCACCCCGTTGGAGTCGAAGTACTCGTGGTCATGGTTGCCTTCGCGGTGGGGGCCGTTGTCGGACGTGAAGATCACCAGGGTGTTTTCATCGATCCCAAGGTCTTTGAGCAACTGGAACAGCCGCCCGACATCGGCATCCATGCGGGTGATCATCGCCGCGAACCCTTTTTCGGGGTTGGGCCAGGGACGATCCGCATAGATTCCATAATCCGGCACTTCCATCCCGTCCTTCAGCACGCGGCCGCCTTCATTGTTGGCGTGGGGAATCGTCCAGTGGATGTGCATCAAGAAGGGGCTGCGGTGATTGCGCTGAATGAAATCCAATGCCGCGTCGGTCATCTTGTCGTGCGAGTACGTGACCTTCTTTTCCGACACCCGACCGCGCGCCATCGGATGATCCATCAACACGTTCCCCGGCAGGAAGACCTGGCGGTCATTCTCCCACAGGTACGGTGGATAATAATTGTGGGCGTTGCTTTGGTTCAGGTAACCGTACCAGTAATCGAATCCGTTTCGATTGGGGTGCCCGTCGTTGTTGACCTCCTCGGGCGAGTCGACGTGTCCCAACGCCCATTTGCCGACGCCCCCGGTCGCGTAACCGGCTTGCTGCAACAATTTCGCGACCGTCGGTTCGTTGCCGGTCAAGGAGCGGGAACGGTTTCCCGTCAGGCCCGTATGCCCGACGTGTTGACCGGTCCAAAGCACCAAACGCGAAGGCCGACAAACGGTGTGCCCGGCGTAGTGGTCGGTAAACCGCATCCCTTCGGCCGCCATCTGGTCCAGATGGGGCGTTTGAATCTGCTTTTGTCCATAGCATCCCAAGTCGCCGTACCCGAGGTCGTCGACCATGATGTAGATGATGTTCGGGCGGTTTTCGGCGGCGCAGGTTGTTAACGCAGCGAATGATGCGAGCAGGAAAAGAAAGAGGCGGTGGATGGAGCGATGGGGCATCGTTGGCATTTCTGATTCGTGAGGAAGGAGTTGCAGCCCTAGAGTGTAAGGTCCTCCGGTCGCATCGTGGGCTCCGCGTCGGGGCCGTCACCCATCCAGCCCGCTCCATCGCGTAGGACATCCCTTCCGGGTTGTCCTCGTTCAGCCCCCGGCTGGACCCGCGGTCCACAGCGACGGCCCGGAAGGGACCGTCGTACATTCAGCTTCTGGTACGGCGTAGAGGATTCCTCACGTCGCGTCACGGTACTCCTGGCGATCCTTCGCGTACCGTTCCGCTTCGGGCAGCGTTTCCGATTCCGGGGTCTCGGATTCCCAGAGCTGTTTCAAATACGGTCGACACCAGCCGCATCCGGTGCCCGCCCCGAAACATTCCGATAGTTGCGAGGGCGTTTTCGGGCGTTCGGTGCGTAGGAACTGAATGACTTTTCGCTTGGGGACGTCAAAACACAGGCAGATCGGTTGGTCGTCGTTCATCAGTCGTCCGGCTGGCAGATCAGCATGGTTGCAACGCGGCAGGCGGCCAGATAATCGGGGATATTCAATCGCTCGTCGGCCGTGTGAATGTTCACTTGGCCGCAACCGACGGTGACCGCGTTGATGCCGTGCTCTTTCAACCAGTTTGCGTCCAGCCCTCCGCCGGCGACTTGGCGATAGGGTTGTCGCCCGATCGATCGGAGTGCCTGTTCGAGGAGTTCGACCGACGGATCGTCGTCGGCTAAACAAAACGCTTCGTAGTCGACGCGCGAGTTGAATTCGCACGCGCCACACTGCCCGTCGATGTTCGCCGTCGATGCGGCTGCCGATTCGAATGCGGCGCGCATTTGAGAGATGATTTCGGATCGGAACGCGGCATCGTGGCTGCGTGCTTCGGCGCGCAGGGTCACTCGGGGCGTGACGACGTTGGTGGCATCCCCGCCCTGGATGACGCCGACGTTCGCCGTTCCCGAACGGCCTTGTTGTTCGATTTTGCCCAGCCAGCCACGGGCGTCCAGGTCCGCGATCGCCTTGGCGGCCATCACGATCGCGCTGGCGCCCTTTTCCGGTGCCGCGCCGGCGTGGGCGGGGATTCCCGTCAGGGTGATTTCAGCGCGCTCGCCGCCGATGGCGCCCGTCGTCACCTTTTCGATCGCCCCGCCGTCGAAATTGAAGGCCCGATCGACGTGGCCGATCAGTTTTGGATCCAGGTGCCGCGCCCCTTCCAACCCGATCTCCTCTTGAATCAGGAACACGATCACCGCCGGCGGCAGATCGGTGCGTCCGAGTCGCAATCGCTCGATGGCGGCGGTCAGAATCGCCGCGCAGCCGCTGCGGTTGTCTGCCCCCAGGCCGGTTTCGCCCCGGCTGAAGACTTGGTCTCCGTCGACGACCGGGTCGCTTCCCAAACAGATCGGCACCGTATCCATGTGCGCCGACAGCATCGTCCGGGGGCCCTTGTCACTGCCCGGCAGGTCAATGACCACGTTGGAGCAATTCCCCGGAATTCGCGTTCGGGTCTCCGCACCGTCGTGTCGGATCGCCGATTCATCCAGGCCGGCTTGGAGCAGAATGTCGACAATCCGCGCCGCGACGTCGCGTTCGTTGCCGCTACCGCCGTGGATGGCGGTCAATTCGAGGTACCGTTGGAGAGCTTCGTTTTCGTTGACTACGATTTCTTTCATCTTGCGGTTAAATTGAAGGCGTCCCAGAAAGCTGACCGTCCCATTAGCGTAGGGTTCGGTTGGTCGGCATGTCGAGTGCCTGGTCCCCTTTTACCGCATTGTTGGTCTGCGTGAATCTTCCCGTCATCCAATCCGAATCTGTCTCCAACCCAGCCCAGACGCGCGACGACCGCGTGCACTTGCTGGATTTATCGCTGGCCGAGTTTCAGTCATGGCTGATCGAACACGGACAGCCCAAATTTCGCGGCAAGCAGGTGTTCGGATGGATTTACGACAAACGGGTCCGCGATTTTGATGCGATGAGTGACTTGCCCAAAACGCTCCGCGAGCAGCTGGCGAAAGAGTTTGTGATCTATCGATCCAGAGAGGCGGCGGTGCAGACCAGTCGCGACGGAACCGACAAACTGTTGGTCGCCTTGGCCGACGGCGGTGAAGTGGAATGCGTGCTGCTGCGCGACGGAAACCGGCGCAGCATTTGTGTCAGCAGCCAAGTCGGCTGTGCGATGGGATGCGTGTTTTGTGCCAGCGGACTCGACGGCGTCGACCGCAACCTGACCCGCGGCGAGATCGTCGAACAGATGCTGCGTTTGCAGGCGCGGTTGGAGTCGGGCGAACGGCTCAGTCACATCGTGATGATGGGGATGGGCGAACCGCTGGCCAATTTGGATCGTGTGCTCGGTGCGTTGGAGACGGCGAGATCGGCCGAGGGTCTGGGGATCAGCCCACGACGGATCACGATCAGCACGGTCGGGTTGCCACCGGCGATCGATCGATTGGCCAAGAACGGCGTGCCCTACAATTTGGCGGTCAGCTTGCACGCGCCGAACGAGGAATTGAGAAGCCAACTGGTTCCGGTCAACGAAAAGATCGGGATCGATGCCGTGCTGGCGGCCGCCGACCGCTACTTCGATGCGAGCGGGAGGCGATTGACGTTCGAATACGTGTTACTCGGCGGAGTCAACGACGCCCCCGAGCACGCGCAAGAGTTGGCACAGCTATTGCGCCACCGCACCGTGTTGCTCAATGTGATCCCCTACAATCCGGTCGAAGGGTTGCCGTACACGACACCCAGCAAGCGGTCGATTGCAGAGTTCCGTCAGATCTTGGAATCCGGCGGCGTCAACGTGATGTTCCGTCAGCGGAAAGGCGACGAGATCGACGCCGCCTGCGGCCAACTCCGCCGCAACCGCAACGCAAATTAACCAGGAACTTCCGGCGGAGCGTCGGGGCGTTACCCCATTGTAGAACCATTGTCACCATTGTTCCGCTCAGCCGTCCTGGCTGAGCGGCGTCCCCTTTGTTCCGTCCCCATTGTTTGCGACGCAACGATGCCGAAACCAAGTCGAATCGAACCCGTTCATCTCCGCGGCGAAGAGTGGCTCAAACGCTCAAGTCCTCCATTGGGTTCACAGGAGGGACATCATTTTGGCGTCGATTGCGTCGTGATACGCTACAGCACCGATATCGTCGGTGAGGGGCCGAACCTGCACGTGCATCCCTACGACGAGATTTTTCATATCCTCGAAGGACGCGCTCTTTTCACGGTCGGTGATCGGCAATTCGAAGCGGAAGCCGGTTCGCTGGTGATTGGACCCGCCAACGTTCCTCACGCCTACAAAAACCTCGGTCCCGGTCGATTGGACTCAATTGATTTTCACTTGAGTCCGGAATGGATCCAGTACGACCTGCCGCGTGACGGCGAACCGCTGAGTTCACCGACACTCTGATCATGCCGCCCGGGTCAAGGCTAGACTCCGGGGATCTTCCAGACGCAGCGTCGGTCAATTTCCTTCCTGACTGGGCACGGATCGGCCGCAGGCCGCGGAAAGATGACCCGCTCAGCCTATCGCGTCGCGGTGCCCGATTTGCAGTCGTTGCAGCGACCGCGGAGAAGGATTTCGGTGACTTCGCCGACCGCTTGGCTGGCGCGTTGGCTGCTGGCGGTCAATTTGACGCTGCCCAGGCAAGACACCGTGCCGCAGACAGTGCACAGAAAGTGTGGGTGCGTGTCGGAGTCGTCTTCGCCGGGACGGATCTCTTCAAAACGATAGACATGATCACCGAGTTCGGTGCGGCGAAGCAATCCGGCATCGGTCATATCGTTCAGGTTGCGAAACGCCGTCGCTTTATCCACCCCGTTTTCGGCCAGTCGCTCGGCAACTTCCGCGTGCGTCATCGGCGAAATCGCCTCGCGCAACATTTGCAACGTCGCCAGCCGCGCGGGAGTGGCACGCAAGCCGACCGCACGAATGGCGTCTTTGGTGGATTCTGTTGAGCTTGGTCGTCGCTTCATGAAACGTTTGTCTCGGGCGCGCGTCGCGGGCGGCATCCTCGTCCGGTCTCGGACACGCGCGGTGGAAAAGTCAATTGCGCTTGTCGGTCAGTGACTCAATGGTCCACTGACCGCTTGCGGCCGGATCAGCTGACCACCGACACCGGACCGTGATCATCGCAATGGTCACCGTGGGGATGATGCAAGTGTCCATCCACAAGATAGTCGATGTGATCACCGTGCGGAACAGGTTCGTGACCGCAGCCGGGACCGTGAACGTGCCCCGTCTCGTGGCATCCGCAATTGTGTGCGGGCGTGCACACATCGGGGTTGGTCTCGGTTACCTCCAACTTGTGCTCGACGACGGTTCCATCATCATCGACGTGGTGCAGGTGACCGTCGTGAAGGTAGTCGACATGATCGCCATGCTGGATCCCGGTGTGTTCACAGTCGGGCCCGTGTTGGTGTTCATGGTTGTCGTGCACGTGAGCCATTTTTCTCTCCGTTTGCTAAGATCGGAACCAAGTCAAGAATCTTCCATCGCGTGCATGACCCCGTTGGTCACCAATCGCGAGATGTGCGCGTCGGCCAAATTGTAGAAGACGTGTTTCCCCTCCCGACGCGATCGGACGATCCGTTCGGTTTTGAGAACACGCAACCGTTGCGATACCGCCGGCAAGGGCTCCTGCAACACTTCGGCCAGCTCCGAAACACAGCACGAACGAGCTTCCAACATGATCAGCAGTCGCAATCGCTGTGGATCACCGAGGGCTCGAAAAATCGCGGCCGCCCGCTCACAGGCGGAATCATCGAACCGCAGCGGTTGATGCTCGTGGTCGCCGCTGCGGCAGCTCGGCGAGTCATCGTCGCTGGGCGTGGAACTCGGTTGTGTTCGTGTTTCGGCCATAGTTGTACAGTTGCAGGACTGTGCAAGTGTAAGATTGTTCGCGATCCTCGTCAAGCAAATTTTTCTCGGTGAAGAGGCAGTCCGGGCGGGGGCGGTCCGGGCGGGGATTCAATGATCACATGGCCAGGCAGGCCGACCGCCCACATATGCAACGAGATTGCAATGGGATATTCTGAGGCCATGAATGCCTTGTTGCTCCTGATTGTGTATTGCGGATTGATCGTGGTCGTCTCGCTGGCCGGCGGGCGGTTGTCGTCGTTGCTGCGGATGACGCACCTGCGGACCCAGTTGCTGATGAGCGGGGTGGGGGGATTGATGCTGGGGATCGCGCTGTTGCACCTGTTGCCCCACGCAACCGAAACACTCCGGTCGCCGGGACAGGCCGGGGTCGGCGCCTTGGCCGGGCTGACGGCGATGTTTCTGCTGGTGCGTCTGTTTCACACCCACGATCACAGCGTGCCGGTGGTCGAAAACGGCGACGCTTTGGCGGCGGAGCACGACGAAACCGAGTGCTCGGGGGACAGCCGAAATCACTCCCCTTCGTGCGTCCATGGGCACTCGCATGGGGATCCGATCAAGGGGATCAGCTGGTTCGGGCTGTTCTTCGGATTGCTACTGCACACGCTCGTCGATGGGATCGCGCTTTCGGCCAGCGTGATGGCGGAAGTGGAACACGGTGCTTGGTTGGGATTGGGCGGATTGGGCACATTCTTGGCCGTCGCGCTCCACAAACCGCTCGATGCATTTGCGATCACGTCGGTGATGAATCGTCAGAACTGGTCCACTGCGGCCCAGTGGACCGCCAACATCGTCTTTTCCACGGCCTGTCCGCTCGGTGCGTTGGCCTTCTACTTCGGAGCCAGCGGGGTGATCGACAACACCGGCTTATTGGGATGGGGGTTGGCCATCTCCGCCGGGTTCTTCATCGGAATCGCCCTGGCGGACCTGTTGCCGGAAGTCGCGTTTCACGACCACGATCGGGGCAAGCTGACCGCGACCTTCTTGTTGGGCATTGCAGTGGCCGTCGCGGTAGAGAATCTGCCCGGTCACTCGCACGATCACGGATCGATCGGTGGCGGCCACGGCCACCCCGAGCATGTAGAGCACGAGCACGTCGATCACGATCATCATCATGACCACGGTGAACACGATCACCACGGCGACCATAGCGGTCATTAGCACGGTCGTTCGGGCGACCCCACCCCGCGTCCAACGCTGCCGCCCTCCTCTGCACCGCTGCGTGGGGTCCGACACCCGGTAGGCGGCGTTTGTTCAAGGAATCACCGTCGCCTTCCGATATTGAGGCATACACGCCGTCGACACACTGCACGCACTTGCAAGAAATATGCAAGTGCGATATTTTCTCGGAAGGCGTGGGAGTGCCTCACCTCGTGCCGCCGGGCTGAACAGGCGGTTCGGATTTTCGAGGGGGCGATCTGGGGTTTTGACGCGTAATGCCGTCGATCCGATCCTGATGGAAATTGAAGACGTTGACGTGATGGAGGAGGTTTACGGTGAGTTCTGATTTATTGGTGATCGATCCTGCAGCGGCGGAATCGGCGGGACAAACGGCCCGGTCGGGATGGTTTGAGTGGAGCGATTGGGCCGGGATGGTCGCATCGATCGGGTGTGCGATTCACTGCGCCGCGATGCCGTTCGTCATCGCCTATTTGCCGGCGTTGGGGCTAAGCTTTCTGGCCGACGAGGCGTTTCACCAATGGATGGCCGTCGGATGTTTTATCATCGCCTTGACCGCGTTCGTTCCCGGATTCCGGAAACACGGACGGTTCAAACCGGTCATCATCGGCAGCGTCGGGCTGGCCCTGATTTCGGTTGCCGCCTTCGGGTTCGCCGGAGAGTGCTGTGCGAGCTGTGAAAGCGAAGTGGTCTCTCCCCCCGGGGAGGCCACAATCGTTTCAGGCGACTTGGCATTGGCTGCCTCCACGGAGGTCTGCACCGACGCCTGTTGTGCACATTGTGCCAACGAAGACTCCGCGGACCGACCTGATGTCGTGTTGGCCGGCTTGAACCCTGCCGTGAACTCGACGCAGGCCGCTTGGGTCTCGCGAATCTTGCCCTGGATCACTCCTTTGGGCGGATTTGTGCTCGTCTTGGCTCATTTGCTCAACCAGCACTACGGCTGTCTTTGCGGGTGTTGCGAAAAATCAGACGCCTCCGCTTAAGAAACGGCTCGCCACGAATTCCGAGTTCCCGTGGTGGTTGGTAAAGGCCCCTGTTGGGGACGGCCCTTATGATGCGTTGCGTTGCTCAGCCCAGCAACATCGAATCAGTGATGCAAGCCCGACGCGTCAGCGAGAGGCCCGCAACGCCCCTTGCTGACGCGTCGAGCTGGCAATGGCACGTGAGCCGTCAGCCAAAAGAATCAGATCGCCAGTCGGACGGAATAAAACATTCCGATGGACAGGATGAGGCCGGCGCGGATGTAGGGCCAAGGGAGTTTTGAAACGGCCGAGTCGCCGGAAAACAGCCGCGTCCCGAAGACCTGGACCAGGATCCCGAACAGTGTGATCGAACAGGCGATTCCGGCAGCGAACAGGCCGATCACCGCATAGGCCGCCACCGGTGATCCGGTCGACATGCTGGTGAAGTAGGCCGCCATCGCCGAGGGGCAGGGCAGCAGCCCGAATGCGATCCCCAGCAGGGCGCTCATCGAGTAGCTGGTCCGCGAGCCGAATTTCTTGGGCTGGTCGCAGTCGTCATCATGGCGTGCACCGCAGCCGCACTTGGCCGGCTTGGACCGCACGGCAGCCAGCAGCATCCACAGCCCGACGCAAAGTACCAGCCCCGCACTGATCCACCGCATCGCTGCGGTGACCGATGCGTCGTCGTGGTGGTGATCACCCGTGACCAGATGGTGCGTCAGATGCACCGCCGCAGCGATGCCGATCAGGGACACGCTATGGGCCAGGGCGCTGGAAAGCCCCATCACCACCGGGTGCAATAAACTCCGCCGCTGGCCGGCCAAATACACCAGCATCGCCGTTTTTCCATGTCCCGGCTCAAGCGCATGCAACGCCCCAAGGCCAAATGCCAATCCCAGCGTCAATTGATGGGCATGATCGTGCATGGAAAAGCCGAACTCGATCTCGGGTCACGAAGTCGTTCTCACTACGACCGATCATAATAGGCGGTTCGGAACTATCCAGTGGATTCATGCGAGAACGATTGGCGCCCCATCACACGAAATGAGTTTCGTCCGCGAGGTCGGAAGGGGTTGGGCCTTGTTCCCGATCGTTACCAATTAAGCTTCGCTTGAAGAGAAGGCCAATGCCTGGGTGCTTGCTTTTTTGTGGGCCCTTGGCGCGGGACCACACATCCGACGATTTCAGTTTCCGCTCTTCGTTGCTACAAGTATTCAGCCTATCTCTCAAACCGCAAATGCAAAACCGTTGCAATGCGAGCGGCCAGGGGGTACCGTATTGGCCTGTCCATTCTGTGAAATTTGACGTTCGGTAAGTCCTGAAACATGAGTTCCAAGCGCATCCCGCTGTCCTGCCACCAGAGTCGGCTTGAAACGTTGGAGGATCGTCGACTGATGGTGGCAGACTGCGACGCGAATCCGATCATGGAGTCGGCAGAGGTCGCCTATCTTTCACGTGCCGTCCCCGTCGTCACGCATCATTCAAACCAAGTGGTTGATCCGGTCGGTGGATCGCGACCGACGCAGTTGGGTGGAGGGCGTTTGAACATCGAGATCATTTCGGGACAGAAGTTGAGATCCAGTCCCGCCGCGTTGGCAGCGGTCGAGCGAGCCGCCCAGCAATGGGAGTCTCATTTATTTGATCCGATCACGGTCAGCATCGAGATCGATTTTGATGTCACGCCGACTGGTGTCCTGGGATTCGCCATTCCGAACGAAGTCATCCTGCCCTATTCCGAGGTCCGGGGGGCGATGCAGGCCGATGGGCTCGCGGAAGCGGATGACTCAATCGTCGGGCGACTCCCCACAGCCGACGCAATCGAGTTTGCCTTGCCGCCCGGAACCGAATTCTTGGGCGATATCTCGATCGCCAAAGCCAACGCCAAGGCGATCGGCCTGCGCCCGGGCGAACTGGACGATTTGTTCGGAATTGCCGATGGCGGCATCGTCATGAGCGAACAAATGGACTTTGACTTCAACCGCTCGGATGGCATCGAACCGGGACGCGTTGATTTCGAATCGGTGGTCGTCCATGAGATCGGCCACGTGCTCGGCTTCCTCTCCGCGACCGACCGCTTTACGGAGGATTCCGCACCCGCGACGATTGCTCCCACACCGATGGATCTGTTTCGTTTTCGCAGTTTGGCCGGTCCCGATAACCCGCGCACGCCCGCCGGATTTGAATCCATCCGCCGCGAACTACGTCCGTCCACGCCCGCGGTGATCGACTTCGTCCTCGAAGACGGATGGGGGCTGCCCGTCCAGCAATATCCTGTGGAACTCGGCGAACCGGCAATCATTGTTCCGCCAGATATTGTTTTTGAACCGTTCGTTCCGTTCGGTTACCAAGCGAGTCACTGGCTAGACTTGGATCAATTCGGCCAAACCATCGGCGTGATGGCGCCGACAATCTCGCCGCAGACCGTTGTTCCCATTTCAAACGTTAATCTGCGGGCGATGGATCTGATCGGTTACAACGTCCTGCCACCAGATCAAACACCGCTTGTGCCCGTGCTCAATGACGACCACGCGGCAATCAGCAACCAGACCCGTGTTGTTGTCGATGTTTTGGCCAATGACCGGAATGACGACCTGGCCTTTCACTTGTCCACGTTTCGAATCGTCGAGCCGCCCTTGTTGGGGGAGGTCACATTTGATCCCGTCACCGGTTTGGTCGTTTACGAAGTTCAGCCGGGACGTGGCAACGATGTGGACACATTTGCCTACACGGTCGCAAACACACAGGGGATCTATGGTGAGCCCGCCGTGGTGGAAATAGCGATTGCCGGGGCAGGTAATACGCCAATTGCGATCGATGATTTTGTGCTGACCCGCCAAAACCAACCGGTTGTGTTCAATCCGCTCGCCAACGATACGGACGATGGCATATTGAGTCTTTCGAATTTGCGAATCGTGAGTGGTCCGAACAGCGGCGACGTCACGGTGATTGATGGCGGTTTGCGTTACGATCCGGAGACCGACTTCACTGGAACAGACTCGTTTGTATATTCGATTGTGGACGACGACGGATTGCAGGCCCAGGGACTCGTTGAGATCACGGTCGGAGAGTCATTGATTCCGCCTGTCGTTCCGGGGCAACCGTTGAGTCTGCTTCAACGTGCGGACGTCAACGGCGACCGTTCAATCTCAGCACTTGACGCGTTGGTCACAATCAACTTCCTCAGTCGGCAGGGTCAGTCTGGCCATGTCGTGGTCACCGCGGACGATGATCAGCGACTGGACGTTTCCGGTGATGGAAACGTCACTGTCAAAGATGCGCTCATGATCATCAACCTGCTCAGTCGATCAGCGGCGGAAGGTGAGGCGACGCGTTTGTCAGGCAGAACTTTATCGCCCGTGGATCCTCTTGCCGACTCGCGTGAAAATGATCGGATAACTGATCTCGTCGTCGGTCAATTTTTTTAGCCGCAAGACCGCGCTCTGAGTCTTAGACTCTTCCGTTCGATTTAACCGGCCACTTCAGCGCCTGTTCAATACGTCCACTGACCGCCGAGAACGAGTCCGTGCAGCCAAAGGCTTTCACCATCGGATGGGCCGCCGTTCTGTGACGCGGACTGAACGACGTTGTCTAAATACAAACCCTGGTAACCGAGGTGGATTGCAAGGCATCGCGTGATCGTCCGCCGAATCAGGACATCGATTTCGGCCGCAAATGTGAATTCATCCGCGTCGACGTCGAACATGGATTCCGGGGTGCCATCGATCACCAGAGCGTTGGAATAGGCTGGGCCGGACTGGTTGGTTTGATTGTTGAAGAAACCGAGTTTCCCACCGATTTGCAACAGCGTTCGATCAACTTCAATATCCAGGTTCATTCCAACCTGCGGACCGAACAGCTGATTCTCGGCACGGCCCATCGCGGTTTCCTGGACCGGCCCTAGCCCGGCATCCAGAACGTAGGCCTCGCGGAGCGAATCGTCGTACTGAAGGTATCGGAGACCTGCGATCCACCGTGTCCCCAGGACACTGGGATCACTCAGCCAGTTGAGTTCAAAGTTCTGAAAGCTCGCTTGTGCCTCGATCGCGGCGTCCAGATTGGGCGTTGGCGGCACGTCGTCAAACCTTGCCGACGAGCGCCAGTCATCCAGGCCGAAGTAAACGAACTCTGCAGTGAACCCATCGATCAAAAACGACCGCAGCGTGACTTGAGGCCCAACCCGCAATCCGAAATCGAGGTCCTGAAACACGACGGTGTCGCCACTGCTGGGATCCAGGATCTCGCTGCGGAACGATGAACCGGTAGGCCGCATCCAAACGCTGTCGACTCGTGCCGAAAACGTTGATCGGTAACGGTCTTGATTCCAAGCGTCGTCGCAGTCGGCCGTGGCAGGAGTCAGAATGCATCCCCAGAGGAGGATTGCGTAGACAACAAACGACGAGGGTAAGAGTGTTCGTGAACCGAATTGCGGGATCATTGTTGCGAGCCCTCCACCCGAGATGCTAGGTAAGGCCTGGCGACGGAAGCGGAAACATTCTCGAGCACCGACCTTGATTGCCCCAGACTGGGGTCTTTTTCCAGAGCAGCCGCGATCATGCGTTCGCCTTCAGCCGACTCGCCCTGGCGCAGCTTGAACATTCCGATGTTGTGCAATGCGGCGGCGGGGCCAATGGCTTTCTCAAACAGTGGCTTCGCCTCGGAGTATTGTCGCCGAGTCGCAAGGACCACGGCCAGATTGACGAGCGTTTTCTGGTGATTGGCGTCGACGGCGATGCCGCGGCGCAGCGTTTGTTCGGCTTCTTCCAACTTACCGGTCGAATAGAGGAAATAGCCGTAATCGCATAGCACATCGGGATCTTCAGGGGATTCTTCGAGAGCTGCGGAATACTCGCGCTGTGCCGAGTCGGTCATCGCGGCTCGGTCGTAGAGCACCGCCAGCGCGTGGGCGATGCCCGGATGCTTGGGCGCTATACGTCTCGCTTTCTCGTAAGCCGCAATTGCTTCAGCGTCCATCGACCGCTCTTCCGCCAGCCGCGCCGTTTCCAAAGCGATCTGCAGCGATTGGTTTTCAGGATCGCCTAGGGGTTGCGGGTTTCGTGAGAGTGTCGCGGATTGTTGGGAGGAAGCGTGCGGCTTTGGAACCGCGGCGAGTTTTGGCGCGATCGCTGTGCACCCACTCGTTGCCACAAACAGCGCGACCGCGAGCGATCCCAACGCCGTGGCATTGGTTTGCCGCGGTGGCCCTAACGATGCCCTACCATGATATGGGAATCGAGCGGCTTGCGAGACCGGCGTGGTCGTGGTGCGGGCTCTCGCATCGGTATCGTCGTGCATTATCCAGGCGACGTTTGTGTTTTTAGAAGAATCCGCCACCACCAAATCCTCCGCCGAAACCGCCACCAATTCCACCGCCGTTGCCGCCGCCAAAGGCTCCGCCGACTCCCCCACCAAAACCGCCTCCGATACCGCCACCAAAACCTCCGCGTCCACCACCACCTCGATTTCCGCCGCCAATCCCCTGAAATTGACGATTGAAGATCTGCGGCGATTCAACACCACGGACCCCGACACTACGATCGTCGGCAAAAATCACCCAACGGTCGGCGTCAGCGACACCACCCCGAGCGAGACCATCGACGACGGCGTTGCGCCGTCGCACTTGTAATTGTTCGACCCGCTTGAGTGCTTCATCATAGGTCTCATCACTTTCCAATCGCACCGGCTGGCTTTCGATCACCACCCAGTTTGGAGATTCCAGCATTGTGATTGCGATCGCATTCAAGTGCTTCATCCCTTCGGGCGATAGCTTATCGCCGCCGGAAAACCATTCGTTGCGTGTGATAACGCGGTGCCGCTGAAGCGCCCCGGCCCACTGAGCCTCCCGCCATGCCGACACGTAGGTGCCCGGCGGCGCCGGCACAGCGCCACAGTCAATCGTTTCGGTGCATCGTTGCCAATCGGCCAGCATGACCGCGGGCGGAGCTTGCCCTTCGGTTTCGGGCAAACAATCTCCCGCGCAGATCTCAGGGCAGGCATCTGAAGGTGTCTGTTTGCAGTGCTGATTCGTCGCACACCCGGCGATCACCGTCGTCAGGACGAAAGCGATCGACGCGAGTTGTTGATTGCAGATTGTCGAAATTCTCATCGCAACGCCTCTCCCGTCAGGATTTCAGGTGTCGTGTGAGGCGGCATTTGCAAATTCGGAAGTGGTCGACCGCTGCTGTGTCCGGGCATGCCGATGATGTATTTCTGCTCGCAACGTCGAAACGCATTCATACGATGCACACCACCGCGAACGGGAGTTCGGTAGTCTTCCGCAATCGTCCCCTCGATAGAACCGCGGAGAAAGAAATCCAGATCGTCCGGGTCGAATGTGTCACTGCCGGGCAGCGGTAACGCCGCACCCGCGGGCAGAGGCGACACCAAGTGCGGTGTCACCACGACAAGTAGCTCCTGTTCTTGATAGCTGGCCCGGTTGTTGGCAAACAGGTTGCCGACGACCGGTATGTCGCCCAGAAACGGGACTTTCAGCGAGCTGTTGACCAGTGAGTTGCGAATCAGTCCGGCCAAAGCGAGGGATTCGCCGTCGCGAAGTTCCACCGTAGAAGTGAATAGACGCGTCGAAAGGCTAGGTGGTTGGCTGGGGTCATTTTCATCGTCGTTGTCGTTATTGCTGCCGCCCGTCCCGAGACCGTCATCGGAGGTTTCCGAAACGACGGTTTGCAATTGCAATCGGATGCGATCGCCATCGGTGACCGTCGGTAGAACGTTCAGTTGGACGCCGAAGGGGATGAAGCGAATGTTCTGGTTGACGGCCGCGACGGTCGAAGTTGACTCCAGGATTGGAAACTGCCCGCCGACTAAAAAGCTTGCCGGTTGGCCACTGAGCGTGGTCAGGTTGGGTTCGGAAAGCGAGCGAGCCAATCCAAGCCGCTTGAGCGCATCGAATTGCAAGAAGAACTGATCGGTTTGAAACGTCAGTTCTCCCACACCCAAAGTCTGAGTGAAAGAAACGTTGCTGGCCGTGTCTGAATCGACACCAAAACGTGTCGTCGAGATCAGGCTTCGTCCGGAATCGCGAACAACTTCCGCTAGCGTCACCTTCAACATCACTTGATGAATCCCCGCGATCTCCAGCATGTTCACCACGCGGTTGTTAATATTGACGGCGTTTGCCCCCGTGATATTCTTGCCTTGAAAGACATTGTCCAGGCCACCTGCGTTGATCATCTCGTCAATCGTGAAACCAGAGAACGCCTCCGCAGACGTGTTCGGTTGAAACCCGACCGGAGCGTTGTTCGGATCGGCGTTATTCCAAAGTGCAGCTTCTTCGGCCTGTTCCTCTTCGGGTAAACTCTGCGAGACAATTCGCAAGATGTTGGTTGCATCCTCGATGTCGCGGGCCTTGCCTCGGACGACGACTTGCGAACCGACGTAGCTGAGTTCCACCACACTATTGGGAAAACCGCGATTGATGTCACGCTGCAGCGCTTCAAGCAGCCGTTCAAATTGTCTCGATTGTTCTGGGTCATCAGTGACGCGAACCAGATAGCTGAGCACTTCTTGCTGCCCAGTCTCAGGGGATTTGAACCAGAAATTCACCGTGGTGGAGCCTGTCTGCTTGCCGGTGACGCTGATCTCGCTCTCCGTGATGCTGACCAGTTCCGCGACTTCGGGATCGCCGACTTGGTCGCGGAATGGCGGCACACGAAACCGCAGCACCGTGGGACGCCCCTGCACCAAATCAAGCGTTTTTTCAGGATCGATCCGTTCGAGCAGGTAGCGGTTCTCTGTCTCGGAGACCTGCTCCGCTTCCGCAGCGGATCCGACGGCGTGGTTGGGGGGCAGGCGTCTGGGGGGTGCCGGACGGAACGACCGTGGCGTCGGTTCCGGGCGTGCCGGTGGCCGATCACCGATAGGGGCTTGCCCATCGGCCGCGATCGCCAAGCACCACAGCATGCAAGCCGTCACAAACGACAGGAGTCGGCGGGCTTGAAGGCGGGGTGTCGGCATGGTGGACGCTAGTCATGAATGTAATCGCAGGTTTTCCGGCACGTCGGTGACCAAGCCGTATGACGGGTGTTTCGTTCCGTACAATCGGCAAAGTTTGTGTCCTTACTAAAGTGCAAAACGGTATTTTCATTGCTCAATCCGCCGCTGACGAGCAAGTAAGCGAATCCGATCAATCCTGATGAGTTGCCTGGTTGCTGGATCGATCGGCGTGAAACTTCTCGGTGTGGGTCTATCGATTGCCGCACTCATCCGCGTTTCCATTTGATTATCCTCCGTGACGAACCAGGCTTGGCGGACCGGGGCGTGCTCTTGGCTTGCGGATTCAGCGCCGATTGCTGACCGTCGGCCAACGGCGAAACCACTGAAAACTCGTTTCCGTCAACACGCTCGTGGGGTAAAATGGTCGCAGTTGCCAATGGTATCGGCTTGAGTCGTCAGGGATTGCACAGCCGTTGGTGTTTAGCCTTGAGGCGATTTCCCGGTCGCCACGTCGTAGTCATTCGAAAGTCGATCAATGTTCATTTTGAGGGGAGTCCCCCGATGACTCACGCCGCTGTCACTGGCAGCCTAGCCGAGCGTCTGCAGGAGTTGGGTGGAATCATTGCCCAGCGGGTGCGAAACTCGCCGGCACCCGGAACGGCGACGTTGGCCGACCTGATCCGTGCCAACGACCACGAAGAACCGCTGTGCGAACTTGTTGACAACACGCTGGTGGAGAAAGCTGTGGGATTCGAAGCTTCCGTCGTCGCCGCCACGATCATTCGAATCCTTGGCGAGTTCGTCGTCTCACGCAAACTTGGGGTCGTCTCGGGGGCTGACGGTATGTTTCGTCTGCTCGCCAGTTCTGTGCGGGGCCCGGATGTGGCATTTCTCTCTCGTGATCGACTTCCCGGTGGGCAGTTCCCTCAAGAAGCCTACCCGTCGCTGGCTCCCGATTTGGCGATCGAGGTTCTGAGCCCGGGAAACACGAAAGCGGAATTGATGCGCAAACGGATCGAGTACTTTCATTCCGGAGTGCGTTTGTGCTGGATCGTAGATTGTCGGAGCCGCTCAGTGGCTGTGTACACGTCGCCGGTCGACGTTACCGTCCTGGACGAAGAAGCGACTCTCACCGGTGGCGAGGTGCTTCCAGAATTCGAATGTGTCGTCGGCGAATTCTTTAGCGATCTGGACCCCCAGTCGCTCTAGGGCATTGTCAACGCTCGATTTCGGGTGAAGCGAAAATCGCAAGAGTTTCGGTTTCTCCGCCGTATCGCCGAGGGGCTCGGCGACCTTCGCCACCGCTGAAACCAAGTTCATCCAACGAACACAGTGGTCATCATTGGTTTCGCCGCGGCGGGTGAAGAGTCGTTGGCATCGCAACTACTGGCGGACTTCCTGAATCAAACCCGCCTCGTGCTAAGTTTGGCAGGGTGATCCACACCGATTCAATGCAAATTGCAGCAGATTTGGTCTGGGAGTCGACTGTTAACTCGCCGTCTTTCCTGGCTCGGTTGAGCGACGCATATCGGCAACGATGATCGCGAACGCAAACGGGCTGATCGCAAAGACGACGAATGTGCTGACGACTCGATCTGCCAGTGCGGCCATCAGACCGATCGATGCATCACCTCCTGAGGCGGCTTCTGCTGCAGACAGAACCGCCTCGCGGACCCCCAGTCCAGACGGTGTGATGGAAACAAGCGTGCTGACAGATGCCAGCACGGCCAAAAGGACTGCGTCGGGTGCGGAGCAGTCTTGACCAATTGCGTGGTAAGCAAAAAACAATCGGCCAGCGGTGAACAGGATTTGAAGGAAATTACCAAAGGCGATTCTGAGCAATAGGAGTTTTGACCGCCGAATCTCATCCCATCCACGACAGACCATCTGGACTGCTGATCCCCACCTCAAGGTGAACACGGCAAACGGCCGATCGGCCGGAATGACCATGACTGCTAGAGAAGCCAAGAGGAGCAATGTCAGGAGCCAGCGAACCGAATCTGCCGCGGTTCCGATCGCCATACCGGTCCACGGAATGGCCGCTAAACCGATTGTCGATGTCACGGCGATCGAAATAAGAGTGATTCCACCCAGCACGCTCGCAAAATGGGAAACGCTCAAGTTTGCAAACTTCTTCAGATAGGCAGCACGCAATGGCAGTCCTGCACGGAATGGCATCACGAGATTGACGAATGTTCCTGCGACCGTAACAGCGAGCCATCGTGCCATCGCCAAATGTGTGCCCAGGTGCGATGTTGCCAGTTGGTTCATACGGCTCATCACTCCTAGGTGCAACAACGACATCACGATCATTCCCGCGATAAATATCGGGTGGAAATCGAGCACGTTGACCATTGTGGTCCACTGGTTTCTGACCCAGACCGCTCCGATGATTCCGAAAACGGCTGTGGTCGAAATCGAGATCCAGAATCGAGTGTTGGTTTGGACCGTAGCGCGGGCGCCGGGAGTATCGAGCACGTCCATTCAATTGCCCGCACGCTGGATTTGGGAACTGGCATATGCGAGCAATTTGTCGGCGATTTCAGCGGTCGGGCTAGGCTGATCGGAGGAAACCGTGGCGGGGCGATGTCCTTTTCGCAACTGCGCGGTGAATTGTTCGACCACATTGGAACTCCTGTCCCAGAGGAGCGCAGTTGTGCCCAAGCCATCTGATCGCTCTGTGGTTTCTCGAAGGACCAGGCAGGGCATTTGTAAGTAACCGCACTCCTCCTGGATGCTGCCCCCGTCGGTAATAACGCCACATGCGTGCCTAAGCAATCCGATAAATTGCGGATAATCCAGCATGTCTCGGCAGGTGACATTGGCGTTTAGCTGATCTGCCAAGCCGAATCGACGCAAGTAGTTTTTTGTCGGGCGATGGATAACGAACTCGACGTCGATTTTTGACGAGACCTCGTTGATCGCCCGAATCGCATCGGCAAATCTTTTTCGATGGGTAATGGTTTCGAGCCGATGACAGGTCGCCAAAACATAGGGCATCTTCGGCAAGTCATCGCGTGGCTCTTCTTCGTTCAATACCATGCGTAGCGAATCAACGACCGTGTTGCCGCAAACGGGGACAACCTTTCCACGGACGTTCATCGTCGTCAAATTTTGAGCCGCCTCTTGGGAAGGGGCGAAAAGCAGATCGGCGCGATGCATGCACCAGATCCGAATCAGTTCTTCAGGGAAAGGATTGAACCATTTAAAGCTTCTCAAACCCGCTTCGACATGAACGGTGGATAGCCCGGCCGCTCGCGAAAGTTGCAACCCAAGAAGCGTGCTGAGCGTGTCACCGTGAATCAAACAGACACCGCCGCCGGGAAAAATTTGTTCTCGAAGGCGACGACGGGCAAACCATGTGGATGCCAGATGTTTGAGGTACCATCTCGCCGCACCAGCCATCGACGTGATGTCAGCCTCGGAATCACGTAGGGAAATACACGGTTCAGGAAGCCCTAATGCGTAACGGAGCTTGCGCGTGATTTCTGCATGCTGTCCGGAATCGACATAGCGAAACGGAACTCGCCGTCTGGACAGTTCACGCATCAGCGGCGCCATCTTGATCAACTGGGCTTTGGTTCCGATGAAGAAGTGAATCATGAAACTAGTGAGGAGCCCGCTGGCTTAGATCTGTGCTTCGCGAAGGTTTAGGAAGGCCATCGGGACTTGGAAATCCTCGCTTGACTTCAAAGTGGCAAAGGTTGTTATCCAAACTTGAATCGGTAAATTACTAATCGCCAAGTAACCTCGAATCCACTGCAAGGTGTAGACACACCAAATGAGGAATTTAAAAGGTCGGTCGCCCCACCAATGCTGGAGTTGGCTCTGCACAGCCTCTTCGCGAGGGCGAAACACGTAGATCAACTTCGCGTCTGGAACAAGACGGATCCAGCGGCGGATTCGGTAGCTGGCTTTAGGGTATTTAAGGACGACTCGTCCCTCTGGTAGGGAGTCGATGAATCGTTCCGCCTGTTCCCAGTTCCACTTCCGGGAAATCGCTTTGAATCTGGCACTCTCGTAAGTCGGGTATTCTGTGGAATCCGAAGTGACATCCTGCGGGATTTGAAAGCCCAGATCTAGGAGTTTTTCGGTCAGGAGCGAAGTTCCGGTTCGGTTGCTACCCACTACGAAAACAATCGTGCGACTCATTGAACTGACTCCGCTACGGGGTTCGACGCCGGCTTGGACCGTCGTTGCAGGTAAAGCAATTCTTCTTGAATTCGCCGACTCCGGCCGATTTGATCGGCGACCAACGAGAGGACTGCGAAGGAAACCCCCATCACCAAACTGACGCCGCCGATGGTGATTAACGAGGTCCACGGTGAGGTCCGGCCGGTCAGCAACCATACGAAGCCGACAAAGCCGACCAAAACGAGTCCCGCGAAAACAAACAGCAAGGCGATCGAGCCGAAGAACAGCAACGGTCGCCAATCCCGTAGTGCTCTCAGGATGATCGTGAGGCTGCGGAATCCGTAACGCCAAAGGTTGGACGCGACCCGGCTTTTTCCGTGCTCCCGTTCGCCTCGAACCACCAACGGCACTTCGGTCATCGCGATTCCCTTTGCGGCCAGGTCGATAAACGATTCCTGGGTGTAGGTGAATCTTCCGAACAGGTTCAGTTTCAACGCGGTGTTGCGAGAATAGGCCCGGAACCCGCACGACACATCACTAAACTTGGGGCCGCCGGTGATCGCGTTGATCAACCGGCACATCATCCGATTGCCCCACAACTTGATCGCCGGCATCTCTGGAAGTTTCGCCCGATCGGCGAATCGCGTGCATGTGACGAAACCGAATCCTTCCCGCACAATCGGGGCGACCAGCTCGGGAATGTCTTCCGGACGAAATTGGCCGTCGGCATCCATGTTGACAATCACATCCGCCCCGCGAGACAGTGCCGCTTCGACACCCGATGCGAAGGCGGCACCCACACCCAAGTTCGTCGGATGACGAACCACGTCGGCTCCCCCTTGCCGTGCCAGATGAGCCGTTTCGTCGGTTGAGCCGTCATCGACCACGATGATGTCAACCGACGCGATCCCGGGAATGGATCGCGGAATCCGCTCGATGACGTTGGCGATCGTGGCCGATTCGTTCAATGCCGGCAAGATCACGACGAGCCGTGTTGCGGACGCCAACGGTCTCACTGGGTCGGCCCCATCGACGGATTCGATCCGTTCAACCGGCTTGAGTTCGGTGGTCATTGGGCGCTGCCCTCCGCCGAGGATTCATTTCGCAGTTCGGCCAATTCCGCTTTGAAGATCGCCGGGATGTGGACACGCGGGGCGTTTTGGGCGAATTCATAGTGCGCTATCGCGGCAGAAAGGTCTTTGCGGGCGGCATCGATCTGGCCGAGTTCGCGATGGGGTTGCCACAAATAGGGACCAAGTTGTGCGGCGCGTTCGAGGTGGGCCTCCGCTTCGTCGAATCGCTGCTGATTTTTCAACAGTTGCCCCAACCGCAGGTGAGCGATGACATCCTTGGGCTCAAGCTCCAGACCCCGTCGAAACTTCGCCTCGGCGTCGTCCACGCGATCAAGTTGCTCCAAAACATGAGCGCAGCCGAAATGGAAAACAGCCTTCCCGGGTTCCGCTTCAACCGCCCGCTCGTAGAAGGGTAATGCTTGCTGCGGTTGTTGACGATGTGTGACCAGAAAGTACGCGTAGTTGTAGAGCAATTGTGAGAAGTCAGGGTCGAGTCGGAGTCCGATTCGATAATGTTGTTCGGCGACATCGAGATCACCGTCAGCGGCGGCGTAGTTGGCCAAATTCATGTGACCACGCGAATTGTGGGGGCTGACACGCACCACGTCTTTCCACATGCCGACTTGGCTGTGATAGATTTGATTCCGCTCGCGGGTCGCCCAGGTCAACGCAACGGCAGCCAGAACCGAAAGCGAAAGTGTCCCGGCCGCCGCCATTTTTTCGCAACGTTCGATTCTGCTTCCCGCCAGCGTGAAGAGACCAAAGCAAGCCAGGACAACGCCGCAAATCAGGGTGGCGAGGGAGAGGTAGACGCGATGCTCAAACGCCAGGTGCAGCGGGACGATTGTTGAGCTGGGGGCGAGGATGATGAAGTAGCTGAGGATCAAGAACGCGATCGAGGGGAGTCGCCAAAGCAGCACAAATCCGGTCGCCAGGATTCCGAGAATCAGGGCGCCTTTTCCGTAGATCTCCAGCCGGTGATGGGCGATCTGCCAGACGTAGTCGAGGCAAAGGTCCTTGGGCCAGAACGAAAGCCGGAAGTAGTGCAATAAGACACCGGGTTGAGAGCGCAGGTATTCCCAACTGGTTGCCCGTCTGCCGGCCGAATCAGGCGGATCGACGTAGTACGGGACTTTGCCGATGCCGACAACGAAGTACAGCAGCGCGGCGCACAAAACCGGACCGTGGACCCAAGCCCGGCGGCGGAGTACGTCGGACCAGGTGGTTGCCAGGAAAAGGCGATCGTACAGCAGCGCAACGGGCACGATCATCAAGCCAACTTCTTTGGTCCCGATCGATAGCCCGGCCGCAGCGATCGCAAACCCATACCAACCTCGAGATCCGTCGGTCGCACCGCGATTCAAGCCGTACAAGCACGCCAGGAAAAACATCCCCATCAAAGCTTCCAGTCGCTGGACGATGTACGTCACGCTTTCGGTCTGCAACGGATGCACGAGCCACAGCAGTGCCACACAGAAGGCAAGCACGGCCGATTGATGGCGGAGGATCGGCGGCGCGGGGGGCAACCGCAGCGTCCGCCGCACCAAGCCCATCAGGAACAAGCCGGCGGCGAGGTGAATCAGCAAATTGACCGCATGGTAACCCCACAGATCCAGACCATGCAACGAGCGATTCAAGGCGAACGTCCAACGCCCCACCGCTCGCCGTCGAAGCCCACCGGGAATCTCCTCCGCCGTCGCATTCCAGGTCCCGGCGAGCGACGTGAGCGAATGGTTGGTGACGATGCAGGGATAATCATCGAAGTGAAACACACCGGCAAAGCTGTTTTCGTAGGCGATCAACCCCGCCAGTGTCAGAAGCATCGCGAACATCCACACCGTGCGGCAATCTTTGCCTTGAGAACACGAGTTTTTCCCGACCGGCACAATCGATTTGACCGTGCCATCATGAGTCTGCTGCGTCATGGAGGTCATCGTACGGATCTCGATAAGGCGGGGACACGCAGCAGTTCATTCGACTCGTCAAATTGATGTACCGTGTCTAGTAGTTCAGTGGCATCGATATCTACCCAAGCATCAGGAGCATGCCGAAGAGTTGCCGTCGCATTGGTAACAGCGACTGGTTGCAGCGTCTCTTTGGTGAACACAAGATCCGTCCCAACGATGTTTACGTCATCGACATGTCCAAATCCAATCACCCGAACGGTCGATGAACCACCGTTGTCCATCAGTTCCGCGGTAAGGATAATGAAACCCTCATTCGCGATGAGCTCATTCGCTTGATCGTGCGTTCCCATCGCTTCCTCACCGACCGACGTGACTGTCAACAATGCTTGATCGAAGATCGTTGCGTCGTCAGCCCCACTTCCGAGCGTGACCGGTGAATCAAACTGCCATTGGTCGATATCCATGCGGACATTGAGTACACCGACCAAACCAATCCCACTATTTCCCAGCCCAACTTGAAGTGCTGGACTTGCATGCGCGATCGCAGTGGAACGTACTGTCGTTCCATAACGACGAAAGTCATGCTCACCGTCGCGTGGGGCCGCTGGCAGCCAGCTCAGCAGTCCTAACATAAGCGGTAATCCGCCGCCGTTCGAGCTAACATCGGCGACGCGATCAAGCCCATGGGGGTCATGTGTCCGCCGCATGCGAATAAGAAATGCGTCAACATAATCAGTGGTTGAATCAGCAGCCGATGGCTCGTTCACGACGAAGTCATCACGTTCGTACGAGTCGTTTACAAGGGTCGTGGACTCTCGATGCGAAGTCTGGTTGCGATCGTAGAAGCCAACGACCATGTCGCCGTGCGGTTCGTTATCGAGGTTGAGTTCAAAGTCATCCGGGCGGTAGACATAGTGCGATCGATTTGCGGGCAGGTTGGCTGTCCCATGTCCGTCACCGAAGGTCACTTGCCGATACCCGTGACCGCTCGTCAGGCTGCTTGCGATTCCGGCACCGATAGTCTTTACGTTTGACGACGTGTCGAGATCGTCATCAAATGCAAGCCGCAAGAGCTTCCTCGCTTTATCACGGCGTTCAAATTCAGTGACACTTGAATCGTTATGCCCGCGCAGTCCTTCCAGCGCCGACGCGTTCACGCCCGTTTGCATTTGACGCCTCGCCAGCAGGACGAACCCGTAGTCGACGGTGAGTGCAAGCACACCCACCAGCGCGATCAAGACGAAGAAGACCAGGATCAGCGATTGTCCCCGGCGACTGCGATAACGAATGGAGGTTTTCAATTGAACACCTCACGCCGATAAATCGCCTGAACTGATATGACTTTTCGGTACGGACGAACTCCCGCGGAACGAAACAGGGCGGCTTGTCGACCGAGACCGAACCGACCGCTGTGAATCGTCGTGGCGGCCGCGCCGGATTCGGCCGGTACGACGAGAGCGTAGTTGCTGCCGGTCGAACCGTCACTGAGCGCGGAGTCATTGGCATCGACGATGACCTCCCCTTCGCTGCCGACTCGATTCACCAACGTCGTGGATTGAGCCGGATAGTTGATCCGCAGGGCGACCATGCCTGGCACGAACGAAGCTGCCGAATTCGTCGCCGCGAGACTGTATGGACCCTCAGCACCACCTGGTCGAATCTCTTCGACGGGTGCCACCCACTCCAAAATCGATTCAGTGCCATCACTCGCGTAACCGACCAGAGGAATCAAAACTGTTTCGACGCCATTGCGGTTCGTAACGATTGCTCCAGGGTAGCGGTAGACCCGTTCTCCTCTTGAGTCATCAGCAATCATGACTTGGGTCAACAGACGGTTCAATAATGGTAGCGAGTCGATGTAGGAACGATTCCAGTTTGATGCCGAGATGATCAGTTCGGCCTCGTCGTAAATCTGTTCTTGAAACAGTGGGTCATCCATCACGAGGACGTCACTGTGGTCTGCATCCAAGTCACCAAGCCCTAACTTTGCCGTTGCTGAAAACGGAATTCGTGAAATCTCCATCGCGGCCACGTCGACGGCTTGTTGCAGCGTGTTGGCTTGATAGAAGAACAGCCCGAAGCTGATCGTGGCGCCGATGATGATCACCAATAATGGGATCAAGAACGCCATCTCAACTAACGCTTGACCTCTTCGATTCGCAGTTTTACGCCGATGGCAAGATCGGATTGACCTGCCGGTGTTTCGAGCACACTGGTTGTTCCCCGCGGTGCGATCGCGATCCGCCAGGGACGCAGTCCCCGACGAGCGCCGATCACCGTGTCGTCGTTGGACAAGAAGACGACGTCGATCGCCATCCGCATCCACATCGTGTGGATCGAGCCGCACGGGCGGATCAAAATCGCCGAACTCGGCCGCGTCTTGCCCTTGAACATCCAACCCCGAAAGCGACTCCAAACGGAATCGGCGATCTCGAGGTGTTCGATCAGCACGCGGCCACTTTCGGCGTCGATGAGCCGGTGCCGGGGTGGCAATTGGGGTTTTTGCATTGGGATGTTTCAAACTCATTGTCCGGAGACTCCTCGCATCATTTGCCCCATCATGCCAAAGGCCTCGTTGATCATCGGTCCGAGCAACACGATGAAAATTCCCGGCAGGAATCCGATCACCATCGGGGCGACCAACTTGGTGGGAACCGCCATGGCTGCCGCGGTCGCCCGCTCGCGTCTTCGGCTGCGAATCTCGATCGCTTGAATGCGCAATGTCGCCGCCATGCCCGCTCCGCTCTGTTCCGCCTGGATCAACGCGGAGATAAAGGCGGAGAACATCGGCACCGATACCCTTGTCATCAATCGCCGAAGGGCATCGACGCGGGGTCTGCCCGCCATGGTGTCGCGTTGAAAAAGACGGAAGTCTTGTACAAGGGGGCGGTTGGGTGGTTGGACCGCCAGGATCCGCTCGAGCGCCGCGTCAAATCCGATCCCGGCTTGCGCCAAGGTATTCAGTAGATCCAACATTAACGGCAAGTCTTGCTGAATCGCCCCGACGCGCTGCCGCCGCGTCGCACGCACGACCAGCGTCGGTAGCAGCGCGATCACGACGACCAGGAACCAGGGGAGTGCCAGGGCGAACGGAACCATCACGTTGCCCACCCCGCCCGGAATGCCGTACAGCAGATTTACGGCCAAGTCGATTAATCCACGTTGACGAACGGCCATGACAAAGCCGACCGCGACCAAAATCCCGATCAGGGTTGCCGCAACGAACAGCAGGGGAGCGATCGGACGCCGGTATCCCGCGCGGAACAACCAATTTGCAAGGACGCCGCGACTGACTTCCGCTTGACCGGCGAGCGCAGACGCCGGATCCGGCTCCAGTTCTGCTTCGCTGACCAAGCGTCGCCACACAAGTTCGCGTCGATGCATCGCGAGCAGGAGCCATACGACCCCGATCAGAACTAAAAACATGATGACGTAAAGCATCGTTACACCTTCGGTCTGCTGATTTTCGACACCATGGCGATTCCGACGCCTTGAAGCACGAGAGCCAACGTGATCAACCAAGTCCCGGTCGGAGTGGTCAGGAAGCGTACAAAACGAGGGGGATCGCTTTGCCACATCATCGCCGCCATGAACCAAGTGACCACCAAAACGACCACGGTGGTCAAGCGTCCCTGGGTGCTGAGTGCTCGGATTTGACGCGCGATGATCAAGCGGTCTCGGATGGTCCGCCCGATCCCCGCGAGGATTTCCCCGAGGCTACCGCCGGCTTCCCAGTTCACCGACAAGGTGGTCGAAAACAAACGGAACGTTTCCATCGGAACGCGTTCACTTAGTTCGCCAAAGACTTCAGGCGGTGAATCGCCCAGTCGCAAACGGGCGACCATTTCGTCGAGTTCCCGTTTGATCGGCATCGGCGCATATTCGGCGGCTTGGGTGAGCGCGGTCTGCAATGACGATCCCGCCCTTACCGATGCCACCAGGACATCAATCGTGTCGGCGAGTTGCGTTTCGATCCTGCTTTGACGCCATTCCAAAATCCACGCGTCCAGTTCAACACCTAGCAGCGTGACCACCACGCCCAACGCACATGCGATCGGGACGGGACAGACGAACGCCAAGACCAGGCTGGCCGTAACGGCGATCGCGACCACCACGGCGATCCACCAATGGCGCCGCGCGAATGGCCGCTGACGCGACTCAATTTCGTCATCGGTATCCTGTTCGGTCAGTCGGTTGCGGACCTGTTCACGCCGCCAACTCTCGTACCAGTAGTATCCGATACCCGCAGTGGCGGCCAACAATCCGGCGGGAAACAACACCGCGTTCACAGCCTCTCATCCTCCAATGCGGAAGAAGCGGAGAAGGCAGTTCCGAACAACTCCTGTTTCGGGATCTGGACGCCACGGTCGCTCAATTCTTCGGCGATTCGCGGAACGACACCTGTCGCTTGATGTTCGCCGGAAATCCCGCTCGCGTCTCGCCCCGTTTGACGGAATGTGTAGATGTCTTGCAATTGCGGCGTCGTTTGCTCCATGCCCACCACCTCCGCGACTCGTTCAACACGTCGGACACCATCCTCGTAGCGGCGAACCTGGATGATGTAGTCGAGTGCCGACACGGCTTGTTCGCGAATCGCACGGGACGGTAATTCGGTCCCGGCCATCATCACCATGGTTTCCAAACGCGAAAAGGCATCTCGCGGGCTATTGGCGTGAATCGTCGTCAAACTTCCATCGTGGCCGGTATTCATCGCCTGCAACATGTCCAGCGCTTCTCCGGCACGGACTTCACCCATCAGGATTCGGTCGGGCCGCATGCGGAGCGCGTTGACAACCAAGTCGCGTTGCGTGATTCGGCCTTGGCCTTCTAGGTTGGAGGCTCGCGTTTCCATTCGCACGACGTGACGTTGTTGCAGTAGCAACTCCGCGGCATCTTCGATCGTGATGATCCGTTCCCGGTCGGGAATGGCTTCAGCGATCGCGCCTAAAAGCGTTGATTTGCCTGACCCTGTTCCTCCGGAAACGATGATGTTCTTTCGGTAGACAACGATCAGCTCAAAGAAACGTTGCATTTGAGAGGAAAACATCCCCAATCGAATCAGATCCGCCCGCGTCAGCCGTCTGCGTCCGAAACGCCGAATCGACAGGGTGGGCCCATCGATCGTGACCGGTGGTAGGGTCGCATTGATCCGGCTGCCGTCGGGCAGGCGTGCATCGACCATGGGCGAGGAGGTATCGATCCGTCGTCCGACGCGCGATGCGATGCGCTGAATGATACGGACCAAGTGTTCTTCGTCGCGGAAACGAATGTCGGTCGCTTCCAGCTGACCGAACCGTTCGACAAACACTTCGTCATAGCGGTTGACCATGATATCGGTGACCGCCGGATCGCCCATCAAAACCGATAGCGGGCCGGTGCCGAGTGTTTCCTCGATCAGGTCCTCGGAAAGCCTACGTCGCTCGGTTTCATTGAGTGGCCATTCTTCGTTTTCCAGGATCTCGGTGACGAACTCGTTGACAAAACTCTCGAGTTCGTCATCCGGCCTGGCAAGCACGTTCTGCTCGTTCATCTCGTCGATCAAACGCTCGTGCAACGTTCCCTTGATCGCCTGATACTCGACGTTGCGGCTGCGAGGTCGTCTCTGCGTCGGAGTCGCATCGGTGGGGACGCGGTTGCGTGCAGCGTCTTTCTTCTCGCGAGTCGAACGCAGGCGGTCCCGTGGGACATCCAAGGATTTGCGGGCCAAGCGTGCTCGGACGTCGTCCGGGTGGATTCGCTGTCTTTCGTCACTCATGTCGGTGCCCCCCGGTCGTCTTCGGTTGCCGAAACATCCGCTCCGTTGGACGAAACGCGACCGATCGCGTTCATGACGGTTGATCCCGTGCGAAGTTGCTCGATCGCACCCGCCATTTCTCGGATCGCGCGTGCCGACTTGGAGAATCGATTGGGGGACATTACGAACGGATGGCCGATATTGGCCGATTGAACGATCCGCTTGTCATACGGGACTACGTGATCGACGGTGCGCCCCAAATAGCGTTCCACGTCGTGTCGGCTCGGGCTACCACCTGTTTTGGAGAACCGGTTCAGGACAACCCGCTGGCGATCGACCGGAAAGTCCACTTCGTCGAGCAAGTCGAAAAATCCTCGGACAATCTGCATCGTCGGGACGACGTTTTCAAGGACGACGTAGGCTTCGTCAGACATGTCCAGAATTGCCATGTTGATGCGATCGAATAATGGAAAGGTATCGACCAGAACAAAGTCGTATCGACGTCGGGCCAACAACAAGATCCGAGAAATCATCGCGTCATCGATCTCGGCGGCTTCCATCGCATTGGCGGGCGCGGCGAGCAACTGCAACCCCGAGTCGTGTGAGGTTGTCAATTCGTGAAGCAGTCGCTCATCGAGCCGGTCACGCTGCTCCCAGGCGTCAACCAGGGTGGCCTTCGGTTGAACGTTCAGTTGCGTCGCGCATACACCCATCTGAAGCGAGCCATCAACCAGCAGCACGCGGCCGGGATGACGTCGTGCGAGTTCAGCCGCAACGTTGACCGCTGCGGTGCTTTTTCCGACGCCTCCCTTGTTGCTCAGGAAGCTGACGGTCAATCCGATCTTGGCGGGATCGGAGCGGCGGGGTGACAGCCGACGTGTGAGAAGCTGCTGTAGGTCTCGACTGGAAATCGGTCGGCGTATGAAGTCTTCCACCCCCAGCCGCAATGCCTGAATCATCAACCCACTTTCAGAGCCGACAGCGTTGACCCGATCCGTCTGCAGCAATCCGACGATGGCACTGTGCGGCGAGCACGCGCCAAGCTCATCGATCAGCACCTGCAAAGAACTCATCTCGGGGCCGATCTCCAGCATCACGATCGCCGGTTGGTAGGCCCGAGCCGTTTCAATGACCTGGTGAACCTCGTTTCGATAATTCACAATCGGCTTGATCGACGAAACCGACTCAAACGCCTTCTCCAACTCGTCGTCGACCAGGACGTCTTTTCGATAGATCAGGATATGCGGTTTCATGATTTGACACCCCCTTTCGGAGTGGACGGAGGTGCGGTCATTTGCTAACCGATCGCCGAAAAGCCGTTACCGTTTTGTCACTGCCGCTGATCGACTCTCGAAGCACGATCCCTTTCATCGGATCCTCATCGGATGTCAGCATCGGCAGGTTCGGCGGTAAGGCCGGGGTTGATAATTCATCGACGGTTGGATCGTTCGGTCGCCCGGAGCGCGCGATGGTAAATACGGGTGTTTTTAAGGCGAGCGCTTTTGTCAACGCGGCGACTTCGTCCGGTCGAATCGCCAACGTCACGCTGCTATCGACGTGTTGAACCACAACAGCCTCGGTCGCGATCACCGAATTGACGGCTTTTCCGGCCATTACAGATGCCACTCCACCGGCCAGTTGGATGTTGCCACCGAGTTCTTGGCTTAAATCAAAGGGAGCCGAGCCGATGATGTCGAAACGATCTCCGCGCGAAAGAGATGCGATGCCGTTGATCTGGTCCGCCGTCACCGTGACCGCCATCTTGTCGGTCGGAATCCCACCGGCGATCCCGGGCGCCGCTGTGGCAGGAAGCAAGTCGGTTTCGCGAATTCGTTGACCGGGCAACAAGTCGTTGGCCACGACGCGTCCGACATAATCATTGAAGCTGGGGTCGGCCAAATCATCCGCTTCGATTCGTTCGTAGGCGGCGACTTCGCGAATCACGGAATCGGGAGGCAAAAAGTCAGATTCTGAGAAAATGTACCCTGGATCGATGTCACGTCGCACCACCCGACCCCACAGCTGGTCGACCGACGAAATCCAATTCTCCGAAACGGTTTCGGGGCGGAAGTAATACCGCCGGGGTTCCCCCGTCCGCGGTTCGGCCAAATCCTTGGCGGTGATCCGTTGATAGGCTTTGATTTCAACCGCCGCTGCGGGAAACGCGATCATGCCCTCGAGTTCGTTTTCGTGTTCCGGCACTTCGGTTTGTTGCCCCGATCGTGCGACGGCGTGGATGGTCAGTTTCGCACCGAGTGCTTGAGTCAAGGGAACGACTTCTTCGGGATCGATCGCGATCGCGACCTGTTCATTGTTGTTGCTCGCGCGACCGCGAGAGTCCGTTTGCTGAAACTCCATTCCACCCTGCGTCGTCATGGCACGACCGTTGGTCAGCGCGACCACGGTACCGCCCTGAACCAGCAAGCGGACGCCGTTGAGCGGGATCGGTTTGTTGCCCCTGGCTTTGATGCCGCCCATCAAAAGACCGTACTCCGCCCCCGCGTTGGCCGATTCCTCAGGAAGACTCGCCAGCAGGTCAAATTGGTCCCCCATCTTCAGCAGCCGCAGTCCGGGAACCTGGCTGGCGTCCAAAAAGAATCCTTGCTTGCCTTCCGGCACGCCGGCGGATAAACCCGTGCGACTGCCCTCCGGCAGAAAGTCCTTCTCCGAGAACACAAAGTCGGCGCGCTTGTTTCTTGCCATCACTCGCCCGATCACATCGCCCGCCCTCAATATCCAATCGGGGTTGGCTTCCACCTGAGCCTTGGGCAACCAAAAATAACTCTCGTCTCCCTTGTCGCGATCATAAATATCTTCGCGTTGAACCTTTTCATAGGCGTTTAGTGCAACGAGAGACCGAGGCACTGCGACCATGCCCTTGCGAGACGGTTTGGCTGCAGCGACGGGCGGGCGATCGAGCCATCCGAAATATGACACCGTGGCATATCCCATCAGTGCGACGCCGCCCAAGATGGCAACCGCAATCGCCAGATTGAGCAGCGGACTGGGGCGACTGGAACGTCTTCGTGCAGGCATGGTCGGTCGGAGAGGAGTGATGGACGAAAAACAACGAGTGTCGGTGGCGGCCAAGGGTAATTGGCTCGACCGAAAGCGGACAAAAATGAAACAAGGTTGGGCGGATCGCTCCGCCCAACCTACATGATCCATCATGCTTCTATCGCCGTGATCGAACCCACGGCGTGGCACTGACACGTCTCGTGATCCCGAGGGAATCTCAAGGCGTGGTTAGGGTCTCAGTCAGCGACGAAAGCTTCGCCATCGTTGCTGCTGTTTGCGATCACGTTGTTCTCCAGTTCGCCATCGCCATCGGCGTTACCCGTGACGCTGGCCCAGCTGACTTGACCGTTGCCGGAAACGGAGGATCCGTCGCTGGTGGTTCCCACGAAAGATCCGGTCGTAACCGGCAAGTTGTCTTCTGCGTGGGCTCCCGGCAGCAAACCGGCACTAATGGCGTATTGGTCAGCAACCTTGTGGCCGAAAACCGAAACGGCAACCAGCGAGATCATCGCGACTGCGGCCACGATGATGATGTACTCGACCAAACCTTGGCCGCGACGATTTTTAAACTTACGCATGTTTGTTTTCCTTTTGGAAAAACGAGTTGAGAAATTGAGTTAGCCGCCTGACCAGTTCTTCACGCGGCAGCGGCTGGCGAAACCGCGTGAAGCCGAAAGCGGTCAGGAACGCGTCGAAGGCAAGTTGACCAGACTGTGGCCCGCTTACGCTCCGGAGCTGGTGCTTTCGGAGTGGCTTGTTGAACGTCGGTGGGTGATGGATGACGCAATGCGGGAACGCATCAGCGACAAAGATCAATCACCTTAAAAACATCGCATAGAAGGTGCCCCGCCACGCCGGCACAGCCGATCGGGGTTTGGTCGGACCGTTGACCAACTGCACCGCGCGTGGCGGGACGTGTTGGCTGGTAAGTCCGGGCACTGAATGCTGACACCACCGAGGGTGCGCGGCAAACAGTTCGAGGCGAAGTGACCCTACGCGTGACGCGCCGGCGGGCCTCGGGGCTGCGGAATCGACAGAAACGTCGATTGGGGAGAAGACACACGAGCGACACTGGCAAATTCGACGCGATCTTGAACGATTGACGGCGAATCAAGCTGCGACGCGATCCCATTGGGCATTCCCAATGACTGGCAGATCACGCAGGCATCGGAATCATGTCCGTCGTGCGAATGGCTTGGAACCGAATCGTGTCTGGAATCCGGATTGGGGGCCACGTGCCCCTCGGCAGTGCCGTGATGGTGGCACTTGTGGTGGCAGCGACCGCTATCGGGCGTGTCAGGTTCCGTGGTAAGTCGAGCGTGACTCTCGTGATCGCAGCAACCCGCAACGTGCAGCCACGCGGGGGCATGGCCGATGGCGGCCATGACACAGAGCAGGCTGATCGCAATGGGTCGTACGAACGATGTCATCGACGACGGTCGGAGCGAGTGGGGAGGGGCGTAGAAAATGGTCCGACAACGGTCAAACCGTACCCACTACGATCCTTACACGCCATCAGTTCGTCAAGAGGTAGATTTGTTTTCACGTTGATTTGATCCGGATGGATCATCGACGGCCCACAGGAGACCGGTCCATTTGGCAGACGACCACTACGACGGTCGGCATTTCAGCGGCGTGATTTCGGTAGAGAAATCGGAATATGAATTGCACTTTGGTTCGCAACCGCGAAAAATCCGATGCACTTCGTCCATGGAAACCGAATCGTCGATGGCCGTTTCAACACAGCACCCCACCGAAAGTATCTTGGACGAGTTGAAGGATGCGGCGGACTACCATGATCCGCTGACGTTCGGCGAAGTGATGGATATCCTTGGCCAGCATTCTTTCGCGCCGTTGTTGCTGGTCATTGGTCTGGTCATGGTGGTACCAGGTCCGGCGGATATCCCTGGAGTCCCCGTTATTCTCGGCTTGCTTGTCATTGTGGTGGCGGTGCAAATTGTGATGCACCGTGATCATCTTTGGATTCCGGACTGGGTAGAACGTCGAAAGGTAAGCGCGGATCGCGCTAAAAAGATGATCTCGTGGGTCCGCAAGCCGGCCCATTGGATGGATCGCGTTACTAAACCAAGGTACCAATGGCTCATGCGACATGCCGGAGCGTCGTTGGTCGCCGTCGCGTGCATCCTGATTGCCATGACAACTCCCGTTCTGGAATTCATTCCGTTTAGTGCGAACTTGGCGGGGGGGGCTATCGCCGCGTTGGCGGTCGCGTTGTTGGCGAAAGATGGCCTGGTCGCGGTTTTGGCGATCGTGTTGTCGCTGGCAACGGTCGGTCTGGTGGCGTTTCAGTTGATGGGAGGCTGAATAGCCAGACAGCGTGGGTTGTGGCTGGTCAAATTTCGTTCTGATTGGTCCTTTCGCGGCCAGGTAGTGAATACACCTCGTGCTTCTGCGATGGAAAAGGCTCTGAGTTTATCAGTTGAGGATTGACAGGCAGGAGGTCAGTCCCGCGAAAGTCTCCCCCGGCGCTGATTTGGCATGACAATCGCATCGGTCGGTCGATGCACTCGGGTTGAGATGCACCTCACCGAGCTTTTGAGGAACCGATCCGTTTGGAATCTTTCATGAACCGTTGGCCGTCTTCGTTGCGTTTGCCTGACTACAAGCCGTTCTGGCCGCGCCCTAGCCGCCCCTTTCTAGCCGGGAATACGTTGGGAGGCATGTTGCAGACGGCGGGGAACAAATTCAGGCCCACGCCGGAGTCTGCGCTTGATCGGTTCGATTGCACGTCCGTCGAGTTGCCGATCCGAGACGGTTCAGGCGATATCTTGGCGGGCGATTTCTATCGCCCCGACCATCCGGTCGCGGATCGGCCGTTGGTTGTCCTGCTGCATGGGCTGGGCGGGACTTCGCAAAGTGATTACATCGTCAGCGCGGCACAACTGCTGTGCGATGAGGGCAACCGTGTCGTTTGCCTCGATTTTCGTGGATGCGGAGACGCCGATCCGAAGTCGGATGGGATTCACCATCCCGGTCGCACCGGCGACTTGAGCGCGCTGATGCGAGCGGTACAGCATGATGACTGGGCGCAGGGTGAACTTGACAATGGAGTCGTTCTGGTCGGTTTCTCGCTCGGCGGTAGCGTGCTGTTGAAGTTTCTCGCCGAAGAGGACATCGATCGTCGAGTCGTGGGCGCTGTAACGGTTTCCGCGCCACTTGATTTGCGTTCGACCGCGCTCAACCTGTCCAAACCGTCGGTCTGGCCGATTCAGAGGTACTTGTTGCGTCGGATGAAGTCAGAGGTGTTGGATGGTCCGGCGGATTTAACCGACAATGAATGCGCTGCGATCCGTCAGGCACGCAGCGTCTGGATGTTTGACGAAACGTTTACCGCCCCACATTGCGGATTCGCATCGGTGGAAGAGTACTATCGAGAAAACTCCGCTGGCCCGCTCCTGTCCGAGATCGACGTCCCGACCCTGTTGATCTTCGCCGAGAATGATCCCGTTGTCAGCACGGACGACTATCGGCAGTACGACGGAAAGGGGAATCAAAAGCTGCATCGCGCGATCGTGCCCGATGGCGGTCATGTCGGATTCTATGCCGAGCAAGGCTCGTTGCCGCACGCCACACTGCGCTGGCACGAAAGTTGTATTGCGAGCTTCTTGGAACAACTGACTCTTGATCCAAATTCGTCGCCACGCGCGGGCCGTACAGAGTACGAACACATCAAAGAAAGCCAGTTGGATCGTGGCAAAGGCGAAGAGTCGGCGAAGGAGGTTGCCGCTCGCACCGTCAATCAACAGCGACGAATCGAGGGGCGTACGCCCAACCGGACGACGCAGCAGTGAAGGATATGATCGAAGTCATCGCGCTGGGGAGGACGGATCACTGCTATGCGGTCACGATTTCGGATGGGGGAGGAGTCAAAGGACGGATCCGCGGACAATCAGAATTGACGTCATCATTCAAACGCGTACCGGATCGAAAATCGATCGAGTGGTCGCGAGTGAATCGGCATCATAATTGCCGTTGATGTTGTGATTTACCGAATGGCCATTTTCCGTCGAGCGACACGAGGCAATCGGAGGCACCTGTAAGCAGTCCCTCCTGGAGAGACGGGCGGCGAGCTTATTCGCATCACGATTGTTTAACCACCGTAGCAACACGTAGGAGTATTTCAGGCATGTTCATTCAAGAATCAATTTTGACCGACGGCATCGCACAACTTTCCTATCTGCTTGGTGACACGGACTCCGGCCGCGCCGCCGTAATCGATCCGCGAACGGATGTCGAGATTTATGAACAGCTGGCGCGGAAGCACGGGCTGTCGATCACCCACATCTTCGAAACGCACATTCACGCCGACTTTGTCTCGGGAAGCCGATCACTCGCCGAGCGGGTCGGCAGGGCAGAGATTTTTTTGAGCGGCGATGGTGCCAAATACGAATTTGACGGGCAGAAAGTTACTGACGGCGACGCGTTTGATTTCGGCTCGTTTCGCTTAACGGCGCGTCATACGCCGGGGCACACTCCCGAGCACATGACGTTCGAAATTTGTGAGAGCGATCGCCCTGATACGCCGTGGGCGGTGTTTACCGGAGACTCATTGTTCGTCGGATCCGCCGGGCGACCGGACTTGCTCGGCGAAGGCCAAACCGCGGAGTTGGCCGAGGCTTTGTACCACACGCTGTATGACTATTTCCTGAAACTGGATGACTTTGTGACAGTCTTCCCAGGCCACGGCGCCGGTTCGGCCTGTGGGGCCGCAATCGGTGATCGGCTGCAAAGCACGATCGGGTATGAACGGCGGACAAATCCGTTCCTCCGATATCCCGATCTGGAATCGTTCTGTCGTTTTGTGGTCGATGAGGCGCCGCCAGTTCCCTGGCATTACCCGCAATTGAAAAAGGTCAATGCGGCCGGTCCGGAGATCATGGATCGCTTGCCAACCCTGGCGGCGCTGCCGCCAGAGGAGTTCCGACGTGTGGCGCGCGAACCTGGGGTTCATGTGCTGGACACGCGGTCGATCCTGGCTTTCGGGGGCGGTCACGTGCCCGGCGCGATCAATATCGCGGGGCGGTCGGAGTTGTCGGCGTGGGCCGGTCAAATGTTCGATCTCGATCAACGTTTGTTGCTGGTCGTCGACAGTGAAGAGGACCTGGATCGGATCCAGCGGTTGCTGGTCCGGACCGGTCACTGCGTCTTTGCCGGCTATCTGAGCGGCGGGATGAAGGCCTGGGAAACCGCCGGGCTGCCGTTGGAGACGTTGCAGCAGATTCCCGTCCAGCGATTGCGCGAGTTGCAGGTCACCGATCAGGGGCTGACCATCTTGGATGTCCGCGGGCCAGACGAGTGGAAAGCCGGACACATTCCCGGCGCGAAACACTACTTTGTCGCCGACATGCGCGAGCGTATCAATGGTCTGGACAAAGAGGCGCGTTACGCGACCTACTGTGCCAGCGGGTACCGCGCCAGCATCGCAGCGAGTTTGATGAAGGCGCGCGGTTTCAGCGATGTCAGCAATGTTCCGGGAAGTTGGAGTGCGTGGTCGGCCGCCGGCTTCGCGAGTGAAAAACCGGAGGAGGCGACCGCATGATGATTCAAACGATGGGATTGACCTTTCTGGCTAACGTCGATCTGTTGGACTATTCCGGTCCGGCTTGGTCGCCCTATTTGGTCGGCGCGCTGATCGGGGGCCTTTCGATGTTGACGTTCTATTTTTCCAACAAACCGCTGGGGGCCTCGACCGCCTACGCGCGCGTCGCCGGAATGCTAGGCAATTTGACCGCGCCGCAACACACCTCGCGGCTGAAATATTTTCGAGACAATCCGCCGAAAGTCGGCTGGGAGCTGATGCTGGTCCTGGGCGTCATGTTCGGCGCCTTTATTGCTGCCTGGAGCGGCGGTGAATTGACCGGGCGGCTCTTGCCGCTGATGTGGCAAGAACGATTTGGCGCCGATAGCGGGTTGTTGCGTGTCGTCGTTGCGTTTTTGGGCGGCGGTCTGATGGCGCTGGGGGCGCGGATGGCCGGAGGCTGCACGAGTGGCCACGGAATCAGCGGCACGCTGCAGTTGGCCGTCGGTTCGTGGATTGCAGCAATCTGCTTTTTCATAGGCGGCATTGTCACCGCGATGCTGATGTTCGCCTGATCGGCAGCTTACGACCCATTGGAGATTCATTATGTCGACGATCACTGATAAGTCGCAGGACACTACGACGCCCCAATCGGAAACGCATCACGAGGCCCAGGACGAGAACCCGGTTTCCGTTTCCGGAACGACGAAGTCACTGGCGCTGGGGCTGTTGTTCGGAATCATTTTCGGCTTCTTGCTACAGAAGGGTGGCGTCGCGAAATACCACGTGTTGATCGGCCAGTTGCTGTTGGAGGATTTCACGGTCGTCAAGGTGATGCTGTCCGCTGTCGTTGTCGGAATGCTGGGTATCTATTCGCTTTACCGCGCAAACCTGGTTGAATTCCACATCAAACCGACGCGGCTGGTTTCGAATGTGATCGGTGGGTTGTTATTCGGTTGTGGTTTTGCTTTGTCCGCGTACTGTCCCGGTACGGGTGCCGCCGCCGTCGGGCAGGGGAATTTCGACGCAATTGCGATGATGGCCGGAATGGTCGCCGGTTCCTATGTGTTTGCCGAAGCATCCGGCTGGATCAGTCGTCACCTGGATCCGATCGGAGACAAGGGAAAGTTGACTTTGATGGACCTGTTGCCGCTCGGTCGGACTGCGATCACATTCGGGACGGCGGCGTTGTTGGTGGTCGTGCTGATTGTGTTGGAGCTTACGACGACTCGGTAGTTTCACGGGCGTCACCGTGGCGACTTGTTTCCGCTAGCACGGACGTAACGCCATCATCGCCGATCGGTAGTGAAAAAGGGGCGAGCGCCGAGGCGATCTCGTACCTTCTGGCGGATAGGAACTGCAAACAATCATTCACGTCGCATCGCGTTTGTTTTTCGCAGATCAATAGGTCGAAAACAGAAGAGAGAATGACCATGTCAGATTTCACCGTTCACACGATCGAATCCGCCGGCGCAAGCAAGCCGATGTTGGAAAAGAGCCAAAAAACGTATGGGTTTGTGCCCAATTTGCATGCTGTCATGGCGGAATCGCCGGCGTTGTTGGAGGCCTACCGCTCGGTCGCGGACATCTTCGATACCAAGACCGACTTATCACCGACGGAACGTCAGATCATTGCGATGACCAACAATCGGCTGAACGGTTGCACCTATTGCATGGCGGCGCACACGTCGATCATGCAGGGGTTGAAAGTCCCGCAAGACGTGATCGAATCGCTTCGAGACGGGACACCGATCGCCGACCCGAAATTGGAAGCGTTGCGAGTCTTTGCCGAACAGGTCAATCAGAAACGCGGTTGGGTGGACGACAGCGACATCGACGCCTTGCTGGCCGCCGGATACACCCAGCAAACGGTGCTGGACGTGATCGTGGGAACCGCGTACAAGGTGCTGTCCAACTACACCAATCACATTGCCGATACCCCGCTGGACAAACCGTTCGCAAAGAACCAGTGGAGTGCAGAGGCTCATCCGGCAAGTTAACCCTGAGATTCCCCCCGCGATGCTGCCCGAATTGATTGTCTTTGACCTCGACTTCACGCTTTGGGATAACTGAAACACTTCGCCGCACTCCACCAGACGACCGGGATCGGATTTGAATCAATGCTATTCTTTGATGATGAAATGCGGAACATCCGCGAAGTCTCTGAGCTTGGCGTGACCTGCATCATCGTCGAAGACGGATTGACGCTCGAAGTATTTGATCACGGGCTTAGGCAATTTGCGGCAAAAGAATCCCCGGGTCGGGGAAACGCCACAGGGTAGTGCAATGGAAGTCTATCTCTCAAAAAGTACCTACAACACCTCGGGTGGAAGCTGTTTGTACGGATATGCGGGAGACTTATTGACTTCACATCTCGGCGATTATGGAACCGCGATCAAAGAAATCGAAGTGGTGGCTTGTCTTCGCAGCAAGACCCGGAAGTTTCGTCCGACGCTCGAAGCCTTGTTTGACCAATTCCACGCGTACCTCGACTCGTTGCCGCGAATCACGTTTCAACGCAAAAACAAGCGTGTGAAGATCGAGTTCCGGAGCGAACACTTCACCGCCGACGATGAAGGATCGCGAAACGCATCGCCCGAGCAACAGATGACGGCGGCGTACGAGGTTTCCCAGGCATTGCCGATGCTTCGAAAGCGGATCAAACCCTCCGACGATTTTGACGTGGAGCGGTTTCTCGAAGACGCGTCAAAGATATTGGCGACGAAGATCGAAAATCCAGGCCAAGCCGAAAGGACTCGACAGGCGGCAGGCGAAAAGCGAATTGCGATTCGCGACGCCAAGTCGCCATGGGAACGACTGGAAATCGTGTGGGGGCAGTTCCACCCCAATGCGCGCAATATCCTGCACGAACCGTTCTATTGGGAATCCGCCGACGATCTTGCTCCCAACGGCAATGACACGGGAGCTGATTTGTTGGAAGATTTTCGTCGCTGGAACAAGAAGCATCCCCGGACTTCACCCCTCAAATTTCTTGACGGTTTGATGAAAGCTTGGGAGATCGATCCGATCGATTGGGACATCACCGACCATGCGGCCGTCATTCAACTGGACGCAGACCAGCCGATCCCGCTGAAAGTGTGCAACGAAGCGGCAATTGCGTTGGCGTTTGCGGTCATCAAGGTGCGCGCGGCTTGCCCGCGCGATGTCGCAGAACGGGGATTGGCGGCGATCACTCGAACAGGGTTTCTGGTGAATCGCAGTCGACTTGATCAAGCAGTAAAAGATCGATGGAAAACGTCGCTCGCCAAACAGCGGAGCAAACTCGCATCCTTCACTCCCTAAACCCGGCAAGTGTCGTGTGAGGTAGCGGAATTCGCCAAGAATTTCGGCTTTTCCCTGCTGCGAGCCGAAAGCCTTGGCGGCTTCCGCTACGGGTTTCGGGACAAACCCTAGTGCTGCGAGTCGAAAGCCTTGGCGGCTTCCGCTACGGGTTTCGGGACAAACCCTAGTGCTGCGAGTCGAAAGCCTTGGCGGCTTCCGCTACGGGTTGCTGCGAGTCGAAAGCCTTGGCGGCTTCCGCTACGGGTTGCGGGACATACCCTAGTGTTCCGGCTGACTTTCGATCACCAGTTCGATTGGGGCTTGCTGATTCTCCGCGATCTCGACCTTTAAGTCACTGGTGTAGTAGTCCGCATAGCGACGGGGCACGGTTTGGCCATGGCGGTGGGCTTCTTTTGCCAAGTCTTCGGTCATGACGATTTGCACCACCACCACGTCATACGATCCCGGCGGCAGCCCGATTTCGCCCTGTGGGTCAGTTGGCGCGAAGCTGCCGGTCGGCCCGATGCGACTGGCGAATCGTTCTTCGTCACTTCGTCGTCGAAATTCGATACTGCCGGCGGTGACCGGAGTCCCATCGTCGAATCGAATGACCCCGGAGGTCGGTCCGATCGGGCTTCCGCATCCGGCAAACGCGACAACCAGCGTTGCCCACGCGATGGTTTGCAAGATTCGTGTCACGGGACCAATTCAACCACACGCGCGTCGCGTCGATTGGCCAGCGATCCGAGCAGCTTGGTGTCCAGCTCCGGGTTGACGAATCGAACACTGCCGTCGACGAACGCAAAATGGACTCCGCCGGGATGCCAGCTGCCGAAGGAAAACATATCCGCCATCACGTCGTGTGGGCCATTGGCCAGTCGCAGGCCTGGCCCGGCAAGACGGCACGACGCGGGCAGGTGGTCGCCGTCGTAGGCCGGCGAGTCGATCGGGAACTGCCCCAAGCCGGCTGCGGGAATGAATTTCTCGCCGAACAGGAACGTGTTCGAAGTGCCGTCGCGAACCGAGGCCATCCGGATCCGATCCATCGGGCTGATTGCTTTGGCGTCCTTGCAATTGGGTCGCACACTGATGATGACTCCGGTCCCGTTGCCGCCGAAATAGAAATCCGTCGGCTCGCCGACCGCACCTGGGGTGAGGTCACCATGATTGCCCGCGTAGTCACACAGGGCTCCGGGGACGTCCAGCGAAACGTCGACCGGACGCGGCGGAACGGGGCAGCCGCACGGCAGGCGGCCGCCCCCGCCCATCATCGTGGTACGCAGACTGCGGGTGCCCAGCGGTTGCGTGCCGCTGCGGCGCGACGGGCAGAGAAAAACGTCGGGGACGACGGTTCGGACGTTTTCGTCGTGTTGGTGCCAGGGTTTGGAAAAATCCCATTTTTGAGCCAAAGCAACCTGTTCCAAATACGGCATCACCCGTGCCAGCCAAGTCGGCGTCTCAAGTCCACACTGGTCGGATGGGGCCGCATCGGGCCGCGATTCGTACCTTGCCGGTGGAAAATATCCGAATGCGTCATGGTGCAACTGCGTCGCAAGTGCCAGCTGTTTGACCCGATTGGAGCAATCGGTCCGCCGGGCGGCTTCCCTCGCCGCCTGGACCGAAGGCAGCAACAACGACACCAAAATGCCGATGATTCCGATGACCACCAGCAATTCGATCAGCGTGAACGCACGTCGTGAGCGAGTTGAATTCATTTGTTTGGCCCAGCGCATTGTGATTCGTGAGATCGGGTCCGCCCGCAGGGGGATTGTAATTCATGCGGGGCGGAATTGTGCGATCTTAGGACGGATCTCGGAAACTTTCGACCCAGCGAGCATTCGTCGCCAACAGACTTCGCACGACCGACCGAACTTCCTCGATCTCGAAAGGGTCGTGTTCCAGTTCGTGTTCCAGCAATTCTAGTTTTTTGCGGACCAAGTACCCCTGCATGCTCTGGTAGCGACGTACCTCGCCCCGCCGCAGGAAGGTCCCGACCTCCAGCCGGCGACTCCATTCCTCCCAGACCGGGAGCCAGAACAGGGCGTGATCGACGTCGCCGCTGTTGGCCGCGGTGAGACATTCGGCGCGCGCAAGAGCGATTTCGTCCAGGCATTCATCCGGCGACGGATAGTAGGCATAGCAGGCGACGACGCTGAGCGCCACCAGCCCGGCCAACATCGTCCCGCCGACCACCCCACGAGGCACGATGACGTCGAATCGCCGCCGCAATGCCGGTTCGCCCTCGATCGGTACCTTTGATGCCAGACTGGCTTCATCGATCCCCAACGCTCGAACCACGACGCCGATCAGTACGAGTCCGGCCAGCACCGCCATGGCGATCATGCCCGCAATGTCCGCCTGTTTGTTAACCGTGGCAACCGACGTGGCCCACGGATCCGCGTGATAGGCCGAGAGCGGGTTGGCATAAATGTCGAAGGCATGAGTGTGGCCGGCCGGTTCAACCCCCGGCGGCACCAGCGGCTGATTGATTCCATAGGAAATCCCGATCACGATCAATAACAGTGTCGTCAACCATACGGCCGAGGATTTCCATCCGTAGTGTCGGGCGAACCAGAACGGCGTCGCCAGATTCAACCCCGTCCCAAGGATCAGCAGCGTGAATGCCGCGCCGGGCGAATTCGCATGCTGAAACATCATGCCCAGCTGGCTCATCGCCAGCATCGGCGTCGCGTAAATCGGGACCGCCACCGCCAACATCGTCAACGGCGCGAGCGGATCATCGCGTTCGACGCTGTGTTGCATCGATCCGTAGGGTAGCACCGCCGCCAGCAGGGCCAGTCCGGACAGCGCCAGTAACGTCAGCGCGATCGGTTTTCCGCTGGCATCGCGTGCCATCGAAACGACCGAAGCGGCGATGCGGCGCGTCCCGATCAGTTCCGGCTCTTTCGTCGGAACGTTTTCCTCAATCGTGTGCTTCTTTCGTCCCAACGTGTCCCATAGCAATCCCAGTGCGGTCACGATGAACAGTGAACCGACGGCGAACAGGATGATCACCAGCGGACGACTGAGCGTCAGCCCGTACAGCAACGACAGCGGGTTGAACAGTGGTGCCGAGAGCGCGAAGGCCGACATCGCACCCGGTTTCACGCCCGACTTTCGCATCTGGATCAGGATCGGAAGTACGCCGATCGAGCAGACCGGAAGCAGCATGCCGATCAACCATGATTGGGGTAAGCTGCGGAGCGAGTCGCCGCCGAACAGTCGCCGCGTGCCGTCACGTCCGACGTAGTAACGCAGGATCGCAGCGATCAGCAGACCGACCAAAAGTGTCGGTGACGCGGCGATCAGCCCTTGGGCCAGTCGTGTCAAACCGCCCAGCAGCATTGTCGTCGGAGAGTTCATTGGAATGCTCCTTTGGACGAAGCCACTTGTCGGGCGGATTTCGCCAGTGCCTGATCGATCAGATCACACAACGCGGCTGCTTGTTTGCGGTTGGACGGGGATAATTCGTTGCCGCTCGCGCGGAGATTGGCGGTCAACGAGGCGGCGGCGTTGTCGATCGGAATCCAGGCCTGTTCTGACAAGTCGGTGTCAGCCGCGATTTCGGGGATCCAATTGACGATGTCGACCAGCTGGTCGCGTTGCCGCTGAATCTCGCCGGCGTTCGAACCGGTGTCGTCCAGCCGATGACGAATCTTTGCGACGGCGTCGGCTAGACCAGCGGGCCAGTGCGGGGCGACTTCATGATCGTGTTCGAAGTGTGACGCCTTGGGAGCGTCTTCGCTGGTGCATCCGCCAAAGATCGCGGTCATTGCCAGCAACAGAACGAGCGTTCGACACATCATTTGTACTCCGGTGCGGGAACCGTTTTCATGATCCGATCGATCACCGCGTCGACCGATTCACCCCGAGTCAACAAACGGACCGACAGAACGCTGTGCGCGACATCGGCCACATCGGTCGGGGTCACAAAGTCACGCCCCTTCAGCAGCGCCCAGGCTTGGCAAATCGCTTGCCAGTGCATCATGCCGCGTGGGCTAACGCCTAATTCCACCGCATCGTCGTTGCGGCTCGCTTCGGCCAGATCGATGATGTATTCGGCAACTCGATGATGGACACTGACCGCTTGCGTTTTCTGTTGAAGACTCTGCAGATCGTCAAGCGACAGCGGCGTTGCGGTCGGCGCCGCGTTGCCCCCTTGCCCGTTCGCCGAATCATGCACCTCTCGTTGCAACAGGCGTCGCTGGGCATCGCGATCGGGATATCCCAGACGAAGCTTGATCGAAAAGCGATCCAGCTGGGCCTCCGGCAGCGGATACGCGCCGTGTGAATCGATCGGGTTTTGCGTCGCGATCACGAAGAAGGTGGGCGACAGCGGGTGTGGAGATCCATCGATGGTGACCTGCCGCTCCGCCATTCCTTCCAGCAGAGCGCTCTGCGTTCGCGGCGTGGTTCGGTTCAGCTCATCGGCCAATAGCACGTCGGCAAACATCGGCCCCGGATGAAATTCGAACTCGCGCGTCTTCTGATTGAACATGCTGAAACCGGTGATGTCCGCTGGCATCAGGTCCGGCGTGCATTGCACGCGGGCCAAACGTCCGTGGATGGCTTCGGCGATCGCTTTGGCGAGCGTGGTTTTCCCGGTCCCCGGTAGATCGTCCAATAGCAGGTGTCCCCGGGAAAGCAGGCAGGCGATGACCAGGTCAATTTGGTCCTCTTTGCCAAACAGCACGCCGCGGAGATAGTTACGGATCGACGAAACGCCGGTGGGAACGGGGGGGCCGTTGGATTTGGTGGAAACCATTGGATCGGCGGTCAGGTTCATGACGTCGCCTCCTTCGAGAGAGTGGTGATGGTTCGGATGGGCAGCAGATCGACCAGCCGGGTTTCGGCGTTCATGGTCGTCTCGTCAATCTGCCCAAAGAAGAAGGCGTCGGCGGAATCGGCGAACTGGCGGGCCGCTTCGGCGATCATCGCGTCGGCACGCGTGAGTTGTTCCAGCCAGACGCGCTGGGACTTGCCGATCGGGCGGCGTTTTCCGGCCAGTCGAGCTCGCCATTCGATGATCTGAATCCCCAAGCGGATGCGCCGACGGGGCCGAAGCGATCGGCCGCATTTCCAAACGGCCGAGATCATCCAGTCCATCCAAATCAGTCGCGTGAGATAGCCGATGGCGAAAACAAATGTCCCCGCGAGCAAAACCGGCCAGGACGCCGCTGCATACCTGCGTGCAAGCAATCCCCAGGAAGGAGCATAAACGGGTGCCCGATAGCCAGGCGTCGGCTCGATCTCGATCCAACGCCCGTCGTCGAGTTGGACTTCGGCCCACACGTGCACGTCGCGGGGCAATACCGACGCATGGCCTGCGGCGAAATTGAAAGCATCGGGACGAACGTAGAAGCCCGTGACCAGACGCGATGCCAGGCCCAGTCGCCGCGCCAGCAACGCCGCGGTCGTTGCAAACAGATGATCTCCGCCGCGACGCGATCGCAAAAATCGTTCGATCGACGTCGCCGTCTGTTCGCCCGAGCGTTCGAGTGTGAATTCGTTACGAAGTGTCGCAACGCAGGCGTTCAATTGATCGGCCGGGTGAGTTTGATGGGCGGTCGCCGACCGGATCAAGGCATCCAAATCGGAGACGGCCGACGGTGCGATCGTTTCGTCGAGTTTCTGCCCCTGTGTGCTCGTCGAGTTGGCGACCAGATGGCTTCGGATTTCGTCCTCCATCATTTTGACGCTCGCCACATGTACCACCGTCAGTGGCGGAACTTTCTGGCGGCCGGGCATCTGGAAACAGCCGTCTCGGGAGATTCCAAAAAAGTCTTGTCGATCGATGTCTTTGATGTGAACACCGGCAGTCATCATCGGCACTGGAATCCGTTGGGAATCCAGCTTTAGAACCTTAAGCAATCCCACAGAGGTCGCGTTCGGGTGGAGCATCTGGAAGGTGCGCATCGCCGGATCAAAAAACCATGATGACTGTTGGATGTCGACACGCGTGAGCGAATCGCGTTTCAGATCGGCCGACTGGCTCCAGTCGTGGCCGTCGAAGGTGTCGTAGCGATGCATCGCCAAGCGAATTCCTGTCGGGCCATCCCATTGGACAACGCTGTCTTCAACCCGATCATTCAAATGACGGTGCTTTGTCGGCGGCGTCCGCTCGGTCGAAAACGTGCCACTGCCCTGCTCACTTTTTGCGGCCTGCTCGTGTGTCGGGATCAGGTTCTCGTTGCCCATGGCCTGACGACGTTCCCATTTGTTTCGCATCTTTTTGGGTTCGCCGATCATGTCATTGAACATGTCGAACAACGTCGACTCGGTCGATTCCAGGAACAGTTCCGAATCCACCGCGCCGAAAGATTCGGCGTGGTCTTTGGCCGCGATCGCTGCATCGCCGGTCCCGACGCCATCGCGCGCCGCAGGATCGGACCATGCGTTTCCGCCACTGGCAGGCGAGAAGCCCCAGGCCAGTCGATTCGAGCTCCAAACGCGATCCTTGATGGAAAACACCGTGCCACCGAGCACCATTACCGTCATGATCAGGACGCTCGGTTGCAACGTCCAATGACGCTCGACGGCGGCCGGCAACGCCAAATCCAGGCGTTCCCAACGGTTGGCGATCAGGTGCCAAACACAAACCAGGATCCAGACCAACGGGAATGCGATGGCGTTTCGGTCATCGGAGATCGACGCGCTGAACAAGACCAGAAAACCGCTCACGATCAGCGACAGCGAACGAACTCGATCGGTCGTCGCGGCGGTTGCGATCGCGAGCGAGAGGGCACCGAAAACCGCCAGCGCCGACATTTCAAAAGCGATCGGAGACCCGAATGTGCGTGCGGCGGCCGCATAGGCGATCGGTGTGAACACCAGAGACGCGGCCGACGGATAGGCGACGCGACTCAGTTTGCTCCACCGCCCCCTGGCCCTTTCGGTGACAATTGTCACTGCCAAAAGGCCGATCAGTGTAACCATCTCCGCGATAAACCATCGCCGAGATTCCACATGGAAACGCAGCGGCGCAAGGGAGGCGAATGCCAGCAACGCCAGCAGTAGCGTTTCGATCCGTCTACGCGACCAGCGTTGCATCACGCACCTCCGTCCAAAACGAGAGACACTGTGTGGCCAAATCCCGATCGCGACAAATCAAGCGATGGGTATGACCGTCCGACAACCGTCGATTTTGTGACGGGTCGCAAATACAAACCGTGACGTCACCGTGGTTGTCGGACGAAATCATGATCGAGGCATGACCGCGGGCCGGGATCGCGGTCGGTGAATCGACGCAGCCATCGGCCGGGACGTCGGCAAGTGCGTCCATCATCTGGACGAACCCTTCCCAGCCGCGTCGGACGTGGATCCGCCGGTCGCCGACGTGCAGCTGCAATGGGACCGCCGCCTGATGGAGGTTGGCCATCACGCTGGCGGCAACGCGGATGCGGTCGGACAGTTCCGCTGGATTTTGCGATTCTTGATTCACGTCCACGATCAGGTGAACGCCAGGGCATTGCGGCCCGCTCCGTTCGGTCACAACCAACTCGCCCGACCGAGCCGTCGCGATCCAATTGACTTGACGCAAACAATCTCCCTGGCGGTACTCTCGTACGCCAATAAAGTCCCCCGTACGCCCCACGCGGTTCCCTTGCCCGGTTTCTGCGACTCGGCGTCCGGTCATCGCGGTCTGGCCGGTGATCGGAAAGATCTTGGGCCATACGGTGATCGGGGAGAGATCATTGAGTTTGCGTTTTGCCGTCCAGATTCCGAAGGGGAACGAACAGGTCAGCACGGCATCGCCATCGGGATAGCGGCCCCGCAATTGCGGTCGAATCGAGAATCGGTAGGTCGATGTCGCCAGGGCACGAACGAAAGCCAACGCAACCGTCGGGACATCGGTGTGGTCGTCTGATTGATTGGATCGATCCAAAAAGCCTTCGATCGCGAGCCCCCAGACGGGGAGCGGTAGACGGTTGCGAACCGCCAATCGCAGCTCGCACGATTCATCTTCATGAACCTGCTCCTGAGCGGCCGTCAGTGAACACGCGACGACACGAACGGCGATCGCCGGCCACAGCATTCCGATGGCGATCACGGAAACAAGCGTGACCGCCATGGTCCATCCGATCGGCGCGAAATACATGCCGACAATTACGCTGGCCGCGGTGGCCAGGACGAACCATCCGACCGGCTCTTTCAACCAATAAACAAAACGATTAGCCCAGGGACAAAAGTCGGTCGTCAACAGACGGACGGCCCAACGCTTGTCCTCGGGCGCGCCATGGACGATTGCCATGAGGGCGCACCTCGGGTACGAAACAATGAAGGGGGAGATAGAAGCGGCGAGTCATCTAGACTCGCGGCGGTCCCCTTACCGAGACGCTGTGAAAAAGAGGTTCACCCGCGCGGATCGTTCTCCGAACGTGGATCGATGTCTCTGCCGGGATTTCGGGCGCAATCGCCGTCGACTGGACGATGAAGGCCGCGTGCCGTGACGCAAAGAAACTTTGACAGACGCTGCAACGATCCGAATCATGGCCGTCCGGGCAATCGTGATCCCCGTCCTCCGATCGTGTCTCCGACGACGGCTCTGTCGTGCACGAAGAACTTGATCGGTGTTCGTGCGATGCCGTCAGGGCGTGTGAATGGTGGCAGCACGTGTGCCGCGGTCGTTCAGGCTGGGGGGCATCGATTTCTAGCCGCCGACAACACTCGTGATTTGCCCCGACGCAACCGACGTGCATCCAGCCGGCAAGGTTGCCGATCAGCAACGATGCGATGCACAGGTAAACGCAGCTATGACGGAGCAGAAACAAAGTCCGGTTCAACCACAAAATTGAAGAAGAAAACCCGCCGATGAGCCGAGTCGCAGTCGCAGTCGGTGGTACCGTCTGCGATCCGACCAAGGCACAAGTAAAAGTTTCATCGCACCGGTACGGGCGGTCAATGCGATGGGTTCAGGAACACGCGCGCGTACGCGAAATCTTCATTACAAAAAAATGCCTCCCGTCGACGCACTTGCATGGAAAACCCGCGTTCTCCCTTCGCCCGCGTCGCGTTCGAATACCGGCGCGCGTCGCGACCATTCAGCATCGTACACGCTTTCATCCAGCGATGCACTATCCATTTGCACCCGCAAGCCGTGTGCAGCCGCAATTTCCGTCGCAACGCGAGCGACATCGATCGGATCTCGCCCCCCTGAGGAGAGGGTGGGGCGGGTTCGTGGAGGTCATTTTCCTACCTCCAAAATTTTCCTACCCCTCACCCCCGGCTACAGCGCCCGGTGGCGTCGGCGGGAAACAACAGAGAGATGGCAGAAAGATGCGGGGCAGAATGATGTTGCGCGCGGGCTTGCGCCAGACGGCTGAATCAGCAATGCGATTCGCCTTCCGAGCCATGGAGCGAGGAGCGGGCGTGGCATCGTTAATGCCGATGGCGTTTTCCGCTACCGCTTGAAGGTCCGCTGCATCAGGAAATTGGTCATTTCAACACCCCTACACCGGACGGTTTGCTCGCGGACGACCTCGAATCCCATGGACTGAAAGAACGGCCTGGCGGTGATACTCGCCTCGGTCGTGATTCGATGAAATTCGTGGTCGCTTGCGTCTTGGAATAGGCGTTCGACCAGCCGCCCTGCGATGCCCCTGCGTTGGTGGTCTGCGGAAACGAACAGTCGGTCAAGATGCCCTTGGCGGGTCATGTCCGTGAATCCGACGATCCGTGTTGCCTCAACCGCGACATACGCGAAACGATCGTCGAATCGGTCCGCCCATCTGTCAGAATCGATCTCCACGGGAGCCCATGCGTCAACTTGTTCCGCCGAATAATCGCGAACATTGATCCGGTGAACCGTCTCATGAAACAACTGCAGGCAGGCATCGGTATCGGTCGGTGCCAGTTCTCGTAAACTGATCGTCATTGTGACTGCAGCAAGATTGCTCCCTGATCATCGGGTTTCGCCAATGGGTGTCATCACCTGGCAAGAATTTGAAAACGTGGACCTGCGTGCCGGCACCATCACCTCGGTGAACGATTTTCCGCAGGCGCGAAAGCCGGCCTACAAGATTCGAGCCGATTTCGGACCGGATCTGGGAACGAAGCAAACCAGTGCCCAGGTCACGGTGAATTACGACAAAGAAGATCTGCTTGGGCGTCAGATCATCGCTGTGGTGAACTTTCCTGCCAAGCAGATCGGTCCCTTCATGTCTGAGTTTCTGTTGGTGGGATTCTACCGCGAAGACGGATCGGTCGTGTTGGCGATTCCGGAGCGTGGCGTTCCCAACGGCGCAAAACTGGCCTGAGACTGTTAAAACGTAGCGACCTTCGCCAGAAGGTGGATCCACGGGCATTCCCACACCCTCGCGAGCGCAGCTGCGCCAAAATGGCGCTGTCCAGCGATTCGTGTGTCCCCGGATGTCAGCCGAGGGCAATGGCCTTACACTACCGCCATGAACGAACTTCGCACGTTGCAATTCGACGACCTGGACGCCGCAGTCCGCGAGGCGCGTGCGCTGCATGAGGCAGGATACACGCGGCAGGGATCCTGGTCGCTGGGGCAGATTTGCCGGCATCTGGTGCTGGTGCAGCAGCCCAGCTTGGATGGTTACCCGGCTTGGATGTCGTTGTTCTCTTTCCTGCGGCCGATCATGCGACGCTGGTTGCTGCCCAAGGTGTTGCGTCCGGATTCGCCGCGTGGCATCCGGACGGCGTCGATTTTTGAGCCGCCCGACGAGTTGAACGACGCGGCGGAGGTGGACGCATTTGCCGACAGCGTCGAGAAACTGAAGGCTCATTCGGGCGGGTTTTACCCGCATCCCGCATTTGGACGGCTGCCGCGAGAGCAGATCTTGGCAATTCACGCGGCTCATGCCGCCCATCATCTACGGTTTCTGCAATCCAGTCCGCCGCGAGCGGCTGTCGCCGGATCAAACCGAAAATGCTGAACCGGCGATCGCAGGACTCGACTCGTTCGGGGCGAAGGAATCATGGACGAAAGCAGACAGCGACGACGCGATCGTGCGTTCGGTCACCAGTCGCCTGCGTCCGATCCTGATGAGTACGCTGACAAGTGTCGGGGGAATGTTGCCGTTGGTCTTTCTGACCGGACCGGGCAGCGAACTTTACCGCGGCCTGGGAGCCGTCATCACCGGCGGACTGCTCGTTTCGACCGTGTTCACCGTGTTTCTGGTCCCCGTGGTGCTGAGCATGGTCTTCGATCTGGGCCGAGGGAACGTACCGCGACCGGCCGTCGAAACACAGGACGCGTTGGCGGCGTGAAGATCTGGTAGGTACCGGGAATCGCGCCTGCTTCGTCTCGGTTTGAGCGATGGCTGTGCGATGTTGCTGGATTGAGGACCGGATTTGAATTCCCCCACGGATGGCAAGCCCCCCGGCTGGACCGAGACGCCTTAAACACGGAACATCGTGAATCGCCGGTCAAACGTAGCTACCTTCGCCAGAAGGTGGATCCCCGGGTGACCACGCTCTGGCGAGCGTAGCTACGTCAAAGTGGGGCTGTAACGGCTTGACCTTTACTCCACTTAGTGTAGAATAAACACTAACAGGGAGAAGCCAATGAACCCGGCATCGAATTCGCTCGCGCTGTTGACCGACTTGTACGAGTTGACGATGGCGTCTGGGTACTGGAAGTGTGGCAAGGCGGAGCAGTCCGCCGCGTTTCATCTGTTCTTCCGCAATAGCCCGTTTCAAGGCGGGTATGCGATTACGGCGGGGCTCGGCCCGGCGCTGGAATTCCTGCGTGCGTTTCGCTTCACTTCCGACGACATTGAGTATCTGGGGACGATTGTTGGCAATGACGGTCGGCCGCTGTTCGATCCTGCGTTTCTGCGGTATCTCGCGGAACTCGAATTGACGTTGGATGTGGATGCGATTCCCGAGGGCACCGTCGTTTTTCCGCACGAACCGCTGTTGCGAGTATGCGGTCCGATCTTGCAGTGCCAATTGATCGAGACGGCGATGTTGAACCAGATCAACTATCAGTCGTTGGTCGCCACCAAAGCGTCGCGCGTGGTGATGGCCGCTGAAGGCGACTCGGTGCTGGAGTTTGGACTGCGTCGGGCCCAGGGAATCGACGGCGGGCTGACGGCCAGTCGTGCGGCATTCGTCGGGGGATGTGCCGCGACGTCGAATGTGCTGGCGGGGAAACGATTCGGGATTCCGGTCAAGGGAACGCATGCTCACAGCTGGGTGATGTCGTTCGACAGCGAACCGGAGGCCTTTGAAGCCTATGCCGACGCGATGCCCAACAACTGTGTCTTTCTGGTGGACACCTACGACACACTGCAAGGCGTTCGCCACGCCGTCCAGATTGGGCAACGTCTTCGCGAAGCCGGGCACCGGATGGTCGGCATTCGGCTCGATTCGGGCGATTTGGCCTGGTTGAGTATCGAAGCCCGCAAGATCCTTGATGCGGCCGGATTTGATGATGCCGTGATTGTGGCCAGCAACGATTTGGATGAGCGTCTGATTCAGAGTCTGAAATTGCAGGGTTCTAAGGTCACGGTTTGGGGCGTCGGAACGAAATTGGTCACCGCGTACGACCAGCCGGCACTCGGCGGTGTCTACAAACTGGGCGCGATCAAGGATGAATCCGGAGATTGGCAGCCGCGGATCAAGGTTTCTGAACAGCTGATCAAGACGTCGACGCCGGGGATTCAACAAGTCCGCCGCTACGTCGACCACGAAGGGATGGCGATCGCCGACATGATCTTCAATGAGTCGCAGCCGATGCCCGAGACGTGCACCGTCGTTGATTTTCTGGATACGACCCATCAAACGGAGTTTGACGCGAGCGTTCCCTTTGTGGACCTACTTCAACCGATGCTACGCGGCGGGAAGTTTGTCGGCGAATCTCGCCCGCTGGACGAGATTCGCAACCGGGCCATGGCACAGCTGAAACAGTTCCATCGCACCGTACTGAGGTTGGACAATCCACACCGCTATCGCGTCGGGCTCGAACGCAGTTTGCATGACCTGAAGTCGCAATTGGTGCGTGATGCCAGGCGGCGGAGCAAGGCGGAGGCCACGACGTGACTTGGACATACGAGTTCCCCAGGCCTGCGCTGACGGTTGACTGCGTGGTGTTCGGGTTGGATGAACCCGAGCTGAAGGTGCTGCTGATTCGACGTGACTTGAAACCGTTCCGTGGCAAATGGGCACTCCCCGGTGGCTTTGTCCACGTCGACGAAACACTGGAGGATGCCGCCCGGCGGGAACTGCGGGAAGAGACGGGCGTTGAACAGCTCTATCTGGAGCAACTTTACACGTATGGCGACGTCGACCGAGATCCGCGTGAGCGTGTGGTCACGGTCGCCTACTATGCTCTGGTCAAGTTGTCCGATCACCGTGTCGTTGCCGCGACCGACGCCCGCGATGCCGACTGGTTCGGCGTGCATGACCTGCCGCAGCTCGCGTTCGACCACGCGCGGATCCTGGACGCCGCCTATCATCGGTTGCAAAACAAACTGCGTTACGAACCGATCGGGTTTGAACTGTTGCCGAAGAAATTTACCTTGAGGCAACTGCAACGGCTTTACGAAGTCATCCTAGATCGGACGCTGGACAAACGGAATTTCCGTAAAAAGATCCTCAGCACCGGCGTGCTGCAGGAGCTCGATGAAATGGAAACGAACGTGGCGCATCGTGCGGCCCGCCTGTATCGATTCAACCAAAAACACTATCGCGACATGGTCAAGCGGGGAATCCACTTTGAAATCTGAAACAAGCACGACCGCAAATCGGGCATTGTTGCTGATCGATCTGCAGAACGACTTTGTCGATGGCGGCGCGTTGGCGGTGCCGGGCGGACTGGAGGTGGTCGACGTGGCTAACGCGTTGATGCCGAAGTTTGATTGCGTTGTCGCAACCCAGGATTGGCATCCCGCCGATCATCAAAGCTTTGCCAGCCAACATGCGGCCATGGCGGTCGGCGATTGCTTCCAGCTTGGCGGATTGCCACAAATCGCCTGGCCGGATCACTGCATCCAGCAGACGCACGGCGCAGAGTTTGTCGCCTCGTTGAACCGAGATCAAATCGATCAAGTGGTTCGCAAAGGAACCAACAAACAGATCGACAGCTACAGCGCGTTTTATGACAACGGGCACCTGCAATCGACCGGTCTGGCGGACGAGTTCCGCCGCCGCGGCGTCGAACACCTATTCGCGATGGGCCTGGCAACCGACTATTGCGTTCGCGCGACGGTGCTGGACGCACTGGCCGAAGGTTTTCGCGTCACGTTGGTGGTCGATGGTTGCCGCGGCGTCGAACTGGAAACCGGTGACGTCCAGCGTTCGCTGGAGGAAATGCAAGCCGCCGGAGCGGTGCTGGTTTACAGCGACGATGTTTCGTGACACGTCCCAATCGAAGTGCCCCTTTAAAACGAGAGGTGTATTATTTCTCGGTGGGGACGGGGCGATCGCGGCATGGCGTATCCCCCCGTTCCTCCACTCAATTCAACGACGGCCACGATGGGGAATTTGATGTATTGCAACCAACTCGCACTGGTTGGCACCTTGACGCTTTTGAGCTTTGACGGCGCGAGCGCCCAGGGCTTTCCGGGCCCGCCAAGGATGCAAAACGCTGCCGCTTTAATACCACAACAAGCGGCCGGTATCGGTGCCACCACGACCGACGCGACGGCGATCGCTAGGCAATTTGCCGAACCCGCAAACCCTGGCGCAGATGATACTCAGCAACTACGACGCCGACGCCAGCGGTGAGCTGAATCAAGCCGAGTTGCAGACCGCGCTGGAAGGACTGCGCCAATTGATCGTGCAACAAACGCAGGCCGCCCGGGCAGCCGCCTCAGTTCAGCGGAATTCACTCGGCGTTCAAACCTCGGCCCCCAACCCCATCAGCGCAGGCATCTCGCCTCGGCCCCCGCGTGGACGGCCAATTCCCTAACCGACGAATTCGTGCGACCTGAGGATCTGCGGCCGTCTCATCATTCTGCCCCACATGATTCTGCTCTCCTTCGGCCACGTTCCGCGGCAGAGCGATAGTATTGTTCGGCAGCCCTTTTGTGAGTCGTCTTGCCTACAAACGAAACCGCACCGGCAGGATTTCTTCGGATGCGACGGGGCGGCCGAATCGTTGGGCCGGCTGGCCGGTCCATTGGCTAACCGCATCGACGGCTGCTTGGTCGAGTGAACGGTGACCGCTCGATTCAATCACCTCGACTTCGGTGACCTTGCCGAGCGTGTCGACTCGCAATCGCAACAACACCGTGCCTTCGGCCCCCGCACGTGCCGCGGCCGCCGGGTACTGTGGCGGTGGGTTGGACGAGAAATCGACGGGCGTCTCGGGTGAGAGTCCGACCGACTGTGGGATCGGGATCGCTTCGATCGCCGGTGGCGTGACCTGGCTGACCCGCTCGCTGATCAGTTTGCGGGGCGGTCGTGCCGCGAGCGCCGCTTCGACCGTGGGCACGTCGGCGGTCGCAATCGACGGACGTTTCAATGGCACCGTGACTTCCGCGCGACGATCAGGACTGTCCGGTGGCGGCGGCAGCGTGCTGGGGCCGTTGGGTTCGAACAGCGGGTGCCGCGTGGTTTCCTGCGAGCGATCGGGCGGCGTTAAATCGACGGCCGTGGGTGGTTCGATCGCCACCGGTAGAATCGACGGAGGCTCGACCGCGGGTGAGACGCTGGCAACGCTCAATTGGATCGAAACGACGTGTTGATTGCCCGCAGACGTGAACCGCTGGGTCGCCGTCATCGGCAGGACGCACAGCACCACCGCACCGACCGCGTGAACAAACAGCGAAAACAGGGTGCAGCGGGCGGGAAAACTCATTTGCACAAGTATAACTTTCCCGAGGAGGTTCGTCGAAGGCGGTACATCATTTCCCCGTGCTCGATCCAGACTTCGCCACGGCCCCGAAACAGGTCTTCCGAGGGGATGATTACCGGCGACGACTCCGCGGACCGCGGTGGCGACGTGGGGTCCGGCGGGTCGGTGGTGCGTTGGTCAGGGGGCTGTGGCATTTGGTAAGTCGTGAATCTTCCATGTCAGTTTGATTTTCGGGTCGTGGGCGAGGCGACGAGTCCTTTCGGATTGCCGGCTGCAGGGACTCCTCGCGTCGTCCACTACCGTTTTGTTGAATGTTGGGGCGAGAGGAAGAACTAGCAGAGGGCGTGCCAAATTCTCCTGTGTTTCGCTTTCCGCTGGCTTTCCGGCGATTCGGCCCCGATCCTGCCGCTGCCGATCTGGCACGGGCATTGAACCGGGCTGCCCGCGGCGGAATTTACACCGGTGTCGACGGAGTTTCCGCCGCTCTTGGCTATCCGCCCCGTCCCCGTTCGTCCGGTCACGTCGACTTTGCAGGCACCGATCGCACCGCTGAAAGCGATTGAACCGGATGCGCCGAAGACAACCAATGCAACAGTCTGAACGAACGCGCCCGCCTAGCATTGTCGCGACGGGGGCGCTGACGTTCCGAGATCGACGAAACACACCGTGAAACACAGAAAAATCGCCGCCTTGGCTCTCGCTCCCGCACTCGGGCTCGGTCTTTGGCAAAGTCCGTCGTCGGCCCAAGATCCGACCTTGCCGGAGATCGAAGTCCGCCCGCCGGTCACCCAGCCGACACCGGAGGTTGACGCCGCCGCGACCGCGCCACCGATGTCAACGCAAGCGGCCCCGGCGCCCGGCGGCAATGCAACCCCGCCCTCGAATTTACCTTTGCAAAACGCGTCTTTCCCTTTGCTCAGTGCTCAAAGTTTCGGCGGCACGATGAGCAACCCGACTGGGCTGAACAGTGTGTTGCGAACCGAGAGTGACCTGTTTGAAACGCCTCGCTTGGGCACGATCATCGATCGCGACGCACTAGACCGGAAACACGCCTCGACGGTCTATCGCGCGCTGCAAAACGAAGTCGGCGTGATGTTGCAGCAAACCGGCAACGGCCAACTTTCGCCTTACATCCGCGGTTTAACGGGGCAACAGATCCTGGTGCTGGTCGACGGCATTCGCATGAACACCAGCATTTTGCGTCCAGGGCCGAACCAATACGCGGCGACGATCGATCCCGGTTCGGTCGAGCGGATCGAAGTGATTCGTGGCGCCGAGTCGGCTCTCTGGGGCAGCGACGCGATCGGCGGCGTGATCAATTTCGTCACCCGCAGCGCCGATCCGTTGCGAGGCGACTATGCCAGTCCCTACCTGACTCAGTATTACAGCACCGCGGAAGCCTCCTCGTACACGCGGACCGGTTTCAGCAGTTGGTATGGTGCGACCGGAATTACCGGCGGCGTCTCCTATCTGGACGTCGGCACACTCGATCGCGGAGGCGATTTCGGACGCCAACCGGGCACGGACTACCAACAGTTCGCGGGGGATTTGAAACTGCAGCGCATGCTGACGGAGAATCACTTGCTGACCGTCGCGATGCAACACTTCGAGCAAGAAGACCTTAAACGCAGCGACCGGTTTTTGCCCTTCGTGCTCGGCCCGGCCAGCGACGGCAGCGTACCGACGCAGCGCCCGACGGTCTTCGATCCCCAGCAACGCGACTTGCTGTACGGCCGGCTGGAAGGTCTGTTGCCCGAGGATGCTTTGATCGCGGATTTCTACTCCGTGACGCTGACGGGCATGCGAACCAAGGAGGCGTCGGTCGTCGATCGCTATTCGGGCAACGACCCCGCCGCCACGGTTACCCGTCGCGAAATCGGCGAGTTTGATGATTGGGGATGGGGGACGACGCTGTCGTTTGTCAAAGACATGAACGACTACGGCAAATTGACCTACGGCACCGACTACTACAGCGAATCGATCGATGCCGAACGTGTCCAGATCAACAACCCCAATGCCCCGGGCGCGACTCCAACGGTCACCGACCCGCAGTACCCCGACGATTCGGAAGCCGACCGAGTCGGCGTTTACGCCTCGTGGCACGTGCCGCTGACCGAACGACTGGATGCGACCACCTCGATCCGCTACGAAAACATCAACGTTTCGGCCACACCCAACTTTGACACCATCGGCCCGACCTACTTCGAGCGTTCGTACCAGGACTGGATTGCTAGCGCAGGTCTGGCGTACAAACTGACCGACGACGTTCGATTGATCGGCGGTTACTACGAAGGTTTCCGCGCCCCCACGATTGACGATCTGACCGCCAACAAGACGTTCTTGCAGAACAACCAGTCGACTCCCTTGGTCGGCAACCTGGACGTCGAACCCGAACACAGCAAGACGTATGAAGTCGGCCTGAAATTCAATTACGACCGATTGCGATTGCAGGTGACCGAGTTCTGGACCGATTTCGATAGCTTTATCAATCGCGAAACCATTGGCGGTGCGAGATTCCTGACCAACCAGGAGGCGTCCATCAACGGGACCGAATTGGCCGGCGAGTACGTGTTCAATCGCAACGTGGCCCTGTACGGGAATTTTTATTACACCTACGGCACGGTCACCACGGCGGATGATCCGATTTCTCGAATCCCGCCGACACAAGGCATTCTGGGCCTGCGATTGAGCGAACCCTGCCGTCGAACCTATTTCGATGTTTATACCTGGATGGTCGATCGTGCGGACCGTTACAGCGAGTCCAACTTGGGCGACGTGCGGTTCATCGCCGGAGGGACGCCGGGCTACGCAACCTTGAACGTCCGGATGGGCCGATCCTTTGGAACCGAGAACCGGCATCAGCTGTCGTTGGCGCTCGAGAACATCACCGACAAGTACTACCGCGTCCTCGGCAGCGGCGTCGACGGCCCCGGCTTCAACGCGGTCTTCGGGTACCAGTACACGCTGTAGCGGAGTCCCGGCAGCTCGACTCAGCCGCCGCGTAACTCCGCCAGTTTTTGGGCCAGGAAACGTCTTTCAGACATTTGCTCGGTCAACGACAGGGCTCGCTGAAACGCCTCGATCGCATCCGTCGCGTTTCCGCACCGCCGAAGCAACTCGCCGCGTGCTGAGTGGGCCAGTGGATAACCGAGAAGATCGCCTCGGTCCAGAATGGCGTCGATCCGTTGCAAACCGGATTCGGGGCCCTCGCACATTGCGACCGCGACGGCCCGATTGAGTTCGACGATCGGAGACGGCTGGATCCTTAGCAACACGTCGTACAGCGAGACGATCTGCTTCCAATCGGTGTCGACCGCGGTGGCCGCTTCGGCATGCACGGCCGAGATTGCCGCCTGGATGGTGTAACTCCCGAAACGGCGCGATGCGAGCGCCCGCTCGATCCACTGCTGGCCTTCAGCGATCAAGTTGCGGTCCCATCGGCTGCGGTCTTGATCTTCCAATAGAACGATGTCACCGTGCCGGTCCTGTCGCGCCTCGCGACGCGATTCGTGCAGCAGCATCAGCGCCAACAATCCCATCACTTCGGGATCTTCCAACAAGTCCAGCAAGAGTCGACACAGACGAATCGCTTCGCCGGACAGCTCGCTGCGGGTGATCGAATCGCCGCTCGATGCCGAGTAGCCTTCGTTGAAAATCAAATAGATCACCGAGAGGACCGAATCGAGACGCTCGGGCAGTTCTGCCAGTTCCGGGATCACGAAGGGGATTCCCGCGTCGCGGATCTTTGCCTTGCCGCGCACGATCCGCTGGGCCATCGTGGTGGGCGTGGTCAGGAACGCCCGCGCGATCTCGTCGGTCGTCAACCCGCACACTTCGCGAAGCGTTAGCGGGACCTGCACCTTCACGTCGATCGCGGGATGACAGCAGGTGAAGATCAACCGCAGCCGATCGTCTTCGATGGCGGCTTCGCCGCGCAAGGCGTTGGTGCCGGCGACACGCGACATCCGCTCGACCACATCCCCGCTGATCTCCGCCAGCTTCGTGTTTCGCCGGATCGCATCGACGGCCTTGTAGCGGCCGGTGGTGACCAGCCAGGCAACCGGATTGTCGGGGACGCCATCGCACGGCCATTGATCTGTCGCCGCGGCGAACGCTTCCTGCATCGCATCTTCGGCCAAATCAAGGTCGCGTAGGACACGCGCCAGGGAAGCGAAAACGCGACGCGAGTCATTCCGATAGAGCGTTTCAATCTGCCGATGAATCGGAGCATCCATGAAGTTGAGATCCGGCGTATCGTTAGGGGGCAAGACGATGGGGGCAAAACAATGGGGCAGAATGATGGGGCAGAATGACGGGGCAGATTGATATGGGGGAGGGATGATTGGAATAGGTTAATGGGTGGGTGATAGGTATTGTGAAGACAAGAGTCTTAACGACTAGTCAAGTCGGCAAACGAAGCCCCCATCATTCTGCCCCGGATCATTCTGCCTTCCTACCGCCCCCACCGTATTCCCCTCATCGTTTTGCCCCCATCGTTTTGCCCCCATCGTTTTGCCCCTTTCCCGGCGTCTCCCGCAAGAGATACGATTGCCACGGTTCAGATTCGCCGTAAAAAATTCAGTCCGAATCGTCCGTAGTCTTGGCCGTCTACATCTCCGTCGCCGTCTGAATCGAACTGGGCGTCATAGCCGTCATCGGTCGACGACTTTAGGAAACTCAGCCCGAATCGTCCGTAGTCTTGTCCGTCGACATCCCGGTCGCCGTCACTGTCGCCGAACAAACGGAAGAACTCGTCGACGTACTGTCCGCCGGGCGATCCGTCGGAGTCACCGTCGAAGACGTTTCCGGCGGCATCCCGCACGAAGCCCTCGCGGATCATGACTTGGTACTCCCCGTCAAGCAGCGATCCGTAGGGGTCGACGGAGGAGCCGAGAAATGCGATGGTCGCCCGCGTTCGATTTGGTAACGCGTCGATCTGAGACGTGATGGAAACCAGGCTGCCGTCCTTCGTTTGAACTTCGAATGCGCCGGGGTCAATTGTCACCGGCGAGTCAAACTCGATGCTGACCGTCCGGACGACGCTGTGTTGTCCATCGTTGGTGATGACCGAACCAGATGTCGGCGCCGTGTTGTCAACCACGAAGGACTCGTTGATGCCGGGCATGACGCTGGCGAGCGGGTTTCCTAGGACGTCCTGGATATCTTGAGACTCGGACAAGCCGATCCCGACGACTCCGTCAAAGCCGGATAGGTCGCCACCGGAAACCGTCACTTCGTACAGAATCTCTCCCGTGCCGTGAACAGCGACGACCTGGGTCACCTCCGCAGTCGATTCTCCCGCGACGACGAAATCTGACGCGCCGATCTGGCCGACTGGTTCAGTAAACTCCAACCGGAATTGCAGCGAATCGGCGTTGGTCGATTCGTCGAATGGAGCGTGGCGGACAATCCGGCTGAGATCCGGTGCGCCGGGGGTGTGGTCTACGATTTGAAAAATCGCTCGATAATTACCTCCCGGGCGTCCATCACCCGAAGCGACGTCCGCGTAAATGGACCAATCATTCGATCCGGCGACGTTTGAATCCAAGTACTCACCGTCCAGCCGTTCCCCCGCGGTGTTGCGAATGCCTGAGGCATCCCCCTTCAGTTCGACCCAATAAAATCCCTCGGCAAGCGGAGCGGTGGGCCGAAACACGGCTGTCAGCGTGTCCGGCAGCCACTCGATGGCCCCGTCGGAGTCGGTCAAATATTGGTCGTCGGATTCGAAGACGTTGGGGTCGACTGAATAACGGACGCGGAAGTTTTCGGGCGTCAATGTGCCCGGATCAACGGGGCGGCTAAAACGCACTTCGATCTGTTGGAGTGTCCCCAGTTGATGTGTCGTCCCCGCTTGAAAGTTCGCATCGATCACGGACACTCCCGGCGGCGAGACCGCCGGCAGGATCGTCAACGGTTCCTCCAGCGCGATCGACTTTCCGGCTTCGTCGGTCAGGTTGGCCGAGAGTCGATAGTTTCCCGGCTGCAAATACCCGCGTGACATCAATCGAAGGTGTCCTCGTGTTCCGACGTCCGAGAATTCACGTTGATAATAGGCATCCAATGGGACGCTGTAGTCATCTGCCGTGCCAAAAACCTGGTCCGTTCCAAAGTGTGTCAGAACGGCGTCTCGCTCGTGCGTCAGCGGAATGTCCAGGTGTTCGCTGAACCGAAGAACAAGCACATGTGATGCATATTCCGTTTCCACAATGTTAATGTTGTCGAGCGTTGCGGCAGACGTGTCGGTTTGATCGATGGTGAACGAATACTGCAACGCGCCGCCGGCGGCGCCATCACCGCTGATCGACGGAAACCGCAGGCCTGTCGTTTCCCCGTCCAATGCATTGCCCAGTGGATCGGTCAATCCCTCGATGGTGACGGTGTACTGGTCGACCGGCAGCAACTGGTCGGCGGTCCAGATGAGAATGTTTTTGACCTGGTCGAAGGTTGCTTCACCGGCTTGGTCGCCTGAGGCTGCACCGACGACTCGAATGTTCTGTGCGGTCATCGTTTCCGGATCAATTGCATCGTTCAACCAGAACACCAACTGCCGTGTTTGATCGATGACGTCATCTTGTTGGGGAAACGCGCGCAACACCCGTGGTCCGGCGTCGTCCAATGCCGCCTGGGGCGTCACTTTCAAGCGATACTTGCCTTCCGTCCGGTGCTCCCCAGAAACCTCCAGTGTGTAGCGGCCCGGGGCGGTGAAGGTGTGCATCAGGCTGGGGTCGACCGAGATGATGCCGCTGCCTGGATCGATGCCTTGCCCGTTCTGTGCGATCACCACACCTTGTTCGTTTTTCAGCACCAGTGCCGCATCGAGCGGATACTGATATTCCGCCGCATCGAGATCGAACAGATAGGTTTCGCCGGCTGCGGCGTGCAACACGAATGAATCGACTTGCTGCGGCCCGTCGATCAATCCGTGGATGACGGCCCGGTCGTTGCGTGGATTGTTCGGCGAGGTCGTCAGCAACCGTACGGAATCACCTTCGGATTCCGCGATCCACAAATCATCGGTCCCATCACCGTCAGCATCCTCCACCAAGATCCCGGCGTCGTACAGGCCACCGGAGTCAAATTGGATCGATCGACTGAAACTGCCTTGACCATCGTTGAGGTGCACTTCCAAGATCGATTTGCTGCGAACGGGGACGGCCAGATCGTCGTGTCCGTCGCCGTTGAAATCGCCGGTCTCAAGCATGAATGAGCCATCGCTTCCGGGGACCGAATCGTGGTAGACAAGGTTCCCATTGACGTCGCTGAGAAACAGGTCGATCGATCCCGTCGTTCGGCTGATACTGGCGACGTCCGGAAAGCGATCTCCATTGACGTCCAAAGCGACGACGTCTTGGGAATCGGACGGTACGACGTAGCGTTTTTCGGGCTGAAAGGTCCCATCACCACGTCCCAATAGAACCGTGACCGCGGCCCCCAACGAGTCACTCACCAGGATGTCTGCGTCGCCGTCATCATTGAGGTCGGCGATCTCGATTCCGTTGGCGCGTCGACCACGGGTTCCCAGTGCGCCGCCGCTGGTGAATGATCCATCCCCATTGCCCAGCAAAAGGTTGACTTCGGCACCAAAATAATTGGCCACCGCGAGATCGGGATTCCCGTCACGGTTGAAGTCGCCCGTTCGTATCGAATTGGGGCGGTTGCCCGCAGGTAGACTGCCGGCATCGGTAAACTGCCCACTTTCGCTGCCAAGGAAAATCGAGATGGTACCGGCCGGTTCGTACCGTGAGTGAGCGAGATCATCGACTCCGTCACCGTTGAAGTCTGCCGCCACGAGTGTGTCGGCAAACGTGGCGTCCGGGCCGACGTCGAGTTGGACGGCCGGTGTGAAGGATCCGTCGGCGGCCCCAAACAGCACGCTGACTGTTCGGTCTTCACTGTTGGCCGACGCCAAGTCACGAAGCCCGTCCCCGTTGAAGTCGCCCTTGACGATCGAGTGTGGTTGTTGGCCGACGGGGATCGACGGATGCTTCTCCAATTCATACTTCATTTCGTCGATCAGCCGATTCAAATCGACCGGCGTGGCTGTGCCCACTTCGTGACGCAGTTGAGCGCCGGACTGGAACACCCAGTCGGTTTGATCGGCGTGGTTGTAGATCACGTCGGTCGCGATCGGGCCGATGTTGAATCCGAAAGCGGTCCCGGGGAACAGGCCTTTGCCGAAATTCCCCCAGGTGACCTGTTGGAGATTGTTGCGGACATGATTGAGCGTCATCGCGTGACCGATTTCGTGGTTGATATTCGCGGTCGGAAAGCCGCGCAGCGAATCGGCCAAAGAAGACCCGTGCGGTGTGCGGAAACCACGGTGACCATTGCCGGCGTTTCCGGTGCCTTCAAAGTCGCCGGTTCCATGCGGAATGTAGCTGTCGTTTTCTCCCGGCAGCACGGTAGTCACGTCGACATCGTGGCGGTCATAGATTGATTCGAAAGCACCGATCAAAAACGGAATGTGGTCCGGGTCTTCGAAGGGTGCGTCGAACGATCGTCCGCGATATTCGCCGAGTTGCTGGTCGAAATCAAAAAAGAACAACGGTGAGTCGCGTTGGTTGGCAAACATGCCAATCGTCGAACCGCTGACCGCATAGGCCCCCAGCCCGAGTTCCGATGTGGCTTCGACCAACAAATAATAGCGTCCGGGAGTCGAAAGGCTGGGCAGCAATTGTTGGTCAAACCGTTTCTGTTCGGCGTAAGCGAGCAACTGCCCTTGCCCATTGAGCAATGTCAATCGTCGACCGGCCAATGACAGGTGATCTCCGGAATTGCTGCGCAGGTCAAACCGAAAGGTTTCCAGCCCGCGGCCCTCCAACGCAAACACGTCGACATCTCCGACCGCTTCCAAGACCGATGCGCGACTGGAAACCGCTTCGCTGACGTCCCAGACGCTGCCATGGTCTTGGATCTCGTTGCCATGTTCCGCCTCGACGGCCGCGTCTGCGTAAAGCGACAGCGACGCAATGTAAGGAAGAGGGCTGGTGAGGGAGCCGGTCGTTTCAAAGGTCACCGAATACGGTCCGCTTTGTTGGGCGTCGTGCACCAATCCCAACCCCTGGCTATCGGTGGCGACAAGCATTCCGTCGGGACTGCGGAGCGAAACCTCGGGGACGGCGTCGCTGGGGCCGAGCGGATCGACTGCCAAATCCAAAATCAGCGTCTGACCGGCGGAAACCTGGACCGAAAATACGTCCCGATCCGCGGAATCTTCCAGTTCGCCTCGTAGCCGCGTCGGCGCAGCGACCTCGGTGGCCGCCGTTGACGCGTCGTTCGGTTCGATCTCGTCGCGTCCGTCGAACGGATCAATGGACACGCTGATCGCATAGTCCGTGCTCGGCAAGTTGAATCGGTTGCCGGCGTGAACACGAAGGTAATAATCGCCCGATCGCGGAGCCACAAAGACGCTTTGAAACAGATCGGTCGATTCGATCAGCACACTGCCTGAAGCGTCCAACAAATCGAACGCGGTGAACGGCTGGCGGTCCCCACGTGCACTGTCAAAGTAGCGTGGGTCGATGATCATCGCGTCACCGAGCTGCAATGACGTGCGGAAAAAATCGCTGTCGTCAGGCGTGGCAAACGATCCCTTCAAGAACGGTGTGCCGGAAAACACATCGGCCGACGCCATCTGGTCATTCGGTTCCGATTCCAACACGGTGCCAGCGAGCATGCAACGTCGCTCGAGCATTTCGACACGCAGTCGACGTTGCGGTCGGCTGCCCATGGTGCAATCTCGCATTCTCTTTCCGCCTTGCATCGACCTCTCTCGTCCTTGGGGAACAAAAATCCCGCGACCGAATAACATCGCCTCCGGATGGGGGCCGCAGTGCCCCTAGACGATAGCCGGTCACGCGCGGGCTTCAAGCGTTGAAGTGGCTCCAGGATCAGAAACTCCCAAGACGAGGGGAGGCAGAATGTTACGGGGCAGAGTGATGGAAGGTAGGGCGGTTGGGGAAAGGGATCGTTATTGGCAAGTGGAAGCTGCAGCGGATTTGCGGCGAAATGACCGGACGACGGTTGTGGGGGGCTGCGCCGGGCAGAACATGCAACCATCATTCTGCCTCGTATCATTCTGCCTTCATTTCCGCCCCATCATCTTGCATCTTGCCCCATTGTTTTGCCAATCCTCCGCCGCCGCGCAGCCAGCAGCGTATCAAACAGGTTGGTTGCTCGGGTGCCAATCTGTGGCGTCAGCGAAACGCCAGATTGTCTCACGCAACCTGCCGCTGTCGCGGTTTCGACCGGCTGAGATCGTGCGTGGAAGAGGTGCGGGCGTGGAGTTCACCGCGTCGGATGGCGACGTCATCGGGGGCTTCAATCCCGACCGAAACACGATTTCCCTTGATCGCGGTGATGGTCAACACGATTTCGTCGCCGATTTGAATCCACTCGTTCTCTTTCCGTGATAGCACCAGCATCATTCGTCCTTTCGATGGGGTTGACGTTCAGAAGGCCAACAGCGATTCAGCTGTCGCGATTTGATTTCCTCACGAGCAACGTTTGTGCCAATCCCGCCGCGGCGCGGCGTTGACGCGGCGGGATCGTCAAGCGGTATTTGATATCAATCAACTGCGCGATTTAGAACTCGGCATTGGGCCAGTTGAACAATTCTTGCCGCCACTGGTTCCAGTCCGGTAGTTGGAAATTGAAGTCGGTCATTTGTTTGCGGCCGCGATCATCGAGCGTTCGCAACAGTTGCTCCTTGCGGTTTTTGGGCAGTTCCTTGTCGCCGTTGAGTGCATCGCGGATTTGTTGTCGATCCCCCGCGTATTCGCGGTCGATCGTTTTCCCTTCGTGATCGTTGTACACGATCCGCACACGGTAGGTCCCGTCGGCCTGCTTCGTGACGCTCAGCGATTCAAACTCCGTCCACTCGGTGCCTTCATTCGACGCGTCTTGGGCGGCTGTCCAGAAGTCGGGGCGGAGCGTGGTCCAGGGGACATTGAATCGAGGTGCCAGCCCGGGCCAACGGTTGGCATACACCTTCTCGCGCTCGGGTTGTTCCTCCAACGTGACCTTCACCGATTGTCGTTGCCCGGCGCGAACAAACTCCAGCGCGACGGTCGATCCCGGTTGATCGTTGCGAATCCGTTTGGCAAGTTGTTCGGGCGAGTACAAGTCTTGGTCGTCGTAACGAACCAGGATGTCAAACCGCTGGATTCCGGCTTTGTCGGCGGGCGACCCCTTGACGACATCGGCCACCAGCACGCCACGCCCTTGGTCGATCACTTCAGCCAAGTGGACCGACAACATTTCGGGCAGGCTTGAGACAGCTATGCCCAGCGTGGCTTGAGTGGTCGTGGGGACGTCTCCGAGCCCGGCGCTGCGGTTTTCGGCAATGGCCCGCGACGAACAGATGAGCACGACGAACGCAGCAAGCAATAGACGCGGGATCGATTTCATTTCATAGTCCTCCTTTGAGAGAATTGTGGACAGGGGAGATTTCATCGGGATTGGTCGCGAAAGACGTCGTATGTCAGTCCAAGCATCACAAAACCGGCCAACAAATTCGTCCAGTCGAACAGCAGGCTTGCGTGTTTCCACGGCCATGCGAGCAGAATGTCGAGCAAGCAGATCGTGATCAGGCCGCTGGCGACCAACAACGACAAAACAGTGAATGACTTCTCGACGGAAAAGCCTCGGAAGAACCGCGTTAGCCTAGACGACCGCCCGCGTCGCGGTCGCGGTCGCGGTGCGACAGCAGTTGCCATCTGCCGCTTGGAGGCAACTTGGCGTGGCCGGCTTGGTTTGTCCCACGTGCGGCCGATCGAGTGACGACGGTTCCGGGTGTGGCGGCGTCGCGAAGGGGTGGGGGATTTAGAGCGATGTTTTGTGTGCTGCGGATGATTCAATATCGCGGACATGTTGAATTCCTCCGTTGAGGCGAAGGATCAAAATGAACCGGAGGATTAAGGTGCACACCGCGTGCCAACGCGTGGTGTTTTCACGCAAGGCGGTCGCTCGCTCAGGAAACCGCCTTGGTCAGAGTGCTCGTCAAGAATCGTGGCAGTAGCGATAGCACCAGCGATCGCCATTGAGGACCAGATCGTATAAGGCGTGACGGGTCGGCCGGTCCTGCGATTGCTCCGCTTCGATTTCGTCCGCATCGGCGTCCTCGAGCGTGTCGTAGAAACGTGCAATTCGCGACGCGCTGATGGGCAGGATCAACGATGGCGGCAGGTGGTAAATCGTTGCGGCATCGACAGCGTGACGGTAACCGTCCAGCGGCCCGCCCAGAAACTCGACCCACTCCGTTCGGTCCAGCGATTCAGCATCGATCCTGGTGAACGACTCATACCACTGTTCGAACCAGCGGCTGGCCTGCATTAGAACGAGATCAAAGAATTGCATCGAAGTCACCTCCGTCGCGAGCACGTGCCCTCATCCTATTAGTGTACAGCACCTTCCGTGCCGGACAAAACTTTTCAGCGAAAAGACGACAGTTTGTCGTCGTGGTGTCAATTTGTCGTGCACCGTACCCGCTGACCATGAACAAATCTGTGACAGTCACAATTGGGGCAGTTTTGCGGCTGATGTTTGCCCGGCTGAATTGGCACACCGGTTGCTAAGGCAGTCGCCCGCCGCTGGCGACGTGCCAAACTGACGGTGGCTCCGGAGCGGCAGGGCCACACCTGTTGTGTAATGTCCAAGCAAGATGGAGGGCATTTCATGGCGACTGCTACGAAATCAGATTCAACCACCAATTTGAAACTCAAACCGCTCGCCGACCGTGTCGTCTGCCAACGTGACGAGGCCGACGAGACGACCGCCGGCGGCATCGTGCTGCCCGATTCGGCCAAGGAAAAGGTCAACCGTGCTCGCGTGATCGCGGTCGGCCCCGGCAAACGCGATGACAACGGCACCGTCCATCCGTTGTCGGTCCGCCCCGGGGATCATGTGCTGCTGAATAAATACGGCGGCGACGAATTCGAAGTCGACGCGTTGAAGTACACGATCGTCAAAGAAAGCGACATTCTGGCTGTCATCGAAAACTAACAAGGAGGGCGATTGAAGATGTCTAAAATCATTGCGTTCGAACAAGACGCCCGCGAAGCGATGCGTCGTGGGGTTCACAAGTTGGCCAAAACCGTCCGCAGCACACTCGGTCCCGGCGGGCACAACGTGATCATCCAAAAGAGCTTCGGATCACCCGTCGTCACCCGTGACGGCGTGACCGTTGCCAAAGAAATTGAACTGGACGACCCCTACGAAAACATGGGAGCTCGGATGGTTCGCGAGGTCGCTTCGAAGACCAACGACGTCGCCGGCGACGGAACCACGACCGCCACGGTGTTGGCCGAAGCGATCTTCAACGAAGGGTTGCGAGCCGTTGTGGCCGGGACCAACCCGATCGGAATGAAACGCGGTATCGAAAAAGCCGTGGAGGATATCGTCGCTAAACTGAAGTCGATGTCGACTCCGGTCAAGGGTCGCAAAGAAATGGAGCAGGTCGCCCGGATCAGCGGCAACCAAGATGCCAAGATCGGCCAGGTCGTTGCCGACGCGATGGACAAGGTCGGCAAGGACGGTGTCGTCACGATCGACGAAGGCAAGAGCTTGGAAACGGAGGTCAAGTGGGTCGAAGGGATGCAGTTTGACAAAGGCTATCTGTCGCCCTACTTCGTCACTTCCCCGGAGACCATGGAGTGTGTGCTGGAAGAACCCTATGTGCTGATCCATGAAAAGAAGATCAGCAACCTGCGGGACTTCGTGCCATTGCTCGAAAAGGTCGCCAAAGCCGGCAAGCCGTTGTTGATCATCGCCGAAGATGTCGATGGCGAAGCGCTCGCCACGTTGGTCGTCAACCGGCTTCGCGGCTCGTTGGTGGCTGCCGCGGTCAAGGCACCCGGCTACGGTGATCGTCGCAAGGCGATGCTGGAAGACATGGCGATCCTGACCGGCGGCAAGGCGTTCTTCGAAAGTCTGGGAGTCAAGCTGGAAAACATCCAGCTGGCCGATCTCGGCCGTGCCAAAAAGGTCATCCTGGACAAAGACAACACGACGATCATCGAAGGCGCCGGCAAGACCTCCGACATTCAGGCCCGGATCAAGCAGATCGAAACCGAGTGCGAGAAGTCGACCAGCGATTACGATCGCGAGAAGCTGCAAGAACGCAAAGCCAAGTTGGTCGGCGGGGTTGCCAAAATCAGCGTCGGTGGAGCCACCGAAGCGGAAGTGAAAGAAAAAAAGATGCGTTTCGAAGACGCCTTGTCGGCAACCCGTGCGGCGGTCGAAGAAGGCATCTTGCCGGGCGGCGGAGTGGCGCTGGTCCGCGCGGCCAGCACCTGCGACCCGTCCAAATTGGGCGACGACGAGCGAACCGGGTACAACATCGTGCTCAAGGCCTGTCGCGCACCGGCCACCTGGATCGCTGAAAACGCCGGCCAAGACGGATCGTTGGTGTGTGAAAAAGTGGCAGCCGAACAAGGCAATTACGGCTACAACGCCGCCACCAACACCTACGAAGACCTCGTCGAATCCGGCGTGATCGATCCCACCAAAGTGGTCCGAACGGCATTGGAAAACGCGTCCAGTGTGTCAACCTTGCTGCTGACCAGCGACGCCCTGATCGCCGAAAAGCCCAAGGACGACCGCAAGTCCGCCGGCCGAGGCCACGGCGGAGACTACGACCTGTATTGAACAGGCCGTGATTGAGTCGACCTCGGCAACCTGTCCCGTCTTCCCGGCCAGCCCCTCCGGCCGGGGAGGCGTTTACCATTGTAGAACCATTGTCCCAATGGTTCCCCGCTGTGCGGCTGAGGGGGTGCGCCGGGGTGCCCGCGTTGCGGGCAGGGGGGAACAGTTGGGGACAACGGTTCTACACCTGCTTTTGCGCTACAGTACTTCGTCGATCAGTTCGTTTTGGTTGCGGGTTCCCAAGCTGCCCCAAAGACCGAAGGGGCTGGGACTGCCGGGCGACAAGTGGCCCTGACCGTCGAGCGTGACCGAGCCCTTTAATTCTCCGCACTCGATCGAGTCGGTGATAAAGTGAATCGAGCCGTCGCCCATCGCCACGTGTCCTCCGCCCTGATGCCGGCTGCTGACCGACAGCGTTCCGATGCTCGTCGAATCGCCTCCGAAGCACAATTGCGTATTGGGCGGTAACGTGGTGTTGCATCCGCTCATCAGTGGCATCGAATCGGCCCAGCGGAACCCGCGCCCCTGGCCTCGCCGCGCCGCTAACGTGACTTGCCCGCGCGCGTCCCAAAACCGGGGACGCTCGGGATCGATCTGGGACCGGCAGACTTGGACGTCGTCCAGCACGCCGCCGGCCCAACCGTTCCCGGTCGACGGAACCGTGCGAGTGTCTTTGTCACCCAAGTCGGTCGCGATCTCACCCATCATGATCGTGTTCGATAGCCCGTCGGTCACGTCGTCAAACGAAGTCACCATCCGGGGAACAAACATGCCTCGCCCGGTCGCCAGCATTTGTGTCTCGCCACTGGGGGACCACTGGGAATCTTCGTATCGCCACATCCCTTGATCGAGCCCTTCGATGGCGTCGCCCAAACACGCCGCATAGTTGGTCCGACCCAACGCCGGATTCCCGTATCCCGGATCCGATGGACAGCGGTAAGTCGGGATCTCCATCGCCCACGGTTCGTAGGACCCCATCGACGGCGCCGGCCCCATCTTGGGATAAGGATGGTTCACGTCGCCTAAACCATCCATACTGTCCATCGACATGTCGAAGAAGTCGTCTTCGGTGGCCAGCGCATCCCCGCCCGGCACGGGGCCGATCCATTGGCCGCTGATGGTGTTCCAGAACGGTGTCTGCCCCAGAAAGGGCGTGATCGAGACGAGGAAGCTGAGCCGAAACTGATTGGTCGTCGAGGCGTCGTTGGTGTTGTCGAACGTTCCCGTTCCGTGCGGCGGCAGGAATCCGAACGCGTCGTGGTATTGGGCGACGCCCAACGCGATTTGTTTGAAGTTGTTGCTGCAACTCATCCGTCGCGCTGCTTCGCGTGACGCTTGGACGGCGGGCAAAAGCAGTCCCACCAAAATTCCGATCACGCCGACGACGACCAGCAACTCCAGCAATGTGAATCCGTTATGATACCGGTGACGATTCATGGGCTTTCCACTTGAGCTAGAAAACCACAGCTTAACGATCTTCGGCGCGCCGCGGGGACGCCGGTGCCATTCTTTTCGGATTAACGGATGCAGGTTTCGTTTTCACGATCACGTCGATCATCGTCCGATCCAGACTTTGCGATCGCCATGGTCAACGACTGTTTGGCGGCGGCACTGCAGCGTGGGGCCAGCGACATTCACATCCAGCCCCGGTCGGGGCGCTGGGAGGTGGCGTTTCGCATCAATGGCGTGTTGCATCCCTACGAAACGTTCGAAACCAGTGACCACAGCGATCCGGTGTCGCGTTTAATGGCCTTGGCCGCATTGCCGTCCTATCGAGCGGGCGTGCCACAAGAAGGTCCGCTCCGCTGGCACGACGGCACCGATCAAGTACATGAAATGCGGCTTGGCGTGTTTCCCACCGTGCACGGAAACCGTGCGGTGATCCGAATCATGGGCGACTGCCAGTCGCTGCGTCGCATCGACGGGCTCGGGTTCGAAGCGGCCGCGTTGGAACGGTTGCAGACGGTCTGCCAGGCACGCGACGGATGGCTATTGGTTGCCGGGCCGGCCGGCAGCGGCAAGACGACGACGCTGTATGCCTGTCTGTCGTACATCGCGGAGACGGGTTTCCGCCGCAGTGTGTTGACCATCGAAGACCCGATCGAATCGGTGATCGATTCGATCAGCCAAAGTCAATTGCAGCCCAGCAGCGGAATGACGCTGGCATCGGCCATGCGGGCGGCCGTGCGGCAAGACGCCGAGGTGTTGTTGGTCAGCGAGATTCGCGACGTCGACACCGCCGAAGCCGTCTTGGCGGCGTCGATGACCGGCCATCTGTGTTTTTCATCGATTCACGCCGGTTCGATCGGAGCGACGCTGCGTCGATTGGTGCAGATGAAACTGCCGATCTATGCGATCCAAAGTGGATTGCGTGGGATTCTTTGCCAACGCCTGTTGCGGGAAACCTGTCCGGAGTGTCCGCCCCCAGCTGACTCTCCAGGGAACACGGATTGCCCGCGTTGTCACGGCACGGGCTATCAAGGCCGCGTCCCGATCGCTCAGATGTTGTGCTTCGATGGTTCTGCGGCCGGGCAAGTTGTGTTTGACGCCTTGGCCGGCGGGCGATCGGCGATGGAAATCGATGCGATCGCCGCCGGGGCTGGCATCGATTCACTACATGACCAAGCGGCTCGTTTGGTCGACGAAGGCCGAACGGGCATGAACGAAGTGTTCCGGGTACTGGGGAGGCGCCGCTGATGTCGACGGACCGCCCCCAATCGACGCCGGACGAGGAATCGTTGGCGATGTTGTTGGAGGAAGTCGCGGCGATGGCGGCCGCAAAACGTCCGCTGGTGTCCGGGCTGGAGAACCTGGACGATGCGTCGATGGGAAAGGTCGGTCGGGCGGCCAATGTGGTTCGGGTGGGTTTGGCGCAAGGCAAATCCACGGCAGAGTCGATCGCGGCGGTGGCCGGCGGCTACCGAAGTCCGGTCCGGTTGGCGATGGAAGTGATGGCAATCACCGGCTCGACCGAACCGATCGAGGAAGCGGCGCGATTGATCCGCCAGACGAGCGAGGACCGTCGCCGAATGGTTCTCGCGGCGATCAACCCGATTTTGAATGTGATCGTCGGCGCGACGATCTTGTTTTTCGTCATGCCCTGGATTTTGGTGTCGCTTGCCCAAGCCGAATTCATCGAGCCCGCCTTCGCCCCGTCGATCACCGAGATCTGTCAAGCGTTTGCGCAAGACTTCATGCTCGCGACCATCGCCACCGTCGTGGTCGTGGGGCTGTTGTCTTGGGGGCTGGCGTGGGGCCTTTCGCAGTCCCGCCGCAACGGCGACGTGTTTCGTGATCACGCAACGTTTTGCCGCTGGCTGGCGATACAAATCAATCCGGCGAGAGGAACGCCAGGATCAACCACTGGGATCGAACTGGGGCGCGTGCTCCAAGCGGCGGCCGAAGCCGTGGGACCGGCGTGGTCGTCATCGTGGGCGAGCGTGATTGACAACGTCCACGGCGGATCCACGTCGGAAGATGCGTTGGAGATGCCGCCGCACACGCCAGAACCGGTTCGACAATGTGTGCTGGATCTGGTCAACGGCCGCCGCCCGAGCGATCGAATCGCGCTGGATCTGCGGCGACTTGCCGAACTGTACCTGCAGAAATCGAATCGCGATCGTAGCCTATGGACCGAGGTCTTGCCCCGCGCGGTGACCTGGTTGCTGATGATCCTGATGATGGTGATCCTGTTGCAAGCCATTTTAATGCCACTGCTGCAAGTCGTCGGGGAGGTGGCACAGTGAACCCGCCGGATGAACACCACGCAACCAGCCTCGCTGAAGACGCCGAACTGCAGATCTGGCGGGGGATTCGCGAAGACACACGCCGTCGGCTGCTTCGCGTCGTGACGGTCGGTGGGTTGTACTTGATTGCGGCGTTGGCCGTCGGCGTCTACTTGATCGTGACGATCGCCGAAGTCGGGCGCGAAAATGTTGCACTTCGCGGTTGGCAACCGGTTGCGGTCGATGTCGGTTGGATGCTGACGGTTGCAGCCGGGTATGGCGTGATGGCGGTCCTTGCACTGGTCGGTTACCTGGTGGCTTGGATGTGGATTCAAGACAAGCTGCCTGCCGCGGCATGCCGGATCGTCGGCGCGATGCCCTGGATCGGATCGACGATGCGAATGGTCGCAATGGGCGAGTTTTGCCAATCGATCTACCAGTCGCTGCTTCGGGTCCAGCCAATCGGGGAGGCGCTCGACCAGGCTTCGTCGGCGGTCGGCCATGCGGGCCTGCGTCGCTGGTCGGCGCTGGCGTCCAAACGAATCGAGTTGGGGCATCCGCTGGTGCATGTGTTGCAATCTTCGCCGATCCAAGATCCGCCGCTGTCCGCGGTGACCGCCTTTGCGATGCGAGAAATGGCGGCCAGTGATACCGTCGACGTCTGGCGCCGGGCGACCAGCGAATGTCACCTGCTGGCCCAATCGCGGCTGGACCGGACGGCGATGGCCGTTTCGGTCTGCTGTCTGTTGGCGTCTGTGTTCATCGCTTTCTTCGCCTTGCTGCTTTCGGGCATCGCGATGAAGACCTTGTTGCAGGGGCTAGCGTACTAATGAATCCTGTCCTTGGCCTGATCGCATCGGTTACCGTCGTCGCGTTTCTGGCGCTGATGGTGCGAATGACCACACGACAGATGGTCCGTCGCCCCGCGGTCGAAGTGCGTTCGTTTTTGATCGCTTTTCTGGAGCTATTCGAGTGGCTGCTTTGGGCGGTCTGTCTGGTGTGTTTGGTCGTTGCCGCTCCTCATCCGGTCACGTTGGTCCTGTTGGCGCTGTTTGTCGTGTCGATTGCGACCGCACATCGTTTGCGATATCGCGAAGAGCTGCGATCGCTGAATCGATGGTTGCTCGCCGCGGTCGAGATGGAGGTGTCGCTGCCGGAATTGTTGGAAAACGTGGCGATGGGGTGTCGTAGCGGCATCGCCCGTCGGATCAAATCCTGCGTCAGACGCTTGTATCGGGGGGAATCGATTGCCGACGCTGCCCGCCGATCAAAGCTGGCCTTGGATGCCGACGTGCTCGGTGCGGTGATGATGCCGACTGCAAGGACCGCCATGCAGAGAGCGGTAACGCCGGCCGGGAATGCGGTCGGCTCCGGTTCGGCGTTCGATTCGACCGTGGCGTCCGATCTCGATCATGAATCACCGCGTGCGATGGCGCTTGTCGGCCAGCAATTCACCTATGTCGTCGTCACGATCCTCTTGGCCTGGCTGATCGGGATGTACGTTCGGTCGCATCTGATTCCCCTGTTTGATGAAATCTACGATGGCATGTTCTCCAGCAGTCGAGTCGTCTATCGCGGGTTGGACACGGTTGCCGCGGCCGGCCACGTTGTAGTGGGAGTGGTTCTGGTCTGGTTGTTGCTGGTGGTTGTGCTGCGGTGGCTTCCGCTCTGGATGACGCCTTGGGTTCCATGGTTTGGCCGCAAGGCGATCGACCAGTGGCGGTGCGAGGTGCTGTGGGCGCTCGAGCGTGCGATGCGCGGCGGACAGACGGAGACATCGGTTTTGCAGGCAGCGGCGGCATCCACCCGGGTCCGATGGATTCGTTCCCGTTGCCGTTCGGCTCAACGGCTCGTCGACGCCGGTACGCCGTTGCCGACTGCGTTGCGAGCGGCAACGTTGGTCACCAAACGCGAGCAGGTTTGGCTGGCGTGTGCGGCGACAAACGGTAACCTGCCCCATGCGATCGAGAACTTGTGCCGTGACATTGGGCGTCGCCAGACACATCGCTGGAGAATCCGCATGGCGTGGTTCGTACCGTTGGCGACGGTGTTGGTCGGCATCTTCGTGCTGGCCCACACGATGTTCCTGTTCCACTTTTTGTACGGTTTGATCGGCGGCCTGGCCTAACAGAAAAATGATGCAAAAAAAGTCGAAAGATGATCGAAGACGCCGGCCGGGTTTTCTGCTGTTTGAATTGCTGGTCGCGATGGCGTTTTTGGCAGCCGCGACCACGATCATGCTGCAAATGCATCAGGCGTGCTTGGACTATGATCGGATCTCCGGCGACCGATTGCGTCAACAGTTGAACATTGAGAATCTGGCCGAGCGGTTACGCGATGTTGCCTATGAGGATGTGGATGCATCCGTCACCGATTTGCGAGCCCAGTCACAAGTCGAGATTCTGATCGAATCGTTTAAATCGGATTCACGCAAGGGCGTGCATATGATCTTGAGGGATTCGTCCAACGACCGACCACTGGTCTATCACGTCTGGCGGCTGGAGCCTCGCTCATGACACGCAGACCTCACTTCTCGAATTGTCGTGGCTCGATTCGCCCCCGATGCGATTCGTTCCGTGGCTACACGTTGATCGAATTGTTGCTTGTGCTTGCTCTCACCAGTTCGCTTTTGGGAGGCGTGATCGGGTTGATGACGATCGCGAGGAAGAGCGATGATGCGGCGGAGCGAAACCTGTTTCGTCGTCAGGAGATTCGCCGCTTTGCCGATGACCTACGTCGCGACGTCCGAGCGGCGGCGGAGATTGATTTGGATGCCGATGAACTCGTGCTGGGTGCCGCCTCGTCCGACGTGGTCACGCGGTACCAGATCGAGTCCGGCGCGACCGTGATTCGCCGAATCGACAAGGGCGATGCCAAGCGGTCAGCGATCGACCACTACGAGGTCGGCAATGCTTCAAGGGTGGAGTTCGAGTTGATCGATGGCAACGCTGCGGTCCGCTGTACGGTATCAGATGGCGAAGGGCACGGAGCAGCGATTCAGATCCTTGCAATTAAGAGGCCGACGCCATGAACGCGACGACGGGTTGGCAGGCTTGCACACCATCGCGTGCCGCGCGAACCGGCATGATCGGTTGGATGGTGGTGCTGATCCTGGCACTGTTGGTCGGGACGTTCGCGGTCACCGTGACGCGACGGGCAACGAACGAACGAAATGATCAATTGCACCGCCAGAGGGTCGCGATCTTGGAATCAGCCATCGATGCGTTTCGACAATCGGAACCGGAGGACGGAGAACGCGTCCGACTGCCCCTGGACGACGCCAGTCGATGGGTCATCGTGGAATCCGCGGACGGGACCTCGGCAAAGCGTCAGTACCAGGCAACGATGTACCGCAACGACAGGCCGGGGATTTCAATTCGGCGACCTGTGGAGAGCGATCTGTGACGAGTAATCTTGAAATGAACGGTTCGCAAACACGCCCCCAATCACCCTTTCAACCCTGCGTGAATCCAATGACGTCCATCCGCCGAGCGTTCACCCTGGTCGAGTTGTTGGTTGTCATCGCGATCATCGGAATTCTGGTCGGGTTGGCGGCACCGGCGCTTCAAGCGATGCGTGAATCGTCACGTCGCGCGATTTGCCAATCACGACTGACGCCGATCGGGATGGCGATCCAAAGTTATCACGACCGCTGGCAGCATTTTCCAGTCGGTACGGTGGCGGATTCGGGACCGGTTGCAAGTGAAGCGGAGGGAAACCACCACAACTGGATCGGCCGGCTCTTGGACTTGCTGGACCAACCGGTGATCGCGTCGCAGATCGATCGGTCGGTCAGTGTTTACGCGGCCGCCAATGAGCCGGTCTTGCAACTTGCCTACCCCGGCGTCAAGTGTCCCTCGGCCGGCTGCTACCCGGCCAATGCCGCCAGCTATGTCGGACTGCATCATCCGAGCGAAAAGGCGATCGACGAAACCGACCACGGAGTCTTCGTGTTGAATCTGGCGATCAGCCGCGACGACGTCCCCGATGGCCTGTCCAACACTGCGTTTGTTTCCGAAAAACTGATTTCCGTCGGTGACCTCGGATGGCTCAGTGGAACGCGGGCGACACTGCGCAACGTAGGCGGCGGGATCCAATCCACGGAGGACTTGTTTGGCGAGTTGCCTCCATCGGCGGTCGGATCCATTGGCAGCCGCCACCCCGCCGGCGTTCATGTTTTGTTCGGTTCTGGTGAGATTCGATTCCAGTCCGATCAAACCGACCAACGCGTGTTAGCACAGATGGTCGATCGCCGTGACGGCAGCCTGCCGGTGCAGTTCCAATCGCTGGATCAACAACGCCGCCAGAGTGTTCCGTGAACGCATTCGCGAGGTCGCTCCGCTCGCGCCGGTGTCCAGGCTTTCGCGGCATCTGTCGCGGCATCGCAGCGACGGGGAACGGTCACCCCCGTAGGACATCCCTTCCGGGTTGTCTCCTTTCAGTCCCCGGCTGAACCCGTGGGGTTCACACGACAGCCCGGAAGGGACCGTCGTACCTTTGATTCTGTCCTTGGTGAGAAAGACGATTCTGTTTCAGGATCCACCGCCGGAGATGAATCGGCTGACGTCGACGCCTTTCTTGCGCAGCTGTTGTGCGATTTCCGCTGCCGCGGCGGTTGCGTCCTGCTTCAGTGACGGGATCTGTTTCGTCTGGACCGCTAACTTCAACGCCGCGACGCTGGGGTGCAATTTCAAGACGTCCAGGGCCAACTTTTGCTCGTCGCTTCGGCTGGCTTGGTCGAGGGCCCGTTTGCACATCTCTACACGATCACGTTCCGGCATGTTGAACTTCCGCGCCAGTCCGATGTACCCCCGCAGCGCACGAACCCGATACTTCTCCTCCGGCGCCGTCTCCGCCAAATCCAACAACACCGGGGCGGCGTCCAGGTTGTTCCATTTGCCCAACAAGCGGCTGGCGGCATCTTGCATCTCCGCATCGTTGCTCTTTGCCGACATCGCGAGTGTTTGCAGGGCAGTGGTTCCACCGACGTCGCTGAGGATCTCCAGCAACAAGGTTTTCGTGTTCGCGGGTGCTTGTTGCAGGGCATCGGCCAGTTTGGCTGCACAGGCCTCGCGGTCGGGCATTCGCACACTGGCGGATTTGAGAGCTTGTTGTGCGGTCGCGACATCTTCGGTGTTTTTCGGATCGAGAACCTGGTTGAGCAACAGGTCCAGCTTTTCAAGTGAGACGGTTTCGCCGATCGCGATCAAGGCGGCGTGCCGGACGTCGGAATCGGAATGATCAAGCGCCCGGACCAGCTCCGGCACCGCGTCGATACGTCGGCGTCCGACCAATTCGATCAACAAGGGGTAACGGTCGCTTTCGGCATCGGGCAACAGTGCGACAAGCCGGTCGTCTACGCCATCACTGGGGATCTCCGCCAGCGTGTCGATTGCCGTTTGCGACAACTCGGGGTCTGGCCCGGCCGCGATGTCCAGCAAGACCGACAGCGAGGAAACATCGCCGACACGCTTCAGCGCGTCGATCGCGGACAATCGAACGTGTTTGTCGCCGGTTTGGGCCGCATTCACCACCGCTTCCAACACCACCGTTTCCGGCCGATCGGCCATCGCCTGGACGATCAAGGCGGCCCTCGGCGGCGTCGCGCGGGTGAGTTCGTCGGCCAAAGCCAAATCGACTTCACCGCCGGGGAACTCCCGCGCCGTGAATAAGGCCAATTGAAACAACGTTTTGTCGTCGGAGCGAAACGTCTCCATCAGCAACGCAATGCCATCTTGGCCACGCGAGAGGATTGCGCCTCGGGTGGCTTCGACGATTCGCTGCATTGGTAGATCGGCGCTGCGAATCTGGTCGTAGATCTCTGTCGCCGCCCCCGATTTGTCTTCGGTGTGCAATCGTTCGGCGCACAACAGATAGCCTTCGGCGACCGCATTTCGCACCGCGCCGGACGACGACGCCAAGGCTTGTTGAAGCGACTTTGTGGCGGCCTCGTTGCCGATTCGTCCCAATGCGACCGCGGCGGCCGAGGCGACTTGGGCATCAATGTCTTGTAGCCGTGCCGCTAGAGCCTCAACGGCGCCGGCATCTCGGCGGACGCCGATCGAGTTGATCACGCCGACAAGCAGTCCGCCGTCGAGTGATTGCGTGGCCTGGCGCAGTACTTCGTCGGCTTTCTGACCCGGGATCACTTCCAACGCGATCCGGGCCCAGGAGGAGAGCCGTGGATTGGAAAGAAGTTTGGCCAATTCGCCAACGGCAGCGTCGGAGCCTTCGATCGCCAACTTCTTGCACACCACGGCTTTCTCAGCCTCCGGTGCGTCCGAGCGGAGTACGGCGATGAGTTCCGATTCCGATTCTGCGGCGACGCTGTGAACCGGGATCAGCGTCACAGTGGATAGGATGGCAAACGCCAAAAGAAAACATGTCAATGAGCGAATTCGGGGGAGATGGTTTTGCATGGGAAACGGCCTGGACGTTGGACGGGATGTGAACGGATAGGGCGCAGGCTGGCGAGCCTGAGTCACAAAAGAATCACAGACGCCACGGTTCGCGCAGAGCTTCCGAGCGCATCCGGTTGGCTTGATCGTCATTGACAAACAGGTGTGTCTGGTTGTCGTAGTTGACTTGGCGGTCCAGGTACAACGCGATGTTTGCCGCGTGGCAGGCGATGTGGGCGTTGCACGCCGCGTCAGCATTGCCCTTGGGTTGCCGCCGCATTTTGACGCAGTCCAAAAAATCGCGAACGTGGAAAGTCGCCGGGTAACCGCCGATTTCCGCAACGTCGCGACCGGCCAACAATTCTGGCGAACTGAGTACCATCTTGCCGCTATCGCCCGCTTCCACCCATCCCGATTCGCCTTCGAAACGCACCGGGCACGAGCCCAACGGAATCCAACCCTTTTCGCGGAAGATCAACTCGGTGCCGTTTTCATAGCGAGCAACAAGCTCACCGTCCTTCGGCGGATCGTATTGAACCGGCGGCGGGCAATCACCGACGGCCCACTGGCAGAGGTCGACACAGTGCGATCCCCATTCCAACACGCCGCCGCCGGAGAACGCTCCGACAAACCCGCCGCCTTTTTCGAAGTTGAAACCGTCCAACAGCTTGGCATTGAAGGGACGCCAAGCTGCCGGTCCCAAGTACATGTCCCAGTCAACGATCTCCGGATCGGGTTCCGGTTCCGGCCCCAACCACTCGCTCATCAAGGCTCGCATGCCCATCGGGTGCGCATAGACCTTCGTCAGCTTGCCGAGTTTCCCGGTTCGAGCCAACTCACAGGCGAACGCGAAGTGCGGCAGATTTCGGCGTTGCGTCCCGGCCTGGAACACCCGCGCGGTGCGTCGCATCGTTTCGGCCAGAATCAGACTTTGTGCGATGTTCTTGGTCACCGGTTTTTCGCAATACATGTCCTTGCCCGCTTTGGCAGCCATCATCGCCGCGGTGGCGTGCCAGTTCGGACCGGTCGCAATCAGTACCGCATCGATATCGCTGCGATCGAGCAACTCACGAAAGTCCCTGTGGGTGTCGCAGTTCTGGTTGCCGTAATGATTATCGACGATCTTTTTAACTTCGTCGCGGCGTTTTTGCTTGATGTCACAGACCGCGATGAATTGGACATCCTTCTGCGGCAGGAAACAACTTAGGTCGTAACCACCGCGACGTCCAATCCCGATGCCGCCCATCACGACACGTTCGCTGGGCGGAACGGCACCGTCCAAACCGAGGGCGGAACCGGGAATGATGGTCGGCGCCGCGATGGCTGCACCGGCGCTGGCGACCGCAGATTTCAAGAAACGCCGACGTGGCGCCGTGGCGGAGGAAGGGTTTGTTGGACGCGTCATAACCTAACTACCTGAATGTGTGGGGCCCCGGGGGAACGAGACAACTCGTCACGCGGAAACATGATTTCCCGTGTCGTTAGGATATCCGTGTCGGATCGTGCATTCTACGGACGGAGGCGATTTGGCTTCGCAATCAAGAGGCTTTTTCTGATCGCGTCGCAGGACCGTGCGGGAGTCGCGCGCGATGCCGTGCACTATCGCGCAGCGGGACGCAGTTGCAGTCCCATGGGCGTTCGCGATCCACTCCGAACGGCAACGTTTTGGGGAAACGCAGTCCGCCGCGGGCGTAGCCTTGTCCGTCAACGTCAACGTCTCCGTCACCATCGCTATCGGGCGCGGGATCGAATCCCAGGTCACCTTCAGACTTCAAGAACGACAATCCGAATGTTGCGGCGAGACGGAAATACGAGTCGCTCGGTACATCGTTCACTCGATGAGCAGAGGGATGTTCGCAACCAGAACCGCTTCGACACCACTGGGCAGTCGCTGAACCACTCGCCCGGTCGGATCGATCACGCAGCTGATCCCGGTCGACGCGCAGCGGAGGAACCAGGTTCGGTTTTCAACGGCCCTCAAGCGCGCCAGCCGTAAGTGCTGTTCCAATGTGACCTCACTGGGGAACGCCGACGCATTGATCAAACCGATCAACACATTCGCACCGCAGCGGACGTTCGTTGCCGCAACCGCCGTGTCGATATCTTCGTAGCAAACCGTCACGCCGATCTTAATTCCGCCCGGCAGGGTCAATGGAGTGAAGTCGTCACCGGGAACCAGATCCGCGTCGACGGCCAACCAATCACGGATCCACGGCACCAGATGCTCCATCGGCACGTACTCTCCGATCGGCATCAGCGTGCGTTTGGATGTTCGTCCAACGATTCGTTTGTCGGCATCAATCAGGAACGCACTATTGCGATAGGGTCCGCGGTCTCGTCCCCCTTCGTCATACGTCTTTGCCCCGGCCAACAGGTGCGCGGGATTGTTCGCATAGGGATCCAGCGCCGGATTCGGTGCTTCGGAAAGCTCGGTGGTACGTTGTTCATCTCCAAAATCCTGCAGCGACGAGTGATAGATGCCGAGTGCCGATTCCGGCCAGACGTACAAATCAACCGGACCGCGAACCGAATCGGACAATTCTCTTAATCTTTCGACCGCATCAACCTTGGTCGGGTCGACTTGAATGATCGCGACGCGAAAATGAGGTGAACCACGCTGAGATTCCGCAACACGGTTATCACGCAGTGCCCCCCAAAAGAGTCCGACAACGAGGATGACGCCGAACACCGACAAGGGGAAACGGTGGGGCGGCGCGACAACAAAGGCCGAACGCAAGGGCCACAAGCGTGTCGACCAGGACGCCAACAGCACACTTCCGGTCATAGCCCAGGTGGCGATCAACGGCGTGCCGCCGAGTTCTGCCAATTGAATGACCGGTGGCAAATCCAAATACGTGTGCGCGATCGACCAGGGAAACACCCGAGGCCAGTACGCTTCCATCGCCACCCATATCGGCACGGTCCAAAAAACGTTTGTACGACCGAGACGCCATAGGATCGAAACGGAGAGGCCGAAGATGGCAACCGGGATCGCTTCCCAAACCAAAAAGGCCAGGAATCCGGCGCATGATCCGATCAAACCCAGGTTGGTCGTTTCATAGATCGTTCGCGGCACCCAGTGGAATGCGATCAGCAACTGAGTCACCCCACAAAGCAAGCTGATCCGCGCGGCCGAGCGGGCGGGGCGTGCAATCGCCATACGAGTTAGGATGGTCCAGCCGAGCGTGTTCAGGAGCCCGGTATGCGGCAGCAACCAGGCGGCCCCCATCAGCAACGCTGGCAACAGGATCAACAAAGGCGATGCGATCAATGAACTGGTCATGGTTGCGGACAAAAAAGAAGTCCGCGAGACGGCGTTGGATGCCGCCCCGCGAACTTCACGACGCTGGGGTTGGACAACTAGAGGTTGATCTGCGTTCGTTTGCCTTTGGCGACCGACACGTTCTTTACGGTGAACGACGACACGTCAACGCTAGTGGTTTCGGGGTCGACCAACGCCGTCGCAACGGTATGTGATCCGGTTCTCAGGTTTTTGAATTCGGTCGATTCGCCTGGGTTGAGGATCTTTCCACCACGGGCGGTGAATTCGCTGGCGTTGGTGGCCGCTTTCAACGAATCACTCGGGTTGACCGCGACCAATCCGATCTTTGTGGACGACGTGTTGGTAACCCGGATCGACCCGTTCGACTTGCTGCCCCCGCCCGCTTCGGCGACGGAACCCAGGGCAACCATCAAAGCCATCGACAGAACAACATGCTTAAACATTGAGTGTTTACTCCATTTGAGACAAAGGGGAACGAAGACTGACACAGCGGAGCAGAGGATAGATTTACTTGATGTATCTCCTTTCAATCGTGTGATTCAATCGCAGGCGTGATTTCGCGACCGTTGCGTGAACACAATGCACCGATCAGCGATGGATCCGTGGATTCGGTCAAAAAGTGCACTGAACCATCCGCAAAAGCGATTTGTGCCCCCGCGGGATGCAGACTGAAAATCTCGCCACTGCCGTCGACATTGATGCCGCCGTTGTCATGTGAAATGGCACTGCGGCCATCGGCCCAAAGACCGTGTTCGGCGGGCAACCGATCGACGACCTCGGCGATCATCAGCGTTTGACTGGTGCCGTCGACAATTTCCGTCAACGTCACCGCCGAGCGGCGTTGCTGAGACGACCCGATCAAAACGCCGTTGTTGATGTCCAACCCGACCAGCGACCGGCTACTCGCAAGTGCACTGCCCATCACACCGGCATAGTCGGTGTCGCCGGGGAAATCATTGACGGACGTGGGACAGCGAAACACAGGCAGCACGGTTGAGGAGAGTTGCAGGTTGCGGGCGGGATCATTCCAAGCAACCTTGCGGTTCCATCGCCCGGCGATCTCGGGCTGTTCCAATTGCCCCAGCACCGCAGCGGCCCACGACTGATTCCTGCCGCCCCCGCGATCGTTGCCGAACGGAAGTCTGCCGAACTGGTCATGAAATTGGTGCAGCGCGAGTGACTGTTGACGCAATTGGTTTGCACAGCTGACGCGACGCGATTGCTCCCGAGCGCCTTGGACGCCTGATGATAGCAACGAAACCAGAATTCCCATGATACTGATGACAACCAGCAATTCGATCAACGTGAACGCGCGGTGGATCGGCTGGGTGGTCCGCTTGCCGGCATTCCGCGCAATCGATTGACCGTCATTGATGGGCATTGTGTTGATCTCAGTTCGATGGTCCGTTTCGAAACCTCGTTTGAATGCGATGATCCTATCGTTCGTTGAGTGGCATCCAAGGGCCAGATTAGGAACGACGGCGGAACGGATTGCGCGACGCCAGCGTGTTCAGCAATGAATGACACCGTCATGAGTGTTGGTGTCCAAGCTTTAGCCGCTATCGGTCGCTGCACCTCAGCGACGGGGAATCGCCTTAAGGCTAAACACCAACGGTTGCGGAGTCGGTTGCAGTTCTTCGAGCTCCCTCTCTTGTCGATCCATGCAACCGCTCGGATAATCCGCGACGGGGCTGACTGTGGTATGCGAGCGAAATCTCTATCGGTTTCACCAATGGCATAGGCGACCGTCATGACTTTGCTAGATCACACCTCTTACCGTATCCGTCCCAATCGCTTGCGAAGCATTCGCCACGGGATCGGATTGAGTCAAACGCAACTCGCCGCGGCAGCAGGCTACTCGTCACGCTTGATTCGCAAGGCCGAATCGGTCGGGCGACTTTCCGGGGCGGCGGTGAAGGACATCGTCCAGGCGCTTCGCGAACGCGGTGCCGATGTCGACTTGGACGATCTGCTGTTTGACGAGTTGTTGACCGCGAAGCGATTCATGGAATGCTTCCAGCAATACGGTGCGGCCTGCCCGGATCATTGCCGCGATCTTTTTGCCGACGCCTTTACCTTTCGCTCCGCCGGCAATTTTGGCCATCCGCTGTTTGTGCCCGACTGCGACATCGAGGGACTTCACTTGTGGTTCAATCGCATCTTCTCGCTACTCCACCGCGACTCAACCCGTGAAATGTCGCCCCGCTACTTGGTCGGCGACCATGCGATCACGGCGCGAGTGGATCTGATCCTGATCCGTGGTGGCCAGATAAGCCTGCGAACGTGGATGAATTTCCATTTCGACATCCGACACGGATTGATCCACCGGCTGGAAATCGAATACGACACACAGGCCGTGTTGGAGTTCGCCCTTGCAGCTGAGGCGCCAGCGTAGCGGGAGTCGCCAAGGCTTTCGGCAGCGGTCAATCATTCGGGTCAATCAGGTTGATCCAATCCGGATAAACCGGTCGAATTTCCGTGTCTCGCTTGCCCGGCCCGGTCGGTGCCGGCGGGCATCGCTCAATCACTTCGGTCAGCCGTTGCCGAGTCTGCATCGCCTGGGAATCGAGCCCTTGATCGGCCAGGTCATTCGATTCCCGTAGATCGACGGGTACGTTGTAAAAACGTCCGTCGCGGTAAAGTTTAAACTCCTGGTTGCGGACAAACTGGCCCGGAGTCTTGTTCCAATAGGGTTGATAGTGGCACAACACCCATTGCCTGGGGTTCCCCGTTTCGCCCCGCAACTGTGGCAGAAAACTGCGGCCGTCGATCGGATCATCCGCGCCGAGGGTTTGACCGGACGCGGCGGCCAGGGTGGGGAACAGATCGGTGAACTCGATCAGGTCGTCGAGCACCGTTCCCGGCGGTGTCGTGCCTTTCCAAGACGCGACCATCGGCACGTGCGTCCCCATGTCGGTCATGCCTCCCTTTCCTCCCCGGATCATTTGACCGTTCCAACGCGAACTGATCGACGTGTTGGTCCCGTTGTCGGCGGTGAAGATGACGATCGTGTTTTCCAACTGGTCGAGTTGGCGGACCTTGGCGACAATTCGGCCGACGATTTTGTCCATGTAGTGGACCATCGCGACGAAGTTTTCCTTCCGCTGTGCCTTGTTCTTAGGAGCTTTGTTGGCGGATTGGTCGCGCGGTGCATCGCCGATGGTGTCCGGAGTTTGGACGAACGGGTCGTGCACCAACATCATCGGGTAGTAGACAAAAAACGGATCGTGTTGATTTCGCTGCATGAAGTCACAGATGAAATCGCACAGCAGATCCGGCCCGTACTTTCCACGGTTGTCCTGGACGGTTTGCATCCGGCCGTTGCGTTCCAGTGGCGGGCTCCAAAACCGTTCGCCGCCACCCTCTTTGATCTGCTTTCCCGTCGTGACCTGCCACAAGTACGACTCGTCGAACCCGGCTTGTTGCGGACGCGTCGAGTCGTCGTGACCGGGCAACTGGTTGTACAGTCCGTTGAGTTGCCATTTTCCGGCGATCGCGGTCTTGTAGCCGGCCGCCTGCATCAAATGTCCGAACGTCTTTTCCTTGGGATCCAGGTAGCCGAAGTGGGTGTAGTTGCGAAAGTTGTACTTGCCGGTCATCAATTTGACGCGACTGGGAGTGCAGATCGGCGTCGAGTAGCAATGGGTGAACCGCACTCCATCGGCCGCCAGGGCATCGATGTGCGGCGTCGAGTAGTCTTCGGCGCCGTAGCAGCTGAACGCTTCCCAACTGACATCGTCGGCCATGATCAGGATCACGTTCGGCTTGTCGCCGATCTCCCTCGCCAACGCAGTTCGCGCCGTACCGGAGTTCAAAAACCCGATCAAGCACAGAATGCCGACGGCGTTGACGATCAATTTCATAACAGGTTTTCAGCTAAAATCGAGCGTGAGTAAAGAGACGTCTCAAGCACCCTAACTTAGCCGGCTACCGCTGTAACGGCCATCGCCACTGGTCGCCAACAGCAGTTCGGCACGATCCATCAGCTCCGATTCGTCAGTCTGGTTGCCCGTCGGGGCGGTCGCTCGAAAATCGGCATGGCAATGCCCACACGTGATTTCCTTTCCAAAGCATTGGATCGGGATCAGAGTCTTGCGGCCGCAAATCGGACACGTTTTGCAAAATTTCAATTGGGTCATGCCATCACTCCGTTGTTTCATTCGTTCAAACCACGACACGCTGCGTCAAGCTGATCATTTGCACGAGCTGTCCCATCTGGAACCCCACGCAAATGTGTCATTGCCAAAGTGAACACGCCAACGTTGTTGATCGAAACGGTGGACACGTTCGCTACGGCCGATTGCTGAACTCTCCAGGGACCATGATGTCCCGAGGTGCCCGAGGAATCGGGCGCAAGAATCGTTCTTTGATAAGAGAGGTCCGCGATTGGTCGCCAATCGCGATGGGCACGATTCTAGGTGATGCTCGCCCCCCGTCAACTGAAGAGACTTTCACTATCGCCGGATTTCGCAACCGTTCATCGGATCCTCACCGATTTGCAATCAAGCCATCGCCGAGCCACGCAGTCGCGGAAGCCGCCAAGGCTTTCGGCGCCCCCAAAGCGGCTTTTTAGCTGGGGAGCGAAACTCTTGGCGAATTCCGCTACGTGGCCCCTGTCATCAGACGCAAGCCTCACGAACTCGCTTGCGTTTTTTCGGGCAACACCCACTCCGGCCGAATGAAATGACAGGTGTACCCACCGGGATGTCGTACCAAGTAATCCTGGTGCTCGGGTTCGGCTTCCCAGAAATCCCCAGCCGGTTCGACTTCGGTGACCACCTTGCCCGGCCACAACCCCGACGCGTCGACTTCGGCGATGGTTTCTTCGGCGATGCGTTTCTGATCGTCGTCGGTGTAATAGATTGCCGACCGGTACGACATGCCGCGGTCATTGCCTTGTCGGTTCAAGGTCGTCGGATCATGCACCCGAAAGAAAAATTCCAACAGTTTCCGAAAGCTCGTTCGGGCCGGGTCGAACATCACCTCAATCGCTTCGGCATGGGTGCCGTGGTTGCGGTAGGTCGCATGGTCCACGTCGCCACCGGTGTAACCGACTCGGGTGGACGTGACACCGGGTTGCTTGCGAAACAGGTCTTCCATTCCCCAGAAACATCCGCCCGCTAAAACGGCTCGTTCAGTCATTGTTACGGCTCCCCAAAATCAATGCATGCGTGATTGCGGTGGTCGGGCACAGCGTGGTCAGTCCCGCACCCGATTTTAGTATACCGGGGCGGAGAGCCCTCGATGGACGTCGCTCTGCTCCCCAGAGTGCGGATTCTCCAGCGGACCACCTTCTCGCGAAGGTAGCTACGTCTGGGGGAGCAACGTCTGGGTGCCGAATCATGACGATTTGGCCATTGGACAATTGTCCCAAGCTGCTAAAATGGGGGTATGAACACTCCCGCCTCCTCGTGCGCCCGCACGGGTTTGCTGCGGACATCGGTGCTGTTCGCACTGGTTTTTGCAGTCGCTTCTAACCTGAACGCCGCCGAAAACGCTTCTTCCGCGGACCCTCAGCGCGCCACGCGTACGGAATTCGTGCAGCAATTCTGTATCGACTGCCATGACCAATACACTCAAGAAGGCGACTTGAATCTGGAGGATCTGACGTTTGATCCTTCCGACGCCTCCAATCGTCGCCGGTGGGTGGCGATCTTCGACCGTGTCCGATCGGGCGAAATGCCGCCCGAGGAGGGTGAACGTCCCGATCAAGCGGCGCTCGAGGACTTCCTGGCGTCGATCGATGCACCGCTGGTCGACGTGCTGCGCCAGGAGACTCAAACCCTCGGTCGCGTCCGCTCGCGTCGATTGAACCGGACCGAATACGAAAACACGATGCACGATTTGCTGGGCATCGACATTCCGCTGCGAGACTTCTTGCCCGAGGACACCTATCACGACGGTTTTGCGACCGTCGCCCGAGCGCAACAGATTTCGCATCATCTGCTGGAAAAGTATCTCGATGCGGCCGACGCGGCTCTGGAGGAAGCGTTTGGTCGCGCCCTCGACGGCCAACGCAAACCGTTTTCGCATACCTACAGCAGTGCCGAACTGGGACGAAAGGTCGGACAACGCGACCCCTGGCACGTCGGCGACAAAACGATCGCGTGGTCAGCGACCCAAGTGTATCACGGCCGCGTGCCGGAAACGGAGGTGAAGCGGACCGGTTGGTATCGGATCACGTTGCACGACGCCCACGCCGTCAACGTCAAATCGGAGCAGGGTAAACTGGAGCAGGGTCAGCCGGCACCGGGGATCTGGTGCACCGTGCGCACCGGAGTTTGTTTCGCCAATGCGCCGATGATGTATCTGGCCGGGATCTTTCGCGCCGACACTACCCCACGTGACGTGAGTTTTGATGCCTGGATTCGCAAGGGACATCTGATCGAAGCCCGGCCGACCGATCACACGATTGAGCGTGTGCGGGGAACGAAACTGAATAATTACCGCGGATCGACCCGGGACAAACGTCCGATGCCGAAAGCCCCCGGACTGGCCTACACGTCGATCACGATGCAATCGATCCACAAGGCGCCGCCGGCGGATGCCGTCGCGCGAATCCTGTTCGGCAAGTTCGATGTCAGCGACGACATGACGCGTGACGAACTCGCGCGTGTGGTCAGGCGATTTGCAACGCGTGCTTTTCGTCGCCCGCTGACCGACGACCAGTGGGCGCCTTACCTGTCGTTGGTCGACGAAGACTTAGACGCGGGGATCGGCCCACGCGAAACGTTGCTACGCGCCTATCGCACAATCCTTTGTTCGCCGCGTTTTTTGTACTTCAACGAAACGCCCGGTGGACTGGATGACCACGCCATCGCAACGCGGCTAAGCTATTTCCTGTGGTCGACGATGCCCGACGAGACATTGCGGGCGGCGGCCCGGGCCGGTGAGTTGACCGATTCGACGACGCGACGACGACACGTCCAGCAGATGCTGGACGATCCACGCACCGAGCGATTGATTGATGCACTGGCCGACCAGTGGCTGAATCTCCGCGAGATCGATTTCACCACGCCCGACGCGGGGCTGTATCCGGAATTCGACGAGACGCTGCAGCAGTCGATGGTCGATGAGACCCACGCCTTCCTTGCCAAATTGATTCGTGACGACTTGCCGGCCGCCAACCTGATCGATTCCGATTTCGCGATGCTGAACGAGCGGCTGGCGAAACATTACGGCATCCCCGACGTCCATCACGAACAAATCAAAGCGGTCTCATTGCCGCCCGACTCTCACCGCGGTGGCCTGATCACACAAGGCTCGATCTTGAAAGTCACCGCCAATGGCACGACGACCTCACCGGTAATCCGAGGCGCGTTCATCAACGAACGAATCCTGGGAGTGGAAATCCCACCGCCGCCGGATAATGTGCCGGCGATCGAACCGGACATTCGTGGTGCTGTTTCGATCCGCGACCAGCTCGAAAAACACAGCAACCAAACCTCGTGCGCGGCCTGCCATATCAAGATCGACCCGCCGGGGTTCGCGCTGGAAAACTATGATGTGACCGGCGGCTGGCGGACTCGGTATCGCAATTCGCGAAACAAAAAGTCCGGGCTGCCGGTCGACCCGCACCATCAAACCGCCGATGGGGAAGCGTTCCAGGACATTGAACAATTCAAGCAGATTATTCTGCGTGATCCGGCACAGATCGCTCGGAATTTCACCCACCAATTGACGACGTATTCGACAGGCGCCCCGGTCAGTTTCAGTGATCGCATCGTGGTCGAAGAAATCCTAGAACAAACTCGCCCAAATCAATACGGCATCCGCTCGTTGATTCACGCCGTCGTCGACAGCCCGCTGTTTCTACACAAGTAGCCTTTGCGCAGGACCAGATCATGAAGTTTACCAACACCAAGCTCGATCGACGCACGGTTCTGCGAGGTTCCGGGCTGGCCGTCGGACTGCCGTTCTTGGACGCGATGGTCCCCGCGGTCGCCAAGGCATCGGAAACGGAAGCCCCACGGCGGTTTGTCAGTTTCAGCCTGGGACTCGGTTTGCACGGTCCCAATTTGTTTCCGTCCGAATCGGGTTTCGATTACACGCCGTCACCTTACTTGGCCGAATTCACCGATCTGTTGCCTGACCTGACGGTTTGTTCGGGTGTCTCTCACCCACAGGTCGCCGGCGGTCACCGCGCCGAAGGCACGATTCTGACGGCGGCCCCGCTTAGCCGAACGGATGCGAATTTCCGCAACTCGATTTCGCTGGATCAATTGATGGCCAAACATCTTGGCAATCACACCCGATTCCCGTCGTTGGTGCTGAACGCCTCGGGCGACAATTCCAGCCCGTCGTACACCGAGAACGGCGCGATGATTCCGCCGGAGATGTCGCCGTTGCGATTGTTCGAACAGTTGTTTGTCCCCGATCCGCCAAAAACGCGTCAACAGAACGCAGAACGGATGCGACACGGCCGCCGCGTGATGGATCTGGTCGCCGACGAAGCCAAGGCATTGCAACGGACATTGGGAGCCGGAGACCGCGACAAGCTGGACAGCTACTTCACCGCCGTCAATGAACTCGAACAGCGACTGGCGGCCAACCAGGACTGGATCAACCGCCCCAAGCCCAAGGTCAGTAAACCCGAATCACTGGCTCAGTCGGTTTCCGACGGGATTGAAAAACAGCGCGCAATGTTTGACGTGATGGCGCTCGCGCTGCAAACCGATTCGACCCGCTTCATCACGCTGCATCTGGGCAACGGCGGCAAGGTCGAACTGGACGGCGTCACCGAGGCGCACCACGCACTCAGCCACCACGGCCAGGACGAAGAAAAGCTGCGTCAGTTGGCGATCCTGGAAAAAGCGTTGCTCGCCGAATGGGCCGACTTTGTGCGAAAACTAAGAACCGTGCAGGAGTCCTCCGGATCGCTGTTGGACCAGACGATGGTGTTGTTGACGTCCAACTTGGGCAACGCGTCCAGCCACGACAACAAGAACATGCCCGTGTTGTTTGCCGGCGGCGGATTCAAACACGGCCAGCACCTGGCGTTTGACGCCAAGAACAACTATCCCCTGCCCAACCTGTACCTGTCCGCGTTGCACCGCCTGGGGCTGCACCGGGACCACTTCGCGACCAGCACCAGCACGATGACCGGGTTGGAATTGAGCTGAAGCCGCTTCTGAGTGCTCGCGATCAAAAACTGAGCCGTCGGCGCTAGCCTCGGGCCTTACAAGTCTCGAAGGAGGGCAAGGCAAGACCCGCGGCTTGCGCCGTCGGCTCATCGAGTAGGTGGCATTGGGCTCGCGTCCTACGGCCGAAAGTACCAAAATCATGTCCGACGCCGGGTGTCCACGTCCTTTTCGATTAGGAATCAATGGTCACCGCTTCGCCCTCGGCTGACGACGGCTGCGGACAGCGAATATGATGTGCGCCGCAATGACGTTGTTTTGGGTTTGTCTCGGAAAGTCGTTGACGACGACCGCCCGGAAGGGCCGTCGCACGTGAGAGAGCGTTTGCCTGGGAATCGGCTAAAGCCAGACACCAACGATGGCTGCCTCTTGTATAGCGAATGGCTATCATCCCCGTTGCTGACGATGCCCAAGCCCTCCCACCCCTTCTCACCGTTTCCACTGCAATGAAAACAATTCTCCGTCTCGCTCGGCAGAGTCACCCTAATTCCCTTGCGCTCGCCGGCGACTGGAAAACGCTGGGGAACCACCTTCTGGCGAAGGTAACTACGTTCGAGAGGCAAACCACGAGGTTTCGCGTCGACGGCGTTGCGTTCCGTCTTGTTGTGATCGTCGCTGCTTTGCTGATGTTTGTCACGCCGTCATCCGCGGCGGAAACGATCGACCACCAGAATGACCGGACTTTCTCGGCCGCACAGTGGGACGTTCTCGATCTTCGGTTTCTTGTCGAGACGCCTTCGGATCGACCGACGGACGTAGAATTTGCGGCAACATTCACCGCCGAGTCCGGAGAACGCTTCGACGTGCCGGGGTTTTACAACGGGAACCATGAATACCGCATCCGATTCACGCCATCTGCCCCCGGACGTTGGACTTACCGCACCCGTTCGTCGCAATCGGACCTGGATGGCAAAACGGGATCGTTGAATATCAATCCCGCTCGGGACGGACGGAAAGGGGGCATCGAGATCGATGACCAATCGCCGCGGAAATTCCGCTACGAAAATGGCGACCACTACTATCCGATCGCATTCGAATGTGATTGGCTGTTCGCACTCGATGCCTACAACCCCGACGACATTCCCAAGACGCGTACGTTGGTCGACGCACTGGCCGACAACGGATTCAACCAGGTGGTGATGAATGTCTTTGCCTACGACGTGAACTGGAAAAAAGATCCGCGTCTGACCGCCATCGATGACTACGGCAGCCCAAATGCGTTCCCGTTCGCCGGAACCAACGACTCGCCCGATCATTCGCAGCTGAACATCGAGTACTTTCAACGTCTCGACCGAGTGATCGAGTACTTGGACCAAAAAGGAATTGCCGCCCACCTGATGGTCTATGTCTGGAACAAACGCGTCAACTGGCCCGAAGCCGAATCGCCGGAGGACAACCGCTACTTCGATTACGTGGTCAGCCGCTACCAAGCGTATCCGAATCTGGTCTGGGACGTTTCGAAAGAGGCGTTGGGGTACGGGCACACGGACGTGACCTACATCCACAAACGCATTGAACGATTGCGGCGTTCGGATGCCTTCAAACGATTGATCACGGTGCACGACTACGGCTATTGCCGACGGTTTCCTGAAAAGATCGATTTCGTTTCGGTGCAACTGTGGAGTTCAGAACTTTACAGTGTGATGCGAAACGTGCTGAAAGACATCCCAGGAAAGCCGATCTTGAACATTGAACACGGCGGGTATGAGCGTGGTCCCTACGTCGTCTTCACCGGCAATTACACGTCGCCGGAGGTTTGCCTGGAACGGGCCTATCAATGCGTCTTTGCCGGAACGTTCCCCACGCATTATTGGCAGGGCGCGGCCTGGAATGTGGTCATTCCGGATTTTCAGTCCCTGCCGGATGAATCTCGGCCCCGATTGAATTACTATCGTCATCTTCGAACCCTGGTCGACCGGTATGACTTGGGCAACCTGATCGCGGGCGACAAGAAGAGCAACGCGGGGTTCTGTCTTCACAACGGCAAAGGACTGCACGTCTATTATGTTCCACGAGAATGTGATTTCATCGGACTCCGGTTGCCCCAGCAGGCTCGTGGCCAGACGATGACCACCACTTGGTTTAATCCCTTTGACGGAACGTTCGGCCAGCCGAGCAAGCAAGAGATTGTGCAGTGGCCGGCGGTCGCCAAACCGGGGGAGGGTTTCCGGATCTTGATCCTGGAAATACAGCCGAATTGACGCCGGCTTGCGAACTGAATGGGCAATGATGGGTAACGTCGCCGCGCGGCAGGTCTCGCGGATCGCAAACAGGGAATGACAACTTGAATTCAAGAACAGAAGCCAACGTTTTTTTGCGCCGTGGTTGGCGGTGCTTTTGTTATGCCTTGACCGTAGCTGCTGGATGGGGCTCGGGGGGGATGGCACTCGCGTCCGAAACCGACGCCCGATCGACCAGCGCGGCGTCGATGGTCAGCGGGTTTGATCGCTTTGCCCGCCACCGGGAACTGCCCGAGAGCGTGGCCGGTTCGTTGTTGATCAGCGAGCTCAGTTGCGTCGCCTGTCACGCCGCGGACGACCCGTGGCTTGAGCCCAAACGCGGGCCACGGCTGAGCGGTGCCGGGATTCGGTTGCAGCCGCAATGGATCAGGGCGTACCTGGCCAACCCGTCGGCCGCGAAGCCCACCACGACCATGCCGCACGCTTTGGCGCTAGTTCCCGATTCGCAGCGTGACGCAGCGATCGACGCGTTGGTCGCATTTCTGGGATCGCAGCAACAACCGTTTCCGGTCATCAAAGCCGGCGGAGCGCTGCCGGTGATTCATGAATTCTGGAAACGCGGCGATGTCGATCGCGGCAACAAACTCTATCACACCGTCGGTTGTGTCGCCTGCCATGACCCCGATCCGGACTATGAAACGGTAGAATCCAAACCCTCAGCGATCGATGAATTGCTCGAACAGTTGGATCCCGAAGAGATCGAAGACCTGGGGTTGGCCAGCGAAGCGAGGCGCGTTGATTCGGTGCCGCACAGCGAATTGCCGGACAAGTATTCGCTGCGGTCGTTGACGATGATGCTGTTGGATCCGACAAAAACACGTCCCAGTGCGCGGATGCCTTCGTTGCGACTCTCCCCGCTCGAAGCGGCCGATATCGCCTCCTATCTGCTTCGCGATCAAGCGTCGCGGTCGACCGAGATCGATCCCACGGGTGCGTCACAGGAATTGATCGAGACTGGACGCGAGCTGTTCGTTCGGCTGAGCTGTGTTGCCTGCCATGATGCAACCGGTGTCCAGCGTGTTGCGGTTGGACGACCGTTGCGAGACTTAAATCCCGCCGCTGCGGCCAGCTGTCTCGATGCCCCCGTCGGTCAAATGGCTCGATACACGTTGGATGATGAGCAGCGTTCGGCCATCCTCGCTCGGCTTGGCGATCACGACATCGCGTCGCCAACCGCCGCGGCAGATGTCGATTATCGGATGCTACAACTGAATTGCTACGGTTGCCATCGACGTGACGACCGTGGCGGTGTCGGACGCTATCGCAAGGCGTACTTCGAGACCGTCGGACACGTGGATTTGGGTGACGAAGGCAAACTGCCGCCGACGCTGGGAGGGGTGGGGCGAAAGTTAACGCCGAAAGCACTCGCCGCGGTATTCTATCCGAAAACCCCTTCGCATCGCCCCTTCATGACCGCTCGAATGCCCTCCTATTCCAGTGAAACCGTCAGCCCGTTGATCGCCGGCTTTCCCATTGCCGACCGCAGTGACAACCCTGACGCGATGGATCTATTGCCACCGGATGAAGCGATGGCCCAAGCCGGACGCGATCTGATCAACACCGGGTGCGTCGGATGTCACTCGTTTCGCGGTGAAAGTCTGCCGGGCGTGGTGGGGATCGACTTGGCCGGTACCACCAATCGCATCGAACCGAAGTGGTTTTATGAGTTCGTGCTCAATCCCAGTGCGGTCAAAAAGCGGACGCGGATGCCGACGTTCTTCCCCGACGGAAAGAGCAACCGCCCTGAATTGCTCGGCGGCGACGTGCAACGCCAGATTTCAGCGATCTGGGCTTACTTGAAGTTTCTGGACAAACAACCGCTGCCGGAGAAGATCGAAACCGTGCGTTCGGCGAACTATGAATTGTTGCCGCGTGAGAAACCGATTGTGTTGCGGACGTTCATGCAACAAGCCGGAACGCATGCCATCGCGGTCGGGTTTCCCCAAGGCATTCACTACGCCTTCGATGCCGAACGCGTGCGGTTGGCCGTGGGCTGGAAACAACGTTTCTTGGACGCCCGTGGAACTTGGTTCGAACGGTTCACGCCACCGGCGGATCCGCTGGGCGACGCTCTGGTCCAAATGCCGACCCAGCCGCTTTTCGTTCACGGTGATGACTTAGGCGGCTCCCCCGCGTATCGGTTCGGCGGCTACCGGTTGGATGACGCGGGTGTGCCAACGTTCTTGTACGATGTCGATGGTGTCCGTGTCGAAGATCGCATCGAAGCCGTTGACCACAAAACACTCAAACGAACCGTCACGATGGGCGGCAAAGCGACCGGCAAACCACTTGCTTTGCGGGTTCATTCCGCCAAGCGTTTGCAATCCCGCGGGCGATCCGGGTTTACCGACGACCAAGGGTTGATGATCCGGTTGCGCGAGGAAGTGGCGCAGTACGCCGCGCTGATCCAGACCGATCAGCAGACGCACTGGCAACTCCCACTTGAGAACATCAAATCTAGTCCTGTTGTCTTGGAGTACCGTTGGTGATTCGAGTTCTGATCCTGGCCTTGTTGGCGTGCACGCCTCCCGCCAAACAGCTGCGAGGCGGCGAAGACGAGTATTACCGGCTGATCGATGTCTCGGTCGCCAAAGCGGCCACGGATTCCCGGTCCAAGAACTGGAAACCTGCGCCCGACGGATTGGCATTGGAAGTCGGCGGGCTCGCGTTTTTGCCGGATTCGCGATTGGCCGTCGCGATTCGCAAGGGCGAAGTCTGGCTCCTGGACGGCGTGTACGACGATCCGCCCAGCAACGTCACTTACAAGAAATTCGCCGGCGCGCTGCACGAACCTTTGGGCTTGCTGTATCACAACGGCGACTTGTACACGACCCAGCGGAGCGAATTGACGCGGCTTCGCGATGTCGATGGCGACGACGTCGCCGATGAATACCTGACCGCAGCGAAAGGTTGGGGCGTCACCGGACATTATCACGAATATGCCTACGGTCCCAAGCTCGATGGCGATGGAAACCTCTGGATCACGCTGAACATCGGGTTGGGGCTCAAAGACGATCAACTACAACGGGTCGTCCCCAACCCCGCATTGGGCTATCGCCAAGGTCGCTGGCGTGGTTGGGGCATGAAAGTGACTCCGGCGGGCGACCTGGTGCCGGTCTGTGCCGGCATGCGTTCACCCTCTGGACTCGGAGCCAACGCCGCCGGCGACATGTTCTACACCGACCAACAGGGCAATTGGGTGGCGACCAATTCTCTGCACCACATGCGGCCCGGCGTCTTTTTCCACCATGCCGAAGCGTTGGCGTCAATGAATCAACCGGGATCGACGATCAAAGGTGTCGAAAAGATCCCCAGCGGACTGCCGCTCCCCCAAGCCCTGAAACAATTCAACGCGTTGCGTCCTCCGGCGGTTTGGTTTCCCTACAAAAAGATGGGGCAATCCACCACCGACATCATGCTGGACCATAGCGGCGGTGCGTTCGGCCCGTTCGCCGGTCAATTGTTCATCGGTGAATTCACCCAGGCCGGCGTCAACCGCGTCTATCTGGAATTGGTCGACGGGGAATACCAGGGTGCCTGCTTTCCGTTCCGCCTGGGGTTCGCGTCGGCCGTATTGAGAATGACGCAGGGCGCCGATGGCAGCATGTTCGTCGGATTGACCAATCGCGGATGGAGCAGTTTGGGGCGAGCCAGCTATGGGTTGCAGCGGTTGATTTGGACCGGGAAAACACCGTTCGAAATCAAAGAGATGCGGGCCATGCCTGACGGGTTCGAGCTGACGTATACGTTGCCGGTTGATCCGGTGTCGGCCGGCGATGTGAATTCCTATCGGATGAGCAGTTACACCTACCTTTATCACGCAACCTATGGCAGCGACGAGATTCAAACGAAGACTCCGTCGATCGTCGCCGCCGAAGTGTCCGAAGATCGGATGCGCGTGCGACTGCGGATCGAAGGCCTGCGGCCCTTCTTCGTGCACGAGCTGAACGCCCCGGGCGTTCGCGACGCAATCGGACAGCCGCTGTTGCATTCCGAAGCCTACTACACGCTGAACCGGATCCCCTCAAAATAGCCCGACTGATCTGGCGTTTCATCAGCAACTGGGAAACGCCCCCCCTGTCGCGGAAGCCGCCAAGGCTTTCGATTCCCGCCTCCGAAATACTACCAGCCCCAGAAAAGACGCGACTAAGAACGACGAGCAAAAACGGATTGCAATACATTCGCATTTGTGGTGCAACGACGATTGTTCAGTCATCGCGTGCATTCTTGCCACCGCCGTTGAATCGATGCACGTATGTCGTCCGTTAACCTCAGGTGCATTTGAACGTCATCCAGCCCCTTGGCGATACCATCGGGCATGTGTGACTGCGTGGTGAAGCCGAACCGTTGAAAAAAGCCCGCGGTCAGCTGAGACGTCCCGAGCCGTACGAATTTGGAATTCGTCTCACTGACAATCTTGTACAGGCGGGCCAAGAGCAGGAATTCTCCGATGTGTCGTCGATGTTGGCGCGCGTCGACCATTCCCCAACAAAGGTCTGCGGTGTCACTTCCGGAACGAATCCCGAAACCTCCACATCCGAGAAGGGCCGCTTCCGACACGACGACGAAGTAGGGGCAGCCGGATGTATCAATGAACTGCAAGAAGTCGTTGAATTCGTCCTCATGAAAAAATCGCGGCACGTTTGTCCGAAAGACGGCCGTGCACACGTCGCGGTCAGTGGGACGATAGTTGCGGAATTGTAGATGCATCGTTCGCTCGTCAGGTGGGGCGGTCACAGGACTCAAACGCCCGAGGTTTCCTAGTTGAAAACCGCACGCGATCGGTCAAGGCGGGACCTGGTCACCGTCGTTCGACACGTCGATCGCCGAATGCCCGCGTGGCGATTCGTCGATCACCGTGTCCTTCCACATTGGAATCTGCTGTCGGTAGGCGGCTCGGCCGATCATGTGGGCAGCCACCGGAGTGGTCACGAACAGGAAGCCGATGATCAGGATCGCGACCGTCGTGGTTTCCATGTTGGCCAAACCCACCGCCGCCGACAGCACCGTGCAACCGACTCCCAGTGTCGCGCTCTTGGTCGCGCCGTGCATCCGCGTGTACAGGTCGGGCATTCGGACGACCGCGATCGCGGCCAACAACGCAAAGCAGGTGCCGGTGATCAGCAACAAGACCGTGACGAGATCACTCATTTGTTCGGGCCCCTCTGAAGATACCAGCAAAAGCCGATCGTTCCGATAAAGTTGAACAACGCGGCCACCATCGCGACTCGCAGAAAAATCGCGTCGCCGGTCTCAATCGCACTGACCGCGATCAACCCCACCAACAACGTCGCGACCAGATCCAACGCGACCACGCGGTCGGGAAAGGTGGGCCCGAGCACCACCCTCAAAAATGCCAGCCCCACGGCGATCACAAACAGGAACATCGAAACACGCGCCGTCGCGTTCACCCACGACTCGGAGGCGAGTAGCGGCATGATCGATGTCAGATCCGTCAAAAGAAGAAAGGAATTCATCGAAGCAACTCCAGCAGGCGCCGTTCAAAGCCCTGCTTGATCGAGTCGCGAACTTTGTCCGGGCTATCAACGAACATCGCATGCACGTACAGCGTCCGCCGGTCTTCGGACACGTCCAGGCTGAGTGTCCCGGGAGTCAAGGTGATCAGGTTGGCCAGAAACGTGATCTCCTGGTCTGTCTTCGCGTCCAGCGGCACAGCAACGATCCCCGGATGCATGTACAGATGAGGCGTGATGACGTCGTAGGCGACACGCAGGTTCGACAACACGAGTTGCCAAAGAAAGAATCCGGCGAATCGAATCGCGATCGGCAGTCGCCGGAAATAGCGAGTGGGCGTCATCAAAGGTTGGGCGCACCACAACACGCAATAGCCCAGGATGAATCCGACCACCAAGCTGAGCAGCGAGATTTGACCGCTGGCCAAGGCCCAGACCAGTGACAAAAGAATGTTGAACAAAAAGTGCGTCATGGATCAATCTTCGTCTCGTAGTGATGTCGGAGGTCCGTTCAGCGTCGATGGGTTGCGGTTCGTGGGGATCTGCTCATTCAGCTTGCCCTGCCGGTCGAGATCGCCCTCTGCCGCCAAACGGTCGGGCAACACGGCGTCGATGTACGCGTCGGGATCAAGCAATTGTTCTGCCGCGGCGTAGGAAACTTTCATCACCGGCCCTGCCAGCACACCGATCCCCACCGTGATGGTCACCAACAACACGATCGGCGCGAACAGGGCAATGCGTCCTCGGCGTGAGTCGTGCCGTGCGGGGAGCGACGCCCTCGCTTCCTGCGGCGCCGGCTTCCAAAACGCTTCGGCCCAGATCTTTGTCATCGAAAACAAGGTCATCAGACTAACGACCAGAGCCGCGATAATGATCGCGTACCGTTCTGTTTCCAATCCGCCGCGGACCAGCGTCAGTTTGGCAAAAAAACCGGACAACGGCGGAATCCCGGCCAGCGACATCGCCGACAGAAAAAACAAGATAGCCAGCACCGGCATGGATCGTTGCAACCCACCGATCTCGGAAAGCCGTCCGCTCCCAAAACGGCGTTCGGCAATCCCGCCGATCAAAAACAGGTTCGTTTTAACAACAATGTGGTGAATGATGTAGAAGACCGAACCGGCAAGTGCCAGCGGTGTGAACAAAGCCAGTCCCATCAGCATGTAACCGATCTGACTGACGATATGAAACGACAGGATGCGGCGGATCTCGCTTTGAGCCATCGCCCCCAAAACACCCGTCACCATGGTCAGCCCCGCGATCAGCAACAACAGATTGTGCGTGAACGCCAAATCGGTCACGAACAATAACGTGAAGGCGCGAATCAGCGAGTACACCCCGACTTTCGTCAGCAATCCCGCAAAGATCGCCGAGACGGCGACCGGCGGCGTGTGGTACGACGCGGGCAACCAGAAGAACAGCGGAAAGACGGCCGCTTTGGTTCCAAACGCAATCACGAACAGCATTGCCAACACCGTGACGATGCCTTCATCTGGAAAGCTCCGTAGTTTCACCGCCAGGTCCGCCATGTTCAACGTTCCGGTCGCCGCATAGATCACACCGATGGCCGCCAAAAAGGCCGCCGAGGAGATCAGGTTCAACGCGACATACTTGATCGCCCCTTCCAGCTGGCCGCGTTCTCCGCCCAGGGTCAGCAGCACGAAGGAAGCGATTAACATCACTTCGAACCAGACATACAGGTTGAACAGGTCACCGGTCAAAAACGCTCCGCAGACCCCCATCAGCAACAAGTGAATCAACGGAAAAAAACCGTAGTCGACGCGGCGATCATCGATCGTTGCCAAGGAGTACAGCGTCACCGCAAACAGGACCACTCCCGCCAGCATCACCATGATCGAACTCAATCGATCGGCGACCAGCGTGATGCCGAACGGCGCCGGCCAACGTCCGACCTGTAACACCAGGATTTCGTCGCGATCGACCAGCCACATCAGCGCCGCGGCCGAGAAGAACAGCAGCACTGATCCGGCCAACCCGAGCCATTTCTGCGCAGCAATCGACTTCCACGCCAGCAACGAGATCGCCATCGTCGCTAGCGGGATCGCGATCGGCAGAATCACGGCGATCGATGGATTCACGTGTCGGTCGCCTTCAATTGGTCCAGGTCATCGGTGCCCAAGGTTTGGTAGGTGCGGTAAATCAAAACGAGCGCGAACGCCAACACCGCAAAGCTGATCACGATGGCGGTTAGTATAAGCGCTTGGGGCAAGGGATCGGCGATCTCCGTGATCGGTTGCGATTGACCGTTCGGCACCACCGGCACACGGCCGCGCACGATTCCGCCCGCGGTGAAAATCAGCAGATTGGCGGCGTGGCTGAGCAGACCAAGCCCGATCAACAGCTTGACGACGCTGCGCCGCATCATCATGTAGATGCCCGCCGCATACAAACCGCCGACGGTGATGGCCAATGCAATGTCCATGAGCGGCTACTCTTCAAGAAGGGAAAAAACGAACACCAGTGACACTCCGGTCACCACGCAATAGACCCCCAGGTCGAACAGCAACGGGGTGCCGAGATGAACCTTTCCCAGGCCGCTGCTCGTGATGTTGATCCACAGACCCGTCAAAAAGGGGCGGCCGATCGCCAAGGGAGCGAGGCCGCAACAAAGTGCCAGCAAAAGTCCCGAACCGATCAACACTCGCGGCGACACACGCAACACCCGGCGGGCGGCCGCGACATCGTGTGTCATCGCATACAGGGCAATCGCGCCGCTGGCCACCAACCCACCGACGAATCCGCCTCCGGGTTCGTTGTGGCCGCGTAAGAACAGAAACACCGATGAGAGCAACAGCAGGGGGAACAGAAATCGAATCGCCGTCCTTAGGATCACAGAGTCCATCGTCACATGCCCTCCGTGTGCCGGGCACTCGTCGCCGGTGGATCCGCCGTTGTCTTATCGTCGACAGAACCTTCTTTTGACGCCCGCAGCTTCAACAGCGAATAGACGCCGATCGCGGCAATCGACAGCACGGTGATCTCGCCGAGTGTATCGAGCGCCCGGAAATCAACCAAAATCACATTCACAAGATTTCGACCATGGGCCTCCGCAACGCTGTGGGCGCTGTAGTAGTCAGAAATCGGGTGATCACTGCGAACCGTCATCGCGAACAACAACAAGGCGGTGATCGTTGCGCCCGCGACAACTGCGATCACGGCATCTCGGACACGTGTCGCTGCCGATGAGAGACGGCGAAAGTCGGGCAGCCGGGAAAACGCCAGGACGAACAACACGACCGTCAAGGTTTCGATCACGAACTGGGTCATGGCCAAATCCGGCGCGCCAAACATCACAAAAATCCCCGCGACGCCGTACCCCACCACTCCGAGCGCTCCCACCGCCAACAGCCACGTCGTCGCGCGAACCGCCACCACCGCGGCCGCAAGAATCAGTCCGATCAACAGGATTTCATGCACGCGAAGGTCCAGCGACACCGGATGGAGTCGAGACTGCAACTCGCTTCCCAGTGCCATCCAGACACTGAAGACCGTCAGCCCCACCATGGTGAGCAAATAAAATCGCAGGTATCCGTTTTGCAGAATCGCCGTCAGCCCTCGAGCCAATTCAATCACGCCCGTCAGCAATCGATGATACCACTGGGCCGGGCCGAACTGCGCCAACCGGTCCACCCCGCTGAACCAAGCTTCCATCCGATGCCGCTGCCAATACAGCGTGAAGCCTCCCGCCAGCGTCAACAGCGACAGCAACAACGTCACGTTCACGCCGTGCCACAACGCCAATTTGACCGGCACGGCGTGTCCGACAACACCATGCCCCGCCGCGGACAACAATTCACTGATACGTGTCGGCAACAATCCTAACAGCAGACCGACAATGCCGGCAAACATGGGTGGTGCCCAGGTCGCCAGATTGTTCTCCATCGCCTCGCGCGTCGTCTCGGTTCGTCGCCCAAAGAACGGTGTTACGCAGACCAGCCCGACCGCGGCGACCAGGCAAATGTTCGACAACACGGACGCCGCCAAAAACGGCCGTTGCGAAGCATCGCCAATCGATTCGTACCACACTTCCTTGGCAACAAACCCGAACGTCGGCAACATCCCAATCATGGAAAGCCCCGCCAAACAGGCCGCGGAAAACGTCGCGGGCATCGCCGATCGAAGTCCACCCAGCTTGCGAATGTCCCGCTGGTGAACGGCGTGGTCGATGCCGCCGGCCACCATGAACAACCCGCCTTTGTAAAACGCATGCGCCACCAAGACCGCCAGAGCGGCCGTCACCGTCGCTTCAGTTCCGATGCCCAGCAACATCGTCAGCGTTCCCAGCACACTGATGGTGGCGTAGGCAAGAATCTGTTTTAGATCTGCGGCCCGCAAGGCCAACAACCCGCCGACGATCATCGTGATCGCGCCGACCGAGGCAATCATCCAGAACCATTCGTTCGTCCCACCCAAGATCGGATGCATCCGAGCGATCAAGTACACGCCCGCTTTAACCATCGTGGCCGAATGCAGATAGGCACTCACCGGCGTGGGTGCCGCCATCGCATTGGGCAGCCAAAAGTGAAACGGAAACTGCGCCGATTTGGTGAACGCTCCTGCCAGAATCAACACCAGCATCGGGACGTACAACGAGTGTTGCCGAATCGATTCCGCATCGTTCAGCAGCGATGAAATCTCAAAGGAACCGCCCGCGACCCCTAGCAATAGCAAGCCCGGCAACAACGCCAGACCTCCCGCTCCGGTGACCAATAACGCCTGCAATGCCGACGCGCGTGACTCCGGCTTGTCGCTGTTAAACCCGATCAACAGATACGACGTGATGCTGGTCAATTCCCAGAAAATAAAGAGCGTGAGCAGGTTGTCGGCCAGCACCAGCCCCAGCATTGCCGCCATGAACAACAGCAGAAATGCCCACAATCGCCCCAGACGCTGGTCGCCCTTCAGATAGCCCCCCGCATAGACCAGCACCAATGCTCCGATGCCGGTGATCAGCAACGCGAACAGCAAACTCAGGCCGTCCAGTCGCAGCGTCAACGCCAGATTCAACTCCGGCACCCAATCAAACGATATTGTCACCGCTTGCATGCCGACAACCGAAGGCCACAGCCTTAACATGGATGCGACCACACCGGCTGGAATGAAGGCCAGCCCCCACCCACCACGCGGACCGAAGATGCGATGCACTCCGGTCGCGGACGCTGCAGCAACCAGGATCGCCAACAACCATAGAAACAGAGAAGTCCCTGGTTGAAAGTTCATTGCAGGAGGCCCCCGAAGGCGCAGCCTTTGCTCGACTGGGATTTCAACACGCCTATTTAGACAGCAATTCCGAGGCACTGACAAACGTACAACAGAGGTTGGAGTGTAACAGAATGCGACGATGGCCGTTGAAGCGAGTCAGAGAAAATGTCGTACGATTGTCGGTCGCTTTTGGACTCAAGACATTGGTCTTTTTCGCTGCAGTGAATGGTCGCCAACAGACCAACGCGGTCGGTCTTGATCGCTGTGAACGTGTTCACCACTGTGTCGTTCCTGATTCGACCTTGAAGCCCTTCTGCAATCTCGATCCATTGAAACGGCTGTCTAAATAGGCTTCGCAAGTGATCCGATTGTGATCCTTAGGTGAACATCGTTTGTCAAATTAATCTCGGCCGGGATTGGGAATGAAACATGCAATCCCGTTGCGCCGAACGTCATCGCGGCAACGTCGCCGCAGTGATTCCCCAAGATCCGTTCGGAGTTTCCCAAATGTCAATGTCACGCTTTACTGCTGTAGCACTCGTTCTTGCAATTGTTCCCGGATTGTCCGTCCTACAAGCACAAGTAACGACACGCGATCAAGCGACCGTGCAACAGGAGCAAGACGGCCGGCAGCAAGCCGATCCAGGTGATCGCTACGAAGCACGCAAGGTCGCTACCGACTCGCGATCATCGAGCCAGCCCGGGCCGACCGTCAAGGAAGCCCTGGTGCAAAAGCTGATCAAAGCGAATGAGGCTGAAATCGAACTCGCTCAGATGGCGTACCAGAAGACCGACAACCAGGAGTTGCGACAACTGGCCCAGACCATCGTGCGAGACCATCGACAACTCAATCAGCAGCTGCAACAACACGCAGGTCAATGGCACTCGGTGCGAAGCGAAGCTGACCAGGGCGATCGCCAAGGCCGATCAGGTCAAGAGCGGATTCGTCAGGCCGATCGCGACCTGAATCGAAATCAATTCGCCGCCAATGATCAATCCACCCATTCGGCGATGCGTCAAGAGGCCGACATCGTCCCACAGAAACTTTGCAAAATCTCCGAAAAAGCTTGTGACAATGCACTGAAAATGACCAAGGAAATGCTCGGCAACTACGACGGGCAAGACTTCAGCATGGCCTTCCTTGGTCAGCAGTGTGTGGCTCACACAATGATGCTCGCCGAGTTGCGTGCCATTGAATCGGAAGGCCCAGAAGAGTTGAAACAACTTGCCGGCCAAGCTGCCACGAAGGTCGGAACGCACCTTCAGGAGGCAAAACAACTCGCCAAGAAACTGGAAGACGATCGTCGCAAACAGGGATAACTCGATCGATCTGTCACGCAACATCTGGACGATGCGGCTTCACACCTCGTTCCCGGGCTCCAGCGCGGGAACGAGGTTTTTCCGTGGCTCCCGCGTCACTGTCGCCCCGCTATCGACGGGCCGACGTACTCTTTTGCGATCACGACGTTGTCGAAGTAAACGATGTTTTGGGGCTGTTTCGTCCAGCGATCGGTCACGTAGCTTTCCAGAGTGAAGGCGTTTGCAAAAAGAGTCGGGCTTGTGCGCCAATTGAATCCCGTCCAATGTCCGCGCAGCTCTCCGTCGATCCAGTACGCCTGCTCGCCATCGTTCTTACCGGGTGTGTTGTGTTGAATCATGAACTCAACGCAAATCCACTCCCCGCGCCGTATGTCGGGCTGTGATTCGGGACGAAATCCGTTGCCCCAGTACTTTCCGTCGGGGCTTGGCTTCATCGTGTGCCAATAGCTGTAAAAGTTCCAACGCCCCGGAGGAGACCACCGCCCCCAATTCCCCCACGGTTCGATCGCCGTGGAAAAGCGTTCCTCACCATCGGGCAGAATTCCTGCCCCTCCGAATCCGCTCCAGCGATCCCCACCGCGGAGCGACTTGTTGGCACGCAGCGTACAGAAATGATGTACGTAATCGCAATCTTCGTCGAACTTCGTGTAAAAGCGGATGAACAGCCGATCGGCCGACTCAAACCACTTGGTGAACCCGCCGCCGGTGTTCTTTCCCAAGGTTGCCGTCACTTTCAACGAACGCGCGCCCAGCAGTTTTTGTGTCGGTGAAGCGGAGCCGACCGATTCCTTGACGAAAGCCAACGCGTCACCACGGTTGCTGGTTTCGTCCCATTTCGCCCCCAGTTCACCCGACTCGAAGTCGTCGGAAAAGATGACGGCGGGGTGGCTGCCGATGTCTCGATCGGCGGAAAATTTAGCTGCGAACCCTTTGCCCTGGGGCAACGAATCATTGCTCACCCACTTGATCGGCGATTCCGTTTGGGCGACGCCGTGGTCCGCCGAGCTGATGATCGACACGACACAAGCTGTGGCAAGAAAAAACGGGTGGCACGCGAGATGGCGTTCCATGAAACGCTCCGTTTGATTCGGTTTAGGGTGTGGGCAACCCGATCATTCTAGTGCGTCGCTGAACCAAGAATTGAGGTCAAATGGTAATTCCCGTAAAGCGGGCTGAAACCAATGGCACGGGCAACCGTGTCTGGCAATACCTGAACGCCACGGTGGGCGATCCCTCTGAAAAAACACGACTGGCCCTCTGAAAAAACACGACTGGCGGTTCCGCCTTCATGCCACTGCTATGCCATGTTACCTTTGCCCGCAGCCGCACCGTGGGAAGCGCGAACTGCAAAGTACCAAACCCAAGAGATCAGTACCATTTGTAAAGGAACGCGAATGAGGAGATAGGACGGTCCCCATTGATGGCCGCCCATACCCATTCGGTTAATTGCGGCGTAGATGTTGACGGGCAAAAAAGATAGCAACATGAGGATCAGACACCACCCGACATGCCTTCGGAGCCGGGGGACGAGAACGGCAGCCGCGGCCGTTAGCTCCAGAACTCCCGTCAAGTAGATCAGGGGAATCTTAAGCGGAACAGCCGAAGGAAGCATTTCGGACATTGGCTGCGTCTTGACAAAGTGACCGATTCCTGTGAAGGCGAAGACGAGCGCAATTCCCAGTACGGCGGAAAACACCGAAACGAGATTCTCAGAACGGTGAAAGTACCTGATGGCTAGCGAGACCAAGAAGGGAACCATCAAGAGCAGCAGTATAATTGCAGGTGTTGTCATGGATCGACCCGATTCAAGATTCGTTGAGTGGCAGAACGAAATGTGATCTATCCGCTCATGCGGAGCAACGGGGAGAGACCGTGCTTCAGAACTCTGTCGGCCGTCGGGTGGGCTGGTCACAGGGCCGGATTAGAGCGGATCCTCTCAGAGAGTGCCAGTTTCTTAGCGCAAGGCGAATTCAAGTTGCGGTACCAGTTCGGACATGCCTCGTTGCCGACCCGAAAGACCTCCGTCCACGAAGGCTTGTCGCGATACCGCCCAGCGGTGCCATAACGCACCCTGGGGCGTGCTGAAAAGCACCAAAGCTCGCAAAGCCTTCGAGACGAAGCCCAGCGGGCTGGCACAATGTTTGCCGAGGGCTGACACCACCGGCAGACACTCTGCCGGCTCTCCGGGCCTAAGGCACGTTGCCCGACCAGCCAAACGCGAACGATCAATCTTGTTGGATCCTGCAACAAAGTTCTGTCACCGTTTCAGGCGTCGGTTTGTCTTCCTCAGCCGAGTCGACCGCGCCCCCGTCAAACCGTGACCTCAATAGCGAATCCCAGGAAACGGAGGTTTGACGACTTCAAGTGGGTTAAATTCAAGCGCACCCGTCCGCAGCATGGACGCCAGACGCCGGACCATCGCAGCCACGTCTACCGCCACGAACGTCCGGGATCACGCGGCGGCCACGGTTGATTGACCACTTCATACAACTTGACTTCGCCGCTCGTCGTGCATCGCGTGGGTACGCATTCTACACGGCATTCGTCGGACAGGGGGAAGGTTCAACCACGAAGGACGCGAAGAACACGAAGCCGAGACAATCACAGGACGAATCGTTTGATTCCATCTTTGAGCTTGGTCACGTTAAAGTTGATCAGCAATCCCACTTTGACGTTGGAAAGCTTCATGCAAGTCAGCATTTGTGCTACATGAATCCCAGCCAGTTTGCTCACGCTTTTCAGCTCGAGAATCAACTGATCGTCAACCAGTAGATCGATTCGATATCCGCAGTCCAGCTGAATGCCTTTGTATTCAACCGGCTGCGGATGCTGAAGCTTGAATGGAATTCCGCTGCGTGTGAACTCGTGAGCGAGGCACTGTTCATATGCCGATTCAAGTAGACCTGGCCCCAACGCACGATGAACTTCAATCGCACATCCAATGACGCGATGTGATAGGCCATCGAATTCCATCCTTCGTGCTCTTCGTGTCCTTCGTGGTTAAATAATCCCGGCTGCGATCAATTCAGATGTGGAACAATCAATTATTGGTGGTCCGACCGAGGTAAAAAGTACATCTTCCGTGGTTGGACCGCGGAACATCCCGCGCCACCCGATGGCAGGGGGTGGTAGGGCCGCAGTCAAGATTGGGAGCGAGGGGAGATCGGAAGCCGGACGTGGGGGACCGTGCTGCGGTCTGGGGAGAACCGTTAAGACGACGGTTTTATACTCGTACATTCGTGGTAGTTGGTGGTCAGATTCCGTACAGTGGGCGGAGTTTGTTTTCCAGGTAGCCCATCAAGTGCGTTGACGAGAGCGGTTTGCCGGTCGCGTTTTCGACCAACTCGGATCCGCTGTAACAGCGTCCGTGTCGATGCACGTTGGCTCGCAACCAGTCCAACAGCGGCGTGAAGTCACCTTCGGACAACATCGCATCGAGATCGCCCAGGGCGTCGGCGGCTGCGTCGAACAGTTGGGCGGCGGCCAAATTACCTAGCGTGTAGGTCGGGAAGTAACCAAACAAGCCCGCGCTCCAGTGCACGTCCTGCAACACTCCATCGGCATCTGACGGCGGTGTGATGCCCAGGCAGTCTTTGTATTGCTGGTTCCAGGCGTCTGGCAAATCGCCGGTCGACAACTCGTCGTTGATCAGAGCTTGCTCCAGCTCGAATCGGATCAAGATGTGCAGGTTGTACGTCGCCTCATCCGCTTCGACCCGGATCAGACTCGGGCGGACTTGATTGATCGCGAAGTAGAATTCGTCTAGCCCCGTCGAACCCAATTGCTCCGGAAACGCCTCCACCGCCTTCGGGTACAACCAGTCCCAAAACGGACGACTGCGTCCGACTTGGTTTTCCCACAGCCGCGATTGCGATTCGTGGATTCCCAACGAAACAAAGCTGCCCGGTGGTAACCCGAACCAATCCGGTCTCAGTCCCTGTTCGTACATGCCGTGTCCGGCTTCGTGCAACGTGCCGAACAATCCGCTGGGCAGCCAATTGGTTTCGTAGCGTGTCAGGATGCGGCAGTCGTTCGGTCCCAAGGTCGTGCAGAACGGATGACTGGTCTCGTCCAAGCGACCGCGTGTGAAATCAAAGCCGACCCACTGGGCGACGTTGCGACTGAATTCCCGTTGCGAGGGGATCGCGAAGTCGCGTTGTAGCGGTGCGATGTCGGGTTGTTGGGGTGAATCGGTCACCGCCACGATCAGCTTGCTCAATTGCTGTTTCAAGTCGCTGAAGACCGGGTTGAGCTGGTCGACTTGGGCATCGGGTTCGTACTCATCCAACAACGCCTCGTACACACTGCGCGAGGTCCCTTCGGCCATCCGTGCACCGGCTTCGCGTTTCAATCCGATGATCTGGTCGAGCGCCGGCTGAAACGCATCAAACGAATCTCGTTTCCTCGCATCGTCCCAGACCTGCTGGCCGCGCACGGTCGCGACACTCAATCGGGTGACCAAATCCAGCGGCAGTTTCTTGTCACGCTCGAAATCCCGATGCAGGCCACGGATCGTGGCCACTTGATCCGAATGCGGATCCGAGTCGTCGATCTGGCCCATCAACGCCTGCAACGCATCGCCGTACTGGTCATCGGTCCGCAGTTGGTGTGCCGACGATCGAAGCGTGCTGACCTGCTGGGCGCGATAGTCACCGGCGGCCAGCGGCATCCCGGTCCGTTCGTCCCATTCCAGTGCATCGGCGGCGGAATGAAAAATCGCGGCCTGGCGTGCGGTGGCGCAGACGGATTCGAATTGAGGGGCGTTGATAGGCATGGGGGGACAGAAAAAAGGGTTGGCAGAAAAATCGTAGAAGAAGACGACAAGACAATGGGTGACAAGAAGATGCGGCTCTCCCGTCGGAACCCGAAATTACTGGCTAGTACTGACCGATTCTTGCTTGGGCGCGTCGCGTAGTTCCAGTTCGTGGTTCAGGATTTCGAGCAGCGTCTGCAAGAAGACGACGACCATCGGGCCGATCAGGATTCCGATGGGGCCAAAAACGGGGACGCCGCCGAGGACACTCAACAGTGCGACCAGCGGATGCAGTTCGGAGTGGCCGTGCAGGACGTAGGCTTTGATTACATTATCGATCGATGAAACGATTGCGGCGCCGTAGATGGCCAGGAAGATCGCGGATCCATAGCTTTGGTCGACCGCGGCCAGATAGATCGCACAGGGCACCCAGACCGACGCGGCGCCGAGAAACGGAATCAATGCCATCACGGTGGTGACCATGAACAGCAGGATGAAGGATTCGAACCCGCAGAAGAAGAACGCGATTGCGGCGAGAAAGCCCTGGACGACCGCACTCAAGATACTCGCCAACACGACCGCACGACTGGTCTTTTCAAACTCGCCTAGCAAACGCAATTCATAAGCGTCATCGAGGGGGCTGAGTCGCATCAATGTTCGCACCATCGCCGGGCCGTCGACGAAGAAGAAGTAGATGGAGATCACCGTGATCAACATGCCGATCGCGACCTGGAGGACGACTCGGCCCGTCACACCGGAAAACTTGACGAACCGCGGCTGCAGGTATTCACGCACCGCGCGGACCGCTTCGGCCAAATCCTTTTCGCTCGGGTTGGTCAGCAATTTGACTTCGGTGCGAAACGATCCGCCCAGCTTGGCGTTCATCCAGGCGTGAATGGCCGCCGAGGCGACGACCGAGCCGCGGTGAAACCGTTCTTCGACCATGATTCGATCGGTCGCAATGCTTTCTGCGGTCGCGTCGGCCTGTTGGACCGTTTCCAGCTGCTCCACGATTTCGGCAAACTGTGTCAGTTGCTCCCTCGCAAGCTCGCCGGTTTCCCCGGTGGGGGATGCCCCGACGACTTCGGATTCTAGGAACGTGATCAGTTCCTTGGATTCGGCAATCTGCGACCGCACCAGTTCGGGCTGGTCGATCTGATCCATCATCCCGGCCAGCTCGTCGAGCCGGCGGAATCGATCGGCGTGTTGCAGTTCCAATCCCAGTCGTGTGCGGCCGCGTTCAAATGCGGCCTTCAGATCGTCCAGGTCGGTGCGGCTGACCAGCCCGGTCAACTGGCCGATCGCCACGGTCAATAACAAGATGATCGGTAACAGCACAATCGACAGGATCACCGAGGTGGTTGCGATCGCGGCGGTTCGTCTGCGGCCCCTCAACTTTTTCAGGATCCACTCGTTCACCGGGCGAAAGATCACCACCAACGCGGCAGCCATGAACAGCGGGATGAAGAACCCCACCATGACCTTGTAGAACAGCAACCCGACGACCAAGATGCCGGCGATCAACATGATCACCGAGGTGATCCGTGCCAGTGAGGGCAATTTCTCCAGCGCGGCCGCCCTTGGGGAAACGCCGACGGGTTCGGATGCCAAGTCGGACTCGTTCGCATCGTCACACGATGACCGCAGATCGGACGCCTCGACCGAGCGTGATTCGTCCGAATCAACCGGATCGCCATCGGGGGTTTCGGAAGGTTCTGAATTCACCGCACAGATGCCTTGGGTTAACTTGAAAATCAGTGTGGCCGCATCATACGGTCAGACGGCATCACGACGCTACCAGCGACCGGTGTGGCGGTCCGAAATCACGATTTTGCGTGCTTCTTCGCTGATCCCGTACGCCAAGTCGGGTTGATTCAGTTCCAAGAACACCGTGTATTTTTGATGAACGGCGTTGCTGTACACGACCGGCGCGTGGGTCAAACGCATGAAATGGACCGGCCGACCGTTCCAACGCTTCGTAAACGCGCCGGCTTCGAGCGCCGGTTCGCGTGCCAGACCGAAATACGACGTCATGATCTCCGCGAATCTTGCCGGGTCGCCGGTGAAGCCATGAAAGGTCAAGCGTTGCAATCGATCGGAGTGGTCGAAATAGAACGTCAGCGTTCCCGCCACGTCGTCGGCCATGATCCCGGTCACCACCGGCACCCGCAGTCCTTTCAACTTCAGGTCCGCCAGCACGGTGCTGACCCGTGAGAATCGGTTGACCACCCAATCCGGGCCGATATCAAATCGCAACACCTCGCGGAGGTCTTTCACCTGGTATCCGCTGAGCGTCGGTTCCTCGGCCGGATCTTGGGGAATCGCGCCCAGCTTGCGCGCCAGTTCGGTGTCGTAACGATACCGATCGGCGCCGACCTGACGCAGTTTTTCGATCTCGTAGTGCGAGTGGTTGGCATACCCGCTCGTCCGCTCTTCTTCAGTTGCCGCAATCCCGGGGGCCAGGCCAGAGATTGCGTCGCCAGTCGACGCGCCGCCAAAGAGTGAACGGACCGTAGACATTGACTTTCGCCCGACGTCGGTTTCGGTCGCGACGTAGGGACCGACCGCGGCGGCGGCCAAAAGGGCGGTGAGTTTTAAACGGAGCGACGGCATGGTTTTGGGTCCCGGGTGTTCCAGTGGTACACACACTCTCTCTTCGGACTCGCGGCAAGCCTTTCTTCGCAGAGCGGACATCCTTGATGGTCACAATAACTCTAGCGATCACAACGCCGCGGGCGTGAAACGGTGTTTCACGACGGTCTGTCGAATGACGAGTGATCCGCCGAGGTCGGGGTTTGGGTAGCGGAACTCGCCGAGAGTTTCGTTCCGTTGCGGCATTACCGCGACGGCAGACCGCAAGCCTTGGCGGTTTCCGCGACGGATTGTGTCGCTCCGGATAGGCGAATCGATCTGTTTCGGCTCACGATTGCCGGTTGGACGTTCGATATATGACGAAAGCTATACCTAGATCGACTATGTGGATTGGAGGGGCCGTGCCTCTGATCCCAAGCCGCCCGTGATTCAGACTCTTGCCGCATCGATCGAAACCAGTCGCTTCCAACCCTCGCTCCGCAGGCCGTCGGTCTGTGTGTCGTCGGTTGCGCGTCAACCAATGGGCAAGGTTCTGCTTGGGGGTGTCGATTGCCATCGCCGCCCCGGGCTGTCACACCTATCACAGCATGCGGGAGACGATTCGGCAACGGACCGATTGCGTCGATGCGATCATGTGTCAGGTTCAATCCGATCTGACCACGGCGGCGGTCACCGTGGATGCGACCTCGGCACCGTTGACGTTGCGTTCGGCCGAGCAAATCGAAGCGGCGCCGATTCGCGACATCAGCCTCGAATCCGCGATCGCCATCGCGTTGGGAAACCGAAGCGTGCTGCGAGATCTGGGGGCGAGCGTATTGCGTGCGCCCGATCAGGTACAAACGGAATACACCGAGTCGCTGCAACGCTTGGACCCTCAAGAAAGTGTTGAAGCGGCGTTAAGTGCGTTCGACACCCAGTTTTATGCGTTCGGAAAGTGGCAGAACAACGACCGGCGATTCAACAATCGCTTTTTCGGTGGCGGTGCCAACGCCTTCAAACAAGACACCCACGACTATGTCTTTCAGCTGAGTAAACGGACGCCCACCGGGGCCCAGTTTTCCGTCCGCAGCGTGACCGATTATGACGCCAACAACGCGACCGGCAACTTGACCGACAGTGCCTGGCAAACGCAATTGCATGCCGAAGCCAGGCAACCGTTGCTGCAAGGCGGCGGATTGCAATTCAATCGGATCGCCGGACCGGCGGCTTTGCCCGGCGTCTACAACGGCGTGCTGATCGCCAAAGTCAACAGCGAAATCACGTCGGCGAAATTCGAGCAAGGCGTTCGCGACTACGTCAGCAACGTGATCAACGCCTATTGGGACTTGTACTTTTCCTATCGCGATGCCGACGCCAAACGCGACGCGATGTTGCGGAGCGAACAGACCTGGAAAAGCTACGAGGCGCAGAAATCCAGCAATCGCCAATCGGGTGCCGCCGAAGCACTCGCCCGCGAACAGTACTTTCGTTTTCGCAGCGAGTACCAAGATGCCATCGCGGGAAAGCCGTCGATGCGAACCCAAAACGGGAACTCGACCACCGGAGGCGCCTTTGCCGGTGTCGGTGGCGTTCAGGCGGCGGAGCGTCGGCTGCGGTTGATCTTGGGGATGGCGATCAATGACGGCACGATCCTCCGTCCCAGCGATGACCCTTCGATCGCGAAGATTGAGTTTGACTGGCAATCGATCTCCACCGAAGCGGTCTTGTTGCGAAGCGAGTTGCAGCAACAACGATTGAAAATCAAACAGAGCGAAATGGAGTTGTTGGCGGCGAAAAACTTTCTGATGCCGTCGCTGGACTTCGTCACACTTTATCGTCTTCGCGGCCTGGACAAGAACTTGGCCGGCAGCGACTCGGCGATCTCCGACTTGGCATCGTTCGATTTACAAGAGTACGAAGCCAGTTTGGAGTTGAAGCTGCCCGTCGGCTTTCGCCAAGGGCATTTGGCCGTTCGACACGCAAAACTTCAAGTGGCTCGCGAACGGGCGATCTTGGAACAACAGCAGCGTCAAATCATGCACGATTTGACCTCGATGGTTGCCGAGTGTGATCGGGCGTATGCGCAGGTCGAAACCAATCGCAACCGGTACCAGGCCGCGAGCGATGCATTGGCGGCGCTGGAAACATCCCGGCAAGCCGGATTGCCGATCAACTTTGACCAATTGCTTGACGCCCAACGGCGCGTCAGTGAATCACAGTCACGCTACTATGCGGCACTGGTGGAGTACACGATCGCGACCAAGAATGTGCACCTGGAGAAGGGTACGTTGCTTCGTTCCAGTGACGTGCTGTTGATCTCTGATTCGCCTTCACCGAACGACGTTGGTATTGAAATCCCCCCACCCTTGTGACGGTCTGATTCATGGCAAACGATCGAGAGAACAGACGCAACCCTGGACACCTTGTGCGGGGTCTACGCAACCCGCTGCGGATGGCCGCAACCTTTGACACCGGCGGCGTGACAAAAATGACCACATCCGCCGGCGTGCTGTCATCGAATTTGATGCGCCACGAAAAACGTTAAGAAAAAATCACATCAGATCAACGATTGCTCTGTTCCCGATCCGTTGAAACGCTAGATTCGCTGTCGATGGATGGGCCCTCGGGGCACGACGCCCACCGGTCGCCGTCGATTCGGTTTTGCGAATCGACGGCGACTATTCTTCTAGCTCTTCCCAGCGCAGATAGGCCGCCGCAAGCTCGTCTTCCGCGGCAGCCAGTTGTGCCGCATCGGCGGCGATCTTGTCGCCGCCGGATTGGTAATAACTCGGCTCGGCCATCGCCGCATGCAACGCTGCGATTTGTTGTTCCAAGGTTTCAATCTTTCCCGGCAGCGCTTCGAGTTCACGCTTTTCTTTGTAAGACAGTTTCCGCTTGGCGTTCTCAGCCACAGGCGTTGCGGGTTTTGTCTTGACCGGATCGGCCTTGCGTGGTGTTGCGTCGGCTTTCCCCGCAGGGCGACGTCCGGTCCCCGAAGCCTCTCGTCTGGCCACGGCGGCCCGCCAGTCGTCATAGCCACCGACGTACTGCCGCACGGTGTCGTCTTCGAACACGATGGTGCTGGTGACGACGTTGTTCAAGAACGTCCGATCGTGGCTGACCAACAACAGCGTGCCATTGAAATCGCCAAGCAACTCCTCAAGCAATTCCAGCGTTTCCGCGTCCAAGTCGTTCGTCGGTTCGTCCATCACCAGCACGTTGGCAGGCTTCGTCATCAGCTTTGCCAACAAGGCGCGATTGCACTCGCCGCCGGAAAGAAACTTGACCTTGGTGCGAGCGCGTTCCGGGGTGAATAGGTAATCTTGCAGGTAGCCGAGCACGTGCTTGGTCTTTCCGCCGACCTTGATTTGCTCGCTGCCATCACCGACGTTTTCTTGGACCGTCTTTTCCGGGTCCAGCGTGTCGCGCAGCTGATCGAAATAGGCGACTTCCAAATTGGTTCCCAGTCGCACGGAGCCTGAATCGGGTTGCAGTTTTCCCAGCATCAGCTTTAACAAAGTCGACTTGCCGGCGCCATTGGGGCCGATGATTCCGACCTTGTCGCCGCGGATCAACTCGGTTGAAAACTGATCCAGGATTGCGTGTTCACCGTAAGCGAAACTGACGTCGGTCAGCTCCGCAACCAGGACACCGCTGCGTTTTGCATCTTGCAGTTCCAGCTTCGCATTGCCGACTCGGTTTTGTCGCTTGCTGCGTTCCACACGCATCGCTTTAAGCGCTCGGACACGGCCTTCGTTTCGCGTGCGACGGGCCTTGATCCCCTGCCGGATCCAAGCCTCCTCCTCGGCCAACCGTTTGTCGAACAGTGCGTTCTGCTTCTCTTCGGCTTGCAGCGCCTGTTCTTTGCGGACCAGGAACGTCTGGTAATCGCAGGACCAGTCAAACAATCGACCGCGATCGACCTCCCAAATACGTGTCGCCAGCGACTGCAGGAACGAACGGTCGTGGGTGATGAAGACCAGTGTTTTGTCAAAGCGCGACAGAAAGTCTTCCAACCACAAAATGGACTCGATATCCAAGTGGTTGGTCGGCTCGTCCAACAACAGAATGTCCGGCTGGGCAACGATCGCTTTGGCCAATAGCACACGACGCTTCATCCCACTGGAGAGTGCTTCGAATCGCAGCGATCCGTCCAGCTGCATGCGCGACAGGGTGGTTTCGACAGCGTGCTCGGCTTCCCACTGGGTGGTCGGATCGTCGCGTGTTTCGGCCGGGATACCGGCAAGCACGATCTCGCTGATGGTTCCCGTCAGGTCCGACGGCACGTCTTGGGTTAATCGGGCCACACGGGTTTGGTCGCCGAGTTGGATTTCGCCGTGATCGGGTTGCAAATCGCCGGCCAGAAGTTTCAGCAGCGTGGTTTTGCCGGCGCCGTTTCGGCCCAACAAGCCGATCCGTTGGCCGGGTTCGATTTGGGCCGTCACGCCGTCCAACAGGTGTGGTCCGGCGAACCCGATCGTCACGTCTGCAATCGTCAACAGTGCCATCGTCGATCAGACCTTCAGGGTACCGACGACGTCGGCAACACCGGTGGCACCCAGTTCGGCCAGGGCGGAGGGCAATTGATCGACCAATCGAGCCGAGACGGTGGGGTCGTAGTAGTTTGCCGTTCCGATTTGCACCGCGGACGCGCCGGCGACCAGGAACTGCATCACGTCGTCGATCGTCGCGATTCCGCCGATTCCGATGATCGGTACGTCGACCGCGGAGGCGACTTGATGAACACATCGCAGTGCGATCGGCTTGATGGCTGGGCCGCTCATGCCTCCCATGCCGTTGCCCAGCATCGGCCGTCGGCGGCGCCAGTCGACGGCCATCGCCAGGACGGTGTTGATCAGACAGACGGCGTCGGCCCCCGCTTCGGCGGCGGCTTTGGCGATGTCGGCGATGCGGGTCACGTTGGGCGTCAACTTGGCCAGGATCGGGACGGCACAGGCCTCGCGCGCGGCCGCCACGACGTCGTGGCAACTGGTCGCGTTGGTTCCAAAATCGACCCCGCCGCTGACGTTCGGGCAGGACAGATTCAGTTCCACCGCGGCGACCCCGAACTCGCCGATCCGTCGGGCCAAGGAGACGAAATCGTCTTGCGTCCGTCCGGCCACGCTGACGACGATCGGGACGGGCAGCGACTGCAGGTAGGGAAGGTGATGTTCGATGAAGGCATCGACGCCATCGTTGTCCAATCCGATCGCGTTGAGCAATCCGGCGGAGGTTTCAACGGTTCGCCACGGGGTGTTGCCGATCCGTGGTTCGGCGGTGATCGTTTTGGGAAGCACCCCGCCCAGACGCGACACGTCGACGACGTGCTCCATTTCACGTGCGTAACCGAAAGTGCCCGAGGCCACCATGATCGGGTTGGGAAGCGTCAGTCGTCCCAGCGTGGTCGACAGGTCGATTGTTTTGGTTGCAGTCATCTTGTTGGGTTACTTGCCCGACGCGATCGTTTTACGGATCAATCGGCGATCGATCTCCGCGATCAGGACGTCGGCGACTTCTTGTTTGGTTCCTTTGACACGGGCAACGACTTCACCGGCGATGTCCAATAGTTCGACATCGTTGACATCGGAATCGATCGCCGTGGGGCCGTTGCTGATGATCATGTCACAGTGTTTCTTTTCCAATTTGACCGTTGCGCGAAACCGGCGATCATTCGTTTCCAAAGCAAACCCGACCACCCATTGGTCGTCACGCTTGGCCTGGCCGAGCGTCGCGACGACGTCTGGGGTCTCGATCAGTTGCAGCGTTAAAGGGCCGCCCGTCTTGGCGATCTTTTCGGTTTCGACAATCCGCGGCATGTAGTCACACGGCGCGGCGGCTCCGATGGCACCGTCACAGCCTGCAAACCACGATTGACTGGCCGCCAGCATTTCGTCGGTCGTCACCACCGGCACGACGTGCGCGGCCGACGGATACTCGGTGGGAACGGGGCCGGAAACGATCACCACCTCGTGACCCAGTCGCAGTGCCGTTTCGGCAAGTGCGGCGCCCATCCGACCGCTCGACGCGTTGGAAATGTAACGCACCGGGTCGAGGTACTGCCGCGTCGGCCCCGACGTGATCAGAATCTTTGCCACGTCGCCTATTCCATTGATTGATCGAGCAAGTGATTCAGCTGCTCGGAAGAGATTTCCATTTTGGCAGCGGCGAGGGCGAACAGTCGTTTTTCGCTTTCATCCAGCTTTCCGTCGGCAGCCATCATCCGCACCAAATCGATCATCAGCTCGTTGCGTTCCTGCTGGTCGGTCGGCAGCTCCAAGGCCGCATCGTCGCCAAGACCGAAACGGATCGCCCGATGCAACTCCGCTTCGCCCAACCCCAGGTCATGACACCGCTGGGCCACAAATGCGACTTCACGCTCGCCGATCGTCCCATCGGCCATCGCCATCACGACCAGATTTCGCAGTTGACGCATTCGGTGACTGAATTGTTTCTCGCTCATGACAAAATCCTAACTTTCCCAGCCGCAGGTGCCTAGTTGGCTATCAGTCGAATCGGCCGCGGGGCGGCATTGCCGTTCGCTGCTAGCGGGACGCGTCAGCGAGCGGCCCTGCGATCACCCACGCCGCTGCCCCTCGCTCACGCAACGGGCTGGCATTGCCCCAGGCGGGCCGATTGCTTGCCGCGTTTTTTGCACCCGGCGCCATCGGCTTGATTGCGAAACGGCCCGTCGTCGACAAAAAGCTGAAAGATTGACCGCCGGCGGGGCGGATCAGCCATGACATGACCACTGAGTCTTTGTTAACCCGTTGCTCGGGCGGAGATTACGATTCATTGCGGGTGATTTGGACGTCATGGGAATGCTTCAGATGGCTAAAACGGGCAGGCCGAAAGGGTTGGGAAGGACAGGTGTTTTGACGCGGGGCGTCGGGCTGGGGTGTGTCCTGGGTTTCGCGCTGGGCTGTGTGCTCGGCTGGGGCGGATTGCTATCCGGACGCGTCGCCAGGGCGGATACACCGCTTTGGCAGCTCGGTTTGCCGACTTTCGGGGGCAAGAACCCGGAAGCCAAGGCACAGCAGGGACCTTCATTCAGTTTTCCTCCCCCAGAAGCTGAGATCGCGGCGGGGGCTGAAATCGCGGCGCTGCCGGATACCGCAACGGGGGCGGCCACCGCCCCGACCGAAGCATCGCTGTCGGATGTCCAACCGGCCGCGTATCAATCCGGCCCCGGCGAAACGGCAACGGTTTCCTATCCCGGACTGCCGATGCCTCCGCTGCCGGCGACATCGGAACTGGCCTTCCCGGTCGCCCCACCGACGAATTCCCCGCTCATGAATCCCCCTGCCGTCACGACACTTCCGTCGCCGCCGGAATCGGTTCCCGCTCCGGCCCCATCGACACCGATCGGTCAAGCGATCGCCAGCGGTGAAGCGGTTGAACCCGCCCCGCTGGCCGAGGAAACGGAGTCCTGGTACCAGATCCCGTGGCGCTGGGTGACACGGGGCTGGGAAAATCACGCCGAACTGGGACTCGACGGCAGCAGTGGTAACTCCCGCACGCTGGCGCTGCAGACGGGTTTGGAGATGAAACGTAAGACCGACCGTTACACGTTGGGAATCGATTTTGATTACCGCAAAGCCACCAATCGCGGAATCACGACCGAAGACAACGGCCGGCTGAACTTGGACTATGACCGTCTGTTCGAGGATTCACGCTGGTCGGCGTTTGGAAAATTTGGTGCCGAATGGGACCAATTCAAAGCCTTTGACTCGCGGCTGAATCTGAACGGTGGTCTGGGGTACCACTTCGTCCGCACCGACGACGCGCTGTTGGCGACGAAGTTTGGTGCCGGTGCGTCGAAAGAGATCGGCGCACCGGACGATGCCTGGAAGCCGGAAGCGGTATTCGGGGCCGAGGCCGAGTACCAGCTCAATCGATACAACAAGATGAAGGCGAAAGTCGACTATTTCCCGGCCTGGGAAGATTTCTCGGATTACCGACTTGTCAGTGACGTCGCTTGGGAGATCCTGCTGGACGACACCGACAATCTTTCATTGAAACTGGCTTTGACCGACCGCTACGACAGCACGCCGCAAGGTGCCAAACCGAACGACGTTTATTATTCGCTGTTGTTGCTGGTCAAGTTTTAGATCAGCTTGGTTTTGCCGGGGATGGCGAACGACGGTTCCGGGCGCGGACCGTTGTAATCGAAATCAGCGGGGAACAGGTCCAATTCGGACTCGTTGGTCAGGAAGTCCCACGTCACGCGTTGGCCGGTGTAGGCGGCAACGCGTCCGAGCACAGCGGTCATCGAGCTGGTCGCGGTTTCCTTGAGTTCGACGATCGGATCGCCGGCGCGGATCGAGTCGACCAAATCTTTGTGTTCCTGTCGGTAGGCCGATTGAATGTCGCCCTTCATCGACCACAGTTCGTTGCCCTCGCGGTCCTTGATCGACGCCCCGCCGTTGCTGCCGTAGATCGTGGCGGTGCCTTTGGTTCCGAAGATCTGGTTGCTGACGTCGCTTTGCGATCCCGGGATCTGGCGGCACATGAAGGCGACTTTTCGGTCGCCGGAATAGGTGTAATCGATCGAGTTGCTGTCCCACATCTCGCTGCCTTCGGGACGCGTGAAACGTCCGCCGCTGCCGTAGGCCTCAACGGGCGGTCCTTGCATCACCCAGTTCATCACGTCGATGTTGTGCACCGCTTGTTCGGCGATCTGGTCACCGGACAACCAGATGAAGTGCATCCAGTTGTAGATCTGGTACTGGGTGTCCGACATGCCTTCTTTGCGCGTCTTGTGCCAGATTCCGGTGCTGCAATAGCGGGCGGTCATGTTGACCACGTCGCCGATCGCACCTTCGTGAATTTGGCGAATCGCTTCGACGTAATTGGTTTGACGGCGGTATTGGGTGCCGGTGACGATGGCGGTACCGTTGGCGACGGCCTTTTCGTGGGCCTGCAAACAAATCCGGTAGCCGGCCGGATCGACACAGGACGGTTTTTCGGCAAACACGTGTTTCCCCGCGTCGACCGCTTCCATCACGTATTGGGGGCGGAATCCGGGCGGCGTGGTCATCAGGACCAAGTCGATTTCGGGGTCGTCAAGGATGCGTTTGTAGGCGTCGATTCCGACGTAGTTCTTATCCGGGCGGACGTCCACTTTGTCGCCGAACTGTTTTTCCAGCCGTCCCAGGACGCGTTGTTTGTTTTCGTCGATGTCGGCCGTCGCGACCAGTTTGATGTGTTCGTTGATCGACATCGTGTCGCTGAGCGCCCCGGTGCCGCGTCCTCCCAATCCGACGATCCCGATCCGGACAATGTCACTGCCGCCTTGGTCTTTGGGTTCGGCACCGCGGACCGCGCGGGGCAGCACCGTCGCACCGGTGATTCCGGCGGACACTGCCGAACCCGTCTTCAGAAATTGACGTCTTGTCGGCGTGGAATCCGGGGCTTGGGAAGTGGCGTTGTCGTTCTTGTTGGTCATTGAAATGGTTCCTGAGGTAGGTAAGGGGTTGCCGGGATTGCGGAATCAATCTCGGTGGCAGGAGGGACCAGGCAGAGCAGGGGCCAGGGGGAATTGGTTACCGCACATTGAAGTCAGACACATCGGCTGACACAACGGGCGTAAAATGGCCCCCCCTTCTTTGCTAAGGCGTCCCTTCGCGTCGCGAATTTCAGCCTCGGCCCGATTCGTACGTCGGACTCGACGACGGATCACCAGTGTAATAGCCGCCCGCCCGGCAATGTTGCCCCAGCTTTGGCATTCTCACACCGCCTCGGCATTATCGCCCCGTTGCCGCTGACCCGTGACAGAAAAAACAAAACTGATAGACTTTGTCCCATGACCGAACAAAAACCTTCCGAATCCAAACGTCCCGATCCCATGAACCCGATGGTCGCTCCGTCACGGGCAATCCGTCCCCACGGCACTAACGAAAGCCGGAAAATCGCCGCCACGGCGGCCCGCGTGGCGTTGGAAAACAACGGCAAACAGGTCGTGGTGATCGACGTTTGCGGTCAGTCGGCCGAATTCGACCTGTTCGTCCTGGTGACCGGGCAAAGTCGTCGCCAGCTGCACGCGATCAGCGAGCAGATCGACGACGCCCTGGAAAAAGGCATGGGCGAAAAACGCTACGGAATCGAAGGCTACGACGAGAGCCGCTGGATCGTACTCGATTACGGCAGCGTCGTTGTCCACCTGTTCGATGACGAAACCCGGGAATTTTACGACCTGGAATCGCTGTGGGCCGACGGAACGCCGATCCCACTCTCGGAGCTGGGGATCGAGCAGACCGATTGATCCGAGTTTCCGGTCACTTTCAAGTTCCCCTGTTCCGCGACGAAGCTCTCCACGAGGTCGTTCGTCATCCACCGGTCGAATGTTCTAGAAAAGCAATGCATCTCCCCTCGCTGTTGACCGAGCGTTTCGCCGACGCTCTTTCGCGATGCCCCTTCGCCTCCCAGATCGACGACCTGGACCGATATGCCGCGATGATTCGCCCGGCCGGAAATCCCAAGTTCGGGGATTACCAAGCCAATTGCGCGATGCCGATCGGAAAGCTGGTGGCCGATTCGAATCCCCGCCAAGTCGCCGCAGAGGTGATAGGGCAGCTCTGCTTGGACGACGTGTGCGAGACGCCCGAAATCGCCGGACCGGGATTCATCAATCTGCGACTGAAGGACGGCTACATCCAGGACCGGTTGCTGGAAATGCTGGCCGACCAGCGCTGTGGCGTTCGCCCCGTCGAGTCGCCCAAAAAAATCCTGATCGATTACTCCTCGCCCAACGTCGCCAAGCCGATGCACGTGGGGCACATTCGCACCACCGTGATCGGCAACTGCTTGGCCAAGACGCTCAAGTTTCTCGGCCACGAAGTCATCACCGACAACCACCTGGGCGACTGGGGCACTCAGTTCGGCATCATCATTTACGGCTACAAACACTTCGGTGACCCCGAGGTCGTTCGCAAAGACCCCGTGCCGGAATTGGCCAAATTGTATCGCATCGTTCATCAATTGATGGGCTATCACAAAGCGATCGAGAACGTCCCCAAGTACGAAGCGGAAATCGCGCGTTTGAATGACTTGCACGCCGCGGCGGTTGCCGAGGCCGAGAGTGCCGAAGGAAAGGAAGCCAAGAAGAAACGCAAGGCCGCCGATTCATTGGCCAAAAAGATTGCATCGGTCCAGGCCGACTTGAAAGCGGCGCGAAAGGCGATCGCGGCGACCGAAGACGATCCGGTGATGAACCAACGCGCCCAGGCGCATCCCAGCATCAGCACCGCAGTGCTGGACGAAACGTCCAAACTGCATGCGGATGATCCGGAGAACCTCGCGCTTTGGGAGCAGTTTCTTCCACACTGCAAAGACGAAATCAATCGCATCTACTCGCGGTTGAATGTTTCGTTTGATCACACGTTGGGTGAATCGTTTTATCACCCGATGCTGGGTGAAATCGTTGACGATCTGAAGGCACGCGGACTGGCCAGCGAGAGCGACGGCGCGATCTGCATCTTCTTGGATCAATTCGACGCGCCGATGATCATCCAGAAAAGCGACGGCGCGTACCTGTATGCCACCACCGACCTGGCAACGCTGCGCTATCGACAAGAAACGTTCCAGCCCGACGAAGTCTTGTACGTCGTCGACGCACGGCAAAGCGAACACTTTGAAAAACTGTTCGCCGTCGCCGAGGCGACCGATCTGACCGATGCGAAACTGGTGCACGTCAGTTTCGGCACCGTGCTGGGAGAAGACGGGCGACCGATGAAGACGCGAAGTGGATCGCTGATCGGTCTGGAAAGTCTGTTGGATGACGCCGTCCAGGCCGCCTACGAGGTCGTTTGCAATCCCGATCGTTTGGTGAAGCTGGATCCCCCGATGGACGACCAGGAAAAACGTCTGGTGTCCGAACGCGTCGGTATCGGTGCGATCAAGTATGCCGATCTGGCCCACGATCGAACCAGCGACTACAAGTTCAACCTTTCCAAAATGGTCGCGCTCTCGGGCAACACCTCCACCTATGCCCAGTACAGCTTTGCCCGCACGGTCAGCATCTTGCGCCGCAACGAGGTGACCGCCGAGGAAGTCGTCGAGCGGGTCAAGCAATCCGGCATCACGCTGACCCACGACGCCGAACGGGCCCTCGGCTTGCAATTGCTTCAGTTTCAAGAAGCGTTGCAGAACGTCTATGACGATTATCGCCCCAACCACCTGGTCGATTATGTCCATTCGACGGCCGAGGCGTTCTCGAAATTCAACGACCAGTGTCACGTTCTGAACGCGGAGACCGAGCAAATCCAGAACACGCGTCTGGCATTGGTCGTCCTGACCGGCCGCGTGATCAAGCAGGCATTGGAGCTGATCGGGATCGAAGTGGTCCAACGGATGTAGCCCAATGCCCCTTTCAGCCCCCCTGGACCCTCCCTTGTGGAAAAATGCGTTCGCGGGGACGCCGGATTTTGTGTTCACGGTGATGACACCGGGGACGATTCGGCGTTTGTTGGTGTAGACTGTCGCGTCGGGCACGTTTTTGCCTGTGCCGCTCGTCCCTCCGCTCTCAAACCTCTCGCAACAATGGAACAACCGACTCCAGAGGAATTTGCTCGTCGAATCGGAGATCTCGGGCTTGCCGAACGCCGGCAGGTGGATCACGCGATGGGCGAGCTCGGCGGAACGGAAATCACGCTTGATTCGGTGATCAAGCAAATGCAGCGGCGCGGTTTGGTCACCACGCTGCAAACCGAAAAAATCCTCCGTGGCGACCGCATCGGGTACTTCTATGGGGAGTACAAGGTGCTGTATCTGATCGGTGCGGGGACGTTCGCCCGCGTCTACCGGGCCAGCAAAGGGGACCAGGTCTTCGCCATCAAAGTGCTGCGGAAACGCTTTCGGGACGAACCGAAGGAGATGGAACAATTTCTTCGCGAAGGCAGCATGGGATTGAAACTGCGTCACCCCAACATCGTCAGCATCTACGACGTCGTCTCCGACCCTCGAAACCCGTTCTTGGTGATGGAGTTTGTCGAAGGTCAAACGCTGCGCGAGCTGGTTCGACTGCGCGGCAAGCTGCCGCCGAAGTTGGCACTGCAGTTGATCCACGAAATCGCTTCCGGTCTGGCCCACGCGGCCAGCATGGGGATCTCACACCGTGACTTGAAACTCTCCAACGTGCTGATCTCATCCGACGGCAAAGCCAAGCTGGTGGACTTTGGATTGGCGGCTCTAAGTGACCGCAAGAACCCCGAAGAAATCGCCGATTGTCCCAACGCGCGGGCGATCGACTACGCCGCCCTGGAACGAGGCACGGGAGTTCGTAAGGATGATCCCCGCAGCGACGTCTTCTTCGCCGGCAACATGCTTTATCACATGTTGTCCGGCCAGCCGGCGCTGACAGAAACACGCGACCGGCTCGCACGACTGAACGTCTCGCGGTTCCAAGAAATCAAACCGATCAATCAGCTCGTTCCCGATGTTCCGGGCGTGGTCACCCAGCTGCTCGGCAAGATGATGGAATTCAGCCCTGAAAAGAGGATTCAGTCGTCCGCCGCGCTGCAGGCCGAAGTTCGCAAAGTAATGGACATCCTGGAAAAGGGGCCGGGAAAAGTCAACCGCGATGCGGATGCACCGGGAAACGGCGATCAATACGAGGACGACGACGTCCCGACCGACGAAGGCGAAGGCTACGTCGTGATGCTGGTGGAATCAAAGGCGGCACTGCAGAACGCGATCCGCGAACGGTTGAAGTCGCGTGGCTATCGCGTGTTGATCACCCAAGACCCCAACCGAGCACTGTCCCGTTTCCAACCGGGCGATGATCCCGCAGCGGATTGTGTGATTTTTAGCGCCGCCGAATTGGGGTCGCTGGCGTTGGAAGCGTACAACAAATTCGCCAGCGATGAACACACCAGTGAAATCCCGGCCATTCTGCTGGTCGATCGCCGCCAGGTGCGAATCATTTCCGAAGCCCGCCGCGGGCCACGCCGGCAACTGTTGGCGCTGCCGTTGAAGGTCAAGGAGCTTCGCGCGGGGTTGATCAAGGTGCTCGCCGGGAAAGAGCGTCGACCGGCGGGAACGTACTAGTAGACGGCCGCAACTCAATTTGCTTAGCTGACGATGGGTTCCGAGGGTCGCCGTGTTCTCCGAACTCGGCGCCCCCAAAAGCGTAGCGTTGCCGCCGCGCCGACCTCGGAGAGGACGGCGATTGTTCAGCCCCATTAAGAACCAAGCTGCGGTAGCCCCCTAGGCCTCTTTCGTCATCCAGACCGGTTCGGGCTGGATCGTATCGGCGACGGGTGATCCTTGGTCTTTGCGTCCGCTTCCTTCCAATCGACTGATCAGCTTGACACTCATGTCGTGGTCGCATTGAATTTGGCAGCTCAAGCGGACCCCGGCGTCGTTGATTTCACGCACCGCCAACGTGTCCCGTTCCGCCTCGGTCATGGTTGGGGGTTCGCCGTCGGTGAACTGGACGCGGCACGTGGTACATTTTGCCACGCCCCCACACGCGTGCAGTTGATCCGTTTGGGCATCCTGGACGAGTGCCTGGACCAGACGTTTCCCTTCGGCGACATCAAAGGTGCCCAGACCGTCGACAGTTAATTTTGGCATTCGTATTCACTCCTTGAAAGTTTGTGAAGAATCTTTGGCTGAACCGGTATTCGGGGCCCGGTTGGCATCGCAACCGAGCAGCGTAGCGTTAGAATAGCGGGTTGGCCAATGACATTGAAAGTCGCACAGCACTGATCACCGACCTGGAAAACGGCAGATCGATAAAAGGAACCGAGTTTGAGTATGGAATTGATGACGGACAATTTGCCGGCAGCGTTTGGATTGTTGCTCGGCGAAGCCGTTTCGCGGCTGGTGGACGATCACGACCAATCGTTGGACAAACGCGCAGCCATGCTGCGGGTCGAGACGCCAAAGTTTTCTCAAAGCGACGGAAAGATGAGCTTTGAGTTCCGAATGCGTCCCGGGCGAAAACTGCCCTACCTGGTCACCTTGCAAGTCGAACCCGACCTGGACGGTGATGCCGACCCGACACCCGATTCGCCACTGGACATGTCGCTGCGGGCTTCGGTCAGTTGCGATTGCTCGGAATTCGAACGTGCCCAATCGCGACACAACGGACACGGCCGCTGCAGTTGCACGTTGGCGGTTGCATGGTGGGTGCACGAACAGATCTCGCGACGAAACAGCGAAGAGGTGTTGCTGTTTCTCAGCGAACTGAAAACCGACACCGTTGCCGCCGGACGCGACGTGGTCAACCAATTGCTTAAACTGACCAACGAAGCTCACGCCAAAGAGGAAGACGCCGCATCCCGCGTGCAGTGGCGCGTCAAGATCTCGAACAACCAACTCTACGGCCCGGTCAGCATCAATCCGTTCGTCCAGCGGCTGAAGAAGAATTCCAAGGGCTGGTCCAAGGGGCGTCAAACCCCCGCGTTCGACCTGCTCCGCCGCGACGGTGAAGGCACCCCGGTCGATAGCCAAATCGCCGCGCTGACCTCCCAGGGCAGCTCGGAAGTGAATCGCGAGTATTACCACCTGTTTCAATCGGTGGATCTGTTGGTCGGGCACCCCAACGTCGCTTGGGACGACGCCTCGGCCACTCCCATCGAGGTCTCGCGCGGCGAACTGTCCGTTTCGCTGCAACCGGTTGAAATCGATTCGCTCGATGACGAAGAACGTTCGGGTGAAACGCAAATCGAACGCGAGTCGGATCCGGCCAAACGCAAGACGCTTTACCGCGTCGCGCTGCAGGTGCCCGGGATCGACATCGACATCAATCAATGCGAACTCGTGTTGGGCAACCTGCATCCCGCCCAACCCGTGGTGTTGATCGCGGAAACCAACGGCAATCGGTTGATCACGTGCGCGCTGCGCGACCGCAGGGCGACCCGTTTGATTTCCTACCTGCTGAAGAGCGATTTGCACGAAGTCTTGCTCGATGACGATGCGGCGCATCAATTGACCATGAACATCGGCCAGATCGGATCGCTGGTGCGTGTCGATTTGCCCGACCAATTGGCCGGTCCGCTGGAGGACATCGAGGCCGAGATGGTGTTGGAGCTGCGGCCGCGTGGCGGAGCGGGAATGTTTGTCCGTTTGTCGATGTTCGATTCACGCCTGCAAGGCATGATCCGGCCTGGCGACGAACCGGCGATCATGCCGGGGATCACCGACCAGGGCCCGATCCGATTGGTGCGCGACACCAAAGCGGAACGGGAGCATGCGGGCGAAGTGATCAACCGATTCCAGATCAATCAGCTGGCCCCGGAAGAGCCCTACGGATGGGTCGCACAAAGCGACGAGCAGGCATTGGATCTGTTGGCGCGGTTGTATGATGCCGGCGACCAGGCACCGCGGATGATCTGGCCCGAAGGCGAGACGATTCGCGTCCGCGGAGAAATCACGCCCTCGGCACTTCGCGTCCAGATCGACGATTCCAAAGACTGGTTCGGACTGTCGGGAACGATTTCGGTCGCCGGACAAGACGTCAACTTGGAAGACCTGTTGACTGCCGTCACGGAACGACGCGCGCTGGTCCGGGTCGGCGATCGCGAGTTTGCAAAGATCAGTGACGCGTTTCGCAAACGGCTCGAACAGCTCGGCGATACCCTGGTCGCCGAACGTGGGGAACTGAAGGTCGCCGACGCCGCCGTCCCCGCGGTGCAGGAATTGCTCGGAACCGACGTCACCTTGGAAGTCTCCGCGCGTTGGAGTCAGGTGGTCGAAAACCTGGACTCGTTGGCGGATTACCATCCCGTTAAACCCGACGGCTTGGATGTCGATTTTCGCGATTACCAACTGGACGGTTACCGTTGGTTGGCCCGCCTAAGCCGCTGGGGCGTCGGGGGAATCCTGGCCGACGACATGGGTCTGGGTAAAACGGTGCAAACCCTGGGCGTCTTGGTCGAACGCGCCGACGGCGGTCCGACCTTGGTGGTCGCGCCGACCAGCGTCGGTGAAAACTGGGTGCGAGAGACCCAACGCTTCGCGCCCGAACTCAATCCGGTCCTCTATCGCGAAGGCAATCGGCAACAAGTCATCGACGACGCCGACGCCGGTGACCTGGTCATCGTCAGCTATCAGTTGGTCCAGCGTGACGCCAAACGCTTTGCGTCCAAACGCTGGAACACATTGGTGTTGGACGAAGCACAGTTCATCAAGAATGCCCAAACCAAAACGTCACGCGCGATCCGTGATTTGGATGCCGATTGGCGGATCGCACTGTCGGGGACGCCGCTGGAAAACCACCTCGGTGAATTGTGGAGTCTGTTGCGGACGATCAGCCCCGGATTGCTGGGATCGTGGGACCGATTCCGCAACCGATTTGCCGACCCGATCGAACGTCACAAAGATCCCGAGCGGCGTCAATCGTTGGCCCGCCTGGTCCGGCCGTTTATCTTGCGACGGACCAAAGAAAAGGTGCTGACGGAATTGCCGCCGCGCACCGAGATCACCCTGCAAGCTCACCTCAGCCCCGAAGAACGGGCACGGTACGACGAGGCCCGCGTGGCGGCGCTTGCGGAATTGTCCGGCGGTGGCGATGCCAAGCCCGGCGAACACCGCATGCGGACTTTGGCCTGGTTGACCAAGCTGCGGCAATTGGCCTGTCACCCCCGACTGGTCGACCGCATGTGGGACAAGGGCAGCGCCAAATTGAACCTGTTGAATTCGTTGATCGATGAACTGCGCGACGGCGAACACCGCGCGTTGATCTTCAGCCAATTCGTCAAACACCTGGGGCTGATCCGTGAACTGCTGGAAGAACGCGGGATTAAATACCAATACCTGGATGGGGCGACGCCGGCTAAAGAGCGACAGCGGCGGGTCGATGCGTTCCAAGAGGGCGACGGAGAACTTTTCCTGATTTCGCTCAAGGCCGGCGGAACCGGTTTGAACCTTACCGCGGCTGATTACGTCATACACTTAGACCCCTGGTGGAACCCGGCCGTCGAAGACCAAGCCACCGACCGTGCGCACCGAATCGGACAAGAACGACCGGTCACCGTCTATCGCCTGGTCGCCTCCGGTACGATCGAAGAACAGATTTTGGAGATGCACGCCGACAAACGCGAATTGGTCGCCGGTGTTTTGGACGGAACCGACCGCGCGGCGAAGATGGACACCGAAGATTTGATTCGTCTGATCAAAGCGGGCGATCGTTAACCCCCAGCGCGACGAGGGCCGAGACGATGTGGACCATATTGGCGGAGAAGCCCCTGTTGATCTCGATCATGATCGGCGGGGTCGTCGCGGGCCTGCTGTACGGCTGGTTACAAACGGGCAACAAACGCCTTGGGGTGGCGAGCCTGGCAACCGTTCTGTTGATCCCGGTGTCATTCTATGTCGCAGATTCCATCGTCACCGATCGCGAAAAGATTCTTCAAGCGATCTATTCGACGGCCGAGGCGGTGGAGCAAAACGATCATGAATCCGCGGTGATCTACATCGCCGACCGCGCCACACGGCAACGGGCACTTAGCGAATTGCCCAATTACGAATTCCATCGGATCGGCGTGCGGAACATTCAAATCAACATGGTGACCGGCAGCCTGCCTCCCGAAGCGACCGTCGATCTGGACGCGTCGGTCACCGCCAGCATGAACCGGGGCGGGATGAGAAACATCCGCGTCCCCCGGCGTGTGATACTGACGTTTCAGAAACAACCCGACGGCGAGTGGATGGTGACCGACTACACCCACATGCCTCTGACCGGCGGCGCCGATGGATTCACCCCGAATCGAATTTGACAGAGGGGGGATGACGCTACATGGATGGCGTTCGTCTCCAGAAAAGACACACTGACTTGCAGAGTTCGAGCGGTTTTTAACCTCTGATTTAACAGGCGTTTACGACTTCACCCTCCCTCTGAGAGGGTCGCGGAGGAGTTGTACGACGACGCGGGGAGGGTTTGCTGTAGCTCGAAAGCACTTAAATACCACCAATCGACCCTCCCCTCGCTACGCTCGACCCTCCCTTCCAGGGAGGGTTAATTTGAAGAACCGCACGACCTCTTCCAGGGACGGTTTTGCCCTGGCTCGGTGCGTATTCGAATTCCGCTACGCTTGCTGAATCAGCTTGTCCATCCGCACCCGTTTGCCGGTGCGGGTCGCTTGGTGTCCCAGCATCGCCATCAATGTGCTGGCGGCGGCCGATTCGACTTGGTTTTCCGCGGCCCCGCGACGGACCGAGTTCAGGAACGCCTGTTGTTGGGCGACGGTGGCGGATTTTAGCGAAGACGGTTTTTCGGACTTCCAAATCACGCTTCCATCACGAGCGTAGAGCGTGCCGGTCGACAAATCGGCTCGCCCCGAGGTTCCGTGGATGTGTTCGCTGGTGTTGTTCCAGGCCTTGGAAACCCGTCGACATTGTGACATCAACACGACGCCGTCTGCGAATTCGAATTCGACCGTGTGGTGATCGAACACCTGGCCGATTCGATCGCCGCCGGTCGATTGATGTTCGGCGGTCTCAAACGTTCCCCAACCGCCTTGCCCTTGGGCCACGATCGGGCTCTGGTCGAGCGCCCAGCGGATCGCATCCAGCCCCGCGACGTGTTGTTCCACCAAAAAATCGCCGCCGGTCCATTGGAAATGGTTCCAGTTTCGGCGTTGGAATTCCTGGTCTGATTCTCTGGCCATGCGAACCGGCGGCCGCATGGATCCGGCGTTGCAAAACGCTCGGGCAAAGACCGGGGTCCCGATCGCCCCTTCACCGATGCGTGCGATCACGTCCTGATAGCGAAGGTCGTAGCGCCGTTGAAACCCGACGTGAACGGACAGGCCGGTCGCCTTGGCTAACTCTGCGGTTTCGATCGTCTGAAGAACCCCTGCGACATCGGCGGCCAGCGGTTTTTCCAAAAAGACGTGCTTTCCCGCTTCGACGATCCGCCGAAAGTAACCGGGACGATCGACCGGCGGTGTTGTCAGGTAAACGACGTCAGCGTCGGATTCCAGGACTGGGGCCAACGGATCCGCCCCACCGGCGCGGACGCAATCGGCGGCGATTGCCTGGGAGTAGCGGCCTTTCAGACTGCGGTACATCGACTGGGTTTGCGATGGGAAATAATCCGCAAGCGCGACCAGCTCGGCTGCCTCGTTGTCCACCGACCAGATGGCGTCGGACAATTCGCGGGCGCGGCGACCACAGCCGACGATCGCGATCTTGATCGGCGCGTCGTTACCGCCCTGAACCGCTTTTCCGACCGCGATGGCACCACCGATCGCGCCGCCGGCGATCATCAACCCGCTGTCCTTGATGAAACTCCGTCGCGCGACCGAGGACGCGGAGTTGTCCTTTGACTTGCTCATCGATTCTCAAGCACCCTCGCGCATCTTCTGGCGGGCCCGGCTGAGCAACGGCCCGATCGAGTTTTCGGACATGCCGACCGCCTGGCTGATTTGCTGATAGGACATGCCTTCCAGATGGTACATCCGGACGATGTCGGATTCTTCGGGGCTAAGCCGCGCCATCAAACGCTCCACTTCCTCGCGGTTTTCGATTCGATCGGCGGCCTGGTGCGTTACCGGTTCGGCGGTGGTGACGGACAACCGGCTACGCGTGCCGTCCTGGTGCAGCCGACGGGCGATCACCCGCCGGGCGATCACGGTCAAATAGGTCGCCAGAGAGCTATCGCGGCGAAATCGTCGCAACACCCCCCGATCCGAAGCCAACAAAACCATGAACACTTCGGCCACCAGATCGTCGCGGGTGGATTCGTCCAGTGTGATCCCACGTGATTCGGCCGTGTGGTTGGCGACGTGGATCACCAGCCCCAAAAAGCGTTCCACAAAATCCTGCCACGCCCGCGGCGCTCCGTCGATGCAGCGTTGCAGCAAGATTCGGTCGATGTCAGAAAGACTCACGGTGTCGATACCAAAAGAGAAGCGTCACAGGCCGGTGTTTGCTGCCTTCTTTCCGGCGACACCCTTCGCCCAGCAGACCCCTTCATGGTAGGTGGGGTGACAGCAAATCGCAAGCTTTGAAAGGAAAGCTCCGCTGTGACGGGGGGGCACGCATCACGCCTCTCGTTCTGGTTGTAGCGATCAGGCGACAAGGGAGATTGACGCGATTTTGACGTCCCGCACACCCAAGTGACCTATGGTTTCCAGTAGCCGGTATTCTCGTCGTCACTTCTCCGATTTTGAGCATAATGACTCCGTCTCAGACACCATTTGAGCCCCCCAATAGTCCCTTCAGCACCGTCGTTCCCACCGCGGGAGGCGCTCCCAGCTCGAATCCGGCCGGCCAAAATGCGACAAACTGCGTGAACGACCTGCTGGCGAAACTGCAAATCGCTTCCGAGGCGGTCGCAGAATCTCCGGCTCAACGGCCCGAACAGGAGGCCGAAAACCGCTTGGCGGTCGTTCGACTGGGCATCGCGACCTCGCTGTTCTACGCCTTGCGGACCAAGCACCCCGCGACCGCGGCACACGGATTGCGCGTCGCGTTGTTCTGCAGCAGCTGGGCGGAGCAAATGAGGCTCGATGGCGAGCTTCGCGACCGTATCGAAGTCGCGGGGCTGTTGCACGACGTCGGCAAGATTGGCATTCCCGATCGGATTCTGCGCAAGCCGGGAAAATTGACGGTCGACGAACAGCTTGCGATGGACACTTGTCCGAGCATCGGATGCGAAATCCTGCGCGGCTGCACCGCCGATCCCGATCTGTTGGCGATTGTTCGTTACTGTAACGCTTGGTACGACAGTCGACGTGATGGCGAAACACCCCGCGGCGACGCATTGCCGTTGGGGGCGCGCATGCTTGCGATCGCCGATGCGTTTGACGCGATGACGACCGAACACGTTTACCGGCCGGCGATGAGTCGTGATCGTGCGCTCACCGAATTGGTTCACTCCAGCGGCACCCAATTTGACCCGAATCTGGTTCATGATTTCAGCCGGTTGTTGGAAGCCCGGCCGGAGATCTTGCAAGGATCGATGGTCAACCGATGGCTGCAGCAATTGCGCCCCGAAGATTCCGAAGCGTTTTGGACCGGGGCGGTCAACCCCAGTGTCGCCAAGACCCATCGCACCAAGGAGGTCGTTCGCCGCGAAACTCTGTTCAATCAACGGCTGCTCGCCACACTCAAAGACGGCGTCGCCTTCACCGATGCCGAAGGAAACGTCTCTCAGTGGAACGTGGCGATGGAACGTTTGACCGACCTGCCGGCCGAGGCCATGATCGGCAAACAGTGGTCGGCCGCCGCACTGCGGATGCGCGACACCGACCGCGATCGCGATGACGAAACGATTTGTCCACTGCAAGAGTGCTTCCGGACCGGTGAAGCCGTCCGTCGCGCGATGATCATTGATGCGGTGGGCACCGATCCGGTGTCCGTGCATGTCGAAGTCGCGCCCGTCCACGGCGAACAACCCGGATCCCACGGGACCGTGATCGTCGTGCATGATCTGTCCGATCGCGAACATCTGGAACGCCGACTCGACACGCTGCACAAACAGACGCGTTTGGACGGTCTGACCCGCGTCGCCAATCGCGCCCACTTTGACACCACACTGGAAGAAATGGTTGCCGCAACCGTCGCCGGCGGCCCCACCTTTGCGCTCGTCATTTGCGACCTGGACCACTTCAAACGGATCAACGACACCTTCGGCCATCCCGCCGGTGACGAAGCGCTCAAGGTGTTCGCGAACATCCTGCGGACACAATCCCGCGATGGCGATCTGGTGGCACGTTATGGTGGTGAAGAATTTCTGTTGCTGGCCAACGCCTGTGACAACGCCACCGGTGCCAAACGCGCCGAAGCCCTCCGACAGACGCTCGAATCAACGCCGATCGAAGCACTGGGCGGGGAATGCATCACCGCCAGCTTTGGCGTCACCGAATACCAATCCGGCGACAGTGCCGAAACCGTCTTGGCTCGCGCCGACCGAGCCTTGTTGAAAGCCAAGGACAACGGCCGCAACCGCGTCGTTCAGCTCGGGCTGGGCAGGATGTCCGAAGTCGCCGAGTCGACTCTGCGGACCGGTTGGTTCGATTGGTTGATGGGCAACGAAGAAGCCGCCGCAACGAAGGTGGATATCTTGACGCCCGTTCCCATCGATCTGGTGATCGAAAAACTACGCGGATTCATCGCCGACCACCACGCGGAAATCGTTAACGTCGATGAAAACCAACTCTCGCTCAAGGTCCTTTCGGGGGCCAGCCAGGGAGGCCGCCGCAGGGTCGATCACAAAATCTCACTGCACGCCGTTCTAACACTCAGTGAGGCGCAGAAAGACGAACTGTTGACCGAAAAGGCGACGCCGGGTTGCAGCACCAAGGTCCACGTGGAAATCAAACCGATCCGCAACCGCGATCGCCGCCGACGTGAACTCAATGACGCCGTCGCCCAGTTGGTCGCCAGTTTCCGCTGTTATCTGATGGGCGAAATTATCAGCCGAGCCGAGTGACGCACTGTTCCAAACCCATTGGATCGCCTTTCCTACAAGCACGACGCACAATTGCAGAAACGCACTCGCTCGCGCTTCGTGCTTGTATCGGTTGCTAGAAAGCGCAACGTCAACCTGCGCTACCGGAGGAGCCCCCGTCGCCAAATCGTCGCACTGACATCACCGCGATGACTCGTTGAATCGGGACAATTGCGCCCTTAATCCAGACCAACCACGGCGTCATGGAATTGACGCCCCATTCCCGCTTGAATGAACGCGATTCCTGATGCGAATTGGTCCCCGTGTCGCGAACTCCAAACCGTCACGCCCACAGCGGCCTGCTTGTCGTCCAGCTGCAGCATCAACTTTTCCCCGATGGTCAACTCACTCGGCGAGACGATCTGGGCGCCGCTGTGACTGACCGAAACGATCCGCCCGGCCGCATGAATCCGTGGCTGGGATTGCCGGACCGTCACGGCCGCGTCCACCGATGCCCGCTTGGCCACTCGGCGACTGAGTTGGCCGGCGCGAATCCCGTCGGGGATCAGAGTGTCGGGCAACGAGCGGCGAAAGTATAAGCCGCATTCGTACTGGTCGATCCCTGCTTGACGGACCCAGCAAACGCGAACGAGCAGCTGCACGGAGTCCGAATTCGCCAGATTGTTCATCTCCAGCACCGTCGACGTCGACGATGTCCCGAGCGGCCGCGGGTGGCGATAACGGATTGCACAACCGCTGGAATTAAGGTCCAGCAATTGGCAGGGGACTCGAAAATCGCCCGCCGCGTTCAATCGGACCGAAAGGTGACATTCGATGCCGCTTGCCTGGTCACCGGCGACCACGCGAAAACGTGGTTCGTAGCGATCGTCTTCCACCGGCGCCTGCAACGATCGTTCGACGTTTACCGATCCTGCAGGGCTTGACGGGTGGCTTGCAGAGATGGGGCTTGCAAATGTGGACATGAACATGCTCTTGCGAGGGGGATAGTCGTCGTTGAACTGTAGCACGCGATGCTTCGGTCGCCGCCACAGACACCGTTCGCCATCGCGGAAGATTGACGATCCGGTACGACACCACCGGCGAAAGGACGTTTCAGATCGAGTACAATCGGCCGGACGAGTCGACGTCACTGAATCGTTGACCTGTTTCGCCCCGCCAGACTTTCGCCCCCCAAGCAACGAACTACAGATGTCACCTTCGCGCGCCTGTTTTGTTTTGACGGCTTTTCTTTTGGCCGGATTGATCCCGCGGTTTGCCGCGGCCAAAACCCCCAACATTGTTTTCATTCTGGCCGACGATCTCGGCTACGGTGAACTTGGATGCTATGGCCAAGAAAAGATTCGCACGCCCAACATCGACACGCTGGCCCGCGACGGCATGCGGTTCTTGCAACATTACACCGGAGCCCCCGTGTGTGCGCCGGCACGCTGCACGCTGATGACCGGCCAACATCTCGGGCACGCCGAAATCCGCACCAACCGTGACTCCGGCAACGGACGAATCTACCCCGGCCAGTTTCCGATCACCGAACAAATCGTCACCATTGCCGAAGTGCTGCAAGATGCCGGTTATGCGACAGGAGCGTTCGGCAAGTGGGGGCTGGGCCCGTCCAACACGACCGGTTCACCGATCAAACAGGGCTTCGATCGATACTTCGGATACAACTGCCAACGCAACGCACACAGCTACTACCCTCCGTTTTTGGATAGCGATGAGAAAGAGGTGCTGATCAACAAGTACCCGATCCCGGGACACGACCGCAAACCGGACGGCGAGGTGGTGGCCGACGACTACCGGGCACAAACCTACGCGCCGGATTTGATTCTGAAAGAAGCCGTCAAGTTTCTGGACCAAAACAAGGACAAGCCCTTCTTTTTGTATTGCCCGTTCGTCGAACCACACGTCGCGATGCAACCGCCACAAGAATGGATCGATCGGTATCCGACCGAATGGGACGACCAACACGGTCCGTACCGTGGCGAGAATGGATACCTGCCGCACCCGCGTCCCCGAGCCGGTTATGCCGCGATGATTTCGGATTTGGACGAACACGTGGGCACCATTCTGGACCGGCTGGACAAACTCGGGCTGCGTGACGACACGATCGTGATTTTCACCTCCGACAACGGTCCGACTCACGGAAGCCGTAACCCCGAATTCCACGTCGGCGGCGCGGCCTGCACCTTCTTCAACTCCAACGGCGGTTTGAACGGATACAAGGGCAGTTGTTACGAAGGCGGCATCCGAATTCCTTGCCTGGTTCGTTGGCCGGGGAAAGTCGCCGGGGGAAGTGAAACCGAGTTTCCCTCGTATTTCCCCGATTGGTTCCCCACGTTGGCAGAAATCGCAGGGGCGCCATTACCCCAACAACAAGTGTTGGACGGCGTCAGTCTGGTCGGATTGGTCCAAGGAAAAGAAGCCAGGCGTGACAAGCCGCTGATTTGGAATTTCAACGGTTACGGCGGAATCGTCGCCGTGCGAGATGGCGATTGGAAAGCGATTCGTCGCGACATCAATCGCAAACAAGCCGCCGACTGGGAACTCTACAATCTGGCCGACGACGCCGCGGAAACCAATGATCTGGCCAAGGAACATCCCGAAATCGTCAAGCGACTCGAGCAAGCGTTCATCAACGACCGAACCGTCGAGCCGAACTTTCCGCTGAAAATCTACGACGAACTCTAACCGACGCTGCGTCCCACCATGAAACGTTCCCCTGTGCGACTGAGTCTAATTCTGTTTTCCGCAGCCGTCTTGTTCTGCTCGGTTGCGGTCGCGAAACCATCATCGCCGAACATCATCTTGATTTTCGTCGATGACATGGGCTACGGCGATCTGGCCTGTTACGGAAACCCGACGAACAAGACGCCGAACATCGACCGGATGGCCGCGGCGGGCCAGCGTTGGACGAGTTTCTACTCCTCCGGTTCCACCTGCGTCCCGAGCCGAAAAGGATTGATGAGCGGTCGGCACCCGGTCTTCATCCCGCGTCAGGCGAACGGATTGAAAGATGATCGCGGCGCATTGATGCCCGCGATGCTCAAACGTCAAGGCTACGCGACGGCGATCCTCGGCAAGTGGCACCTGGCCGGATACCCCAAAGACTTCACCGTCGACCCGATGCACCCGTTGGAATGCGGATTCGATGATCACTATGGAACGCCCGGCAGCAACGATGTGCCGCCGCCGCCGGGAAAGAAGCAGACACGCGAGGTCTTTGATACCTGTGACAAGTTTTCGTTCCCTGTGCCGCTGATCCGGGGGCGAGAGATCGTCGAATTCCCCGTCAATCAGGAACTCTTGACACGGCGATACACGCAAGAGGCGGTCAAGTGGATCGAGAGTAAGAAGGACGAACGTTTCTTTTTGTACTTGGCCCACAACATGCCGCACGCGCCGATCTTTGCCTCGCCGGAGTTTCAAAACAAGAGTGCCGGTGGACGGTTCGGCGATGTCGTCGAAGAGATTGATTGGTCGGTCGGCGAAGTCGTCGATGCGGTTCGGCGGTCGGGAATCGAAAAAGAAACGTTGATCATCTTCACCAGCGACAACGGACCCTGGACTTGTTTCGGGCCGCACGGTGGAACCGCCGGGCCATTGCGCGGTGAGAAAGCGACGACCTGGGAAGGCGGCCAGCGAGTCCCGGCGATCTTTTATTGGCCCGGGACGATCCAACCGGCGACCGTGGATGGGATCGCCGCGAACCTGGATTTGTACGCTACGTTTGCGGCCCTGACCGGTGGTGGTCAACCGACTGACAAGCCCGGTTATATTTCGACCGATTTGACTCCGACACTGCTCGACGAGGCACCGAGCCCACGGAAAACTTGGGCCTACCATCAAAATGCCTATCGCTCGGGCCGCTACAAAATCCATGTTGCGAGCACTCTGCCGACCGATCCGATCACGCGGCGCCGGCGACCCGTGACGCGGTACGAAACGCCACTGTTGTTTGATCTGGAATCGGACCTGGGCGAACAAACTGATGTTGCCGAGCAACACCCTGACGTCGTTGCACGATTGCTGAGTGAGATGAAAGCGTTTCACGGCAACGAATAGCACACCATGCCAGCGGAGGCGTCAGCGAGCGGCCCGTGATCAATCCCACTTCCAACACCTACCACTGGCTCACTAAATCGACAGCCCGCTTACGCCCGTTCCCGCTGCGACGCACACGGCCCTTGGTCTAACCAAAACCCCCGCATGTCGCCTTGCTCATTGGCCTGCCAACAGTATCCGGCGTCGACGTCCAAACAGGTCAGCCAGCCGCCTCGGCAAGCCGCTGTGTCGATGCAAACGGCGTGACCCATATCCAACGGAATCCCATTTCGCTGCGGGGTGTGCCCACAAACCATCACGCGCCCCGATCGATGGGGCGCCCGCTCGGCCTCCCGTTCCCAGTAAAGCATGTAGCTGGGTTGCTCCTCCAAGTCCATTTCGGGATAGGCATTGGCGTGCACAAAGAAGTGATTCTTGCCGATGTGATAGGCGACAAGTTCGCTGGCCACAAACTCCCAATGTCGCTCCGGAATCTGTTCCGCGTGGTCGACGCCATAGGAGTCCAGGACCGCATCACCGCCACAGGACAACCATTCTTGATGGCGGTCGTCCGATCGCCGGGCGGCCAGCATCATCAGTTCATGATTGCCGCGCAGCGCGATCAACCCTTCGCCCTTCCGATCCATCATCCAATCCAACACGCTGCGGGTGTCGGGCCCCCGGTCAACGAAATCCCCCAACACGACGATCCGGTCGCCAGCCGTCATCTTGGCGGCCGCTTCCAACGCTTTCAGCGACTGGTAGCAACCGTGAATGTCTCCGATCGCCAATGTACGCATTTCTGCTCTTCCAACCCTGACTCGCTCCAGCGCAACCCGTCCATCGACGGACAAGCAATGGTGATAACAATTTCGCCGCCCGCGATCAAAGCCAAATCGCACCTACAACGATCGGATCGCTTCGGCCAGGTTTCGATATTGGCGATACAGATCGTGATAGCTCGCCTGGTTCTCAAGATTCGGCTTCACGATCTTCTTTTCCGATTCCGGCACACCGGCCATCGCACGTGCCGCATCGGCGACATTTGCAAACCCACTTTTCGACGGACCGGCCGCGATCATTCCCAGGACCGCCGCCCCGATCGCGGGGCCTTGCTCGGACGGATGGACTTCGACCTCGCTGCCCAACACATCGGCATAGACCTGAACGATGGCCGGGTTGTGGTGCGGCAAACCTCCGCTGGCAACGAAGCGTTCCACCGGAATTCCGCCTTCGCGAAGCACGTCGACGATCCAACGCACGCCAAACGCCGATGCTTCCAGCAACGCCCGGTACATGTGTGCCGGCGTCGTCGCCAGCGTCAATCCGCTGAACGCGCCTTTGACCGCCCCGTCCATCAACGGCGTGCGACAGCCATTCATCCAATCCAGACACATCACGCCTTCGGCACCCGGTGGCAAGGCGATCGCGTCTCGGCCGAGTTTCTCAAAGGAATCCAGGTTCAACAATTTCAACAACCACGCGAAAGCGTCTCCGACCGCAGCCTGTCCGGTTTCATAGCCGAACAGCCCCGGCAAGATGCCTCCCTCGACGATCCCCGCGACACCGTCGACCGGCTTGCCCTCGGTCGCATTGAGCATGTGGCAACTGCTGGTCCCCATCACCATCACCAGCGTTCCCGGCTGGGCCTCACCAACGCCCGGCACGGCCGAATGGGCGTCGATGGTGGCCGCGGCGACCGCGATCCCCGCGGGCAAACCCAGCCGATCGGCAAGTTCGTCGCACAGCGTTCCGGCCAACTGCCCAGGCGACAACATTCGTCCGGGCATCTTGTCGCGCGCCGCTTCGGCCAGTTTCGGATCCACGGCGGCGAAGTAATCGTCCGACGCATACCCGGACTCCGCCGACCACAATGCCTTGTATCCGGCCTGGCAAGTGGAACGCGGCAAGGCGGCGGCCTCGCCGCCGACCAATTGCCAGACAAACCAATCGCCGGCTTCGATCCAAACTTCGGCGGCCTCGGCGACGTCGGGCGCTTTTTCGATCGTTTCCAGCAATTTTGGAAAGAACCATTCCAATCCGATTGTTCCGCCATATCGGTCCATGAACCGCTCGCTACGCTCTTTGGCGATCCGATTCATCCGCTCGGTTTGTTCGATCGCACCGTGATGTTTCCACAATTTCGGCCACGCCAGTGGCGTCTGTCGAAATCGATCCAACTCACACAGCGGCGTGCCGTCGGCGCAGGTCGGCAGCATCGTGCAACTGGTAAAGTCGACTCCGATCCCGACGACGCGGTCCACGTCGATCCCCGAACGCTCGATGGCGTTGCGTATCGCTTCGGCCGCCGATTCGATCCAATCAGCGGGGTGTTGCAACGCAAAGTGCGTCGGTAGCGTCTCGCCGCTGGTCGGCAGGGTGTCGGTGATTTGCCCATGACGGTAGGTACTTTCATAGACAGCCAACTCGCTCCCGTTGCGGTCAACGAGCACGGCGCGCACCGTCTCAGTTCCAAAATCCAGTCCCAACGCAACAGGTTCATTTACAGCGGTCATCGGTTTCCAGTCGATCAAGCTCCGAATGCGGCGTCATCCCAGACAATCGGTGTGCGCCAGACGGCCGACAGTCTAACAAGCTGACCGCGGCGAGACGACGGGCACCGTTCGGTTTCCGGGGCGTGGACGAGGCGACGGGGCCTCTTGGATTGCAAACTGCGAGGCCCCTTCGCATCGTCGAATACCGTTGCCCGGAATGTTCAGGCGAAGATTGCCGAGCCGATGTAGCTACCTTCGCCAGAACGTGGATCCCCGGTGCCAGCCACGCTCTGGCGAGCGTAGCTACATCATCGTGGCGTTGTCCAGCTAGGCTTCCATGTCGCGCAGCTTATAGATCAGTGCGCGGCGGCTGATCCCCAGCACCTTCGCCGCCCGGGTGCGGTTTCCATCACATTCTTCCAAGGTCGCCAGGATCGTCGCCCGCTCGACTTGTGATAAACGTCCCGCGTCGGGGATTTCCGCGCGCCGGTCGACCGCCATTTTCGCCGGCAGATGCTCGGGCAGAATCACGTCGCCTTGGCAAAGTAAACAGGCGCGTTGCATGGCATTTCGCAGCTCACGCACGTTTCCGCTCCACGGGTGAGCGAGCATGGCGCGGGAGGCTTGGGGCGAGAATCGGACTTGACGATTGGCGAATTGGCTGGCGAAGTGTTTGGCCAACGGCAGAATGTCTTCGCGTCGCTCTGCCAGCGGCGGAACGATCAGTTCAACGACGTTCAACCGATAATACAAATCCTCGCGAAACCGTCCTTCTTGCACTTCATCCTGCAAGTTGCGGTTGGTCGCGGCGATCAAACGAGTGTCGACTTCGATCGGCCGGTCCGCTCCGACCGGAGTGACCTGATGGGTTTCCAATGCGCGCAGCAATTTCGGTTGCATCTCCAAAGGCATTTCACCAATCTCGTCCAAAAACAGGCTGCCGCCATTGGCCGATCGAAACAATCCCAAGCGGTTGTCCGAGGCGCCCGTGAAGGCGCCTTTGACGTGTCCGAACAGTTCGCTTTCCACCAAGGTCGCCGACAGCCCGGCGCAATTGGTCGTCACGATCGGATGGTCCGCGCGGTGACTCCACTGGTGAATCAATGTTGCGATCCACTCTTTCCCCGACCCACTCTGCCCCTGAATCAGGATCGGTGCGTCCGAAGGGGCGACCACCGCGATCGTCTCGATCAGCCCCCGCATCGCGCTGCTCTCGTAGATGAAATCCGCCGGCAACTCCGGCAGCGACGGCTTGTTGCCATCGGATGCGTCCGATCGCATGCCCAGCGTATCGAACACCAACACCTTCAGCTCTTCCAAATCGATCGGTTTGGACAAGTAGTCGTCGGCGCCTCGCTTGACCGCCTCGACCGCTTGCCGAACGTCGGCAAACGCCGTGATCAACACCACCGGAACGGTGGGCAATTGTTGACGGATCGCCGGAAGCGCATCGATGCCACTTTGTTCGGGCAATCGCACGTCCAACAGAATCATGTCCGGTCGGCGCTGTGGGAAAATCGCAAGCATCGCTTCGGCCGAATCCGCTTCAAGGACCTCCATTCCGTGGCGTTGCAAGAAACCGCCGATCAGTTCGCGTTGGGCCGGTTCGTCGTCGACGACCATGATCACCGGCCGGTCCGGCATGACTTTGCTCATGACGTCGCCGCCAAGACAAGAACCTTCGATGGTAAATGTTGTCGATTCATGCTATTTCCCACTTCATGCGGCTCGGATTCCATCGATCCAAAACACGCTGCCGCCCGGTCGGACGCCCGCTTCTTCGCCGGCTCGGTAGCCGACATCCCAATCATGCGCGATCGCGATGCGACGAACAATCGACAATCCAAGCCCGGTTCCGCCGGGTCGGCGCGAGACATACGGTTCGAACAGACTCTCCACGATCTGTTCGGAGGCCCCCGGCCCCTGATCGGCGACTTCGATGCGAAACCGACCGTCGCCGGACGGACACAGCGAAAGTCTAATCGTGCTGTGATCGGGTGCAAAGGCGATCGCGTTCTGCAGCAAATTGAACAACACTTGTCGCAGCTGGTCACGATCGGCTTGAATCGCTCGGGGATCGTCCAAGCCCGCCGTTTGAAGTTCCAATCCGCTCGCGTCCAGGTCCGGCTGCAACAGCAACTGCAACTCCTCGATCAATTCCTCCAGCGACACCGCGCCAAGTTGGACGTCGGCCTGGCGGGCAAACGCAAGAAACTGATTGATTCGGGCGGTCACACGGTCACATTCCTCGATGACCGCTTCGGCCTGGGCCTGTTGATCCGGTTGCGGCAATCCCGCGTCGGCCAAACGCTGCGTCCAACCGCGAATCAACCCCAACGGGTTGCGAGTTTCATGGGCCAGTCCCGCCGCCGCTTGTCCCAGTTCACGAAGATGCCGCGTTTCCGCAGTCAACAATCGTGTCTTTCCTTCCGATTGGGCAAGCCGAACCGTGAATTGCCATACGGCTCCGATGGCGACCAACAACAGCGTCCCAAGAACAAAGATCAGGATCCTGTTTCGCGCTTCCAGATAGAACTGTGCGGTGGTTGCGGTGCGATCGAGAACGATGATCGATCGAAATGATTCTGTGTCTCGCGAGACTTTCGCAGCGCCGAAGCCTCCCATCATCGGCGGGTCGTTGGTCATTTCGAATTCATGCACCAGATGAAGCGTCTCACCGACGACATGTTCCCCGACGGGCAAATCGAACACGATCCGTTCTTCATCGCCCGTCACGTAGGCCTGATCCAGGTCTCCACCCGCGACCACAGCGATCGCGATCACATTGGTCGAGCGGGCCAATGTTTCCAGCGTCGAAGGAAGTTGTGCTTGGACGAACGGGCTGAACCAACGGTGTGAGACGATCGAATTGCTCACCGCCGTGGCAAGCGCTTCGCCCTGGGAAGACAGCGTGGCGTGGATCAGCCGGCATTGGTGCACGTGTTCGGCGCGTTGCCACACGGCAAACATCACCCACAGTGCAACCAAAAACACGATGCCGACGATCCGCGGCCGGGGAATTCGTTTTGGATGCGTCGGCTGCATGGTTGCGTTGGTCGTGTCGGCGATGGGCGTTGCGTTGATGATATTGATTGTACGTCACCGCCTCGGGCCGCCACCGGATCCTCGCCGGCCACCGCCTGATGCGTTTCCACTCCCCTGGCCGGGCCCCCGTCCGGCCCGGCCACGGCCTTTACCGCCATCGCCTTGTCCACTGCCACCGCCCCGTCCATTGCCACCGGATCTCGCGATCGCATCGAATTCTTCTTGGGTCAAGAACTGTGCCTGATAATCACCGCCCTGATTCGCGATCTGTGACGCGAACGCACGCAAATGGTTCCGCGATCCGTTCATCAGCTGCATCAATACCTGATGCGATTGAGGATTTGCCGAGGAGGACATCAATCGTTTCAGATCCGCAATATCCATCTCTTCGATCTTCGCGCCGACCTTCAAGGCGTCCAGCGGACTACGGCTGCCTTCGTTGACCAGCGTTTGATAGAGCTGTTGGTATTCTGGTGTCACAAACACTCCCGGCGTCTGACTCGATCGATTTCGAGTCGTCCCGCTTCCGCCCATCAGCCGTGCCACGGCCTGCATGTGCTGGTTCTCAGAGCGGGAGATGTTCTGAAACACACGTTGGTTCGACGTCGAAGCCAATTTTGCGTAGACGTCCCGCGCAAGTTTTTCCTCCTCCCACAAACGGACCAGATCGATCGAGTTCGCGATATCGCCATCCAACTGCGTGGCTTGGCGGCCCCGATTGGATGATTGCGAAAACCCGCTGCCCGGTGATCCCGATCGTGATTGAAGCCCCGCTCCTTGAGTACCACGCCCAAAGCCGCTCCCTTGGCCGGCTCCACCTCGTCCCCTGCGTTGTTGCGCCTCGGCGCACAGCGGCAACGCCGCGAGGACCATCAATGCCGACAGACCAATGAGTAACCGTTTCATGACTTCACCTCAGTTGATTGATTGATTCGTTGTCGGATGGTGAAGCAAATCCAATGCCGCGACACGCCGCGAACAGCTGAAACACTTCAATCTCGCCAATCATCAAAGCGTGCGGGGCGGTTGGTCGGTCCAAGGCATGCAACCAATGCACGCTTCCGGCGGGTTGCCCCTGCAATTTTTGCACACCCCATCGGTCCCATCCGCCCTCTGTTTCTAGCCCCGCAATCACCGCAAAATTCGTTGGCCAATTGTTTTTCCAGCAATCGCTTCGACATTCACACTGGTTCGATCGGATTCCACCCGCAATGGACTTGCCACTTCACCGCTTGGATCGAAAACGGCACGCGACTTGCCATGGTGATCATTGCAACCATCCACTGTGGCTCCGCTCGACGGGGCAAATACGAAAAGGAACCCCCGATGAAGAATCTTGTATGGCTGTCCGTCACTTTGACGTTGTTGATCGTGTTGGCCGCAGTCTTGACAGACTCGCCCGCCGAAAATCCAGGCTCTCCCGCTGCCGACGAAACTCCTCAGGCGGGCGCACCGTGTTGTTCCAGCCAGAGCGGTTGTTCAAACGAAACCTGTGCCACCGACACGGCACCGAACCAGCAGACCAAAGCGGCATGTTGTTTGGCCGCGAAAGACGCGGCGTTGTCCGACGCAGCGAAGACGGACGCCCCGTCCTGTCAGTTTTGTTCCGGCGACCAGTGCCCCCAGGAATGCAAGGACTGCGCTGATGCGAGGAAAAACCAAACCGCGGTCGCCAAGCAACCGATGCAAGCCAGAGGCAAGGGGATGATGATGCGGGGCCGGCACGGCCACGACGCACAACACGACATCGACCACGAAGATTTCTTCTTCCTGATTGAACACAAAGACACGATTCGGCGAACCGTCAAGAATCTGCCCGACGGGATCGAAACGCTGACCGAATCCGATGACAAAGACGTCGCGGCACGCATCCAAAAACACGTCGAATCGATGTATGACCGCATGGAGAACGTCAACCCGATCCGCATGCGTGATCCGCTGTTCCGCGAGATCTTTGCCAACGCGAAAAAGATCACGATGGATGTGGAGCATACCGAGCAAGGCGTCCTGGTGAGGGAAACCTCCAAGGATCCCTATGTCGTCAAATTGCTCCAAGAGCACGCCAAGGTCGTTTCCCTGTTCATCAAAAACGGGTATTCCGAACTGCCCAAGAACCACGCCCCACCGAAGCCCCTCATCCCACAAACGGATGCTGCCAAGGGGCGCGATAGTCGCGACGGAGCATCGCAGTCGCTTCCTGGTCCCCGATGACCCGTTGGTTCTTTGGATCGTATTGCAGCGGCCGGCCGCCCAGCCGCATCGACAGGTTGGCCAAGATGCAGCTGGCCGTCGATATGTGGCCTTCTTCGATATCCGCCACCGGACGACTGCGGTCTTCGATCGCCTTCAGAAAATCGAGCATGTGGAGACGTGTTGCCGGTGCGGCGTTCAGTTCAATGTCCTTTTCGGTCAGGTCTTCCGGGTACTTTTCACGTTCAAAGAAACAGTCAAAGTGGATCGGTTGGGCGCGTTTGTCTTGCGGGATAAAGTCAGCCCGCATCGTACTGGCCTTTAATGTCCCCTTTTCGCCATAGATGAATAACGCCCAGGGATAGTCGGGATCGGTCGGCGAGCCCCAGGTGCGGTGGGTCCACTGGGCGTTGAAGTCGTCGAATTCGAAAGTCGCCGATTGGGTGTCCGCGATGTTCGACTTGCCTTCGGTTTGGACCAAGATGCCACCGGTCGATGTAATCCGGCTGGGCCAGCCCAGGCCCAACATCCAGCGGGCCGTGTCCAGCATGTGGACACACATGTCGCCCATGATGCCGTTGCCGTACTCGGTAAAGGTGCGCCACCAGCGTTTGTGCGGCAACCCGTCATACGGCCGCATCGGCGCCGGACCGGTCCACATCTCGTAATCCAGATGATCGGGCACGGGCATCACGTCCGGATTCCCGTTGGCCCGCATGTGATAGTAGCAACACATCTCGACGTGACCGATTTTGCCCAACAATCCCGCCTGGACGACTTGTTTTTTGACATCGATCAAGTGCGGCGTGCTTTTTCGTTGCGTGCCGACTTGGACGACGCGACCCAGCCGTCGCGCCGCAGCGACCATCGCTTCGCCCTCCAGCACATCGACGCTGATCGGTTTTTGAACGTAGACATCCGCACCGGATTCCATCGCCGCGATCGCTTGCAAGGCATGCCAATGATCCGGCGTCCCGATCACGACGATGTCCAATCGGTTTTCGGCAAGCATCTTGCGGTAATCGACATAGGTTGACGGCTTGTTGCCGGATTTCTGTCGTTCGCTGGCGATCTGCACCGCTTCATCGAGCATCTTTTGGTCGGGATCGCAGATGCAGACGACTTCGACCGGTGCCACCTGAATCAATCGCCACAGATCGCTCTTGCCATACCAGCCGGCACCGATCAACCCGACTCGCTTGACCGGCCCGTCGGCCGCCGCAAAGGCGTTAACGCCCAGTGTCCCGGCAGCGATCGACGCCGCACCGGCTTGAAGCACACGGCGCCGCGCGATTCCGGTGGTTGCCGCGCCCGCGGTGGATTGATCCGAAGGGGTTTCTTGACGCATCGTCCTGGCTCCTCGTTGAACGCTTCCCATTGATTTCTCAAAACCGACCCGGCCCATTATACGTGTTCGCTGCCGGTTCAAGGCGTTCGACTCACTGGGGCCCGACGGATCCGAATCAACTGGCAATGTTGACATCTCGTTAGCTGGCGATATAAATGCAGTGAAAGCCTGCGATCCTCAATGGCACTGCGACACCAACACGGTCAAGGAGACGCTTTGAAAGTGAAGACGTCGAAGCTAAACAGATGGACGTTGACGACACCGAGCGTGTGGATTTCCGCCGCCGCCTTGCTCGCCGGGACCACACTCGGTTGCACGGCAAAACAACCCGAACCGACGAGCGAAGCCTCCGCCGAACCGGAGGTTCGGATCGTTCAGGGGGCGACGCCGAGTGAAGATGCCAAAGCGACGATGCTTGCCGCCAAGGACGCGTTGTTCACGCGGCTGTCCGGTCGTCTGATGGAAGCGATGGCGGACACGGGGCCAGCAGGGGCGATCGAAGTCTGCAGCCGGGAAGCGGTGACGATCGCCAATGAAGTGGGCGCCGAACATGGGGTTCGGATCGGACGTACCGGCGTTCGGATTCGCAACCCCGCCAATCAGCCTCCGTCGTGGGCAACGGCTTTGGTCGAGCAAAAAGTCGACATGCCCGTGTTCGCCGTCTTGTCCGACGAAACGGCTGCGGCCTTGTTACCGATCAAGCTGCAGATGCAGTGCGTGATGTGCCACGGCCCGAAGGAACAAATCGCGCCGGACGTTCAGTCGCAACTCGCCAAATTATATCCCGATGACCAAGCGACCGGGTTTCGCGAAGGCGAGCTCAGGGGTTGGTTTTGGGTCCAGCGATGAGTGCTTCGGGACGCTCCAGTTGAAAGTAGTGCCCGTGGTCGGCGGTCAGGATCAGCACGGTTTCGTCCCAGCCGCCATGTTGCTCGATCCATGTGACGACATCGGCAAAGGCATCGTCGCCGCTGTGGACCGCACCGATGGAGTTGTCGATGTTGTTGGAATGGTTTGCCCAGTCGACGTCGCCGGATTCGATCATCAACCACCATTGATCCGAGCGGGCATCGAGCACGTCCAAGGCGGCGATCGCCATCTCGCTCAATTGAACGTTCTCACGCAAGTCGGCTTCACTGTAGACCTCGGCCGCTTCGGGCGTCGGGTTGCCGAAACTGATCACCGGGTTGTAGTTCCCGTCGGCGGTGCGAAACGGCAGGTGTCCGCCCTGGACGCCGAAGTAGCCGAACAATCGCTCTCCGCTGGTTACGACTCGGGCGACCGCGTTTTTCAATACTTCGCTGCCACGCGTCCCGGGCGTACGCTGGGCGACCACGTACCGGCCTCCATTGGCCACATCGATTTTCGCCAGATCATCTCTGGTGAGGTATCGATTCCCGGGCACAAAGTTTTCACCCTGGGAACCGTCCTTCTCCTTATCCGTTCCCCAGCCGCCACCGATCAACACGTCGACGCCCGACAAACCGCCGGGATGATAGCTGGACGGGATCCCGACCAGGTCGCGCGTCAGGTCTTGGTAATCGCTGCGATGCACGTTGCTCGCGTACGCGCAGGCGGGCGTGGCGTGGCTGATCGGAACGCTGGTGACCACGCCGACGGCAAAGTCCTGCTGCTGCAGCGTGCGTGCGATCGGCAGCACTTCGCGGCCCAGCGGATCGACGTTGATCGCACCGTTGTACGTCTTGATGCCCGACGTCATGGAAGTCGCCGAGGAGGCGGAGTCGGTGAAGGCGTGTTTGGTCTGCTTGCTCTTGCCGATCGGATAGTCGGCGTCGGTGATCGGTTCCCAAGGCGCGGCGCCGCACAAGGCGGGGTCGTAACCACCCGGCACCGTGCCGCCGATCGACGTGACGGTTTGCTTGTCGACGTTGACGTTGGTTCCATCGTTGTGCGGGCTGGTGACAAAAAAACCGAAGTCCGTCGTCGTTCCCCGATAATCTTGAAACGCCAATCCGTCGCCACGCCCGCTTGCATACGTGACTTTGCCCTGTTTCGCGATCGCAGCGGCCCGCGTCGTGTCCCAGTCCATACCGTCAAAAACGAACAGGATGATCCGCTTCTTGCCGGACTCCAGGGCCGACAGTTGCAGCCGATGAACATCGGTCTGGTCAAAGTAGTCCGCTTCAGGATTGTGCGTTTTCTCGGGGATTTGGCCGTACAGATTTTCCAACACCGCACGGTCGCGGTAAACGCTGTTTTCCCCGGAAACCGACTTCAGGTCGATTCCAAAGGTGTAAATCGGAATCAGCCGATTGCTGTGGTTTTTCCAGCTCGAGTAGGTGTCCGGATTTGGCCCCCAATGTCCCCAGTCGGATTGATTGGTTCGCACGGCCTGCTCTTGCAACGTGGCAATCGCGTCGGGCATCTGCCCCGTGCATGGGAAACCGGTAATCGCCAGGGCAATGATCGCGCCCAGCGGCAAACAGCGTCGGGAGTGAAAGTGCATCGACATCTCAGGCAGAATCGATCCGTCGTAAACGGTTTCGGTGGGCGAAGGTGGGGGGGAAGGGAGGCGGGATCGGCAGCCGCCACGCGTACCAACGGTGACGGCGCCGAAGGGGATATCTTAACCGAGTCGATCGAGAATGATAGCGAGCGCGACGCGGGAACGGTAAGATGGAACGCAGCGTCCATTGACGTGACCTATCGACGCGAGGGGACCATGAACCAGAAACCGCCGCTTCCGGTAATCCACCGCCTTCCGGTCGATCTCGATCGCGACAACTTCATGCGAACGTTGTTGCGAGAGCTCTCAGGCACGCTGCAGGACGTCGTCGGGTTGGACGAAGCCGCCGGGTTCGTTTCCATCGTCGGCCAGCGAATGGGGGAACGGATCAACCAGATCTATCGCGAACAGGCCTTCCGAGACCGATTCACCGCCGGCCAAGTGGGCGAGGTGTTGGTCGACCTGAAACGGCGGATCGAAGGTGATTTTTATATCATTTCCCAAGACGACGAAAAGATCGTGCTGGGCAACCGCGTCTGCCCCTTCGGGGACAAAGTCCGCGACCGACCCGCGCTGTGCATGATGACCTCCAACGTCTTTGGCGTGATTGCGTCTACGAATCTCGGTTACGCCAAAGTTGTGATCGAGCAGGCGATCGCCCGTGGCGATTCCGGGTGTCGCGTGGTGGTGTACTTAAAACCGACGGCCGAATCCGATGCCGCCGACGGGCGCGAGTATTTTGGCGATGACACTGATTCGGGTGATACCATTGACGCCTGAATCGTTCGAAGCGTTGGCATCCACACTCGGCGACCCGCTCGTGTTGCTCTCACCCGGTGGCGTCATCGTCGGCGCCAATCGTCTGGCGGTCCAGGCCATGGGGCGGCAGAAAAAATCCGACGTGCTGCAACACCGATTACAGGACTTTGTGGCCCAACCGCACGCTGATCTGGACGAATGGTTCCGTCTGGCCAGGCGAACCACCGAGGGCACACTCGGCACACTCAAGTTTCAGTGCCGAGACCAACCGCTGCGTGCGAGCGCCCATCGTATCAACAACGGGACCAGCTACTTCCTATTGTTACGTCTGCAGGAGCATGCCGCTGCGTTGAAACAATTCACGGCATTGAACGAGAAAGTCCAGCAGTTGCATCGCGAGGTTTCACGCAGGCGAATCGTCGAAGCACAGCTTCGCATCGAACGCGACATCGCAGCTTTCGGACGTGACATCGGGCTGGCACTTGTCGGGAACCATGATCTTGACAATTCATTGCAAGACTGTACGGAATTGATGGTCCGGCAACTCGATGGTGCGCTGGCCAGAATCTGGTTGGCCAACGAAGAAGGCACGTCGCTGAACTTGGTCGCCAGCAGCGGTCTGTACACCCATCTGGATGGAACACACGGCTGCATCCGGTTCGGAGACTACAAGATCGGGCGCATCGCTCAAGAGCAGCGAGCACACATCACCAACGACGTCCTCTCCGATCCGGCGATTCACGACAAGGATTGGGCCCGGCGTGAAGGGATCGTTGCGTTCGTCGGGTATCCGTTGGTTGACGGACACACTACGGTCGGCGTAATCGGCATGTTCGCCCGTCGCGTCTTAAGCGAGTCGGTGTCCACCGCAATGGGGTCGGTCGCCAACAGCATCGCGCTGCGAATTCGCAAGCAAGCGATTCAAGACGGGTTGGCCAAACAAACTCAGGCACTCAAGGAAGCCGATCGGCGGAAAGATGAGTTTCTGGCAATGCTGTCGCACGAACTTCGCAACCCGCTTGCACCGGTTCGTTCGGGACTGGACTTGCTGTCACTTTCGGAGACCCAGCATCGCGACACCATCGCAATGATGCAGCGGCAAATCGAACATCTGGTCCGACTGGTCGATGATCTGCTGGATGTTTCCCGGATCATGTTGGGAAAAGTCGAACTGCGAAAGCAACCCGTCGCGCTCGCCTCGCTGATCGCACAAGCCCATGACACGTTGCGGGAAACGATGGAAACCGAAGGGCACCACTTTGAAATCAACATGCCCTGCGAACCGATTTGGATCAACGCCGATTCGGTGCGGATCATTCAGGTGATTGAGAACCTGTTAAAAAACGCCTGCAAGTACACCGATCCCGGTGGCGAGATTTCCATCAATGTCGACAGCGACGGGAATCGAGTGACCCTGGCCGTCAAAGACAACGGGATCGGGATCGACAGTGATTTGCTGCCCCAGGTGTTCGATCTGTTCACTCAGGCCGATCGCGCGCTCGATCGCGCCCAAGGCGGGCTCGGGATCGGCCTGACGCTGACCAAAAACCTGGTGGAAATGCATCGCGGTTCAATCCACGTCTGCAGCGCGGGGCTGGGGCGCGGCACGACCTTCACGCTCAACCTGCCGACCTGTGTCGCACCGACCGCCGATTCCGGCGCCGCGGTGCAAACCCATCTGCCGGCCGACGCGCCGCTTCGGATTCTGGCCGTCGACGACAACCGTGCGGCGCGTTTCATGATGGAAAAACTGCTCGAGAAACTGGGCCCCCACGAAGTCAAGACGGCCGGCGATGGCCCCTCGGCGATCAAGCTGTTTGTTGAATTCCAGCCGGAGTTGGTCTTCATGGACATCGGGTTGCCAGGACAAGACGGGTACGAAATCGCACGCCAGATCCGGCAACTCGAAACCGGGACGCCTTGCAGGCTGGTCGCATTGACCGGTTATGGACAACAAGACGATCGCGAAAAATCGAAACAAGCCGGCTTCGACGAACACCTGGTCAAACCACCCGGCATCGACCAAATTCGCGAACTGCTCGCAAGCCCCCGAGTGTAAAACCGTCGCCTCCAGCTGTTCCTCCTGACCGCACGCGACGTCCAATGCATGACTGAGCGATTTGGCAGCCAACTCGGCTTCTCTCCCCCAGGGAGAGACGGCGTTTTCGCAGTGAGCAAACGCCAGAGAGGGTCCGTCGCTCTTCCACCGACTCCAGCCAAGAAAACGCCCCCCGCGAAATGGTCGCCCTCAAAACGATCGACTACACCTTCGGACACGATGAGATCGCCCAGCGAATCGTAACCGACGACGGCCAAGGTACGACGGACGAAACCCACGTCTTCGGTCATGACGGCCACGGTAGCGTCCGAGTCCTCTACGACTTAGCGGCAACCGCCGCGACCATCGCCCAAGTCTTCACCTTTGCCCCCTACGGCGAGATAATCGCGTTACACGGTCCTACTGCCAACTCCCTCTCTCCCACCTCCCGACTTTCTTCCCTCGGCTACTCCGGCGAACACTTCGACGCCAAGGCCCAGCAGCAATATCTCCGCGCCCGCTTCTACGACCCAGCGAATGGAAGGTTCAACCGACTGGATCCGTTTGCGGGCAACATGCAGGACCCGCAGTCGCTGCATAAGTACGCCTATGTCCATGGGGATCCGATACAGGGTGTAGATCCGACGGGCCTGGAAGTTGAGCCGTATGACGAATTTGACTTTTTAACTCCAGGCGGCAAAGGCATGTCTGCCCATCGCCATTTCTCGCACTGGGTGGAACGACGTTACGGAAAAACGAATGTTGGAAAGACGATCGGGACTCTGGTTCCAGGTATGTTTTCGCCTGGTGACCATCGGCGAGGCCTGAAGCCCGATTATGTTGATACGTCCATGCAAAGATACTACGAGCTTAAGCCGGTAACGCACAGCAACAGCGTGCCACTCCAGACTCTTGACTACTTGGACCAAATGCCAGAATACGACACTCACCTTCCCCCAAAGGATTACTTCCGTGGGTTATCGGCATCTGTGATTCCGCACCAAACTGGAGGGTATTTCAAGACGAAACAAAGGGGACGGGGGTTGAATTGACACACGAACCTGATGATCAAGCGGCGGACGATTGACATGAACACAGGACCCTGTCGATTTCCGCCGCAACGAAGGGCCCGCCAGATTTTCTGCCGCTGGCGGTCACGATGACCGCCGATGTCTTTGGCACGATGCCGGACCGCGCACCTCCACCCACGAAAGAACGCCGTAGGCACGGCGGGTAGGATGCCCGTCGATTGAAACCCGTCGGGGACAGGATGTCCGTCGGAGAGCGATGGCAGGAAGCGGGGGAGAAAGAGGGGGAGTTGGGAGTGGAGAAGTTGGGAGAATGGGAGTGATGATGGTGGCGGCGTGAAGGAGCGGGCCATCGTTCGACGACCGGAGTGAGGGAGGGACCGACCGAGTGGAGCCGACGGTTGACGAAGGCGATACCAGCGACCAAAGGATGAGGGTAGCGCCGAGCGAGGTGAGGCGGTAGGGCTTTAGGCGTTAGGCTTTTAGGTCGGACACACCATCACCCGTGAATACAAGACTACTCCGAGCGAGGATCGCCGTAGCCGACGGCGGAGCCCCGATAAGAACAGACGAGGCACGAAGCCGAGTCCGCATCTAGAAGGGCGCAAGTGACCGCGCGGGAGCCTCAGGCGACCAAGCTGGGAACGAGACACCCCACCCCACTCGATCCGGCAGCTTGTCTGTCCGGCCAAAGCCTGCTGCAAATTACCGACAGGCTCTCGGGCCGCTCGATGGTCTCTTCGCACCGCCAAACCCCGTCAACACACGAAGCGACTCTTCCCCCACGTTTTTTGCCTTTCGCCGAGCCGGACTGACGCCGTCACCGGTACCCTGCGGCGTGAGTCCGAGAGAAGGCGAGAGGCGAAAAACGCGCTCGTGCGATCGTTAACACCAAGTGCGTTGACTTTACCGATTGATCCCGAAGCGGTTTTCGGGCTTCCGTGGCGGTTGACCGACTACCTCGTTGACAAGCAGGAGAATCTGTCGCGTCATCAGGGCAGAGCACCACGGCGGGCCTTTCCAACTCGTCGCTCGCCGCTCGCGACTCGCCACTTTCTCTCACGTCAGCCCTGAGACACGCAGATTCACCGGACCCAATCAATGACCATGACATCGATCCCATCGGTTATCCCCGAAGACTTCAACGGCAACCTCACGGCATCCTCGGCCGCCGTATCGACCGCAAAGCCAAGGCCGACGACATCACCATCGGCGAAGGGACGCTGCGAGCGTCGGTCATCGGGTGCGGAACTGAGCCGGTGGCGCTCGCCACGGTTTCAGCAGGAGGCACAACCACGAAATACTCGAATCACACGAAGGCTCAACAGGACGATTCACTGTAGATTGAAAACGATTCAATCACCTTCATCCGTGATGATGGCCGTTACCGAGTTTGCGGGCTCGAACGGAACAACAACACTATGATACTGAAAGTCAACATCCTGGCATCGCGCGAGGACCTTGTTCACCTCGACGCGATCCTTGCCGTTTCCGACACCACCCAACCGTTCGGTATCCGCAAGCGAGCGATCCTGGAAACGTTCTACTCGTCAGCGATCCGCGCCAGCGAACTGTCAACGGTGTCGCTGCACGACATCGACCGCGACCGCAAACTGCTGGTCATCGGTCACGGCAAAGGCGACAAGCCTCGCTGGTCGCCAATCAGCACCACGGCGTTCGCTTGGATCGACCGTCGCATCAATGAAGTCCGCCCAGCCAACGCTCGCTCAATCAGCGGCAGCTATTTGTTCCTCGGCCAACGAAAGCCTGCAAACGACGCAACGTTACCCCCATGTCACACTCGGTCACTTGCGAAAAATGTATGACCACACGCATCCGGATGGCGACAAACCATCGAAGAATGACGATTCCAATCCATGATTGACCTACCGCCTGGACACAGGCTCGCGAATTGGCGAGCCTATTTCGTCCCGAATGTCTCCCCTTCGAGGGTCTCCCGATGCCGCTAGGAATCCGCCCAACTGTCGACTTCGTTTTCAAACTTCTCTTTGGAAGTCTTGAGAACACAGACTTGCTGATTCATCTCCTCAACGCAGTGCTCCAGTCGGTGTACCCGATCGAGGAAGTGGAAATCCTCAATCCGTATAACGACAAGATGTTCGAGGATGACAAGCTGTCGATCGTCGACGTCAAAGCACGAGATTCCGCTGGTGCGTGGTACGTGATCGAGGTGCAAACGACTATTCCAGGCGAACTCCGTAATCGACTCGTTTTCTATACAGCCGAGCTTTTCTCGCGGCAAATGAACGAAGGGACGACATATGGGGAGCTTCGTCCGGCGATCAGTATCTGCTTTATGACCGAGCCCCTGTTCAAGGAAGTCAAATTCGGCCATCTCCGGTTCGCCCTGCACGACGCCGCCCATTCACTGACCTTCGGTGACCAAATTCAGCTACACCTGATCCAATTATCAAAGTATCATGTGGATGTGGCAGATCTCGCGGATGCCGACGCTTTCGAGCGTTGGGTGTACTTTCTGACAGAGTCTCAAAACCGAGATCCCGACGAACTACGGCAACTGCTTCCCGATGCGGCCTTTTGCAAAGCAACGGAGATCCTGGAAATGATCGCCAAAAGCCCCGAACTACGCCTGATCTACGACGACCGAGCCAAAGAGGCGAAGGATCGATTCTCGGAGCTTGAGGACGCTAAGACACAAGGCAAGCTAATTGGACAAATTCAATTCGCTCAGCGGATGTTAGGTAAAAACGTCGCTGCGGACTCCGAACTCGGGTCATGCGAGATTAGTAATCTCCGGCGTATTTTGGCCGATCTCGAATCACAATTTCCGAATCGTGGATAGCGGACAGCCGTTCTCGCGTGCCACCGCGCGAACCAAGAACCGGTTACTGCGATTCAAGAGTTCGTTGTAGTCAGTTCTCTCTCATCGGAAGTGAAAAAGGGGACGGGGGTTGATTGAATGTGATCAAGCGGCCGACGACTGGCTTGACCATGGGGCCGAGTCCATTCCGCCGCGGTGGATCGCAGGAAAACGCACGTAGCGGGTTAGCCGTTGGCGAATGAGCTGCTTGCCAGAATAACCAAGCCCGCTCCGGGTTGCGCTTGATCACGTTGTCGAAGCACTCGCATTCTGTCTCGCATCAATATTCGGGTAGGCGGTCGTGGACGACGGGAGGAGTCCCCGCGAGCATACAAGCCGTATGGACGCGTCGCCGCGTCCACGACCAGGAAGCGGAGTTGTGGCGGAGTGCTAGTTCGTCACGGCGGCACCAGGCGTTTTGGAATGCGCGTTTTGCGGGAAGTCGAAGGTCAACACGAGCGGTACGGTACCCGTGTTCTCGATTTCCACCCCGCCGCCGGAAAGCGCCGCCTGAGTGATGAATCCGATCTCGGGATAGATCTCACCAAGAATCATGTCTTGGTGATATCGCACCTCGAGTTTTCCGACACGGCCACTTCCGCCGTTAGTGTGGAACAGCGCGGGACTCTCGGGACAAAAATTCGTCTTCCCGCCAGGTTCGACGGTGAGTCGCAGAATCGAGCACTTTTGATCGCCCAGGAAATCACCGTAGACGATCCACTTGGCGTCAACACCGTCGCCGCTGAATTCTTCGGCGGTGATTGCCGGACGCGAATTCTTCAGGACGAAGTCCGGGTCCTGGTTGGCTTGGAAGTCGAGCTTTTCCACCAGGTACTCCCAGTCTTCGTGCCGGTCCTTCGGATAATCCTCTTCCCTGCATGCATAGAACGCATCGGCTGCTCCGATACGTCCGTCAAGGGTCAGGTCCTCGGCCAGGAAGTGTTCATCCATCGTGACATGCAGCTCGTGCGTGCAGAGGTCCGTGGGCGAGTGCAGCACACCGTTCGGCATCACGAAGCCGTTGTCGATGTGCATCATCGTGTGCGGCGACAAATGCCGAACACCGTTGTACTCGCCTTTTCCGAAACGCTTCATGCAGGCAAGAAACTGCTCCTTCGTCACGAATGAGTACAACCCCATTGCCGTCGTGTGATAGTGCGACGCACTGACACCGGGATTGTCGAATGAATTGATGTCATAGACTTCCCATTTCGACCAGTGAAGGTGGTGCGGGATCGGGTTCAGATTGTCGAACTTCTTTGACACGATCGGCCAAGTCGGATCGCCGAACAGCGATTTCGAAAAGGCCGTCATCTTCTCACCCATGACAGCATCGGGATTGGCGACGATCAAATCCTGCAGCGAGATGACTTGCCCATTCGGAGTGAGGACGTGTGATTCGCCTTCGCGAAACGGTGCCTTGTTCGTGCGCGTATCGATGACACCGGTCACGATGGGCACCGTGCAGCACATCCACAGTTCATCAAGCCCCGTCCCGCCCATGTAGTCGGGATAGTACGATTTGGCATCAAGGCGAAGTCGTTTGCCTGGCGTGCAAAAGGTTCTGCCGGCGTAACGGTGCAGAAGCTGCAACACGCCGCCGTGACTGTTCAGGCAGTCATCCAGGATCGAAGCCGATTCTCCGCCGGCGCCGTCGATTACATCTTGCTGGGGATACTCGTGCAGTTTTTCCGCGAGAATTGACGAAGCCATGAAAGATGCACCTCAATGAGATCGGGATAAGGGTACCGGTTCCAAGGAACGCCCTGGAGTGGTGGCGGGAATTATGACACGCTCCTGGCGCACAGGGGTGTGCCAAAGAAAAACACCTCGAAAACACGGTGGTTTCCGAGGTGTCATAACGAAAGCGGAGGACACGGGACTCGAACCCGCAACCGGTTGCCCGGCAACTGATTTCGAATCAGTCTGCTTGCCAATTCGCTTATCCTCCTGAATCGGCCGGCGGCGGTGTTGCGGGCCGCTGCCGGTGTAAATAGAAGTGTAAATCACACTTCGGGTTCAGGGCAAGTGGCGGTCGACGCGTGAATCTTTCGGACGCCGTCATTGCCACGTTATTTTAGTGGGTGTGGTAGACCTTGAACCCGAATTCCTTGAACCATTTTTCCCACTTGACCGCTTCGGCGTGGGTTTTGACCGGCAGCGTCCGCTCCTTGGGGCAGCGGTACTTGACGTCCATGTGACCGTTGTGCTGTTCCTTTTTGACTTCACAGCCCAGCTTTTTCAGGGTCGCCGCGATCGTGTCGGCCTTTTTGGCGTCATGAATGTGTTTGGCTTTCCATTCCTTGCACTGGAAATGGACCACTTCGGCAGCCGATGCGTTGGTCGACGCGGTTACGAGGCTGGCGGCAAATAGGAACAAGGCGAGGGCGAGAAAACGATGCATGGAGGTCTCGGATTCGATCGTTGGCGGGAGGGAAACAGGGCCATGTCGCGGCGTCAGGATGACGGCGAAAATGAGTTACGAACCGTCTGATTAGCCGACCGTCGCGATCCAGGTCAAGACAACTCGCCGGCGCTCGCCTTGTCAAAATCTGCTTTCGACTCGACAATTCGCCCCCAAAGCGTCGGAAATCCGGTTGGTTTCCGCGGCATTTTCCAACCCAATTAGCAGTCAAGATGAATCAGAACCCAGACGGCGGCAACGGAAATGGAACTCCCGACGACGGTGATCCGACCGATCCGAGAGTGGCGCGCCGGGAAAAACTGCGACAAATCGAAGCGCTGGGGATCGATCCCTATGGCTCGCGTTTTGACGACCGCACGCTGATCGGCGATTGCCGCAAACGGGCCGCGGAAATCAAGTTTCAAACCAAAGACGGCGAGCTGCTCGATTTGCCCGATGTCGAATCCGACGACGTCGACTATCGCCAGTGGAAATCCGACAACGGCCCCGGCGAAGAGATTGGGCCGATGGTCCGTGTCGCCGGTCGCATCATGTTGGCCCGGCCGGCTGGCAAGCTGATCTTTCTGAACATCAAAGATTGGACCGGTTCGATCCAGATTTTCATTGGTAAAAAGCAAGTCGGCGAGGACGATTTCGCACTGGCCAAACTGTTCGATCTGGGGGATCTGATCGCCGCCGAAGGTCGCTTGGGGCGTACCAACACGGGCGAGCTGACGGTGTTTGCCGAAAAGTTGACATTCCAGACCAAGATGCTCGAGCCGCCGCCGGAAAAGCACGCCGGGTTGACCAACCCCGAACTCAAACAGCGGATGCGATACGCGGATTTGGCGTTCAATAGCGGCACGATGGAAACGTTCCTGGATCGAACCAGGATCATCAAATCAATTCGTGCGACCCTGGATGCCGACGGGTTCTGCGAAGTCGAAGGGCCGACGCTGCACACGGTCGCCGGGGGGGCTGCGGCACGTCCTTTTGAAACGCACCACAACGCGCTCGACATGGGGCTGACCATGCGAATCGCCCTCGAGCTGCACCTGAAACGTTTGATGGTCGGGGGCATGGAACGCGTCTATGAACTCGGTCGCGTTTATCGCAACGAAGGTCTGAGCCCGCGCCACAATCCTGAATTCACGATGCTGGAGGTCTACCAGGCCTACGGCGACTACTCGTCGATGATGGATTTGACCGAGCGGGTGATCTGTAACGCGATCGAAGCGATCGGTGGCGGTTATCAACGTGAATATGGCGGCAAGACGATTGACTTTACGCCGCCGTTTAAGCGCGCCACCTATGCCGAGCTGTTCCAAGAAGCGACCGGGATCGACGAAAGCGATGACGCGGCGGTGATCGAGTACGCCAAGAAACTGGGGCTGGATCCGGAACACAAACACCCCGATGTGATCCGCAACGAGATCTTCGAAGAGAAGGTTGAAGACACACTGGAAGGTCCGATCTTTGTGATCGATTACCCGGCCAGCATCTGTCCGCTGACCAAACGGAAGCGAGACAACCCGGCGATCGCGGAACGATTTGAGTTGTTCATCAATGGGATGGAACTGGCCAACGCCTACACCGAATTGAACGACCCCGATCTGCAACTGAAACTGTTTGAAACGCAATTGGAAGGGTTGGACGACGAAGAATCGATGGCCAAGATGGACCACGATTTCATTCGGGCCCTGCGTCACGCGATGCCGCCAGCCGGCGGGCTGGGGATCGGGATCGATCGCCTGGTGATGATCCTGACCGGCCAGAAATCGATTCGTGACGTGATTCTGTTCCCGGTGTTGCGGCCGACCGAACGGTCGGAAAACGATTAAGACGTTCTTTGGGACAGTCGCCGTCCTCTCCGAGGTCGGCGCGGGGGCATGGCGTCACTTCTTGGGGCGCCGAGTTCGGAGAACACGGCGACTTTGGGGCGTCGTACGAAGCAATCGGCTAAAGCCTTGACACCAACGGAGTCGGTTAGCCGTCGGTGGCTCGTTTGCGGAAGTAGGCTTCGATGGCGTCGCGGTAGTGTGTGGGCAGATCACGGCTGATCTTTTGCAGGGCCTCTTTCCGCTCGGCCGGTGGCAGATTCCCCCAGCCGTCGTCGTCGCCCAGGTTCTTCTTCTTCACGTTCCCGTCACCGCTGCCGCCGGCAATTTGGCTGTCTTGCATCGGTGATTCCTGGCCGTTTTGCGGGTCGCCTCCCGAGCCGCTGCCGCCGCCCTGTTGTTGCTGTTGCTGCTGTTGTTGTTGCTCTTCAAGCTTGTCGATCAGCTTGGTCAGCTTGTCGATGATTTTCTGTTCCTGGTTTTCGACCTTCTCGTCGCTGCGTCCCAAATCCAGTCGGCGGGTGACGTCGGTCATCAGCCGCGAAATCTCATCAAGCGAATCTTCCTTCAACGGTTTGATGTCGGCGACCATCAATTTTGCCAAACGGGAAAACCGCACCGGGCAATCGTCTTCGTTTTCAAGCAACATCCGAAGATCGGCAAGCGCTTCGGATTTCATCAGCAAGGCGTGATAACAGGCCCCGCGGTAAAACAACGAACTGGCCGGGTCGACCGATTCGGTCACATCGACTTCGGCGATCACCGGCAGCGCCTCGTCGTACAACCGCGAACGCACCAGCATTCGCCCCAGCCAAGTCCGAACGCTCATCCGGATCGGCTTGGGCAACGATTCGATTTCGGCGTAATCCGCGGCCGACGGATCGATGCTGGCTGCGGCCGCCAACGGATCCTTGGCGGCGATCTCGGCGAGTCGCTCGACCGCATCGGTCAGACTAGCGACCGCGGTGACAAAAGCGTCCAGCGGGTCATCGACACCCTGTTCCAGTTGCTGCCGAAACCGCTCGGACGCCTCAGCACTGGCCGCCGGCGGGGCGCCGTATTCGTCCAACGACCCGCGCAGCACCATCGACATCTGATCGCCGTCGAGCACCTTCCAGCTCTGCCGACTTTCCAGCGACTGATCGGCCATCGCAGGCGTCACCGACAGGAAGACCGCGAAACAGTAAGCCGGGACTGAACAGAGAAAACTCCGCCGCTGCTGGAAAGTTCGGTTACGAATCACAGTGGTCCGCCTGTGTTGGAGTCGCTTACTGATTGCGCTGCATCACCAAGTCACGCGTTATTTTGTACAGCTTGGCCTGGCGTTCGGACAAGTTCTTTAGCAAAGGAAGCACATCCTGTGCCGATGTCTCATCCGATTGTAGGAGTTCAGCATAACGTTGTGTCGTCGATTTGATCCTGGTTTCCATGGTTCGGATCAGTTTCAGTTCGGAAATCGCACCCACCAGCGGCTGTTCTCCCGGCTGTCCGGCTTGTTGGGGCGCCGATTGGCCCTGTTGTTTTTGCTTCTCCAGGTCCCGCTGGGCCTGCTGCAGCGCGGCGATCATTTCTTCGATCGCGGCCAGGACATCTTGTTGAATGCCTTGAGTGATGGCATCAATTTGAGTTTTGCTCAATCTCTGGGCAATGCGGTCACTCTCGTCACGGATCTGCGCGACCACCTCTGGAAAGGCAACACTGGACCCCTCTTCGCGGAGTAACAGCATGGCCCGGTCCGCTTCGACGGTGATCTTTTTCTGGTCGAAGGACAGATCGCCGGCTTTCAGGTCCGTTTGCCGGCTGCGTTGCGATTTCGGCGTCGCGGCAAGTTCAGCCGTATCGTCGATCAGTTTGGATTGCATCGCAGCCATCTTCTTGAGACGACTTTCCAGGCGGGCAAGTTCCCTCTGCATCTCTTCCTCGCGAAGCTGACGCAGGATTTGTTCTAATTCGTCGATCGCCTGCCGCAGATTCTCCTCGGCCGCCAGCTGGTCCTCGATCGCTTCGTCGCGTTCGGACTGCTCCAGATCCTGCTCCGCCTGGCGCATCTTTTCGATCGCCTGCTGCAGTTTCTCTTCCGCCTGCTGCTGCGGCGTCTTAGGTTGCTGTCCCTGCTGTCCCTGCTGTCCCTGCTGTCCCTGCTGTCCCTGCTGTCCCTGCTGTCCCTGCTGTCCCTGCTGTCCCTGCTGTCCCTGCTGGCCCTGCTGGCCCTGCTGGCCCTGCTGGCCCTGCTGGCCCTGCTGTCCCTGCTGTCCCTGCTGGCCCTGCTGGCCCTGCTGGCCCTGCTGGCCCTGCTGGCCCTGCTGGCCCTGCTGGCCCTGCTGGCCCTGCTGGCCCTGCTGTCCCTGCTGGCCCTGCTGGCCAGACTCCCCTTCTTTGGACTCTCCTTCTTTGGACTCCCCTTCCTTCGACTCCCCTTCTCCCGACTCCCCTTCTCCCGACTCCCCTTCTCCCGACTCCCCTTCTCCCGACTCCCCTTCTCCCGACTCCCCTTCTCCCGACTCCCCTTCTCCCAACTCCCCTTCTCCCAACTCCCCTTCTCCCAACTCCCCTTCTCCCAACTCCCCGTTCTCTTCGGCGAGTTGTTCTTTCAACGCTTCGCCGCGATCGCCGATAGACTCCTGCTCTTTTTCGAGCTGATCGAGATCGGCTCCATTTTCGGTTCGCGCGCGGGTGCTACGTTGGGAACGTTCGATGCGTTTCAGATCCTTGATCATTTTCGTCAACCGCTCCTTCTCGTCGCGGATTCGGTTGGCGCGATCCTCGCTGGTCAGCAGTTTCAGGATTTCGGCCAGACCGGCGCTGGCGGAATCCTGGTTGGCGACCGCATCGGAGAATTTTTCATTGCGGAGTGCTTCGCTCGCCTTTCGCAGTTGTTGCAGCACGAACTTTTCGCGTGATTGCTTTGCCGCCTGGCGCAACAACGCCGCTCGATCGGGGTTCTCGGCGGCTTCGACATCCGCCAAGCGCAACAGCAGTTCTTCTAGTTTTTGGTAGCGGTCGGCGACGCCTGCTTGTCGGAGTACCAGATCGGACTCTTGGGCGTCGCTGATTCCGCCAACGGAAACGGAGACAAAGACGAAGCACAGTGCGGCCAAGCGGACCATCCGCCGCGGAGGCCGGTTTCGGCGATTCGACTCACGCATGGCGGCGTTGTTGCACATTGTGTTTTCCACGTCAGTTGCGGCTATTTGAATAGGTCTTTGACACGGTCTTTGCGCTCCTGCTGGGTGTCTTCCTTGAGTTGTTCTTGGTCCTGGATCAGACCGCGAACCAAGTCCAGCAGTTCATTGTAGCTTTCCAGGTCAAGCATCTTCTCCAAAACGGCCGTCAGCTCCAATAGCACCTGGTCGGCCGTTTGGATCGCCGCCTCGGTGTGCTCGAGCGCTGATTGCGGTTGATCGATGGATGTTTCGATGGCACGGATTTGTTGTTGAAGCTGGTCCATGGAGACGTCGACGATCTGTCGTAGCGGGTCGCGGACCCCGCTGCCGAGTCGTTCCTGGCGGTCCTTGGAGTCGACGCGGTTGTTGACCATTTCCAGCAACAGGTCGTCGAGCGATTCGGCGATCCCGGTCAATTCTTCGGTGGTTTTACTCGCCTGCAAACCACTTTGCTGGACTCGCAACCCGATGATCCGCAGCTCGCGCTGTCGCGTCTGCTGTTCCGTTTCCCCTTGCTGACCTTCCATCGAAAGTTCAAAGCGGTCGGCTTGGAACCCCGCCAGTTGTTCGCGGAGCCCCTGGGTTTCGGTCACGGTCTGTTCCAATCGCGTTCGCAGTCCCAGTTCACGCCGCTCCATCAACGTCAACAATTCTTCGGGTGTGACGACTTGGAGCCGAAAGATTTCGCTGGACGTCAAATGGGTTCCTTCCAGGTTGTAAGCATCGCGTGCTTCGGCATAGACGCTGATGGCACTGCCGGGTTGGAGCGCGGGGATGCGTCCGGAGTTGGTCAATTCACGCAGGTCGATAACGGTTTCGGCTTGTCCGTCGCGATCCAGTTGCAGCGGTTGCGAAATCGGCTCGATCGTCCCTGGTTGCATGTCGTCGGATTCCGCGTCGTCCTGCCCGGATTCTTCGTCTTGTGGTGCAGCGTTGCTTTGCGCGACCACCGCCGTCACCGACTCGACTCCATAATCATCTTCGGCGACACATTCCAGCGGCAAGCGAGCGATCGGTGTGACCGCGGACTGGATGCCTTTGAGCGACAGTGAAACGCTGGGCGGTTCATCCAGGATCGCGCCCAAAAAGTAGCGAAACGGAGCTTGGGCGCTGATGCCGCTGGGGTCCGAGGGAACAACTCGGATGGCGGTCGGGCTTTGGAATCGGTCCAGGTTCAACTGCACGCTGCCGCGGTCCTCGGAATACTGCAGATCGGTCAGCCGAGTTTCTTGACCGTCGGATTCGAGGACGACATCGACGTCACCGAGCGGCAGACTGGAAACCGCCTCCAGCGTCACCCGGCTTCCTTCACTGATCCGCAATCCGGCTTGGTAGGTCGTTTCCACGTCGTAGTCGTCTGCCCCATCACCGCCCGGCCCGCGGAGATAGTCCGGATAGCGAACCTTGACCTGCATCGATGCGATCGCCGGCGGCTCGGCGGCTTCGATCCGGTAGTCGGTCAGTCGGTCGTCGAGCCCTTGGATGGAGAACGAGAACGACGACGCCAAATTGCTGAGCGGGGGGCCGTCGAGCACAAACGATTGGTAACCGTCTCGTTCGCGTCCCACCCGCCGCATGTTGGATTGCCCGCGCGTGCCATCATCGGTTTCGTAGTAAACGGTGCACGCTGAGGGGACTTCGGCGTCCTCTGCCGCGGCGCGGATCCGCAGCGTAGCGCTGCTGCCGGCCGGCAGACGCATCACTCCGTTTTCGAATTCAATTCTCTCCGGATCGGCATCCTGGATGTTCGATGCGCTGACGGTGGGCAGGTCCACGCCGACCATTTCCAGTTTCGCCCGCCGCGGCCAACGTGCGTCGGACATCAGCGTCAATCGCGCCGCGGCCCGGGCAAACGCGCTGGGGCTGAAAGCTGCCAGCACCAACGCCAACAACAACAAGGGGCCCGCGATGGCCGCTTTTTGGACCAGCGGCTTCATTCGAAACACCCGTCCCGGGTCGACTTCGTCCACCGATTGCGAGGCCTCGTGGTGCACCAATCGCAACAGATCCGGTGAATGGGAATCGCCCGAGCGACCGGGGCGGCTGAGTTGGACAGCCGTCACCAATCGGCCCGCCAATTGTGGATGGTGGCGTTCGACCAACAGCGCCAAACTGTCGTCGGGCAAGGGGCGGATGAGCCGATCGATCAGCATCCGCACCACGATCACAAACACGGCAAGCCCGACGGCCCCCAGCAGGATTCCACGCGCCGACCGTGGCATCTCCGTGCCGCCGAGTGTGACCGGCACGTAATCGACGAGCAGCCCGATCCAAAACGCCGACAACACCACCGCCAGGATCGCCAACAAGGAATCCCAAACCACGTAGCGGCGAATCCGCCCACGAAGCGATTGAAGCAACGATTGGAGTTCAGGATCAAGCATTCGAATGATGTTTTACCTACGCGAGTCGGTGGAGTCGCCGGACCACCCATTCCATTGTCAGCGCACTGGCGATCAGCCACAACAGCATGGCGTTTCGTCGCTGGGTGAAAATGGGATCGGGCGTGCCGGGCAGAATCGTGGTTTGGGGTTGGGGGCGGATGGTCGTGGTGATTTCATTGGCCAGTGTTTCGCCGGAGGCCTCGGCATCGACCTTCCAGTATTTTCCGCCGGTGGTCCGGGCCAGGCTGTCCAGGTCTTCATCGTTGCGTCGCGGCCGTTCCAATTCGACCGTCGGCAGGCGAACCTGAACGTTTTGCCGAAAGACTTCTTCGTTCAAGGCGTCACCGAGGGTCAGCCGCAATTCGTGGTTGCCGTCGGTGCGGACGACGAATCGTCCGCTGTAGATCCCCGGTCGCGATTCGCCTTCGACGGGCGTCAAACGGACATCCTCGACGCCTTTGGGGGTGATCAATTTTGCCTTGACCTCCGGCAACGTCAGCGGTTCGAATTGTTCGTCGGTCAACACGGCGCGGACCGTGATGGTGTCGCCGACCATCGCCCGCGGCGTGTCGACCAACAACAATCCGCGGTTGCTGTCGCGCAGCAATCGCCCTTCGCTGACCCAGCGGATCAGTTTGGTGTAGTAGTTGTCAAAGTACGCGTCGCTTTCACGTCGCATCCGCCACATCTCGCCGCTGCCTTGGAAAAACACGCGGCCGGCACCATAAAACTGGCTGGCCATGTAAACCGGCAGCGAATCGGAGATCCGCGTGGTCGGGTCGGAGAAATACGCGTACACCTTGGCGATCGGTTTGGCCGCTTTGACGCCGACGTAATCGTAGACGCCGCCGAAGGAGTCCCAAGCTTCGAAGCTGGATGCCGGGTCATCGGTCACCCACAAGAATTCGGCACGACGCGCTTCGGGCGTGAACTCCAACGGCCACGCCGTTTCGCCGCCCTCCCGACCCGAACCCATCATCAATCCGCGGCTGGAAAACGTGACCGGAAAGAAGCTCGCGATTCGTGAGACACGTGGATCGGTCCGCAGCCGCAACCAACGCGGGTGATAGACCGGGCCGCCGACGATGATCAATCCGCCCGACTGCGAGGCCAGCCAACGATCCAGCAGATCGATCGACGCGGCGGGGATCTGTGTCCAATCGGGATCGAACATCGCGATCGCGTCGTACTCGAATAACTCAGCCGGCGTGGACGGAAACTCCGTCAACAGCTGATCGGCATCCTGGCTCATCCCCGGTTGTCCGGTCTGCAACCACGTGTCCAGGCGGATGGATTTCTCGCGGTGCAACAGGTTTCGGACGAAGCGGTACTCGCGTGTCGGACCGCCGGCGATGGTCAGCACGCGCAGTTTTCGCGCGACCACTTCATACCGCGCGTCGCTGACGTCATCCTTTTGGTTCTGGTCTTTTTCGACCGGCAAGATGCGGATCGCCAATCGACGCCGCCCCACCGACTCGGGTTCCAATTCGAACTTGATCCCCACCAACGAACCGTCGCCGGAGAGCGTCACACTTTGGGAATCGACCACCTCGGTCGGCAGCGAGTCGGATGCGTTGCCGTCGGTCGTGGTGGAATCCAATCCATCCAACAGTTGGACTTGGATTTTCAAGGAATCGCCGCCGGTGGCTTGAAGCACGGCCGAAACGGCGAATTTGTCGTTGGGGTAAACACGTTTGGGGGCGTCCAGATCGACCACCCGGACATTGGTCGGGGGCTTGCTGCTGCCCAGTCCGACCGGGTAGACCGACACCTCACCCCGTTTGGCCAGCGCCATCGCCGAAGCCACGTTGCTGCCGCCATTGTTTTGGCCGTCGGTCATCAACACGATGCCGGCCAGCGTCGTCGGGTCGTGGCTTGCCAACACGTTGCTGATCGCATCGCCGATCCGGCTTTGCGACGCGGAGGCGGCGACGGCGTCTTCCCAGTTGAGCACCTTGATCGGTGGCTGCGCCGATTCTGCCCCCTCGCCCGAATCGTCTCCATCGCGATCCAGCTCTTGTGGCGATTCGTCGTCGGCAAATCCGACCAGCGAGGCAAACGAACGCGTCGTCGCGCTGCTGTACGCGAAACCGCACATCAAAATACCGGCACACATCGTGACTGCGGTTGCCCCCAGTAACCAACCCAGGCCCTCACGGCCGCCTCCGGATTGGGAGTCCGGCGCCGGGGCGGACAATCCACCCACCAACAGCGAGGAAAGCGACAAGACGAAGGCGATTCCCAACAGAATCATCCCGATGATGGCGACCGGTGACGGACGGCGCGGCGGAGCGACTTCGTCAACCGACTCCTCGGCCTGCAACGCCGTCTCAGTGTTGCCGCCGTTGGTCTGCAGCAACAGCGGTTCGGGGGCGTCGCCAAAGCTGTACACGCTGACGCGATGCTGCTGGCCGAGACGATTGACCAAATCGTTGTCCGCCAGAATCTCCGCGGCGCGTTTGGCGCGACTCTCACTGCCCAGCGTGTCGGATTCGGCCAGCGACATGCTCTGGCTGGTATCGACCAACACCACGACTTCACTGGGACGCAAAACTTCGCGCTGGGTGCGACGTTGCAGGTCGAAGAAGAAGAACAGTAACGCGACGATGATGGTGATGCGCAGGCAGATCAACGTGATGCTGACCGATCGAGACAGTTCGGCGGTGTCGCGGCGATAGAAGCGCGCACAACCAAAGATCACCACTGCGGTCGAGATCACCAGCAGCGCCCACCACCACCAGCCTTCGATCGAGCCGGCGCGGGCGAATTCATAGACCGTGCTTTCCAGCGCCGGACCGCCGTCGCCGGAAAAAGCGGACTGTTCCAATGTTTCTTGCACGCCTATCGCCCTCCTGCCGCCAAACCAAACGCGTGACGTTCCGACCCGCCCTGCGGATCATCTGCCCCGGCTACCGACCCTCGCCCGCCGCCGCGAACCGGGATCGACGCCCGGGCGTGGTAGCTGGCCCAGTATGCCAGTGCCTGTTCGGCGGCCAGCAACAGCCCCAACAGTGCCAGCAGCATCAATCCGAGCGTGGAGCTGCCGGCGAATTGATTTTGTTGCCGCCAGTCGTCACTGGAAACAAACTGCACGTCCAGGGGGAGCAGGCTGCGTCGAATCTCTGCGGCGTCGGCACGCTCCAGTTCGCCCTCGCCGGTGACGATCGTGCTGGCCGACGGGATCACTTCGCTGCCGCCATCGGCTTTCAACAACCCCCATTCGAACAGCCCCGGTCGCAACAAGTCGTCGACGTTGGATTCACTGGCGATCAATCGTTCGACCGGATCAAGAGACACTTCGACGGTGTCCGTGCCGACCTCGTTTCCGATCACCTCCATCAAAACCCGTGGAGGCGACTGGGAAGGCGTCAGCAATTTCATCTCTGGAAAATACGCTCGCGTGGAAACGGTTTTTTGCAACGGATCGATCACGCTGCGCGAGGTCGTTGCACTCGCACCGCTCCAAAGTCTGGCATTGGACAGCAGCATGAACGGGACAAACGTCGGATCGCCGGGCCAATTGGTCCAAGCGGCGTCCAAGCTGGTCAACACCGTCACGACCGTTCCGGCACCGAAGCTGTGTTCGGTGACCAGCGGCTCGCCGTCGCGACGGACCAGCACGTTGCGATAACGCCGTGTCTGCGCGGCGGTTTCCTGCCCGGCGGTGTCTGCGTCATCGTCGAGCGTCCATCCTTTGGCGACGCCGATCATCGACAGCGACGCATCACCGGCACTGCGCAGTGGATCCAGTAACGTGTCGGTGTCACCGAACAGGACGTCGCCGGTTTGGTCGGTCCCGCCGACGGGCAACTCACGGATCGAATCGAGCGGGGCCGGCAGCAACTGTCGGTCCGGCGAAAGCAAGGTCCGGTTGTAGTCTTCAGCGGTAACGGAATCACCGAGGAACCAGGCGATCCCGCCACCGTTTTGTACGTATTGTTGCAACGCGGTCGCAGCGGTCTCGTTGACCTGTGGCAGATCCAGCAAGTAGATCGCACGGTAGGGGGCCAACATTTCCATCGTCGCACTCCGCAGGAACGCCGGCGGTTTGATGTCCGGTTGGGCACCGATCCGCACTTGGCTGCCCGGGTCCAAAACCGCAGCGACGGTGTACGCACCGGCTTCGTCGACGTCGGAATCGATCACCAACACGCGTTCCACGTCGGTCAGCGGCAACGTGCAGGTTCGTTGATTGTCGATGCCCAACGCGTCGGACGGCAATTCGACTTCGATCGCATGCGTCCCCGTTTCGGCGACGAAGACTTGAAACGACTTTGTGATCTCCGCCCCGGCGGCCAGGGATTCGATCACCAATCCCGGCAGCGCTTCGACGACACCGCTGACACGCCGCGACGGGTCGACAGCCGTGACCTCGTCACCGTAGCGGATGACTCGACAGGCCAACGTGACGCTTTTCACTTCGCTGGCACTGTAATTTTTGATGGTTGCCCGCACGACCACCGGAACGCCGGCGACCCAGACGTCTTGGACCGGCGCCAGATCCGTGACCGCCAAGTTCCGTTCCGGACGTTGGGCACAGTCGATCAGACGCACCTTCAAGTCATCGCCGGAAAACTTGCGCATCGCTTCGGCCAGTCGCTCGGTCGATCCCCAATCGCGGTCGCGGAAATCGCTGGCGATGTAAACGAATTGACTGTCCGCGTCTGTCGCCGCGGCCAGTTCGCCGGCCAAGTCCAGCGCCGGCACCAGATCGGTGCGGATCGGCGAAACTTCGGTCGCCATCACGCGTGCGATCACCCCGGCGTCGCCCAGCACGGTTTGGCTGGACAGGTCGGCCGCCGCGTCACCGGATTCGCTGCCCCCCTGAACCGCCAGCGACGCCCGGCTGGCACGCATCACCGTCAGTTGATGGTTGCCTTCGTCGCCGGCCAATCGTTGGGTCAATTGTTGCAGCGCCTGGAGTGCTCGATCGTAGGCCGTCGTCTCACCACTGCCGCTGACGTCCCCCATCGAATAACTGTCGTCCAGGATGACGATGTGGTGTGTCGTTTGACCGCCCAGTGCACCGAGGAGATGGCGTCCGCCGGTCCAGCCGCACAGCATCATCACCAGTAACGCGGCGACGGCCAATCGCGTCAACAACAGCAACAATTGCCGCAACCGCAACCATTTTTTCTGTTTGCGATAACTGGCCAACAGAAAATCCATCGCGGCCCAACGGCGGCGGCGATGCCGCAGCATGTTGATCAGATGCACCAGCAGCGGGACGGCGACGAACCCGAAACCGGCCAGAAGAGCGGGATACAAAAACATTCTTCGCGGCCTCCTTACCGGCGTAGTTTGGGTAGCGAGGTGCGGTGAGACAAAAATCGTGCCAGCAACGCATCCAAGGGGTCACTGGTGCGGACCTGGATGTAGTCGATCGAAAGTCGCCCACAGGCCCGACGCGTCGAACTGAGGAATTGATCGAGGGCGTCCAAGTAACCTTGTCGCAGCGCGCGCGGATTGCAATTGAGCAAGTCGTCGCTTTCGAGCGCTTCGAACCGTGTCGCTCCGTTAAACGGAAACTCGATCTCGTCGTCATGCAAGACGTGAAACAGGGCCACGTCGTGACCGCGGGAACGCAGCACCCGCAAGCCTTCGACCAACGAATCGATTCCCAGCAGGTCCGAAATGATCAACACCAACCCGCGACGCGGAATCGCCTGGCCGACCTGTTTGGCCACGCGAACCAGATCCGTGCGACCGTCGGCGCCGACCTGATCGAGCATCGCCAAGATTCGCGCGAGTTGCTGTTGGTTGCTTTTGGCCGGCACGGTGTCGCGGACCGTGGTATCGAACGTGATCAACCCGCAGGCGTCCTTTTGACGCAGTGCCAAGTAGGCCAGTGAAGCGGCGATCGAGGCGGAATAATCGAATTTGTTGGTTTCGCCTTCGCCGTAGGACATGCTGGCGCTGCGGTCGACCAGCAAGGTCAATCGCAGGTTCGTTTCCTCTTCGTATTGCTTGATGTGCAACCGGTCCTGGCGCGCGTACACCTTCCAATCGATGTGACGCAGTTCGTCACCGCGGTTGTATTGGCGGTGCTGCAGGAATTCGATCGACTGGCCGAAGTAGGGACTGCGGTGCATCCCCGACAGGAAGCCTTCGACGACGCGCCGCGCCGTCAGTTCCATCCGACGAATTCGCTGCGTGACTTCAGGACGCAAATATTTTTTGGAATCGGGCATCACGCGAAAGCTCGTCTTCGGTCGTCGGTGTCGCCGCTACGATGCGATCGATCACATTGTCACTGGTCACCCCGTCACTTTCGGCGGCGAAGTTGACCACCATGCGGTGCCGCAGAACGGGCTTGGCCAGTTTTTGGATGTCATCGATGGAGACATGGAAACGACCTTCCAAGAGCGCCCGGGCCTTGCCGCCCAGGATCAAGAATTGAACCGCACGCGGTCCGGCCCCCCAGCCGACCAAATCGTTGACGAAATCGGGCACGCCCTCGTCACCGACACGGGTCTGCCGCACCAACGACAATGCGTAACGCACGACGTGATCGCTGACCGGCACGCGACGCACCAGGTCTTGCAAGCGGATGATTTCGTCGGCATTGAGCACCGCTTGGACTTCACCGGTCTCGGTCCCCGTCGTTCGCCGTGCGACTTCGAACTCCTCTTCAAACGAGGGGTATTCGACAAACACTTTGAACATGAAGCGGTCCTGTTGTGCCTCCGGCAACGGATACGTCCCTTCTTGCTCGATCGGGTTTTGTGTGGCGAGAACAAAAAACGGCGTGGGCAACGGGTGGCGGGTACGCCCGACGGTCACCTGACGCTCTTGCATTGCTTCCAGCAACGAGGCCTGTGTTTTGGGCGGCGTTCGGTTGATTTCGTCGGCCAGAATGATGTTGGCAAACAACGGGCCTTCCATGAACCGAAACGCGCGGTGCCCGCTGGCACGGTCCTCCTCGATGATTTCGGTTCCCGTCACGTCGGCGGGCATCAGGTCGGGAGTGAACTGGATGCGGGAAAACGCCAGGTCCATCGTCCGGGCCAGCGTGCTGATCATCAATGTCTTGGCCAGCCCGGGCACGCCTTCCAACAGAACGTGACCGCGGCTGAACAGCCCGATCATGATCTCGTCGATGACTTCCTGCTGGCCGACAATGACTTTGCCGAGTTCCTCACTGATCTGTTTCTTAGCGTCGTTGAGACGTGCCGCGTCGGCTGCCGAAAGCTCGCCCACCGCCGCCGGATCGTTGCCTGCTGCCTCACCCGAGTTATCCATTCCGTTCCCACAATCAAAAGGTGCCACGCTTACTGAACCGCTACAGGATACCAGCCGGACTACGCTCCGGATATAGGAACCCCGGCAGAACAGGATCGGCTCGTCCGTCGACCAACCCTTGCCCCGTTTCGTTCCGCTACAATCGTTAACTACCTGCCCGCTCCAACCCACCCAATGGTGCCCACCGCCGTGTTTCGACATTACGCTCCCCAGGTTGTGTTGTTCGGTCGACCGCGACCGCGTCGTCGGGTGCGGGAGTGTCGGCGGACGTTTGACTGCGGTGCCGATCCAGGCCGGCTTCGTGACCAAGTGTCCAACACTGCTGCGGCCCCGGCCGGGCCTGGCCGAACACGCGTCCGGACCGCTAGCGCATCGGGCTGGTTGCGGGTTGCCGCAATCGTCTTGCTCGCGTTGGTCAGCCGATCGGCCACGGCGGCAAACTATTCCGAAGCCGAAACGTTGTTCCTGGCCGGAAAGATCGACCAGGCACAAGAAATCGCCGCGGCCGAGGTGGAGCGCGGAATCTGGAATCGCCGCTGGTCGGAACTGTTGATCCGGTGCCAATTGGCGACCGGTCAGTACGAGGGGGCACTGGAAACCTATGACGCCGCCATCGGACGCTATCCCACCAGCTTGCCGCTCCGCACGCTGGGAATCGAGGTCGCCCACTTCAATGATCTGCCCGACCGGGCGGCCAGCGAAAAGGCGATGATCGAGCGTTACCTTCAATCGGGACAACTGAGATACGCGACCAGCGACACACTGATTGCCGCCGGACGTTTTTTCTCAAACAACGGGATCGATGCTCGGATCATCTTGAAAAACTTCTTCGATCGAGTGCTGGAAACCGACGCGACCAACTTGGAAGCCTTGATCGCTACCGCCGAACTTGCCATCAGCAAGGGTGACTTTGCCGTCGCAGCGGAAACGGTGGCCAAAGCCCAGCAGCGTGAACTGGACGACGCCCGATTGGATTACCTGCTCGCCGTCGCACTGCGTTCGTCCGATCCCCAACAATCCCGACTGGCCCTCGCCGAAGCGCTCGGCGCAAACCCTGTCTACGAACCGGCATTGATCCTGAAGGCCGAACAGGAAATCGATCGCGAACAATACGATCAGGCCGAAACCACGATCCAGGAAATTCTAAAGACCAACCCAAAGAGCCCCTCGGCGTTTGCACTGAAGGCTGTGCTGGCACATTTGGCCGGAGATTACCAGCTCGAAAAACAGCATCGCGAAAAGGCGTTGCAGTGGTGGCCGACCAACCCCAATGTGGACCACTTGATCGGACGAAAATTGTCCGACAAGTACCGATTCGCCGAAGGGGCGCATTACCAACGACTGGCGCTGACGTTCGAGCCGTCTCACATTCCGGCGACATTCCAGCTGGCTCAAGATCTGCTGCGCCTGGGCGACGACGACGTCGGCTGGGAATTGGCCGAACAGGTTAACACCGAAGACCCTTACAACGTGGTCGCCTACAACCTGATGACATTAAAAGATCGCATCGATGGGTTTGAAACGATCCGGGCGAGCGACCCATTGGAGACGACACAGGATGTCGACGCCGCGCTCGCCGAACTTGGCGGCAAAGAACCTCGCCAGCCCGGTGAAATTCTGATCCGGATGGATCCGCGCGAACGCAAGGTCTATGGCAAGGCCGTCGCCGAACTGTTGACCGAAGCCAAGCAAGTGCTGTGTGAGAAGTACGACCTGGAGCTGACGCGACCGGTGACCGTCGAAATCTTTCCCAAACAAAGTGACTTCGCGATTCGCACCTTCGGGCTTCCCGGTGGCGAAGGTTTCCTGGGCGTCTGCTTCGGCCGCGTGATCACCGCCAACAGCCCGGCGTCGCAGGGACCACGACCGTCGAATTGGAAGAGCGTGTTGTGGCATGAGTTTTGCCACGTGATCACGCTGACGAAAACCAAAAACAGGATGCCGCGTTGGTTGAGCGAAGGGATCTCGGTGTACGAAGAACTTGAGCGCGACCGGCGATGGGGACAAACAATGACCGCCCGCTATCGAGAAATGATTTTGGGCGATGACTTTACGCCGGTCTCGCAGTTAAGCGGTGCGTTTTTGAGCCCGCCTTCGCCCACGCACCTCCAATTCGCTTACTACGAGTCCTCGCTGGTGGTCCGCTACCTGGTCGAAACGTTCGGTGCCGACACGCTGAATGCGACACTGGATTCCCTGGCCGCGGGGATCCCGATCAATCAGGCGCTCGCGGAAAACATCGCCCCGATGGAACGGATCGAAACCGGGTTTGCCCAGTACGCGCGCAGTATGGCCGAAGAATTTGGCAACGGGCTCGAATTCGCGCGCCACGATTTGCCCGAAGACGCGCCGCCGAGTGAGATTTTGCAATGGGCGGAAAAGAACCCGGACAATTACTGGGCGCGGATGACGTCGGCCCGATCGGCAGTGGCGCAAGGCCAATACAAAGCCGCGGCCGAGCATTTTGAGTTTCTGGTCAAGAAGAATGCGGCGACCGGCGAACAGGAGGGCGTGCTGGAATCCCTGGCGGCTTGTTACCGCGAACTGGGGAATGTGGACAAGGAGCGGGAAACCTTAAAACGGCTTTTTTCAGTTTCGTCCGATGCTTTGCCCGGTTTGCAGCGTTTCATGGAAATGGAGAAAGCGCGAAGCGAATGGCCGTCGGTGTTCAAGTCAGCCACTCAGGCACTTGAGATTCAACCCTTCTCTGAAGACGTGCATCAATCGCTGGTCACCGCTTGTCGCGAAATGGAACAAAGCGAAAACGCGATCGACTCGCTGCGGGCGCTGCAGGCCATGGAACCGGTGGACGTCGCCGGGCTGAATTACCAACTGGCCGAATCGCTCGCTGCCGCCGGTCAGGTCGACGCGGCGAAGCGGCATGTGGTCGATGCGCTGTTGATGGCACCACGCTATCGTGACGCCCATCACCTGTTGCTGAAACTTCACGCCCCGCCGAAGCAAACGCCGGAGTCGGAAACTGAACCGGAGTCGGATCAGCCGGATCCGTCACCGTCGGTTGAATCGAGCGAGCCGAGCGAAACGGCCGAAGCGACGGAAGAAACACTGACGGAACAAACGCCTGCAGATCAACCAGCGGCCGAGTCCGCTGACGCAAACGAGTCACCTGCTGCGGAGACCGAGAACCGATGAAAGGCCGACGTCCCAGAATCTTGGTCCTGCTGACAACGATGTTGATCATCGGGGCCACTTCGGTCGCGCTGGCCCAATGGAGGCGACGGTTCCGCAGCATCGAAGAAGACCGACGCGGTGTCCCGCAATGGGAGGTCGATCGGCAGTTCCCCGGCGACAACTTTACCTTCGCTCGGGTCCGCTACGATTCCTATTATGGACGCGGCGGCGGTGGCGGCTGGCGCACCGATTATCCCGACAGCGATCTCAATTTTTCGTTGCGGCTGCAGCAACTGACCACCATCAAGGTCAACCCCGACCCGGTGATCGTCAATCTGACCGACGACAACCTTTCCGACTACCCGTTCCTGTACATGATCGAACCGGGCAGTCTGGTGTTCAGCGAAGCCGAAGTGTTGGCGCTGCGGAAATATTGTTTCAACGGCGGCTTTCTGATGGTGGATGATTTCTGGGGCGATCGGCAGTACGAAAACTTGGAATTCGAATTGGCACGCGTCTTCCCGGATCGCAAGCCGTTCGAAGTCCCGCTGGAACACGAGATCTTTCATAACGTGTACGACATGAAAGAAAAGCCTCAAGTGCCGGCCATCGGCAGGGCGTGGGGATCGGTCACCTGGGAGGACACCCGCGACGGCAGCGACAACAGCGTGCCGCACTACCGAGCGATCGTCGACGACAAGGATCGAATCATGGTGTTCATCTGCCACAACACCGACCTGGGCGACGGCTGGGAACGCGAAGGCGAAGACGAAGAGTACTTTCGTGAGTTCTCTGTCAAAAAAGCCTATCCGATGGGAATCAACATCGTCACCTACGCCATGACCCACTGAAGTGCTGCCCCTCATGCCAGTCCTCTCTTTCCCATTCACGACTTCCATCGCTGGCGTCTCGCCCGTGAAGTTTTTCATTGTCCGGAGCCCGTAGTCAACTTGCCAATGTCAGTCACTGAAGCCAACGTGGTCGAGCAGATCCAGCAAGCCCGCGAACGAATCGTCGGCGAATTGTCGAAAACCATCGTCGGACAACACGACGTGATCGAACAACTGTTGATCAGTCTGCTTGCCGGAGGGCATTGCTTGATCACCGGACCGCCCGGATTGGCCAAAACGTTGTTGGTCCGCAGCGTCGCCCAAGTCTTTCACCTGCAGTTCAGCCGGATTCAATTCACACCGGACTTGATGCCCGTGGACATCGTCGGCACGGAGATTCTGGAGGAATCGACCGACGGCCATCGCAGTTTGACTTTTGTCAAAGGCCCCGTGTTCGCCAACGTGATTCTGGCCGACGAGATCAACCGGACGCCGCCAAAAACGCAAGCCGCGATGCTCGAAGCCATGCAAGAACATCAGGTGACCGCCGCCGGAACTCGGTACGAATTGCCCGAACCGTTCTTCGTCCTCGCGACGCAGAACCCCATCGAGATGGAAGGCACCTATCCGTTGCCGGAAGCTCAACTGGACCGGTTCCTGTTCAATGTCAAAATCGATTACCTGCCGCCGGAGGACGAGTTGTCGGTCGTGTTGCGGACCACCGCGTCCAAACCGGAACCGATCAATCCGTTGTTCACCGGCGAAGACGTGTTGCAGTTCCAGCAAACGGTTCGCGAAGTCCCGATCGCGACGCCGATCGCCGAGTACGCCGTCAAGATCGCCCAAACCACGCGGCCCAATCGCGAGGGGGCGCCGGAGTTTGTCAACGAGTGGGTCGGCTGGGGCGCCGGAACCCGGGCCTCGCAAACCCTGGTGCTCGGTGCCAAGGCGCGGGCGTTGCTGATGGGACGCGCCCATGTCCAAACCGAAGACATCGTCGCGCTGGCTCACCCGACGCTGCGCCACCGCGTGCTGCCGACCTACAAGGCCGAAGCCGAGGGTGTCACGATCGAACAAATCATCGACAAGTTGCTTGAGACGATTCCCAAACCATGAGCAACGTTGCGACAGCCGAACCGTCCGCGGTCGGATCGAATTCCAACACGAATGATCGCGCCGGGGTCGATCCGTCGGCACTGATGCGCATCAAGAGTCTAAAGCTGCGCGCCAAGACCGTCGTCGAAGGCTTCTTCTCGGGCCTGCACCGCAGTCCGACCCACGGCAGCTCGATCGAATTCAGCGAGTACCGAGCCTATGTCCCCGGCGATGACCTGCGCAATCTGGACTGGAAACTCTACGCCCGCAGCGATCGCTACTTCATCAAGAAATTCGAAGACGAAACGAACCGACGTTGCTATTTGGTGGTCGATCAAAGCCGGTCGATGAGCTACGGTTCGATCGGGTACAACAAGATCGAGTACGCCCGCACGGTCGCCGCGACTCTGGCGTACTTTCTGACGATGCAACACGATGCCGTCGGTGTGCTGACCTTCGATACCGAACTCGGTGATTTCCTGCCGGCCAAACTCGGTGCCAAGCAGTTCCACCAAATTCTGGTCGAACTCTCGCGGCCGGCCGAGGGCAAAGGCACCGACATCGAAGCGCCGCTGCGGCAGGTCACGTCGCTGGTTCCCCGCCGCGGTCTGGTGATTTTGATGAGTGATCTGTTGGCACCACCAGGGATGCTAAAGACGCAATTGGCGGCGCTGCGGGCTCGCGGTCACGAAGTGGTTTTGTTGCGGATGATCGACCCCGGCGAACTCGACCTGGGCATTGTCAACCCCGCGATGGTGACCGATGTCGAAACCGGGCGTCAGATCTACGTCGACCCGACCACCGCCAAGGCGAACTACACCGAGCGGTTTTCGCAGCACCGCCGCCAGATCGAATCGATTTGTGAATCGACCGGCGTTGGTTATTACGAACTTGTCACCGACAAACCGCTCGATTTGGCGCTCTCAAGCCTGATCCACGCCCGCAACCGACTCGGCAAATCGGGATTCCGGTCGATCAGCCAAGGGGGACGCCAATGAGTTTTTTGGCACCATTGTACTTTCTGGGGGCGCTGGCCGTCGCGGGGCCGATCATCTTTCACCTGATCCGCCGTCAGCCCCGCGGCGAAGTCGAATTCAGTTCGTTGATGTTCCTCGATTCGACACCGCCACGATTGACGCGGCGCAGTCGTTTGGAGAATTGGCCGCTGCTGTTGCTGCGCTGTGCCGCGATCCTGCTGCTGGCCTTTGCCTTCGCCAGGCCGTTCCTGCCGATCTCCGAATCGGACTCCGTCGCCGGCGTCAAACAGGCGGTCGTCGTGTTGATCGACCAAAGCGCCAGCATGAAGCGTGCCGGATTGTGGGACCAGGCGAAAAACAAGGCCATGGCGATTCTGGATGAATCCGACGACGAGACACTGCTGTCGGTGATCGCGTTCGATTCCGAACCCCATTCCGTCTTGTCGCTCGACGAATCAACTCGACTGGTCGCCGACACTCGCAAAACGGCCGCACGGGAAGCGATCGATGCCCTGGCGCCGACGTGGTTCTCCACCGACGTCGGGAAAGCGATCCGCTATGCCGCCGATCAAGCCGCGCTGTTGGAACTCGGCGATTCCGAAAACGCCGCGGCCACGCCGAACAATCCGATCGCCAGCGCCGCGATCGAAACGCGGATCGTGCTGCTAAGTGATCTGCAAAGTGGTGCCGGGATCGAAACGTTGCAGGGATACGAGTGGCCCAGTCGCGTTTGGCTGGACGTGCAACCGCTGACCGCCAGCACACGCGGCAATGTCAGCCTGCGCGTGATGCCACAACGGACCGCCGCCGACACCGATGATTCCCTTCGAGAGGCGGCGGGGAATGCGGTCCGTGTCCAAGTCTCGCAGGCCGATGACGGAGAAACATCGACGTTCCGGCTGCGTTTCAACGGACAAGACAATGACGCCGCGGTGGTTCAAGTGCCGCCAGGCCAAACACGCTTCTTTACCGTCAAACTGCCGGATGCCGCACCCACGGATGCTTCCAGTGACAAAGACAAGCGTTCGCGGACCGCAACGCTTGACGTGTTCGGCGATCGTGACAGTTTCGACAATACGTATCACTTCATTCGCCCCAGCCGCGTCAGCCAACAGGTTCGTTTCGCGGAAATGAGCAAGACCAACGCGCCAATCGAAGCATCTGCGGCCGCGCGGGAAACGCTTTCGTTCTACGCCCGTCAATTGCCCTGGTCGGACGCGACGCGCCACGTCGATTTTAATCTGACGCAACGTGACGACTGGACCGATGGACTCTCCGCCACCGAAACGCCGTTGGTGATCGCCAGCGGTTCATCGGCCGCAGCGGCAAACGGCGACGCGGTGGAGCAATACCTGTCGTCCGGCGGACGGATCCTCGTGGTTTTGGATGGCCCCGTCGACGACGCCACCGGTGCTGCGATCGCAGCGTTGCTGAAGGCGCCAAAATTGACGATCGGCGAGGCGGATGCGGAGGACTATCGCTTGATTTCCTCGGTCGATTTCACGTCGTCGCTGATCGCGCCGCTCTCCGATCCTGGCGTCAATGATTTCAGCAACATCCGAATCTGGAAGCACCGCCAACTGCAGGGTCTCGGCGACTCGCTCGCGGTCACGTTGAAATTGGACGACGGTTCGCCGCTGTTGGTCCGACGGGACGTCGTCAATGATTCGCCCGAGGTTCCCGACGGCAAGTTGTGGGTGCTGGCAACCGGCTGGCAGCCCGCGCAAAGCCAATTTGCACTGTCGACAAAATTTGTTCCGATCCTGCTCGGAACGCTGGGACCGAATTTGCAACTCGCCCCGGAATCCTTGACCATTGGCGACGCACTCGCGGACAGCTCGATCGCGTCCGAACCGGGGTTTGTCGAAATCGACGGCGAGACCTTTGCCGTGAATCTCGAACCGTCCGAAAGCGAGACCGAGTCGTTTGACATGGACCGAATCAGCGGGTTCGGAGCCGTCATCTCGTCGCCATTGGCCAGGCAACAGGAACAGATTGCCCAGCGGGCCTTGCGCGATGTCGAATTGGAAGCGAAACAAGGCTGGTGGCAATGGTTGATCCTGGCCACCCTCGGATTCATTGCCGCTGAAACCTTGCTGGCCGCCAAGGAGCGTCCCGCACCGCAGGCTGAAGCATGAATTAGTTCCGAGCAACAACGATAATTGACCCACATCGAAATTCCGTCCCAGGCGACGAAACAATGAGCGACACACCTTCCATGGGGAACGACCTCCGGTTCGATTCCAAAGTTGGGATGGCCGAGCGTCAACTTTCGCGAATTCAACGCGAGATGCATCACGTGTCTCGTCGGATCCGGTCCAGGCACTTCTGGAGGTTGCTGGCCGTGTTCGCGATCCTGGCGATGTTGTTCGCATTGATGTTTCGCGGTGCCCAGTGGAGCGGACAGATCGGCGATGCCACGACGTGGTCGATGATCGCTGCGGTGTTGCTGATCGCCTTGATCGCCGCGCGCGCCCTGGCCGGACGTTTGGCCGGCGGAGTCCAGGCGACGGTGGCGCGAATTGAAAATGCATTTCCGGGACTGGGCGAACGGCTGATGACAACCGCCTGTTTGGACGCCCGGCAATCCAGCGGCCCGCTCGGGCAACATCTGATCGGTGAAACGCACGATCACTTCCGTTCGCATGACTGGCAAACGGTCGTTTCAAATCTGTCCCTGTGGGCGTCGCGGTTATTCGGCGCCGGTGCCATGGCCGCCGCCATCGGCGTCTCCATGATCGATTTCCGACAGGGCGCCGAAGGAATGCTGTTGCCAGGGGCCGCCACCTCCGCCGGCGATTTCAAGCAGGACGTGACCGTGCTGCCGGGCGATGTGTCGATCGAGCGCGGCACCAGCCTGGTCGTGACCGCCCAGTTCAGCGTGTCCGCTCCCGAATCGGCGACCTTGATCACCGAAAACGTCGACGGGACGCTGGCGGAAATTTTGATGAAACAAAACCTAAGCGACCCGATCGTCGGCGGGTTTTTGTCACGCGTCGACCAGCCGCTGACCTATCGAATCGAATCCCCGAATTGGAACAGCCAAGCGTTTTCGGTCGACGTCTTCGAATTCCCTGAATTGCGGCAAAGCGACGCCGTGTTGGAGTTCCCTCAATACACGCAAATGACGCCTCGAACCGTCGAGGATACCGTCAAGGTGAGCGTGGTCCAAGGAACCGAGGTGACGTGGCGATTGTTGTTGAACAAACCCGTCCTCTCGTGCACGTTCACCCGGACAAATGGCGACGTGATCGAGTGTGCGCCGGCGACTCAAACGGTGGATGCTAAGACGGGCGATCGATCGGAACCTTACGTAGCCTACCTCGCAACGGTCAAAGCGACCGAGTCCGAAACCTTTGTTTTGAATTTGGTGGACGACCAACAGCGAAAGAACAAGTACCCGCCCGAATTGTCGATCAAGGTGCTGCCCAATAAGCCGCCAAAACTGAAACTGGAAAAAGCTCGCGATGTGACCGTCTCGGCACTCCAGGAATTACCACTGCGCGCCACCGTCCGCGATGATTACGGGGTTTTGAAATCGGGGATCACCTACACGATCGAAAACGAACCCGAAGTGACGGTTGAACTTGCGCAAAACCTGAACCGCAACATCGACTCGACCGTCGATCACACGCTCGATTTCGAAGCGTTAAAGGCAAAACCGGACGACTTGGTCTCGTACTATTTCTGGGCCGAAGACATCGGCCCGGATGGTACGCCGCGGCGCACCGAAAGCGATCTCTTCTTTGCCGACGTCCGCCCCTTCGAAGAAATCTTTCGTCAAGGCGACTCGCCGCCCCCGTCTCAACCGGGCCAACCGTCGCCCCAACAACAGCAAGCCGAAGAACTCGCCAAACTGCAAAAACAGATCATCACCGCGATCTGGAATCAAATCCGTCTGGAACTGAGCGGCACGACACCCGCCCCCGAGGACATTCAGACGATCAGCGACTCACAAACCGATGCGATCGCTCAATTCCAGGAACTTGCCGGCAACTTGACCGACGCCGAATCAAAAAAGATCGGCGAGCGGGTTCTCGAAGCCATGCAGTCGACCGTCAAAAACTTGACCGCCGGCGACCTCGGTGAAAGCCGCTCGTCCGCTCAACGTAGTTTTTCCAACCTGCTGAAACTGAGGTCCCGCGAGTTCGAAATCACACGCCAACAGCGACAACAACAAAGTCAAGGCGGTGGCGGCGGCCAAAGTCGTCAACGACAGATCGACGACCTGGAACTGGACGAGGACGAAAACCGATACGAAACACAACAACAAGCCCAACAACAAACCGCAGCGCAGCAGGCCGCCGCGGAAGACCGTCAGGTTCTGAGCCGATTGCGCGAACTTGCCAAACGCACCGAGGATTTAACCGAAGAATTGGCGAAACTGCAATCGGCACTCGAACAGGCCGAAAACGAAGAGGAGGCCGAAGAGATCCGCCGTCAACTCAAACGCCTGCGCGAGCAGCAGCAAGAACTGCTCCGCCTGTCGGACGAATTGGAATCTCGCATGCGATCGGCCGAAAACAGCGAACGGATGAGCGAACAGGCAGACAAGTTGCAGGAGTCGCGAGAAGATCTGCAGCAAGCGACCAAAGCGACCGAACAAAACGACGCCTCGGCTGCACTCGCCGCCGGCCGACGTGCCGAACGCCAATTCGAAGAGCTGGAAGAGGAGTTTCGGAAACGCGCCGCCGGGGCCTTTGATGAAACGGTGCGTCAAATGCAGCGGGAGGCGACCGAACTGGAAAACGAACAGGAAAAGATTAGCCAATCGATGCGCGAGCAGGTCGAAAAAGCTTCGCCCGGACTTCGAGGCGACGAACAGACCGACGCCGCTCCACAGCAGCTTGAAAACCAAGCCCAACGATTCCGAGATCTGGTCGACAAGATGGAGCAAACCGTCAAAGACGCCCAAGAGGCCGAACCGCTGCTTGCCGAAAAACTGTACGACGGATTTCGCCAGGCGCGTCGGTCACAAACCGAGCAACAATTGGAAAACGCTGCCGAACTCGTCCGGCGAGGCTTCATGCCACAAGCCGAACAATTCGAACAGGAGGCTGCCGAGGGAATTGAGAGTCTGAGGCAGAGTATCGATGAAGCGGCCGACGCCGTCCTCGGAGACTCCACCGAAGGCCTGCGACGAGCGGCACAGCAACTCGAACAACTCGCCCGCGGCGCCGAACAAGAACTGCAACGCGAAGCTCCAGAAACCCAACAAGGCCAACAACAAGGCCAACAACAAGGACAACAACAAGGACAACAACAAGGCCAACAACAAGGCCAACAACAAGGACAACAACAAGGACAACAACAAGGACAACAACAAGGACAACAACAAGGACAACAACAAGGACAACAACAAGGACAACAACAAGGACAACAACAAGGACAACAACAAGGACAACAACAAGGCCAACAACAGGGCCAACAACAAGGTCAACAACAAGGTCAACAACAAGGCCAACAACAAGGACAACAACAAGGACAACAACAAGGACAACAACAAGGACAACAACAAGGACAACAACAAGGTCAACAACAGGGCCAACAACAGGGTCAACAACAGGGCCAACAACAGGGTCAACAACAGGGTCAACAACAAGGTCAACAACAGGGTCAACAACAAGGTCAACAACAAGGTCAACAACAAGGTCAACAACAAGGTCAACAACAAGGGCAACAACAAGGGCAACAACAAGGGCAACAACAAGGGCAACAACAAGGGCAACAACAAGGGCAACAACAAGGGCAACAACAAGGGCAACAACAAGGGCAGCAACAAGGGCAACAACAAGGGCAGCAACAAGGGCAACAACAGGGCCAGCGACAGCAGCCGGGGCTGCGGGGCGGGCCGCAGGAGTCGGCGGATTCGCGACCATCACGTCAAGATTCGCTCGGCGGCCGTTTTGCCGCTGAGTCACCGAGCGACGGTGGCGGGCCGATCGGTCCGCTGACCGGTGATTTTCGCAGCTGGTCCGATCAGATGCGTGACGTCGAAGAGATGGTGGGCGATGCCGATTTGCGTGCCCGAGCGGGCAGTATTCGCGACCGGGTTCGTCAAATGCGAGCGGACATGAAACGACACGGCGAGCCGCCGAAGTGGGAACTGGTCGAAGACCTTGTGGCGCAGCCGCTCAGGGAGTTGAAACGTGACGTGCGGGCGGAGTTGCTGCGCAGGACGGCGTCCAAAAATGAACTGGTTCCGATCGACCGCGACCCCGTGCCGGCTCAATTCACCGAAGCCGTCCGCCGCTACTACGAGAACCTCGGCAGTGCTGATTTGGGAACGGGATTGTCGGAGTCGCCAAGGTGAGCAGGACATTGGATTCATTTTCCCCCCTGATCGCAGAACTCGTCCTCGGGTCTCCCCGCTGGACGGTCCCCGCCATCGTCATCGGAACACTATTGACGTTCATGGTGCTGTGGAACTACGCCAAAACCGGTGGCAATCGAGTCCCCGGTGCGTGGTTTGGCGTCACTTTAAAACTCATCGCGATCGCGCTCCTGGCTGTCTGTTTGCTGCAACCGATGCAGCGTGGGGAACGTCCACGTCCGCGAGCCAATCTGTTGCCGGTGCTTGTCGACACCAGCGGTTCGATGGAGCTGAAAATTGGACGTGCGACCGACTCCTGGCGTGACCGGATTGAATCCGACATGTCTGCCGACTCACCGATCTTTGCTTCGATGGCGCAGGCGTTTGAGACGCGTATTTACGGATTCGACAAACGATTGGCCAGTGCCAGTGAAGTCGACGATTTGCGCCGCGGAGGAACGGGCAGCCGGCTGGTTGAAAACTTGAATGAACTGTCGCAACGACTCGACGGGCGACCGGTCGCCGGCGTGTTGCTGATGACCGACGGCAATTCGCCGGGCATGCCCCAGGATGCGGACGAATTGCCTGAATGGAAACACCCGATCTACCCCGTGATCCCCACGCAAACCTCGGGGCTGAACGATTTGCGGATCACCAGCACGACGGTGCGGCAAACGAATTTTGAGATCTCTCCGGTGACTCTTGCAGTGCAGTTCGCGATCGACGGATCCTTTCCCGGACCCGTGATCGCCAGACTGACTGACTTGGCGCAGAAGTCGGTGGTCGAAGAAAAGACGGTGCCTTTGCGGTCCAATGAAAACGCGTTCAGCGCGTCGTTCCAGTTCCGGCCCAACGACGTGGGGTTGCGTTTTTATCGTGTCGATCTGTTTCGTGAGACGGATCGCGGTGCGTTCGACGAACTCGACGGGCTAAAGGATGCCAATTCGTCGGAAACGACGTTGGTCAACAACACACGATTGATCGCGGTCGATCGAAAAGGCGGCCCCTACCGTGTTCTGTATGTCGCCGGACGTCCGAATTGGGAATTCAAGTTTTTGCGGCGGGCGATTTCCGAGGATGCGGAAGTTGAATTGACCGGGCTGATTCGTATGGCCAACAAAGAGCCCAAGTTCAGTTTTCGCGACAAAGAGGTGTCCAGTACCAACCCGCTATTCCAAGGTTTGGGCGAGGATGCCGAAGAGACGGCCGAGCAGTATGACGAACCCGTGATGATTCGAATCGGGGTGAAGGAGACCGAGGAGTTGGCGTCGGGGTTTCCGAAAGTGGAAGAGGAGCTGTTCGGGTTTGACGCCTTGATCCTGGATGACATCGAACCGGAGTTTTTTTCGCAGGACCAGCTTGAGATGGTGCGGCGGTTCGTTGCCTCGCGCGGAGGCGGCTTGTTGATGCTCGGCGGGCAAGAAATGTTCCGCGGGCGTTCGTTCGGTGATTCGTTCTTGGGTGATCTGTCGCCGGTCTATGTCGCTGCGTCCGCTGCGGGGTTGCCGGAACGGTTTTCGCTCTCGTTGACGCGTGAAGGCATGCTGCAACCGTGGATGCGATTGCGAAAGACCGCCGATGCCGAAACCAAGCGGTTGCGAACCATGCCCGCTTTTGATTCGGTCAACCGAGTCGGCAGCTTGAAACCGGGGGCGTATCCATTGGCGACCGTCAGTGGCGCCGATGGAACGAAGCAACCGGCAATCGCGGTCCAACGGTTCGGCAAAGGCAAGGTGGGGGCGATCAGTGTTGGCGACCTTTGGCGCTGGTCGATGCAACCCGATCCGCAAAACCCCGACGATGCCGCCCAGGCGTGGCGTCAAATCACGCGTTGGTTGGTCGGCGACGTTCCGCGACGAGCGGAATTGACGGTGAATCAGGGACCGCCCGAAGACGACTCGATGGTGCTGCGCGTCGACGCCTTTGATGAAGCCTACTTGCCGCTGGAGAATCCGACGGTCACCGTCAATGTGGTGCGTCCCGGTGGCGATTCGATCACGCTGGACGCCAAGCCGATCGGAGAGATTCCCGGGGCGTTTGCGGTCTCCTACTATGACGATCAGCCGGGCCAGTACATTGCGACCGCAGAAGTTCGTGCCGAAGACGGCGAACTGGTCGGTACGCCGACCGCCGGATGGACACGCCAGATCGCCGGACGTGAATTCGACACCTTGGGGATCAATCGACCGCTCTTGGAACGGATTGCTAAACAGAGTGGAGGCGACGTCATTCGGGAAGAGGATTTGGGTTTGTTTTCGCGGCGGCTGAAATCTGAAAAGGTCCCGGTGATGGAAACGTGGGTGTTTCCTCTTTGGCACCGCGGTTGGGTGATCGCGTTGGCGCTCGGCTGCCTGTGCGGAGAGTGGGGATTTCGTCGATGGAGGGGGCTGGCATGAGCAGCATTGGGAAGCGGATCGCGATTTTAGGGTTGATCATCGGTTTGCTCGGATCGCTCGCCCATGGTGACGACAACACGAAGCGAGTCGATGTGTTGGTGGTTGTCGGAGCAGCGGGGACGGACGAGTTCGGCGAGGCGTTCGCGCAGTGGGCTGAGGCATGGAAAGCGACTTGTGAGCGAGCAGAGCTTGCGATGCAAATCATTGGACCGGGACGGGCGGATTCTGGGACGACAGACAAAGATCAACTGAAAGCGGTGTTATCTGGCGAGGTTTCGTCCGTCAGCGTGCGCCCGCTGTGGTTGATTCTGATCGGACATGGAACGTGGGACGGAGCGTCGGCGGACTTTAATTTGGTCGGGCCTGACGTGAATGCGAAAGAGATCAACGCGTGGCTTGATTCAATGCAGCGTCCGCTGGTGATCGTCAATTGCACGTCTTCCAGCGGTCCGTTTATCAACCGGTTATCGGGGAAGGACCGGGTGATCGTGACGGCAACCAAGAGTGGATCGGAGCAGAACTATGCCCGATTCGGAGAATACTTTGCCGCCGCGTTTGGCGCCGCCGATGCCGACTTGGACCATGACGATTCGATCAGTGTGCGTGAAGCATTCCTTAAAGCTGCGGTGGAGGTCGACCGGTTCTACCGGGAACAAGGTCGGCTGGCGACGGAGCACGCGTTGCTGGACGACAACGGCGACAGAAAGGGATCTTCGTTGTCGCTCGTTTTGGGCAAGGCTACATCGAAAGAATCCGCGGCGATTGACGGCGACTTGGCCGGCCGTTTCAGCCTTCCGTTCGTCGACTCCGGGATTCAACTGACCGACCGGCAATTGAAGACGCGTGACGACATGGAATCGCAACTCCGCGCTTTGAGACAGCGGTTCAGCCAGTCCAATACCGAAACCCAAAAAGACCAGCTTCGGCAACAAGCCCTCCCGATTTTGCTGAAACTCGCCAATCTGTACCACCCAACCGAGCAGCCGTCCGGCGAACCACAACCGGTCAGTCCCTAAATTGTAGGAACCATTGTCCTCAATTGTTCCCCTCAGCCGCCTGGCTGAGGGGACGCATCGAATCTGCCCGCGGAGCGGTCAGGGGAACAGTGTAGGAACCATTGTCCTCAATTGTTCCGCTCAGCCGCCCGGCTGAGGGGACGCATCGAATCTGCCCGCGGAGCGGTCAAGGGAACAGTTGAGGACAACGGTTCTACATTGGCTGAGGGGACGCACCGACTCTGACCGCGGAGCGGTCAGCGGAACAGTGTAGGAACCATTGTCCTCAATTGTTCCGCTCAGCCGCCCGGCTGAGGGGATGCATCGACTCTGCCCGCGGAGCGGTCAGGGAAGGACGTCGTGAGCGCCGGCGGGTGCTGATGGCCAGTAGGCTCGCGACGACGAGGGCGCCGGGGTAGGCGATCCCGGAAAGTCGGATCGGGGTCGGGGCGTCGACGGCCTCCACTCTCGGCGGCTCTTCGCTCGCCAGCGCGTCAGCGAATTCGGAGGCGATGACTGCCAAGATCTCGCCGCGGAGCCCGCTCGTCAGGTCATCTCCGTCATCCACTGATGCGTCGGCGATCAGGCCGACACTGCGGTGCATCCCGACGGTGGCGTCCAGGACGACATCCACCATCGACGCGTTGATCGTCTGTGTGATGGCGGGCAATTCGGTTTCGCAGTGAATGTTGTCGATCAATCCGGTCGCTTCGCCAAACCAAGACGCGATCGTGTGATCGACCCCACGAAACTCGGACGGGACGTCGGCATCGTCGGTGGCATCGGCAATGTCGCGAAGACGCTGCAGGGTCTCACTGCCGAGTTCCCACGGTAACCCGGAACCGGTTGCGTCGGGGGATTGTTCCACGGCATTGAACGAGGGCAGGTGAATGATCGTTCCGTCGACCAATTGATCGACGTTGACCGTTGGCAAATGCAGCTCGCCGGGGGACAAGGCCGATTCTGGGAGCGGAACGATGGCCGCAGCGGCGTTTGAAATCGGTGCATCTGACACTGAAATCGCGTCGCTGGAGGTCGATTGTGAACGTGCGTCGACGTCGCGGTTTGTTTGCGGGAAGTCGCGATCGGGAACCGAGGTGCTGGGTGTCGTTTCGGACACGTCGCTGGGGGCGTGTGTCGCGCGATCAATCCCACTCGTGCCGACACTGGATCCGAGCCAGGCGAGGCGGTCGGCAAGCGCTTCTTCTTGACGCTCGGCGACACTCCCGGACGTGAGTTCAGGATCCGGCCGCGCCGCTGTCGTCTCAGTCGACGACAACGGCACATGGATGACGTTGACAGGTGTCAGTGTAGAGGATGAACGCTGGGGATTGCCGTTTTGCCGCAGTGATTCAGATTGCGGAGAGCCGTTGCGGAATGAATCGCCGGGCCGTGACATCACGCGCAGGGATTCGGCGTGGGAGCGTCCTCCAATAAGTTGGTTGCTCGAACGAACTGACGAGGTCCGATCACTGGAGCCGTGGTTCTGCGGTGCCCCATGTCGCTCCGAGGCGGCCTGGAACGTGGATCCGATGATCGCTGGGCGATCGGTCCGATGGTCGGCCCGGTCGCTTGAATCAAGCCGTTCGTTTTGCTGTAACTGCCAATGGGTGATCTCTGCGAACAGTTCGCCGGCCAGCAAACAACGGGATTCCAGCCGTTCGAGCATCAACGCTCGCGGTGTCTCGATGAAACTCATGAGGCAGCCTTCCGAATCGAGGCGTCGGTCGATGCGACCGTGTGATAGTTTTGCCGATGCTTTTCAAGATAGTCTCGGAACCGCTTGACTTCCGGAGCCAGACGCACGGCGGCCGATTGATGCTCGATCGCCTCATGGTACGCTTGGGCGGCGGCCAGGCCGTCGCCGAGTTGCTGGTGCAGGAACCCGAGGTTGTTCAATACACCGCCGAGCATGCTGCGAGTTTCCGCATCGGTGCTGAATTGTGTCGCCAGCGGGCGACCGAGCGTGAGTGCTTCGTCGAACGCCGCGCGGGCGTTGGCGACGCTGCCGGTCTTGGAATACGCCAAGCCCAGATGGTTGTAGCTAAGGACGAGATCACGGCGGTAGGCAGCGTGTTCGGGCCAGCGAGCGAGGAGTTCGCGGCCGATTTCGATGGCGCGGTTGAAGGTATCGATCGCGTCTGGATTGCGTCGTGCGGCCGACTGGGCGGCACCGAGTGTGTTGAGGGTGACGATCGTCTGTGTCGCCAATTTGGCGTTGCCACGGTCTGCTTGAAGGGCATCGAGTTGTCCGGAAAGCGCTTGGCGGGCATACTCCACCGCGCGGTCGGGCGCCGTGCCGGTCAACAATCCACTCAGGTTGCCGCGGACGGTGGCCAGTTGTCGCTGGATGCCCGGATCGGATTTCTGGTCGCTTGTGGTCAGCAAATCGATGGCTTCCAAGTAAGTCGCTTCGGCTTGAGCATTGGCATCGGTTTGGTTGAGCAACAAGCCGAGGTTGTTCAAACTGGTCGCAAGCGCCAAAGTCACCGACGGTTTCTGCTGCCCGCGTGTCCGAGTGGCGATCGTCCGCTGTGTGGCAATGGCGCGGGCGAAGAAGCGGGCCGCTTCGGCCAGCTGTCCTGATCGGACGTGTGCTTGAGCCAGATTGTTTTGGCTGGTGGACCATTCGAGACGAATTGCGTCGGTGGCCTTTGGCGGGCCGGCGAGTTGTGCGTACAACGATTCGCTTTGGGTCAGCGAGGCGATCGCTTGGTCATGGTCGCCCAGTTCCGCATGCAGCGACCCGATCTTGCCGAGCGTCACCGCCAAGTCTCTCCGCAGCGTCGGGTCATTCATCGCGCCCGCCGCGAACCGCTGATAATAGTCCAGGGTATCGATCAGCAATTGACGACGCACCGGGTCGGCGGCGGGGATGTTCTTCAGTTGCTCCGCGCCTTGTAATCCCAGTCGGTCGACGGCGTCCCGCGCCTCCGCTTCGCCCCGCATCGCGCGGATGGCACTGGCATCGGACGCCTGTTTTGCCGCGGCCAGTTGGGCGTTCATGAAGGCCGATCCGACGAATGCGAAAGAAACGATCACGACACCGGTCATCACCACGCTGCGGTGCATGGCTGCAAAGCGGCCGATGCGATCGGCGATCGAGGGCGGCCGGGCGAGGGTCGGTTGTCCGTCGAGGACGCGTGTCAAATCGGCGGCGAAGTCCGCGGCGGTGTCGTATCGGCCTTCACGACGTTTCGACATCGCTTTGGCGATCACGGTTTCCAAGTCGCGGGGCAGATCGGGGCGAAGACTGCGTAGCGGCGCGACGTCTTGTTGGTCGATCTGTTTCAAGATCGTCGGCGCGTCGTTGCCGTTATGGGCCGGACGCAGCGTCAGCATTTCGTACAGCGTCACTGCGAGCGAGTAGATGTCGGCCCGTCCGTCGATCATCGCGGTCTCGCCGCGCGCCTGTTCGGGGCTCATGTACCGCATCGTGCCGATGACGTCGCCCGAACGCGTCAACGTGACGTCGTTTTGGCGGCGGGCGAGACCGAAGTCGGTGATCCAGATTTTTCCCGTGTGGTCCAGCATCAAATTAGACGGTTTGACGTCCCGATGGATCACGCCGTTCTCATGAGCGACCTGCAACGCGCCGGCAATGTCGATCGCCCAGCGAATGATCTGGTTGGTTCCAAGCTGCAATCCCTCCGACGATCCCGTGCGGCCACGCGACACCAGATCATCGATCGATTCGCCGTCGATAAACTGCATCGCGTAATAATGCACACCACGCTCGCTGCCGACGCTATAGATCGGCACAATGTGGGGGTGTTGAAGCAAGCCCGCGGCGTGAGCTTCGTTTTTGAAGCGAGCGATCTGACGTGAATCGAGCAAGGACGCGAGCGGAAGCAGTTTGATCGCGACGCGGCGATCGAGTGATTGCTGGCTGGCTTCGTAGACGATCCCCATTCCGCCGCGACCGATTTCACGAAGAATCGCAAAATCACCGAGCGTCATTTTGTCCGTGTGTTCCGGCGAAGGCGTTTCGTTGGGGGCATGAAACCCGGGCACGACGCCGTACAACGCGTCCAGCTTTTCCAAGTAGGTTGCAAAGACTTCCGCAAGGTCCGGGTTCTCGCGGGACACTTGGTCGACGTTCAACCGTTGTCCGTGTTCAAGTGCGATCAAATACTGATCGAGCAACTCGGTCAAACGTGTTTGCTGGTCTTCGTTCAGACCGTCCAGCCCCTCGGTCGGCGACCGACTGTCATCCAACTGGGATTGATTGAGCGCCACCATCAGTCTGCCGAAACCGCTGTTTTAAAGCTCTCCAGTGCCCGCAGCCAAAGCATGCGGACCGCCCCACAATTGCGGTCCATTCGTTGGGCGATCTCGTCAAAGGAAAGCCCTTGCAGCACACGCAACACGATGACTTCGCGGTAATGGGGGCGGAGTTTGCTGAGCTGGTCGGCCAACAACACGGCACTCTCGCGTTCTTGAAGCGGAGCGCTGGGCGAGGGATCTCGACCCGGCAACAGCCCCGCCAAGTTGCAGGCGGAATTGTCCATCCGTTGGCTGACGGATTCCAATGAGACTTCGCGGCGGATGTCTCGCTTTTCCACCTTGACGTGCTTTTTGAAACTGCGATGCAAGGTGTGGATCAAAATCGTTCTCAACCAACACAGCAACTCTCCCTGGCTGGTTCCACGAAAGCATGCAAAGTCCTGGTGGGCGGCCAACATCGCTTCTTGAACGATGTCCGAGGGGTTCAAGCGACGGCGCAGCCGCCGGTCGAGTTGGGTGCTGGCCAAGATCGTCAGGTAGTTGCTGTACCACTGCAACAATTGCCCGAGCGCGTCGCGGTTGCCGCTGCGGGCGTGGGCGAGCAGATTCAGAAATTCGGTGTCACCGTCGACGTCGATCTGCGACGGCGAGTGGGAGGACCGAGAGGAGAGGGAAGATTCGGTGGCGACCATGGTGTTGGATTGGGAGGAGAAAAACGCGAGGTCGTTGGATAAGTGTTTTCAGTTGATTTTTACCGGCGACGATTGATCAGGGAAACGAACATTCGTTGCACTGGTTCGAATCGGCGACGCTGTCGAGGGGCAAAAGGGACCGTTGGTGGCAACGGAACGCATGGTTTTGCCCTTGCCGGAGAGCAATGCGCAGTTTCAACGTTGAAAGGGACATCGATTTTCAACGTTGTCACGTTTTTGGGGCAAAAGGAAAGAAAATCGCGAGATTTTTTGAACGTGAAAGACCGCTCGTCCTGCTGTCCGGAGCGACGGAACGGTGGCGCCGGCCGGATCAAAGGTCTGCAACGTCCGAGTCGGGGTCGTACAGCGGCATGTGTCGGTAGTAGACTTCCAGGCAGTACAGGGAAAAGCAGGTGGTGTAGAGCCTGCCGGCATGGCGGCCCCAGGCGTCGTTTTGCGGGGACCAGCTGCCACGCTCGCGACCACGCAACACTTGGTGGGCCGGCAATTCGGTTTTCAGTTTGTCGTTCCACTCGGTCCAAAGTGGTCCGCCGTAGTGGTGGAGGGCTTGGGTGGCGTAATACCAATAATAGACGTCGGGTTCGTGAAAGCTGATCGGATGGTTGCTGACCAATGCCCCCAGACCTTGCGTCATGCCGGGCACATTACGATGCCATCCCATGTATTGACGACACAGCAAGGCTTCGGCCGTCATCGAGGGTGACGCCACATCGCCGGCCATGTACGAGTAACCCACGGCGTAGTAATCGTTTGGTCCACCGGCGCTGACCGAATCGAGGTAGCGGCCGACGTTCGGCCAGATCGATGGATCGACATCCAATCCGGCCGCTTCACCACTTTTCAGGCCCATCACGAACCAGCCGGTGACCGAGGTGTCACTATCGTACCGTGGCTGATACCGCCAACCGCCTTGCGACGCCTGGGCGCGGACTGCGAAATCACAGGAGCGTTGGGCATAGGTCAGCAGCCAGGTGTTGCGGCTCATCGCATACAGTTCGCACAGCGCGATCATCGCTTGCGCTTGCGCGTACATTTTTTCATGCGGCGCCGATCGGCCTGCCATCAATCCTTGGCGGTCTTGTTGTTTGACCAGCCAACGGACGGCGCGCAACAGTTCTTTTCGGTAGGGACCTTTCTCGTGAGTGCTGCCGGCGCCCATCAGTGCGATCATGGCCATCGCGGTCGCGCTGACCTTGTTCTCCGATCGGGCGCCGTCGGAATACGGCCCGCGCAGACTCCAGCTGCCGTCATCGAGCTGCTGACGTTTCAGCCATTGCAGCCCCAATGCGACGGCATCTTCGGTCGCTTGGGTCCCGCCTGCCTTTCGAAGCAACTCCTGTTTCATCGCCCCGCTGCGGCCGCCGAACATGTTTGTCGGGGACGATGGCAATTTGACGATCGACGGTTGCGCGGCCAAGTCATCGGTCTTCAGCGCCGGAGCGAGTGAGGCCAATTCGATCGACGCGACCTCGTCAAACGGATCAATGTCCAATTCCCTCTCAGACAGGGTTTCGGTCGTCAAATCTTCCAGCTGGATCGGTTCGATCGAAAACTCGACGAACTCTTGCGTCGTCGCGTCGGGCCCTTGAGTGATGGTCAGCACCAGGTTGCCGATCTGGCCGGACGAGGTGCTGATGAACGCCAACAGCAGGAGCATCAACAGGTGGACGATCAAACTGAACAGCCACGCCGGCATCTCTTCAAGCTTACGTTGGAGTGTTCGGTAGTGAAACCGACCCTCGAATGAATCCACGCCCTCGGCCGACGGTGCGGCGGGCGGTGGTGGATTCAGCGGCGCCCCGGACGCATCGGCCTCACGAGACCGTTCGCCGCGCCAGCGACTCTGGGGCGGCGGGTTGATCCGCTGCGGCCGCCGAGCGGGGAGAACGACGGGCGGCAGCATCGGCGTCATGACCGTGGAATGAGAAGAGTTTTGCATCGAGCGGTCTGTGCGTGAGAGAAGCAAGTGGGGCCGCGCCGGGCGGCTGAGCGAAATGCTCCGATGACGGGCCTTCAATGGTCTGATGCGATCGAGCGATTCGGCGGGCAACACCACAACGACGCGCACCACTTGTCAAAGGGTGGAATCCAAGGGAGACCATCTTCTGGCGAAGGGAGCTACGTTTGGCGGTCATCGCGGCGCTGCCCTGGCGATACGACGACGCGACTAAGGGGCCTTGGTCGAGACAAACGCGTAGCGGTCGCCGGAGTCCTCGCCGGACTGGCGATTCTGTTTTTCTACCAGCACGGCGATTCGTGCAGCCCGCGCCGCCCGTTTGGCTTCGGCCCGCGCCATCCGCATCGGCAGGATGCGTTGTTCGTATTCGGTGCGCGCCAGACGCTGACGCAGCGCGTTTTGGTACGCCAACGCTTGGATCTGGTTTTGGACGCCCGCGGCGTACTGCTGGGCCGTCAAGACCATCGATTGGGGATAGACCGATGCCAACGTGTTGGACGCGTAAGGATTCGTCTGAATCAGCGGCGTCCCGCTGCCGGTCGGCATTCCGCCTCCCCTGCCCCCGCTGCATTGGGCAAGCACCTGGCTGGACGAACACATCATCAAGCCTGCCAATCCCACCCCCAGGAACAAAGCCGTTTGCTTTCCGATCACGATACACCTCCGCGCGTGCGCTGAACTGAGAAAAGACGAAGCCGCTGTCCGGCTCACTGTTTCCAATGGGGAACATCGGCCAAACGGGCGCCACGGCGAATTTTGAAGGTGCCGATCGAATCGTATGGCGCACCATCACGCGCGCACGGCTCCGCAGCGGCTAGAATGGTGCTTCGTTAATCACATCACCGGGTGGGCAGGAAACCGATGCACCGAAATTTTGGGTACGCCGTTTGGGGGCCGCTTTTGTTTGCGGTCGTGTTTTCGGCTGGAATTCAAGCCGCGGAAATCAATTTCGTCCGCGACGTGCAACCAATCTTTCAGAAACATTGCGTCTCCTGTCACGGGCCGGAGAGCCAGAAAAGCGGCTTGCGGCTGGACATCAAATCCGAGGCCTTCAAGGGAGGCGACGGATGGGGGCCGAGCCTGGTGGCCGGTCGAGCCGACGAGAGCCCGGTCATCGAACTGGTCACCAGTGACGACGAAGATTCGCGGATGCCGCCGGAGGGGGATCCGTTGTCGACGGCCGAGATTCGGGTGTTGACCGAGTGGATCGATTCCGGCGCCGTGTGGCCCGATGGGGTGGATCTTGCCGAATTAGAAGATCGGCTGGATCACTGGTCGTTCAAGCCGATGACGTCTCCATCGGCTCCCGAAGTCCAGCGTCGCGATTGGCCTCGCAATCCGATCGATCGTTTCGTGCTCTCACGATTGGATCGGGACGGGTTGTCGCCAGCGTCTGAATCGGATGCAGTGAGTTGGTTGCGACGCGTCAGTATTGACTTGACCGGGCTGCCACCGACACCGCGGGAAGTGAGCGAGTTCATCGAGCAGGCCAGACGTGGCGAAGCAGCCTACGCCGGCGCGGTGAACCGGTTGCTCCAGTCGCCTCGTTACGGCGAACGTTGGGCCCAGCATTGGTTGGACGTCGTGCGTTATGCAGACACCCACGGATTTGAAGTCAACACCGAGCGTCCCCATGCGTGGCCCTACCGCGATTACGTGATCGCCGCGATGAACGCGGACACGCCCTACGATCGATTCATCAAAGAACAGATCGCCGGTGACGCATTGGGGGCCGACGCCGCGACGGGGTTTCTGGTGACCGCGTCCGTGTTGTTGCCGGGACAGATCGGCAAGGACGCACCGTCGATGCGGTTGGCTCGTCAAGACGCGTTGGATGAAATCGTGAACAACGTGTCGCAGACCTTTCTGGGGTTGAGTGTCGGTTGCGCCCGTTGTCACGACCACAAATTCGATCCGATCAGCGCAAAGGATTATTACAGCATGCAGGCGTTTGTCGCCGGTGTGGAATATGGCGATCGAAAGTTGCGCACACCACACAGCGAGGCGCTGGAGCGACAGGCGGATGCGTTTCGCAAACGCGTGGCTGACATCGACGGTCGATTGGCCCAGTTGGTGCCACCGGCCAGACCACGCTTCGATCAGGATCTGAAGCCGTATACCAGCAATGCGCGTGAGAATATCGAGCAGTTCGAACCGCTGGATGCACGGTTCGTGCGTTTTACGATACATGACGCCAATTTGCACCCCGGTCTCGGTTTGATCGAGCCCTGTCTGGATGAGTTTCAAATCTATACCGACGATGCCAATCCGCGCAACGTCGCCCTGGCATCCCACGGCACCAAGGTCACCGCGTCGGGCAGCCGGACGTCGTCCAATCACAAATTGGAACACATCAACGATGGCCAATTCGGAAACTCGCGAAGCTGGATGTCCGACTCCAAGGGCACCGGATGGGTGATGTTTGAATTGCCGGATTCCACTCGGATCTCGAAAATCGCCTGGGGCCGCGATCGAACGGGAAAATTCACCGACCGACTTGCCACGGCATACACTTTGGAAGCCGGTCCGTCGATCGATCAACTGCGGACGCTGAAACACGTCCCGCCACAGCGTTCCGGCGTGAACGCTGCGGTGAACATCGACCGGTTTGCGGCGGTTCGGGCGAAACGATTGCGGTTGACGGTACTTGCAACGAACAGTCTTGAACCGTGCATCGACGAATTGGAAGTGTTCGATCGTGCCGGTCAGAACATCGCGCTGGCAACCGCCGGAACGACGGTCACCACATCCAGCGATACGGTGGTCGCCGACCGCCACGAACCAGGGTTTATTCATGACGGTCGGTATGGCAATTCCCGCAGTTGGATGTCCGGTCAGTCCGGTGGCGGCTGGGTACAACTTGATTTTCCTGCCGAGCAGGAGATCGTGCGCGTGGTGTGGGGCCGCGATCGGACCGGGAAGTTTCAGGACCGTTTGGCGACCGAGTATCGAATTGAAACAGCGATCGAGGAAGACTGGCAATTGGTGGCCGATTCCAGCGATCGACGTCCCTATTCCGCGGATCAAACGCCTTCCCCGTTTTCAACGGTCGGATTGAACGACGATGAAACGCGACTGGCCAACCGATTGCTCGCTGAAAAGCGATCGATGGAACAAAGAATCAAGAGTGCTGAGCGTGGCCAGCTCGCGTTTGCGGGAACGTTTCGTCAACCTGATGAGATTCACCGACTTCACCGCGGCGATCCCGAACAGCCTCGGGAAGCGGTTGCGCCGGCCGTGCTGAGCGCGATCGGACAGTTGGCCTTGCCGATCGATTCTGCCGAACAAGAGCGACGTCGATCCCTGGCCGATTGGATCGCCGCCCCCCAGAACCCGCTGACCGCTCGCGTGATGGTCAACCGGATCTGGCAAGGGCACTTCGGGACCGGACTTGTCGACACGCCGAATGATTTCGGCCGCAACGGGACTGCCCCGACGCACCCCAGATTGTTGGACTGGCTGGCGCAGGAGTTCATTCGATCGGGCTGGTCGGTCAAACACATGCACCGGATGATTGTTTTGTCGTCGACCTACCGCCAATCCAACCAATTTGATCCGCAAGCGGCGGCGCTGGACGCCGATGTTCGTTTGCTGTGGCGTTATCCATCGCGACGCTTGGACGCCGAAGCCATTCGCGATGCGATGCTTGCCGCCAGCGGTCAATTGAACCTGACAATGGGCGGTCGCGGATTCAATCTGTTCAACAAACGTGGCGGATTGTCCGGATTCACGCCGGTCGAGTCGTTTCGGGAGGACGGACTGCGGCGGATGATCTACGCACACAAGGTTCGACGGGAACGTGATGCGGTGTTCGGGGCGTTCGACTGCCCCGACGCGGGCCAAAGCACCGCCCGCCGAATCGAATCGACCACGCCGATCCAAGCATTGAATCTGTTGAACAGTCGGTTCACGATCGAGGCCGCGGCGGCACTGGCCGAACGCGTGACGGCCGAAGCGGGGAACGAACTCGGCGACCAGATCCGCCGCGCCTATCAAGTCGTCTTCAATCGAGATCCCGAGCCGGTGGAGTTGGGCCAGACGATTCCTATCGTCCGCGAGTATGGATTAGAAACCCTTTGTCGAGCGATGTTCAACAGCAATGAGTTTTTGTTTTACCCCTGATTCGCATAACACGAGCATACGTGTTGGTGTCCAGACTTTAGCCACCCAGGGTCGCTGCTTCGCAGCGACGGGAAATCGCCTGAAGGCTAGACACCAACGGTTGCTAATCCCTTTCGACTGCTGCTCGGACCTTTCATTCCTGATCCGCTTCCAATCCTTGCGAAATGAATTCACTCTCCCCCAACGGACATCGATTCCTAAACCGACGCAACTTTCTGGGCGGATCGGCCGGGGCGCTCGGTTCGATCGCACTGTTGGATTTATTGTCCGGAGATCACCTGCTGGCGGCGCGTCCGAGGATCGATCCGGCGCGTCCCTTCGCGCCCCGCGAAAGTCACTTTCCCGGAAATGCGAAACGCGTCGTCGTGATTTTCTGCGCCGGAGCGGTCAGCCAGCTTGAAACTTGGGACTACAAGCCGGAACTGATCAAGTTCGATGGCCAACCTCTTCCCGACGGCCCGGCGGTTACCTTTCAAGGCCCCGCGGGAAATCTGGCGCGACCACAATACAGGTTTCGGCAACGTGGCCAGACGGGAAAGTGGGTCAGCGACATGATCCCGCATCTGGCGGAACTGACCGACGACATCGCGTTCATCCACTCGCTGACCAGCAAAAGCAACACGCACGGTCCGGCGGAAAATTTTCTTTCGACCGGGACGCCGCTGGACGGCTTCCCCAGTTTGGGATCTTGGGCCAGCTATGCCCTGGGCAGCGAAAATCAAGATTTGCCCGCCTATGTCGCCATCCCCGATCCGCGCGGCGTCCCACAAAACGGGTCCAACAATTGGGGGCCGGGATTCTTACCCGCCGCGTTTCAGGGCACACCACTCAGTTCCAAGGAACCGATCCGACATCTGAAGGCGCCGATGGTGTCCGCCGGAGCCGATCGCGCGGCACGTTCCTTGCTGCAGCAGATGAATCAACGCCATTTGCAGCAACATCCCGGCGACAACAAGTTGGCCGCGCGGATCGCCAGCTATGAACTTGCCGCCCGAATGCAATTGAGTGTTCCGGAGATCACCGACTTGAGTTCCGAACCGGAGTATTTGTTAAAGAGCTATGGGGCCGATGATGAATCCAATCCGGTCCGCGCGGCGTTCGCGCGCAACTGCATTCTCACCCGCCGGTTGATCGAAAGCGGCGTCCGGTTTGTGCAGCTGTTCAACGGTGCGTATGCCAGCGGCGGAGAACTCAACTGGGACGGACACAACAAGTTAAAGGAGCAATATGACAAGCACGCCGCCATCCTGGATCAACCCGTCGCCGCGATGATCAAGGACATGAAGGCGCGGGGTTTGCTGGAAGACACGCTGGTGATCTGGTGCACCGAATTTGGGCGGATGCCATTTTTCCAGAAAGGATCCAAGGGCCGCGATCACAACCCCGATGGATTCACGTGCTGGATGACCGGGGCGGGGATCAAGCCGGGGATCAGCCACGGCGTGACCGACGACCTGGGACAAAAGGCCGTCGGTGACGTTCATCCGCTGTACGACTTCAATGCCACCATCCTGCATCTGTTGGGCCTGGATCACGAGCGTTTAACGTTCCAGCACAACGGCATCGAACGTCGACTGACAAACGTCGAAGGCCACGTCATCGGCGAAATCCTGGCGTGAGATCGAAGCGGATGTCGTCAATGGTTTACTGATGCCAGCCCGCACGCGTCAGCAAGGGGCCACGCGGCGTCCCTCGCTGACGCGGCGTCCCTCGCTCACGGGGAGCCCCTCGCTCACGCGGCGGGCTGGCATTGCACCGTTGGTTTTAGAGATCGGCCGACACGTTTGCGGCGTAGCGATCCGATCGTCGCGATCAATCCCAGCAGCGCGAACGAGCCAGGTTCGGGGACCGCGGAGATGTTCATCACGCCAACGCCCAACCCCTCGCCGAGGCGAAAATCGAATCCGCCTGATCCGCTGGTCAGCCAGTTGTCGACGATCGGGTTGCCTTGGCTGTCCAGAGACGACCCGTCGCCGGGGATGTCGACCAGACGCACGTACTGAATGTTGTCCAGATCCAACAAACCCGCGGCCACCAATGCGTTACCTTGCAAATCATCCAGGTCGAACGGCGTTCCGAAACCGGCGGCGTGTTTGCCTGCCAGGTTGTAGACATTGGTGACGTCAAAGGGCGAGAAATTGCTTCCGAATCCTCCCGACAAGGCTCCGGTGTTCAAGCTGATGCTGGGGAAACGGGCGAAATCGCTGCCGTTGGTCGAGACGTCGACATAGGCGAATTCGGCAAACAAACCCGGTGTGCCATCAGCGTTGGTGCCGAAGGTGAATCCATTTTCGAAAACCGCAAAATCGTGTCCGGCTCCATTGCCGATTCCGGTGGGGAATTGGACGGTCAGAAAGCCCGGCAAGTCGCCGTCGGCGATTTCTGCGGTATCCAAATCTCCCAGACTGTTGAAGCCACCGTTCTGGTCGATCGACGAACTTCCCCGCGGGCCGAACATTGTCCGCGTCGAATCGATCACGTCGGCCCACTCGACGATTCGTTGGTCATCGGCGGCAACCGCGCCATCAATGGCGTGATTGGTCTCTCTCGGCCCCGAGTAGATCTCGGCGGACAACGGGGAAGCGAACAGCAACAGCACGATACCGCCGAGGGCACCGCTGGGACGAAAGGTTTGAGAAAACTTCATGGTTAGTCCATTGCCGAGCTGAGATGCCAGGTTGCCGGCGCGGACCTTCACCACTTTTCCTTCATCGATGAAGGAAACGAGGGCGTCTGGGGGCGCGAGCGCGAGGATTCGTCACTACGGCGGATAGCAGGGAACTGTCAATCCAATACGCGATTTGCTTCACGCATTGCAACGTTTGCCTCAATCCAGGAAGGCACCAAAACGTCTTGTCGAGATAGGTCTTCTGACTTACCACCGTTTCCGTTTGCTCACAGCCTTCTCATTCGCGGGCCTCGCGAACAATGGCTCTTGTTTAGAATGAAGCAACGGATGCGATTCGCTAGGATCGCGGGTGGCTCACAGCGGCCGGACCGTCCCGGAATTTCACCGGAGTTCCCTGTTCACTCGCCCGGAAGCATCCGGGCGAGTCATCTCGAACGACGGCTAGGATAGAACAAGATGCCCCTCTGTCAACACGGGGCGGGATCACGCGACAATCCGTCAGCCAGATCGCAAATTGCTGGCCGATTCGTAGAGTCACGAATGCCCAGGGTCGGCGTGATCATGTCCACTGTGATCATGCCCAGAATGGTCGTGATCATGCGCCACGTTTCCCGTGTAGGACTTGCCATCGATTTCGATCACGACGGCGCCTTCGGCTCCGGCATCGAGCCAGTCGTGCAGTTTTTCGTCGGCGGATTTGAACCGCGAGGATTCTCCCAGCGGGTCGTCGGAGTCGGGATCGGCCGCCAAGAGAAACGAAGCGACCTGGCCGTCATGCTTTAAGCTGAGCATCAATTTTTCCGCCGCGATCGGGACCTGTTTGCTGGCCGATCCGTCCAACACATACATCAAGATGCCGTCATCACCGTGCACCAGTTCGGCATGGTAGGCCTCATTGCCAAGTTCCACCAAGTCGCCACCGTGGGGACCGTGTTCGGGATGCCCATGATCATCGTGGCTTGTCGTGTGATCGCTGCTGCCGCTTTGGGCCGTCGCATCGCCGCTGTCAGAGGGCGGATCGCTCGTGCCTCCGCATCCAGTCAACACGACGACCAAACCGAGCAATGACATAAAACGGAAGGTGAACTTCATTTCAATCTCGTTCAAAAGGGGAAGATGAATGGGAATCGACCAGGTCCTGTCGCGACCCGTCATCGAGAATCTGGTTGCCGGCACGGCGACCGGCCGACCAAAACAGCGCGGGGCGGACAAAGAATTCGGCCAACGTGCTGGTGATCAGACCGCCGACAATGACCGTCGCGATCGGGTACAGAATTTCTTTGCCCGGTTCGCCCGCGGCCAAAGCCAAGGGCAGCAATCCGATGCCACTGGTCAGCGCGGTCATCAACACCGGTGCCATGCGTTCTTGTCCGGCCCGTTTGACCATCTGACGCGTCCACGATTCGCCTTCGTGCTGGACCAGATGCAGATAGTGGTTCAGCAACAGAATTCCATTGCGGCTGGCGATGCCACACAAGGAGATGAAGCCGACCATCGCGGCGACGGTGAGGTTTTGGTCGGTGATCACCAATGCGGCGACGGCACCGATGAACGCGGTCGGCAGCGCGACCAAGACCTGCAGCGAGAAATTCACATTGCCGAACAGCGTGTACAGCACCAAAAACATCCCGATCAGCGCCACGACCGACAAGACGGCCAGTCGTCGCGATGCCGACTGTTGGCTTTCGAATTGCCCGCCGTACTCGATGAAGTAGCCCGGTTCCAGTTCCATTTCGGCCAACCTGGTTTTGATTTCGTTGACCACGTCGACGACTCCCCGCTGGGACACGTTGGCCTGCAGGACGATCCGGCGGCGAACCTGTTCACGCTTGATCATGTTCGGTCCGCTGCTTTCGTAAATCCGCGCGACCGCCTCCAAAGGAACGACGCCGCCGTCGGAGAGGGGAATGACCAGCCGTCGTAGTTTGGAGACGTCTTCGCGGAACGGTTCGTCCAAACGCACCAACAGGTCAAAGGTGCGTTGCCCCAGCAACACTTGACTGACGACTTCTCCGTTCATGGCGGTTTGAACCATCTCCATCACGTGTGCCGGTCGCAGTCCGTTTTGGGTGAGCGCGTTCCGATCGAGTTCGATCCGCAATTGAGGAATGTTGGTCTGTTGTTCGATCAAAATATCAGTCAAACCCTCGATGTTCGCGATCCGACGTTTCATCTCCTCCGCCTTGTTGCGAAGCACGTCCAGGTCATCGCCGTAGAGTTTGATCCCGATTTGGGCCTTCACCCCGGAGATCATGTGGCTGATCAAATGGGCGAGCGGTTGTTCGGTGCTGGCGACGACACCGGGAATCTCGTCCATCGCGTGCCGGATTTCGTCGATCGTTTCTTCCCGATCGGCATCCTCGGCGAGTTCTAAATACAGTTCCGAGACGTTGACACCTTCGGCATGTTCGTCCAACTCCGCCCGCCCCGTTCGCCGGGCGATGGACGTGACGTCCTCGACCTCCATCAGTCGTTGTTGGACGGATTGACCGATCTTGTTGCTGGTCGACAACGAAGTCCCGGGAGCAAGGAGAGCGTTAACTTGCACGGAACCTTCGTTGAATGGCGGCAAAAAATCTCGCTCCAACTTCGACACGGCAAACATCGCAAACGCCACCAACACCGCAGCGATGCCCAACACGGGACCGGGCATGCGTGTGCTGAGATCGATCATCAATCCGGCAATCCCCTTGAAACCCTCCAGCACGCGACCTTCGGTTGCCGCTTCATCGCCGAGAGCTGTTTCGAGGCCGCAAATCAGGATCCAAAGGATTGGCGTGAATCCGATCGCCCACCAGATCGGATCACCCGGCATACCGCCGGACCAGCCGATCAGCTCTGCCACACGAGGGATCACCCAGTAGACGGCCAATGCGGAGATCCCCAGCGACAACACCGGCAAGACAAACCGCCAGATCTTTCGTCCGGTCAGCAGCAACGACGCCAGCACCGGTGTCACCGTCAGCGAAACGGCCAAGGAGACGACCAAGGAGACGACGTAGCCGGCTGCCAAGGGGACAAACAATTTGCCTTCCATCCCTTCCAGTGCGAACAGCGGAAGAAACACCAGCACGACGATCGCGGTGCCGTAAACGACACTGCTGCGGATTTCGATGCTGGCGTCGTATACCACTTTCAGCACCGGCCGCGGATTAACGCTCGCTCGATTCTCCTTCAATCGCCGAAAGATGTTCTCCACATCAACGATCGCATCATCGACCAGTTCACCGATGGCGACCGCCAGACCGCCCAGCGTCATCGTGTTGATCGACAGCCCGAATGCGGCGAACACGCACGCGGTGACGATGATCGAAAGCGGGATCGCGGTCAATGTGATGAAGGTGGTGCGGAAATTCAGCAAAAACAGGAACAGAATCACCAACACCAAAACCCCGCCGTCGGCCAACGCTTCCACAACGTTCTCAATCGCACGGTCGATGAAGGATCGCTGGGAATAGACGTTTGCGATGCGGATATCGTTGGGCAGTGCCGTACTTAAATCGTGCAAGGCTTGCTCTATCGCACGATCAACGGTTCGTGTATCGCTGCCCGGTTGTTTGTTGACGGTCAGCACCACCGCGGGGCCGCCGGCGACGTTGCCATCGGGTTCGCGGACGTAGGCGGATGAGTCGCCGCGCATCTCCTGGACGCCCTGGACAACCCGTGCGACATCTCCGAGCGTGATCGGACGCCCGGAACGCAATGTGATTGCAATCTCGTTTAATTCGCTCAGGCTGGTGATCCGGCCCAGACCGCGGACGAGCAACTCATTGGGGCCGCGCTGGTCCAAGTAGCCGCCGGTGGCGTTCAGGTTCGCTTCGGCCACCGCGGTATGAACGTCGTGCATCGTCAGATCGAACGAACGCAATTTGTCGGGATCCACCAGCACTTGATATTGCATGCGCCCGCCGCCCATCGTGAACACCTGCGAGACCCCGGGGATGGTCAACAGGCGTTGACGGACGACCCAATCGGCCAAGGTCCGGACCTGCATCGGCGGCGTTTTCCCTCCTTCGCTCCACATCCCATACATCAGGATTTGGCCCATAATGGATGAAATCGGTGCCAGCGTCGGCTTGACGCCCTCGGGCAGCTGCTCGGTGGCCAATTGCAGCCGTTCGGTGACGACCTGGCGATCGTTATAGATGTCCGTGCCCCAACCGAATTCAACGTAGATGACTGACAGCCCGATGCCGCTGCTGCTGCGCACCGCTTCGACACCACTGGCACCGTTGAAGGCGGTTTCCAGCGGGAATGTGATCAGCGCTTCGACCTCCTCGGGCGCCATGCCCGGTGCTTCGGTGATGACGACGACGCGGGGTCGATTCAGGTTCGGAAAGACGTCGATCGGCAAACGCGTCGTTTGATAGCCGCCGACGGTCAGCAGGATGACCGCGGCGGCCAGGACGATCAGTCGATTGCCAAGTGAGAGTGAAATGATTTTGTCTAACATGGGCGCCGAGCGCGGAGTGGCCGTTGGATGATTGAAAGCGTGCGTTGCGGGGCGGGGACGTGGGCCATCAGTGATTGTGCCCGGCGTGCGGATCGATCGCTCCGCCCGACCGGTTCTTCATCGCCATCTGCAATTGGTGGGCGCCGCCCACGACAATCGTTTGCCCGGGCCAGACCTGACCGTCGTTGGCAATCGCCACGTGCAGCAAATCGCGGGCGAGGACAGAAACGGGAACGCGGTCAAAGTGATCGCCGTTTTCGACGAACAGATAACGCTCCGCGCCTTCCTCGGCCACCGCGTCTTTGGGGACAACGATCGCGTCGTCGATCTGAGCAACAGGCAGCCGCACGGTCAGCCGTTGGCCAAGTTTGTAGCGCCAGCTGATATAGCGTTTTTCGCCATGCTGCTCGGTCCGTTCGACCTTGTTGGTCAGCGAAACGTAGAACGGCAGGGCGCGCGATCGGCGATCCACTTCGGTTCCGATGTAAATCACCTTGAGTCCGTCGATCAGTTCTGGACCTTCGCCGGACGATTCAAGCACCGCTTGGACGTTCGCGCCGTGATCGGCCGCTTCGCGCAACGCTTTCCCGTCGCGTTGAAAGGCTTGGCCTTCGATCAATACTTGGCTGAAGTCCGATAGCTGAGCCAGTTCGTCGCCCGCGGTGACCGACTCACCACGTCGTGCGAGCAATTCAGTGACCAGGAACTCGGCATCCACATGTCGATGTTCCTCCGTCATCGCCGGAGGCTGCAGCAGCGAGGCGTATCGCTGTGGCGATGAATCCGACAGCCGGTCGTTGGCGTGACCGAGCGATTCGTGGTGCAACGAGTCGTCTTCGTGGATCAACGGCGCGTAAACCGTGATCTCTCGAATCAAGACCCGGGTGCGTTCGATTTCCTTGATTTGGTTTTCCGTCAATCCGTGCAACAACATCGCCTGCCGAGCCGCTCGCACACCGGCCATCAACTTGTCGCGTTCGTACTGACGTGCCAGCAACGTTTTGCCGGCGATGGCACCGGATGTCGCAATCGACGACAATCGATCGATCTCGCGCTGCTCTACATCCAGTTCCCCCAGCTTGGTTAGAAACGTCTCTTGCGTGTTGACCAAATCTTGATGGGTCAGCCGCAAGGTGAACAACGGCGCGCCGCTTTCGACCAACTCGCCTCGAGAAACCAGAATCGAATTCAGGACCCCCGTCAGCGGCGAGGTGACCGCGATGTGGGTCCGCCCCGGCCACTGTGTCACCACACCGGGGACTTCGATGTACTGGGTGTACGGTTTCACCTCGATCGGCGAGGTACGCAGCCGCAGATTGGCGCGCGCTTGCGTGCTCAACTCGATCGATTCGACGTCGGAGTGTCCGTCGTGGTCTTGATGGGCGTCGTGCCCGTGATCATCGTGCCCGTGATCATCGTCGTGGTCGTGATGATCCGAGTGACCATCCACGGCTTGGTGGTCGCTTTGACCAATCTTCAGCTTCGGCGAGGTGATCGCCCAAACACCGATCGCGATGGTCACGATGATGGCGACTAGGGTCGTCAACACGGTGCGGACGCGCGCAGACGAGAGGTTTAACCCGGTCATGGTGAGGTTTCCGAACAGGGGAACTCGTCCGCGTTGAATTGAAATTCAACGCGGGCATCACCGTGACGCGTTGTCAACATCGACGGCGACGGAGATGGCAAACAGGATCGAACGCAAAGACGTCGACCGGCTGATCAAGTTTGCCAAGAGCAGTGCAGCGCGCACCGGGACTGGGAGTCGTCCGGAAACCAGTGGGACCGGAGCGGACGGTTCGACCAGCCGTGGCGTGAGGCCCCCATCAACCATCGGTCGGAGAGCACCCATTCACAGGGAAGCTGGAGCGTGTCCAGCGAAAATGGAATGCCGCTGGACGCGAGGTAACTGCATTGAACGACCGAACAACACGGCGAATCTCCCTGTCGGCATGGCGTTTTCGGGCAGCAGCTTTGATCGACCGCTAACCAGAACACTGCGACAGACACCTCGGTGCCGAATCCGTCAGCGGGCGAAGCGTCCTTGCCGGTCTCCGTCCCCTTGGGGGAATGATCGTGTTGATGGCAGCCATGTCCGGCACAGGCGTCCGCCTCGCGCACCGATTCCCATCGTCCGTGGTCGTGCGGCACACCGGCGCACACATGATGGAAACTGCACCCGAGAATCGAGTGCAGCAACATCGCTGCGACGGTGAGAAAATTGCACGAGGCGTTCACGTGAGGATTCCTGGTGAAGAACCAATGTTTTTGTTATCGACGATCGGGTCATCTGGGTAAAGAAGATTTTTCGCACGTGAGGGGGAGGCGGCAAGTTAAGACGTGGATCACGGACCAATGATGTCCGCGATCTGTTGGGGGAGAGTGCATGGGGGGCCCGCCCCCCCCCCCAAGGCGTCCGCGCCTCATCTCGCTCGCATTCAGCAGGCTGCCGGCCCCTTCTTCCTCAGCCTTTCTCTCCCACAAAGCCGGCGGGAAGGGAGCCGTGGTAAGTTGTGTAGACACCAATGCGCAGAGGGAGGGTCGCGGAGGAGTCAGCGACGACGCGAGGAGGGTTGATCCACGATTTGACGCGACCGGGTGTCCGTGCTCTACCCAAATCCTAGTCCGCAGAACACAATCTTTTGCCTGACAACACGCCCGCCAACAACGCCCCGCCCCCCGATGAGCGAACTCCCCAACTGCCCCGAGTGCGACTCGGAATACACCTACGAAGATGGAATCCTGCTCGTTTGCCCCTCCTGTGGGCATGAGTGGTCGCCGACGGAACCCGAAGTGGTGGACGACCAGGCAACGCGCGATGCCAATGGGAACGTGCTCGAATCGGGTGACACGGTGGTGGTGATCAAGGATCTGAAGGTCAAGGGCGCGACGACGGTCGTGAAAGTCGGGACCAAGGTCAAAAACATCCGCATCGTCGATGGTGACCACGACATCGACTGTAAGATTGACGGCATCGGTGCGATGTCGTTGAAGTCCCAGTTTGTCCGGAAGGCGTAGCGAAACCGCGACGTCGATTGCCGGCCGAGCTTTGCTGGGCTGGGATCGGCGCCCGGTCCTGCCGTCCAACCAAGATTGCTGATCCGAGATTGCCGATCATGGAAATCCTACAGCGATACGTCCTGGAAATGTCCGGTTTCGTGCCGTTGCTGGTGACGGTCGCGGTCGTCGTGGCCGGGCTGTTGCTGGTCGATCGGGTGCTTAAACGGCGCTGGCAGGACAACCCGGAGGCGCAGTTTCGGTTCCAGTTGATCATGCTGTCGCTGACGTTCGCCGGCCTGCTATTGATCATTCTCGCTTTGCCGGTCCGTGATGAAACCCGCGGCCAATTGCTCAGCTTGATCGGAATCTTGCTCAGTGCGGCGATCGCACTTTCCTCCACCACGTTCATCGGCAACATCATGGCCGGGATCATGATGAAGGCGGTCCGAAGTGCCCGGCCGGGGGATTTTATCACCGTCGCCGAGTTGACCGGACGGATCACCGAAATGGGATTGTTGCACACCGAAATTCAGACGGAATTGCGAGACTTGGTGACGGTGCCCAACCTGTTCATGGTGACGCAACCGGTGAAAGTCGTGCGTTCATCGGGAACGATCCTCACGATCGAAGTCTCCTTGGGGTACGACATCGCTCACCGAGATGTCTCGCGTGTGATGTGTGAGGCGGCCAGCCGATCGGGGCTAAAAGATTGTTTCGTTCACGTGCGACAACTGGGGGATTTTTCGATCACGTACCGTGTCGCGGGTCTGTTAGAGGATGTCAAAAGCCTGATTTCCGCTCGTTCGCGACTGGCGGAATCCGTGCTCGATGCGTTGCACGACGCAGACATCGAAATCGTTTCCCCGACCTTCATGAACACCCGCGCCATCCCCGACGACAAACAGTTCATCCCGCAACCGGCCCTGAAAATGGCTCCGCCGAAGTCGACCAAAGCGGAGGATGTCGCGTTCGACAAGGCCGAAGAAGCCGCTTCGGTCGAACAGTTGCGTCAAGCGATCGATTGGATCGATCGCGAATTAGCCGCAAAGCGGGACGAATCGGCCGACGCTTCCGGCCCGACGCCCGAACAGTTGAATGCACGCAAAGAGCGTCTGATCGAGCAGCTGAAAGACGCGCAGGATCAATTGAGCGACTAGCGTTTCGCCAACGCCTACGTCCGAGCCAGTAACACCAGAATGCAACTGCCGTCGTCGATGACGTTGATGCCGGCCTGGCGAGCCGACGCGCTGGCCTGTTCGTCTTCCGCACCGGGTTGCATCCAGATGTGTTTCACACCCGCGGCGATCGCGTCGGCGACCACGCTGCGGGTGACGGGCGGCGGGGTGATGATCGACAACGCGTCGGGGACCACCGGCAGGTCTGCGATCGTGGCAAACGCGCGATGCCCCTCGATTTCATCCTGTGCCGGATTCAACGGATAAGCCTGACGACCGGATGCCAACAATGCTCGGAAAACCTTATTGCCATACTTCTCGCGGCGCGTCGATGCCCCCGCGACCGCGTAGGTCCCCGAGGCGAGGAACTGTTCTATCAAATTCATAGCGTAGGTTACCGATCCATTTTTTAGGGCAACGATCAGAATTCTGCTTCTACAAGGCCAGCACTTCCGCAAGGGCAAGTGTAGTGGCGTCGTCAGGACCGTTCATGGAATAACCAACCGCAATCACGAACCGTCAATGCTTCGCAAGCGACGGGCAACCGGTAAACTTCTGCGGACAAAACGCTGGGTCCCCTTGGGTTACCGATGCTCGCCCACCCACCGCTCTGGATCATTGCGCCCCCTCCCATGAAACTCTGTGGTTGAATTTTATTCTGCGAAAGTCCATTTTTCTAGAAAGACGTTCGCTCCTGCCAGGGTTATCTACGTCGTTGTCGCTCCGCCACGAGCGTTCGGTGGTGTTCGATCCGACCGGCTCGCCGTGTTGATATGGTTCCACGTGTCTTTCACGGAGAGGGCGATCGACGGGGAGTTTCCCCATCGCCCGACTTCGGACCTACGCGTCTGAGTGTGCCTGGGGAATGAGCTCGGGTTGGATCCCGGCGTCAGACGGTGCGGATGAACGTCCGATTCGAGCATTTGCGGTATTCCGATTCAAAACCGAAGAAATCCATGACAGGACAATGTTGAATATCAATAACGAAAAGTCCGTTTCCATCGGGTTGCTGGTGCTTCGCGTCGGCATCGGTTGTTTGATGCTGGTCCACGGTCTGGCCAAGTTGAATGGTTTTGGGGAAATGGCCGACAGCTTTCCGGATCCGATCGGGCTGGGCAGCAAGTTGAGTCTGGTGATGGCGATCGGGGCCGAAGTCGGTTGTTCGCTATTTCTGATCATTGGTCTTGCAACGCGTTTGGCGACGCTTCCGCTGGCGTTCACCATGATCGTAGCACTGTTTGTGGTGCACGGCGCGGATCCATGGAAAGTCAAAGAATTGGCGGCGATGTATTTGTTGGTTTATGTGTCATTGGCGGCGACCGGTCCGGGAATGATCTCGCTGGATCACGTCGTGGCCGGAAAGATCCGATCGGGCGGGAAGCCTACTGAGGAATCGGTGTGAAGAAGATGTTGAATGTTGTCGCGAAACTCGGTTCGATCGCCGGGATCGCATTGATGTTGTTGTGGGCCGGTTGCAATCGCGCGCCCTCGGGGCCACCGCAACGGCCGGATCCATCGGTCACGGTTGCCAAGCCGATCGTCAAGCAGATTGTCGAGTGGGATGCATACACCGGGCGGTTGGAAGCGGTCGATCTGGTGGAAGTCCGCGCCCGAGTCGGCGGCTACCTGCAATCGGTCCACTTTGATGAAGGGCAGATCGTCGAAGAAGGGGATCTGTTGTTCGTCATCGATCCGCGGCCCTTTGAAGCGGAACTGAATGCGGCCAAGGCGACGCTGCAGCAAGCGCAATCGAAATTGAAACAGGCCACCGCGATGCGCGACGAGGCCACCGCGCGTTTGTTGCAATCAGAAGCCCAGCTGAACCTCGCCGATTTGCGATACAAGCGCGCCCAAGCCTTGAACCAGCGGAGTGCGACGTCGCAAGAAGAGCTGGACGAGCGCGAGGCGGAGTTCTTGAAAGCCAAAGCGGACATCGAAGGGGTCAAGGCGTCGGTCAGTTCTGCCGAGGCGGCGATCGCGACGGCGCGGGCGGAAATCGAACTGGCCGAGGCGGGAGTGGAAACCGCGGAGCTGAATCTGCAGTACACCCGCATCCGGGCGCCGGTGACCGGGCGGATCAGCCGCAAGGTTGTCACCGAAGGCAACTTGATCGCCGGCGGAACCAGCACGTCGTCGTTGCTGACCACGATCACGTCGATGCAGCCGATCTACTGTGTGTTTGACGCCAGCGAACAGGACGTGTTGAAATACATGCGGTTGGCCAAGTCGGGAAAACGTGAGAGTTCGCGGGTCGCTAAAAACCCGGTCTTCATCGGGCTGGTCGACGAAGCCGGTTTCCCGCATCGCGGCCACATGGACTTTGTCGACAATCGCTTTGACATCGACACGGCCAGCATGCGAGCCCGGTGCGTGTTCGCCAATGAAGACCAATTGTTGTTGCCGGGAATGTTCGCCCGCGTCCGGATCCCCGGCAGCGCCGCGGCCGAAGCGGTGCTGATCCCCGATTCGGCGATCGGCACCGATCAATCGTCCCAATACGTGTACATCGTGGTCGACGGTGTGATCAAACGTCGTGCGGTCAAACCCGGGCCGATTGTTGACGGACTGCGCGTGATCCGCGAGGGACTGACCGGTGACGAGACGTTGGTCATCGAAGGCCTGTTGCAATCTCGACCGGACCAGACGGTGCAAACCGTGGAAGGGACGATCGAAGTGGTCGAGGACGGATTGCCGGATGATTACCAGCCGGTGCCGGAAAGCGAGTGGATTTCGCCGGCCCCGGATCCAGTACCGGAACTGACGCCCTTGACGATGACCACACGGCGCAAGGCTCGCGTTGGCGCATCCGACGACAAGGCCACCGAGCCCAAGTCCACTGAGGACACCAGGGAGGGACGCCGCTCATGAAATTCCCCCACTTCTTTATCGAACGTCCGATCTTTGCCGCGGTCCTGTCCTTCTTGATCGTGCTGGTCGGCGGAATCGTCTATTTTTCGCTGCCGGTCTCGCAGTACCCCAGCGTTGCGCCGCCCACCGTGCTGGTGCGGGCGTCCTATCCGGGGGCAACGCCGCAGGTCATCGCGGACACCGTTGCAACGCCGATCGAACAAGAAATGAACGGCGTGGACGACATGCTGTACATGGAATCGTCCTCCAGCTCCGACGGGACGATGCAGTTGACCGTGACGTTCAAGTTGGGGACCGACTTGGACGACGCCCAAGTGTTGGTGCAAAACCGCGTGGCGATTGCCGAGTCGCGTTTGCCCGAGCAAGTGCGTCAGATCGGCGTCACGACGACCAAGCAGATTCCAGACATGTTGATGGTCGTCCACTTGAATTCGCCCGACAACAGTCGCGACCAGCTGTACATCAGCAACTACGCGTTCTTGCGCGTCCGCGATGCGCTGATGCGGTTGGACGGCGTCGGTGAAATCCGCATCGCCGGTGGCAACGAATACGCGATGCGTGTTTGGCTGGACATCGAAAAGATGACCCACGTCGACTTGACCGCCGGCGAGGTGGTGCAGGCGATCCGCGGACAGAATGTGCAGGTCGCCGCCGGCGTCATCGGACAACCGCCGATCGACGACGCGGGGGATTTCCAACTGAACGTCACCACGCAAGGTCGACTGATTCGCGAAGACGAATTCGGCGACATCATTGTCAAACGCGGCAGCGACGGACGGGTGACGCGTCTGCGCGATGTCGCCCGGATCGAACTGGGCGCACAGGACTATTCGCGTCAGAGCTACTTGGACGGCAAACCCGCGGTCGCCGTGCTGATCTATCAACGCCCGGGAACCAACGCCGTGGACACCGCTGCCGAAGTCAAACGCGTGATGTCGGAGATGAGCGAGGACTTTCCCGAAGGCCTGGGCTACGAGATCGCCTATAACCCGACCGATTACGTCGAAGAATCGATCAGTGAGGTGTTTCAAACACTGTTCATCACGACGCTGTTCGTGGTGCTGACCGTGTTTTTATTCCTGCACGGCTGGCGGCCGACGATCATTCCCGTGATCGCGATTCCGATCTCGTTGATCGGCACGTTTGCCGTCATGCAGTTTCTCGGCGTGACTTTGAACACGTTGTCGTTGTTCGGACTGGTGTTGGCCATCGGGATCGTGGTGGACGACGCGATCGTGGTCGTCGAAAACGTCGAACGGCTGATTGCCGAAGGGTTGACGGCGCGGGAAGCGACGCACAAAGCGATGGACGAAGTCGGATCGGCGTTGATCGCCACGACGCTGGTGTTGATCGCCGTGTTCGTCCCGACCGTGTTCGTGCCGGGGATCAGCGGCCAATTCTACCAACAATTTGCGTTGACGATTTCGATCTCGACGGCGATTTCGACCTTCGTCTCCCTGACGCTCAGCCCTGCGCTGTGCGCGATCCTGTTGCGGCCCAAGGACGCACCAAAAAATCGGATCGGCAGGGTGATCGATTTCTTGTTTGGCTGGTTTTTCCGGCTGTTCAACCGAACGTTCGATTTTGCCGGCAACGTCTACGGTCGAGTGATCGGGCGGATCGTCAAAAAGACCGGATTTGCGATGGTCTTGTACGGCGTGCTGTTGGTCTGTACGGGGCTGAGCTTCGGGTTGGTCCCGACGGGGTTCATCCCCGACCAGGATCAAGGCTACGTCATCGTCGCGATCAATTTGCCCGACGGTGCATCGCTGTCCCGTACCGATGCCGTCGTCCGCCGTGTGGCGGAAATCGGCCAAGAGATCGACGGCGTCAAACACGCCGTCGGCATCGCCGGGCTTTCCGGCGCGACGTTCACGATCAAACCCAACGCCGCGGTGACCTTCTTGCCGCTGGAGGATGCGAAAGAACGCGCCGAGCGGGGGCGTAGTGTCCAGACGATCGTTGACGAAATGCGACGCGGCGTGTCACAAATCAACGAAGCTCAGATTCTGATCATCCCGCCGCCGCCGATTCGAGGTATCGGTCGCGGTGGCGGATTTAAAATGTACGTCCAAGACCGCAGTGGAGCGGGGCCGGACACGTTGGGACAAGTCACCGAGACCATGTTGGCCGCCGCGAACGAACACCCCGGCGTGATGCAGGTCTTCACCAACTTGCGGACGAATGTGCCCCAGGTCTATGCCGATGTCGACCGCACAAAAGCTCAAATGTTGGACGTGCCGGTCAGCAACGTGTTTGACGCGCTGCAGATCTATCTGGGGTCAATGTACGTCAACGACTTTAACTTTCTGGGGCGAACCTATCGCGTCACGGCCCAGGCGGAACCCGAATTTCGTGACGAAGCCAGCGACATTGTGAAGATCCGCACGCGCAGTGCCCGCGGCGCCAGTGTTTCACTGGGTTCGGTGGTCGACGTCAAGCAAACGGCGGGGCCGGATCGATTGGTTCGTTTTAATCTGTTCCCATCGGCCGACCTGAACGGCACGACGGCACCGGGGTTTAGCACCGGTCAGTCGCTGGCGACCATGGAATCCTTGGCCGAGCAGAATCTGCCACCGGGATTCGGATACGCATGGACCGAGATCGCGTTCCAGGAAAGGCAGGCCGGCAACACGATTGTCTTTCTGTTCCCCTTGGCCGTGCTGTTCGTCTTTCTGGCCCTGGCGGCTCAATACGAAAGTTGGCTTTTGCCGCTGGCGATCATTTTGATCGTTCCGCTGTGTTTGTTGTTCGCGTTGGTCGGCGTCTGGTTCCGCGACATGGACAACAACGTGCTGACACAGATCGGCTTTATCGTCTTGATCGGTTTGGCTTGCAAGAACGCGATTCTGATTGTCGAATTCGCCAAGGCGGAAGAGGATGCCGGCAAAAACCGTTTTGATGCGGCGGTCGCGGCCTGCCGATTGCGACTGCGTCCCATTTTGATGACCGCGTTCTCCTTCATTCTAGGTGTCGTACCCTTGTTGGTTGCCACCGGAGCCGGATTCGAGATGCGGCGCGTGCTGGGGACCGCGGTGTTCAGCGGCATGTTGGGAGTGACTCTCTGTGGGCTTTTCCTCACCCCCGTGTTCTACGTTTTGCTGCGACGGTTTGCCAAACGCATCCAGAAGGGCGAACCGGAGTCAGCAGCGACGAACGAGGAGGCCGAAACGCCCTCGAGCGTAGATGCCGAGACCGTGGTGGCGGAGGGGACGCCGGCTTGAACCGTTGATGCGGCAGCGGACCGCATCGAAGAGAATGCGGTTGCGGATTTACGCGTCGCGATGACTGGAGTAGAGTAGCGATTGTGAGGAGCGAGCCATGTTTTGGCACGCCGCGAGGCATGGACCCCGCATTGTTTTTGCTACATCGACTTCGATCGTCCGCGTTACGACATTCCGTCAGCAGTACGCTGTTGGTGGTGTTGGCGTGTGGAATGATCGGAATTCCAATTTCAGCTCCTCGACCCGAGAAAAGCGGTCGTTTTCCCTGTGAAAACTGCCCCTGTGGTTGTGCGACCGCCGACTACTGTTGGGACAAATGCTGCTGCCATAGCGACCGGGAAAAACTGAAGTGGGCACGCGACAACGGCGTGCGACCACCCGATTTTTTGGTCGCGCGGGTCCGCGAGACGTTGCCCGTCGCCGCAGCGGCGAAATGTCCGGCGAAGGCGAAATCGTGTTGTTGCTGTTCGGATTCGACCGCCCAATTTGATACGGAATCCGTTGTATTCGCCGACGGCACTGATTCGGCAAGAGCCTCTGACTCCTTGCGCGTCGTTCGATTGGAAGACGCCGCCCGCTGCCACGGGATTGATCTTCTTTGGTCGCTGTTGTCGGGCGTTGTCATCGACATTGAACCCGGGGTGATTCTCACGATCAACGCTCCGCTGCTTTACAGTCTTTCACTGGACAACGACCAGGCCGAGGCACGGGGCCATCATCCCGACCCGCCGGTACCATAGAGACGCGGATCGATGCTGCGCCGCCGGGGTTTGACAGCGACGTCATTCCTTTGCGGCCTCTCTTACCATCGGTTTGTTCGCAATGTTCGGCTTGTTGCTGCGCTGCGGTGCCGTCTGTCGTGATTCAATCAGACAGAGGCAAACCGGGACGCAGAAATCACCGCATCCGCGTCGGCGATTGAAGGCTCGCTCCTCACACCAGTGTGGTCTTCACCGTCGACGCGGAAGCGACCTGCCGGCTTGCGTTTCATCCCGCCCCTGTCCCCACTTCGCGGCAATCACTTGCCACGCGGACCGCTGGCGGTACGCGCCTGGCGGACTGCTCGTTCACGCCCCTCTCCTTCCAATACGATCCACCCATCATGTCGTCAATTCGGCGCACGGCGCCACATTACCAATCCCCCCTCGTCATAGGGCGGGACGATTGCACGCTCACCGTTCGATCGAACGTTGCTAGATCGACCGATCGTCATCGGGCTTTCCACACGCGTCGCACCAGACTTCGCCGCGCGTTCACACTGGTTGAATTGCTGGTCGTCATCGCCATCATCGGAATCCTGGTCGGTTTGCTGTTGCCTGCCGTCCAAGCGGCCCGCGAAGCGGCGCGTCGGATGCAATGCAGCAACAATCTGAAACAGATCACGCTAGCGATGCACAATTATGAAAGTGCGTTCCATAAGCTGCCGGCGAACTACACCAACGGCTCAAGCACGGCCGGCAATTTTTCCGTGTTCGCTCAGATGGCCCCGTACTATGAACAGGGCAACATGCTGGACCTGATCCATTTCGATCGGCCCTTGCATGTCGGATGTTGTCCGGGGCAATTGGTAGCGCCACATGACCAGGCGGCGGCGTCGGCGATCGCGACACTGGCGTGTCCCAGCGAGAATTTTGATCGCACGTTTTTTGTGACGTCACTTTCCGGTCGCGGTCCCACGCAAACCTATTCGGGGACTAACTATGCGATGAATAGCGGCACGGGTGTGGGGACATTGTACGACACTCGCGTCGCCACCGATGGAGTGCTTTGGATCAACGCCAAAATCGGATTCGAGGCCGTGCTGGACGGGCTCAGCCACACCGCCGCGTTCTCGGAACATTTGCTCGGCGTGCTTGAACAGTCGCCGGCCGAACCGACGGTCGATGCGATGCGCCGACGGACGATGATGAACGTCCGCTGCGATTTCATCAGCCGCTCCATGCCGCCGACCGAGCCCGGGATGCGAGGTTACGTTCTGCCCGAAGCCCCGCAGGAGCTGGAAACCTACACTCGCGCCAGTGGGCTGCATCGCGGTTGGTCCGGCCAACGTGGCGCGGGCTGGATCAACGGCCGCGAATACTGGACCAGCTACACCCACTACCACCCTCCCCAAAGCGGCATTCCGGACATGCAATCGTGTGGCTGGGGCGTCTTCGGTGCGCGCAGCAACCACCCCGGCGGCGTCCATGTGGCCCGCTGCGACGGTTCGGTGGACTTCATCAACGAGAGCATCCATTTGGATGTCTGGCGTGCGCTGGCGACGCGCAACGGCCAAGAAGTGAGCCCGTCGTTTTAACCATTGCCCCGACTGTTTTGCCCCAATTCTTTCCTTCCCTTCAATCCATGAACCCCAAAAGGAACACCATGCCAACGCTTCAACATTTTCTCGCTCCTCTTTGCATTTTGATGGTTCCGTGTCTCGGCTCCGCCCATGACGTCTGGTTGCAAACCGATTCGCCTGTCGTTCGCACCGGTGAAAACGTCCAAGTCGATCTGCGACTGGGCAACCATGGGAACCATCACCGCGATTTCAAGTTAGCCGGCCGAGTCAGCTTGGACTGGGTTTCGGTCGAGCACCGGGCCCCCGATGGCACGCGGACCGATCTTCGGAACGACTTGTTTGCAACCGCGTCGGCGGAGAAGGAGGGTTACTGGACAACCCCAATCGCCGTATCGCAACCAGGAGTTCACTGTGTGATTGAATCACTTCAACGGGTGATGAATCACGGCCGCCCGGTGCGCGGCGTCCGGACCGCCAAGACGTACTTTCTGGTCGCCGATTCGCTGGATTCGGCATCGATCGACCATCCGATCCACTCGCAGCCTGATGGATTACCTTTTGAGTTGGTGTTGCTGAACTGTCCGATCAGTGAAACCATGGTGGGACAGCCGATCACCGTCATGGTGCTGCATCATGGCAAACCGTTGCCGGACGTCGTGGTCAGCTTTATTCCCGAAGGTCAGGAATTGTCGGGCGAGTTTGATCCGGAATACGAGCGTCGCAGCGACGACCGGGGCCACGCGAGATTTGTTCCCCGTGTCGGCCGCCGCTACTTGATCGTGGCCCACCACAAAGCCGATGATGAACGATCGGACGAATACGACTACACCAGCTATGCATCCACCATCACCCTCCAGGTGGCGAATCAAACGCCATGGGCGAGGAAATAGTAGCCGGACAGCACCACTTTCTTTAACGAGGCAAATACCATGAAGTCCTTCTCATCTCTCACACTCACGCTACTTCTGTTGGGGATCTCCGGATGCGGCGGCAACACGGAAACCACCGCGACGCCCGCTCCGACGGCGGAAACGCCAAGCGAGGCAACCCTGACGGCGCTCAAAAAGGCGGATCTGCTTGACGGCAGTGAAGACCACGTGATCAAAAAGTGTTACGTCTGCTCTTTGGCGATGGACGGCGAGGAAAAATACTCCGCCGAGCTGCACGGATACCAAGCCCACTTGTGCAGTGATCACTGTCGCGAGAAATTCGAAGCATCGCCGGAAACAGTGATCGCGGGCGTTGAAGTTCCCGATTGATGGTTTCCCGATTGAATCGGCGACCCGGTGTGGTACCTTCAAAGTGTCTCTGAAGTCGCTCGTCAGCTTGTGAGGCGGGCGAGTGTCAGTGACGCGGCGTTACGTTCAAACTTCGCGGACTGTGAAGCTGTACCGAATAGGCGGGATTGGCGATGCGTCGGGCCGGCGGGTTTGGCGGTCTGGCCGTCGATCAACCGCCACACCGAGGGGAATCAAGTGTCCAACCGAATTACCGAAGAACAAGCGGAAAAGATCTCGCGGCAAATCAAGCTGTTGATCTTTCTGTTGGTCGTGGTGCCGATCCTTTTGATCGTCATCTTTGTCGAGTTTCGGTTGCGCTCGATGGCCAATAAGATCCCGTACCAGACGCCAAGCTTGCGTGATGAAGCTCGCATGGAAGTGGACACGTTGCCATGGCACGCCGTGCAAGGGCAACGACTCTACGTTCCGGCGTATTCGCATGTTTATCACCAAAAAGGTGAACCGTATCCGCTGACGGTGACGTTGAACATCCGCAATACGGATGTCGACAACGAGATCGCGGTCACCTCGGTCCGCTATTTCGACACCGCCGGAAAAGAACTGCGGTCGCTGCTGAAGAAGACGTTGCGATTGGCTCCCCTGGCGGCGACCGAGTTTGTGATCGCACGCGATGACAAGGCGGGCGGCGCCGGGGCGAGTTTCATCGTCGAGTGGCAGGCCGGGACCAAGGTCACGCAGCCGGTCGTCGAAACCGTGATGGTCGACACCACCAACACGCAAGGCCTGTCGTTCATCTCACCGGCAGTCGTGCTCAGCGAAGGCGTCAACGAGCCTGGCGAAGCGGATTCGAGTGCCGAATGAGCTACGAACGCTCCAGGGACTGATAGGACACATAGGACTTATCGGTCCCATCTGTGCTATTGGTCTTGTCAATCGGCTCAGTGAATTTCGATCCGATCGATCCGGGTGAACTTTCCGATTTCCATGTTCGCCCCACCGACCATCAGCAGCGTTTTGTCGCCGGTCGGTAACATGCGGTGAAAGAACCGTGCCAGCTGGCCCTTGGCGATCGTTTCCCAGCGTTGACCGTCGCCGGACAGCCGGTGTAGCAATCCGTCCATCGTGCTGACATACAGCTGGCCGCCGGTTGCATACGAGGCGGCCCCGAAACCCGCCATGCCGCTGCCCGGCAGCGACGGTGCTTCGCTCCAGGTTTGCCGCTGGGGATCATAGATGTCGACTCGAGTGGTGGGTTTCCCGTCGGAGTTCATCCCGCCGATGACAAACAGTTGGTCTTGATGAGCGGCGACCGTGATGGCCCGACGTTTGAAGGGCGGCGTTTTGACGGGTTGCCAGGTTGCGCCGGAATCACTTAGGTCGAGCGACCATGCGGTCTGATGCCAGTGACTTTCGCTGCTCTTTCCATCCAGACGCCAACCGCCGAACACGTAGACATGGTCGCCCAGCACGGCCGCGTCCAGCGACGAACGGGCTTCGGGCAATGCGGGCAAGTCCGTCCAGGTTTCGGTTTCGGGGTTGTACTGGGCGACAGCGTCCTGTGACCGCAAGTCGTGCTCTTCACCAAGTTCGTTGACTGCGGTGAACCCGCCGATCCGAATCAGACGGTTTTGATAAGCAACCAAGGCCAGACCTTGCAGCGAGGGGCCGCCGGGCAATTGACGCCACGATCCGGCTTTTCCCTCGGACAGGTCCAAGCTCCAAAACCGATCGGACTGTTCTTTGGTCGAATAACTATGGGCGTTACCGGTGTGGCCGCCGTAGACGTACAGCACGTTGTCGGCGATCGCCGCACCAAAACTGGTCAGCTCTTCGGGCAGATCCGGCAGATCGGTTGGAACGATCGATACGCTGTGATCGTTTTCCATGTCGGGGCGTTGCGGCTGTTTGGGGGCAGGCTTCGCGGCAGGGACCTTGCCAGGGATTCGAAAGGTCGCCGTCAGGTAATCGGTGGTGCTGTTGAATTGATTTCCGCCGAGCGTTCCGTTTTCGTCTTCGTCGGTCATGCCGGCCACGATTGCATTGAGTCCGGGTTGGACGACTTGATGCTTGAACGTCACGATCCCCGCGATGTCGGTTTTTGCGGACGCCTTTTCGTCGCCGTGGGCGCCCAATAGTTTCACTTGGACGTCTTCGGCGGGTTTGCCATCGGCAAGAATGGTGACCTGTAAACCGCCGCTGGGCGACCGCGTCACGATCGATTGTAACGGTGCATCCGGCCGCGGGGCGGACGGCCACTGTTTCGGCGCCCTGTGAGGCAGGTGTTCGACGTGATACGTCAGTTTCGTCCCGTGATACACGCCATAGGTGACATGGCCGGAAATCTCTTGCGACGCGTCCAACGCGTTGACGCTGCGGAGTCCGATCAGGGTGTCGCTATCGATCGCTTGCGTCGCGATGCCGTTTGAACTGGTGGATCCTGGGCCGCTGGAACTTGGGCCGCTGGAATTTGGGCCGCTGGAGAGCTTGATCCCAGCGATGGGGGCCGGCATGTGGTACGTCCGGTCTTGCGGCGATTCGCCGAACCAAAAGATTGCGTGCCCTTGTTCATCGGTTGCCAGCCAGGCCATGTGGGCCTTGGCGGAGATCGAAATCAGCATGCAGGACGCGACGGCGGCGCATCGGAGGAAGATCGAGTGACGGATCAACGAGAAAGGTTTCATGGGGATGGACTTCATTCGAGAAAGGTGAGGTGGGGCGAAACCGGGCGAAACAGGCGGGATGCCTGGCCAGTGGGGGAACCATTATTTTAAGAACTTGACTTCAAACGTCAGCTTGTTCGTTTGATCAGGAATCAATTGACAGCTCAGGTCACTCTCGGCATCGAACGCAGGGTCGATGACGGTACCAGGGGGCGGCAGCGATTTGGCTTGTTGGTCGGGAAGACCGTCCAGAAGCTCGGCGGGGATCATCGCGATGCGAACGCGATAGGTTCCACCATGCAGCCCGGCGGTCACGGGAATTTCGAACGTCCCATCGAACACCGGTGCCGATGCGTTCGGTCCGGTGGTATCACGCATCGGTTCCAGCGTCACGACGGCGCCGGACAAGGGGGCGCCGGACAAGGGGGTGCCGGACAGGGGATCGCCGTCGACGGTCACCGTCCCGGTAGCCGAAACGGACGGTTGGGGCGGCGCGCTGCATCCGCCCAAGGCCACCATCAACGTCAAAGCGAAGACAAACGCCGGCCGGACGCCGCCGTGTTGCATCGGTTCCACAGTGGATCGCCGGGCAAACGTCGCGACGGAGAGTTGACCTGTCGGGACCAATGTTGATCTGCAGCTGGAACAATGACGCGACATCACCAGGGAGCCTTGTCCAAGACTTCGCCGTCGTCGCGGCTGGTCAATCGATGCAAGGTGACCGCATCGACCGACTCGGTTAAAAATCGCACGCTCCCGTCGCTCAATACAAATTGGACGCCGGCCGCATGAGGACCACGAAACGACTCGTAGGACGGAATGTCGAACAGCGAAATCGTCTTGGCGTTGAAGCTACCGAATGTTGATGCGCTCGAGTGATAGGGATAGCTGATCGCCCATTTGCCCGCGCTTTGGCCGCCGGAACCCGGATACGGAAACGGCAGTGACGACGTCTCGCGAACCTGGACACCAAATTCGCCGGCCAACAGCGTGTTGGACGTCCCATCGGCGTTGGAAATGTCGTCCACATCGACCCAGGACAGCCAAGACAATGCCTCGGAGATTCCCGCCATCACCCGCTCGCTTTGAAACACGTTCATCGCGTCGACGATGGCGCCGTTGTGCATTTGATTGCGATACTTTTTGGTGCCCGTTGAAATCGCATAGCTGGAATACCCATTGGGAGTGCCACCGCTATCGGGCAACGACATCGACGGACACAGGTAGACTTCCGGCGTCTTCTTGGCGGGCGTTTCGTTTTGCGGCGCCCAGGCGTCGGCGTTCAAATCGAACTCCGCAAACAACGCGTCTTGTTCCACGTAGGGCAAAATCGAAACAAACGCGGTCAATCCGCCGCGGTGGACCGGGCGTCGGGTTGTCCCTCCCACCCGAATCCCCAACGCACTCGGCGGCAAACAACCGTTGACGTTGTCGTAGTTGTGCATCGCCAATCCGATCTGTTTCAAATTGTTACTGCACGACATCCGTCGCGCCGCTTCCCGTGCTGCTTGGACTCCGGGCAGCAACAAGCCGACCATGATTCCGATGATCGCGATCACGACCAGCAACTCGACCAACGTGAACGCGCCGCGCGAGCGATGCGGCCGAGCTTTCGGCGAACGGGAAATCGATCGACCGCGTTGGCGACGACCAGCACGACGTCGACGTCGAAGCACCAGTCCGCCGGTGACGGCACCCAGCACTGCCAAGCTTCCCGGTTCGGGGACGGCCGAAGGGGTGACGAAGGGCGTGCTCTGGGTGAACGTGTCGATGCGAAACCGGTCCAGGGACATGCTGGTGGATTGCGCATTGAAATCGAATCGAAACTCGTTTTGTGACGAATCCAAATCCCACAGTGCGAGATAGCTGACGCCCTCCCCACCGAAGGTTCCCCCCAAAGAGACGCGCGCCGTTTCGATCACAAAACTCGGCGCGATCGTCCCGGTCGTCGCCGCCGAAGCGCTCAGCAAGATCGACGAGTAATCCAGCTCGGATCCTAAGGTTTCGAACTGGGCCACGATCCGCGTGAATCCGCCGCCGGAAGTTCCCGAACGGACGGTCGCGTAGGCATCGGTCAAAAAGCTGGAACTGTCCCCAGGACCAAACAAGCCGCCGTAGGCGTTGCCGCTGGAGGCCAGCGATTGGTTCGATTCAAACGTCAGCGAACTGATCGGTCCGCCATCGCCGAAGCTGTCGTTGGCCGTCGGCGACGTGCCGGCAGGGAGAAACCCGGGCAGCGTGCTGCCCGCGAATCCGTCGAACGTGTCCCAAAACACGAAGCTGCTGTTGGCCTGTGATTCCGACCACGTGAACACGTCGCCGTTGACATCCGGCACCGTGTCGCCGGGGGTAAGGATGGCTGCGCGGGCAACCGGGGCGGTCCCGATCGACGCAACGCCGATGGCAACCGACAAAAAAACATACTGACACCAATGCACAGTTTGGACCTCACGATGCAAAACGGAACGGTAGCCCGCGCGTCGCCCTTTGCGACGGGGGTCGAAGCTTCGTTCTTGCTCGCTGGGTCATGCCTGCGACGGCGGCGGCTGGCCTGGCTTGCTACCTGTGAAAGCTATTGAGATTAGGTCTCAACAACGGGAAATGTAACCCGACGCTCGGCGCGGGGAAAGGCCTCCTGGGCAACAAAATCGTTCCGCCGCGTCTCCACCGTTTCGGATTGTGCCGCAAAAATGGGGGTAAAAAGTTTTCGCAGCGAATGTTGACAAAAAGAGAAAATGCGGGTTTGTTATTGAGATTGACTCGCAACAATGTCGCGACGCAGCGACTCGCCCCCCGTTCTCGGCCTGCCCCATGTCTTCCAGTCCCGCCGATAAACCCGACACCAGCCTGCCCGCGATGGCTGGTGCGGAGCTCGAGAATTCGCTCCGCAAGATTGTGCGATTTGTGGATTTAGCTCGCTGCGGGGACGAGGTTTGGATCGAATACGAAGGCAAGCTGTATCGGCTGCAGAGCACGCGGCAGGGGAAGCTGGTGCTGACCAAGTGAGCGAGTGTAGGAACCATTGTCCTCAATTGTTCCCTCTCAGCCGCTCTGGCTGAGAGGATGGATTGACTCTGCCCGCGTGGCGGTCAGTGGAACAGTTGGGGACAACGGTTCTACACTGGCCGAGAGGATCGTTTGCCTCGGCGGAGTGTAGGAACCATTGTCCTCAATTGTTCCCCCTCAGCCGCTCTGGCTGAGAGGATGGATTGACGCTGCCCGCGTGGCGGTCAGTGGAACAGTTGGGGACAACGGTTCTACACTGGCCAAGAGGATGGTTTGCCTCGGCGAAGTGTAGGAACCATTGTCCTCAATTGTCCCCCCTCAGCCGCTCTGGCTGAGAGGATGGATTGACTCTGCCCGCGTGGCGGTCAGTGGAACAGTTGGGGACAACGGTTCTACACTGGCCGAGAGGATCGTTTGACTCGGCGGAGTGTAGGAACCATTGTCCTCAATTGTCCCCCCTCAGCCGCTCTGGCTGAGAGGATAGAATGCCTCTGCCCGCGTGGCGGTCAGTGGAACAGTTGGGGACAACGGTTCGACACTGGCCGAGAGGATCGTTTGACTCGGCGGAGTG
>NZ_JACEHH010000030.1 GCF_014154935.1 Stieleria mannarensis
GTTGGGGACAACGGTTCTACACTTTTTTCAGCGCGGGTGACCGCGGGACGGTCAGGGGGAACAGTTGGGGACAACGGTTCTACACTTTTTTCAGCGCGGGTGACCGCGTGGCGGTCAGGGGGAACAGTTGGGGACAACGGTTCTACACTGGGACAACGGTTCTACACTGGGACAACGGTTTTACACTGGGGCGATCGGTTCGACGTCGACACTGACTTTGAGGGTGTTGGTGCCGCCGCCGAGGACGACGCCGCGCATCGGGCTGACGTCGTCGTAGTCGCGGCCGATGCACACGGGGATGTGGTCGGTCCCGACCAGGCAGGCGTTGGTCGGGTCCAGCCCCAGCCAGCCGATTTCCTCGCCGGCGTAAACTTCGACCCAGGCGTGGGATTCATCGGCCCCGACTAGGCGTTCTTTCCCAGGGGGCGGCAGCGTCCGCAGGTAGCCGCTGACGTAGCGTGCGGCCAGCCCCATCGAACGCAGGCATGCGATTTCGACGTGGGCAAAGTCTTGGCAGACGCCGGCACGCAAGGTGAACGCTTCCTTGGTCGTGGTTTCGACGGTGGTGGCCGTGGTGTCGTACTTGAAATCGTCGTTGATGCGACGCGTCAAGTCCAAGGCCGCGTCGACGATTTCGCGTTGCGGTGTGAAGGAACCTTCGGCGTATTGGCTGAACGGTTCGGCCGGGGGGATCCGCGGCGAGCCGAAGCGATGTTCGTCGATCTTGGGGCGTCGCAGTTGATCCGGGCTGGTCGCCAACAGCGATTCCCAGTTCGGCGATGGTGACGTGTCCTCGGTCGCAGAGGCCGCGACGGCGACGACGCTTTCCACGTCGACGGCCAGCGACTTGTGGATCGCTTCGATCGAAAACGTGATCACGCGATTGCCGAAGTAATCGACATGTTCGTCTCGGCTGGTCGGCTCCGGCGCGATCTTCAATTCCGTCCGCTCGCACGTCACATTGCCTCCGCTGACCGGTTGCATCCGCACTTGGTTCTGGCACACCGCCACGTTGTTGCTGTAGCGGTATTCGGTCAGGTGGCGGATTCGGTAGCGGATCTTTGCGTCGTTGTCTTCGCTCATCGCCCCGTCCCAGTCAGGAATTGTCTCACTTCGGTATGGATCAGGTAGCGGGCGTTGATGCCTTCGGCCAGCCGTGGCAAATCCTCGGCGACCTGCTGGAGCAAGGCCTGGAGCTGCGCCAGCGTGCCGTCGTCACCGGTATCGGACAGCTGGATCGGGTCGGCGGTGGTGATCCGGTATTGCAGGTCCAGCACAAGGCGTTTGATCGCATCGAGTCCCACCGGGCCTTCGACGCTGGGCAGTTTTTCGATCAAGCTGGCGATGTGATCGAGTTGAAACCGCAATGAGCGTGGGTTGGTTTCGTCGGTCACCAACAGGTCGATCACCGGTGCCAAGCGGACCAGATTCTTGTAGCGTGACCGGTAGGTGACGATGCTGTCGGAGACCTCCAGGACGGCTTCGCAAATCGATTTGCCGTTGTCAGTGGCGGGGCACAGTGTCGTGACCAGCAATTCGCAGAGGTGTTCGGCGCGTTCGATCCGTCGCCCTAATTCCAGGAATTGCCAGGCATGGGTGCGGACCAGGCTCTCACTGGTCAGTCCCGCCAGGGCCAACAGGTCGACGATCAGCCGGTCGACGCGTTCGATCGCTTCGCCGATGCCGATCGAATTGGCGCCCGAGGCGGTGATCGAATTGGTCAGTTCGGCGGTGGCGCGGTGCACGATCCGGTAGGCTTCGCTGGACAGGCGACCGCGGACGGCGATTGTGTTGTGCATCACCGATTCCAGGGTGCGAATCAGCCCACGTGGTTGGTCGCGATCCAGGACCGATGCGGGCAGGGTCTGTTCGACGTGCGGCAGATTGGCGACGAAGGGTTCGATGGCAAAACTGGCTTCGATCTGGCCCATCGACGCGAGTGTCCGCACCAGCCGTTGGACTTCGGCCAGCGTGTCCCAATGCTCCTCCCCGGCGATCCGGGCCAGCGTGGTCCGCATCACGCGCGAGATCGCTTCGGCGCGTTCGGCATAACGGCCGAGCCAGTAGAGGTGTTCGGCGACGCGGCTGGGCAATTCGTCGCCGCCGCGACGCAGTTTGATCACGGTTTCCGAATCGGGCAGCAGCGTCTTGGTTTCGTCGACCGGTGTATCGCTGGTGACCCAACAGTCCTGGGTCATCTGGCCGCTGACGGGCGATCGGGTCAGTTCCAGTTGATCGTGCCCGACGCGGGCCAGGGCACCGGGCAACACGGTCACGCCGCCGGGGGTTTGCAATTGAAACGATCGCAGCGTGGCCTTTTGCGGTTCGATTTGGTTGCCGGTCCAGACCGGGGTCTTGCTGAATTGCAATCGCTGTTGGGCGACATAGTCCGACGGTTTGGCATTGAGTCGTCGCAGAAAGGCGTCGCGATCATTCTGTGACAACTCGCTGAGCACGATCGCCGAGCCGCCGGAAACCGCGAACGCGTTGCGGAAGTTCAGCGAGTTCAGGTGCTGCATCACGTAGGCCCGGTGGTCGGGGTCGCCGCACCAATAGGTTTTGGCCGACGTCAATTTCAATTCGTCGCCGAAAAAGAAACGATGGGCGGCGTCCAGGTAGGGCAGCAGCGCGGGCGTTTGGACCAGCACGCTGCCGATCGCGTTGACCACCGCGACGCTGCGACGGCGAACACAACGCAGCAGCCCGGTGACGCCTTCGCGGGTCGTCGGATCGAGTTCCAGCGGGTCACAGCGGCGATCGGACACGTGTCGCCAAAGGACTTGAATCGGTTGCAATCCGCCGAGTGTTTTCAGGTTCAGTTCGCCGTTGCGGACGGCCAAGTCGCTGCCTTGAACCAGGTTCAAGCCGAGGTACCGCGCCAGGTAGTTGTCTTCGAATTCGCGATAGCTGCCGCTGGGCGGCGTCAGCAAGACCACCCGCGGGTTGTCGCGATGGCTGGATGCCAGCGAATACAGGTGTTCCTTGAGCGATTCGAAGAACGATGCCAGCCGCAACGTGTTGCTGTGCCGGATCAAACTGGGCATCACGCGGCTGGTGATGATGCGGTTTTCCAGCAGGTACCCCAAACCGCTGGGAGCTCGCGTGCGGTCGCCGGTGACGTGCCAGACCCCATTGGCATCGCGGGCCAAATCGGTCGCGGTGACGTGCAGGTGTTGCTGGGGCGTTTCCAAGTTGTGGTAGGTGCGATTGAACGACGGGTTGGCCCACAGCAACTCTCCCGGCACGACGCCTTCGCGGATCAATCGCTGGGGGCCCAGCAGGTCGGCCAGGACGGTTTCCAGCAGACGCGTCCGTCCGGCCAACGCGGTCGACAGTTCACTCCATTCGCCCGCTCCGATCACGAACGGGACGACCGACAGTTGCCAGGGGCGATTGGTTTCTTCGGGGGTCTCGGCGGCGTGAAAGGTGACGCCGTTCTCGCGACAGAAACGCTCGATCGCCGCCGAGCGGTCTTGAAGTGCTTCGCGGCCCAGGGTGTTGATCTCCTCGCTGACCAGCGCCCAGTGGGGGCGCACCGCTCCCTCAGCGTCGCAGCGCTCGTAGTAATCGTCGGCGTGCAGCGTGGTGTCGTTCCACAAGGCGTTAGATTGGAGCGTCGTGTTCAATCGATCCGTTTTCCAGGCCGGGTGGAGATTCGGTTGCCACCTGGGAATCGTTCTCAGGTCGTTCGAGCCGATACATCATAGCCGCCCGCGATGGATCGTCGATGGGAAGGGTGTCGCGCGCGGCCGATGATCGGGCGTCACCCCCGGGAAAACACCTATTTGGGCGGGATACAGAGCATTCGCGGTGCCCCGGCGACGCTTTCCGACCGTCGCCGTGTTCTCCGAACTCGGCGAGCCCATCAAAGTCGCCGTGTTCTCCGAACTCGGCGAGCGCATCAAAGTCGCCGTGTTCTCCGAACTCGGCGAGCGCGAAAAAGCGAAGCTTTCCCCGCGCCGACCTCGGAGAGGACGGCGACTGTGACGGCGACTGTCCCGCCGAATCAAAAAACGTAGCCGCGGTAGCCTACTCCATTCGCCCCAGGGACAGGATGCGTCGGTGGCCGGCCAGGTCTTTGATGAATCGCAGGTCCCCGAGTTCGCTGATGTGTTCGGCCAGGTCTTCGCAGGCTTCGGCGATCATCGGGCTGAGTTCGATGATCAGCCGGCCGCCGGGTTCCAGCCGCGGGTACGACTCGGCCATCAGCCGCTTGATCACCTCCGTCCCGTCTTCGCCGGCGACCAAGGCCGATTTCGGTTCGTGGTCGCGGACCGAGCGGTCGAGTTGCGCGAATTCGCTTTCGCTGACGTACGGCGGGTTGCTGCAGATCAGGTCGAACGTCGCGGGTTGGTCGACGCCGGAGAGCAGATCGCAGCATGTAAAGTCGACGCGATCGGCAACCTCGTGCTTGTCGGCGTTCCACCGTGCAACGTCCAACGCCGGTTCGCTCAGATCGGTCGCGGTGACTTGGGCGCTGGGCAAATGGACTGCCAGGGCGACGGCGATCGCGCCCGATCCGGTACCGACATCGGCGATTCGCAACGGGCGGTCGCTGATCGACATCGCTTTGGCACAGTCGAGCGCTTCGATCACCAGGTGCTCGGTTTCCGGTCGCGGGATCAACGTGTGTTCATTGACGCGGAACCGCAGCGAGTAGAACTCTTTGTAACCGACCAGTTGCGCGACCGGGGTGCCTTCGCCGCGCCGCCGGACGAGTTCACGAAACGCAGCCCGTTGTTCTGCGTCGGGTTGTTGTTCGAACGCCGTGTAAAGTTCGATGCGGCTGCACTGGCGGGCGTGGGCGAGCAAGATTTCCGCTTCCAGCCGCGCCGAGTCGCTGCCGCGTTTTTGAAAGAACTCGGTCGTCCATTGCAGTAGCCGCAAGACGGTCCACGGTTGATCGGCGGTTTGCGATTGAGAGCTTGAGGAATCAGACATCAGTCCACCATGTCTCCGCGGAGTTGATCCCGATCGTATTCGATCAACGCTTCGGTCACCGGAGACAGGTCGCCGGCGAGGATCTGGTCCAGTTTATAAAGCGTCAGGTTGATGCGGTGGTCGGTCAGGCGGTTCTGGGGAAAGTTGTAGGTGCGGATGCGTTGGCTGCGGTCGCCCGATCCGATCAGACCCTTGCGTTGTTCGGCTTGTTTGGCGGCTTCTTCTTCGCGTTTCTTTTCGTAGATCCGCGCCTTGAGCACTCGCAGTGCTTTGGCCAGGTTCTTGTGCTGACTTTTTTCGTCTTGGCATTGGACGACGATGCCGGTTTCGTGGTGGGTCAGTCGGATCGCCGATTCGGTTTTGTTGACGTGTTGGCCGCCGGGGCCGGAGGCGCCGAATTTGTCGACGCGATAGTCGTCGGCCTTCAAGTCGATTTCGACGTCTTCCGGTTCGGGCATGACGGCGACGGTCGCGGCACTGGTGTGGACACGGCCTTGAGTTTCCGTTTCCGGGACACGCTGGACGCGGTGTCCGCCGGATTCATAGGCCAAGTCGCGATAGACGCTGTCGCCTTCGAGTGTCAGCGTGATGTCTTTGAAGCCGCCCATGTCACTGGGGCTGCTGTCCATCAGCTCGACTTTCCATTTTTTCAATTCGGCATAGCGGCGATACATTTCAAACAGGTCGCGGGCGAATAACGCGGCTTCTTCACCGCCGGTGCCGGCGCGGATTTCCATCACGCAGCGGGTGCGATGGCTGTCTTCACCGCCGATGGTCATCGACAACAGGTCTTCCCACAGCGATTCGCGTTGATGCCGCAGGTCGGCCATCTCCGTTTCGGCCATTTCGCGTTCTTCGCTGTCCTCGGCCGCCTCGGCCATCTCCTTGCAGCCCTGGATCTCGTTGCTCATCCGTTTGAATTCGCGGTACTTGCCGGCCAAGCGGGCCAAGCCGCCGTGCTCGCGTGCGGTCGCGCTCATCCGCGCCCCGTCGCCGAGCACTTCCGGGTCGGACATGTCGCGTTCAAGTTGCTCGAATCGGTCCAGTTTTTCTTCCAGCAGGTCGCGAATGGAGCTCATGGTCGCAAGCGGTCCGTGGGGGACGTCGGGGGGGGCAGGTGGCGGAGTGCAGAAATCGAAGAAAAAAACCGCATCGTCCTGCGAGCTGCGAGGACCATGCGGTTGGCGTAGCCTGGCGTCAGATCACTTGGGGCACCCGAATGGTCGGGCCGGAGTGGTCTGGCGGCGAAAATGAAGTGGCTATTTCTTCTTTTTGCCTTTCTTCTGCAAACTGCCGTAGGAACCGGCGGCGAATTTCTTTTGGAATTTATCGATCCGGCCGGCGGTGTCGACGAATTTCAGCTTGCCGGTGTAAAACGGATGGCAGGCGTTGCAAATATCGACCTTCAGCTCGCCGCCACGGACGGTGCGGGTTTCAAAGGAGTTGCCGCAACCACAGGAGATCGTGGTCGCTTCGTACTTCGGGTGGATGCCTTCTTTCATGGCATTTCTCTCGTTGTTTTTGGGGTGCAAGCGGGCCTGGCTGGCGTACAGAACCGCGAAGCCCCACAAGATAGGCAATCGTGGCCCGATTCGGCAAGGGCTGTCCCGATAACGACCGAAAACTCCGCCGGCGCGTGGTGCGCGCCGGCGGAGTTCGCTTTCGTCTTCTCAAGGGGGGACGAGCGACGGGCGAATTAAATTCAGCTCTTGGGCAGGATCACGGTGTCGATGACGTGGATCACCCCGTTGGAGGAGTTGATGTCGGTTTTGACGACCTTGGACTTGCCGTTCAAGATCACGCTGCCGTCCTTGACCTCGATCTTGACGGCCGAGCCTTGGACGGTCTTGGCTTCATCGAGCCCGACGACCTGCTTGGCCATCACCTTTGCCGGGACGACGTGGTAGGTCAGGATGCTGACCAGCTTTTCCTTGTTCTCCGGCTTCAGCAGACTTTCCACGGTGCCTTCGGGCAGCTTGGCAAACGCTTCGTCGGTCGGGGCGAAAACGGTGAACGGTCCCTTGCCGGAAAGCGTGTCGGCCAACCCGGCAGCCTTGACGGCGGCGACGAGGGTGTTGAAGGACTTGGCCGCGACAGCGTTCTCGACGATCGTCTTGTCACACGTTCCGCAACCGGCCATGGCCGAAGCACTGAAGGAACCAGCCAAGACCACTGCCAACGCCATTGCTACAAACTTACGCATCGAAATTCTCCACAAACAGATGTGGTGAACAGCGCGGCGGCGTGCTGACAAACTTCCGTCAGCAGGGGATGAATCGCGGCGACACTGTTTCACCGAGGTTGTTTTCTCGTGCACCCATTGTCGCAGTGCGGCAAGTGGTTTTTCGAAAGAAATCTTGGGGGTGTGAAGGCGGGGGCGTGAAACTTATTACTGAGCGACTTGTTTTTCAGTAAAGTGATGTAGCCCAACAACAACGAGGGGTTCAACAAACGACGCAATGTGAACGGACCACGGAACGCTCACGCGTGTTGGGCGGCGCGTGTTGTTCAACCCCGTTGGGGTTGCCGGGTGTGGCGCGTCTGAGCTTGGGGTGCGCTATCGCGATCCCAAGCTTTGTTGTGACACGCCGCTGGCGTGCAACCGCGACGCGGTTGTGTTGTCATTGCTTCACGCAACGCAACGTGAAATTCACCCGGAATAGATTTCACGTCCCGAGCATTGGAACGAGGGTTGGGGGATGACAGGCTGGAAGCCTATCCCACGGTGGGACGCATGGACTGGGCGACCGAGTCGATGATGGCGTCCAGGTCCTTGGTGGCGGCGTAGCCGATCGTTTCGGCGATCCGTGTCAGGTCGGGGACCCGGCGGCGGATGTCTTCGAAGGTTTCGTCGTAGGCGTCGGCATAGGATCGAAAGTCGATCTCGGCTTTCGGGTTGACCCGCTCGATCACGCGTTTGGCAAGCTCCAGAATCGACACCGGGGTGTCGCTGCCGATGTTGTAAACGCGTCCGTGTGCGGACGGGGTGTCGACCAGTTTGATCACCGCGCCGACGACATCCTCGACGTGGGCGAAGCATCGGATCTGCGCGCCGTCGTCGTGCACGATCAGTTTCTCGCCCTTGATTGCCGCTTCGACGAACCGCGGCAGCACCATGCCGTAGGCGCCGGTTTGGCGTGGACCGACGACGTTGAAGAACCGCCCGACGACGACCGGCAGTTGTTGTTCCTTGTAAAACGCCAACGCCAAGAATTCGTCGATCGCCTTAGACACGCCATAGCTCCAACGCGGCTTGGTCGTCGCACCGAACACCAAGTCGTCTTCTTCCGACCAGACTTCTTTGGGGTTCTTGCCGTACACTTCGCTGGTGCTGGCGATGAAGCATGGGACGTGTGCCCCGCGACGTGCCCGTTCGCCCAGTCGGTCCAGGATCAATTGAGTCGGATAGACGTTGCGTTCGATCGTCTGGATCGGCTGCTTGGCGATCAGCGCGACGCCCACCGCCGCGGCCAAGTGGTACACGCTGTCGGCGCGGCCGACGACTTCGGCCACTAGGCGATCGTCTTCGACCGATCCCTCGATGTACTCCAGGTTCTCGTGGCCCAGAATCGGATCCAAGTTCTTGCGTTGACCGGTCGACAGGTCATCGACGATCAGGACCCGTTCCCCCCGCGCGAGTAGTCGCTGTGCGAGGTGCGAGCCGATGAATCCGGCGCCGCCGGTGATCAGATGGGTCTTGCCAGAGGGGCTGAGTTGCGTCACGTCAAACTTTCACTGTGAAAACGTATAGGTGTCCTGCACGACGGTTGCGAAGCTAACTGATACGTCACGAGGGACAGGAACGGTTCGCTGGGAAGGCGTTGTGGTGTGGAAACCGCCGGAAATGCGACATTTTGGCCGGTATTTGCAGGGATCCTCGCTCTCCCGGGCCGACTTTTCGGTCTGGGCAATCCCGAGGGCGAACTATCGACTCCAACGACACACCGCTAAACTGTGGCTGATGTCCCGTCTGTCACCTGGACTCCTTTGCCCCCCAAACATCGCCGTGCGTTCTGATTCTTTTGTTCGATCCCCGGCTTGTTCGACGCCGGACCTCGCGTTCCCACTCCGTGCGATTGCCGCCTGTGGGAGTGTTGCCTGTGGGAGTGTTGCCCGTGGAAGCGTTGCTGCGGCTATTGCGGCGACCGTCCTGCGCCGCTGCTGTGTTTTGGCGATCGCCCTGACGGCTCTGCTGGGGCTCTCGATTGGCGATCGGCTGTCGGCGGCCGAGTCGACCGAGGAGTCGATCGCGTTGTATGCCGACGCGGCCAATTTTCAGACCGGCGGTGCGATCGAACTGGCGATCCAGAACTGGAAGAAGTTCTTGGAGATGTACCCGGACGACGATCTGGCGTCCAAGGCGGCGCATTATCTGGGCGTCTGTTACATGCAGAAGGAAAACCCGGACTACGTCGCCGCGGCCGAAGCGTTCGGGGTGGCGTTGGAAGACAAGAAGTATGAGCTGCGTGAGGAGAGTCTTGCCAATCGCGGCTGGTGCTTTTACGCGTCGGCCGGTGACGGTCCCCGGCGTGACCGATCGCAACTACAAAAAACGATCGAAACCTTCGAAACGCTACGCAAAGAGAATTCCAAAAGTGCCTACATCGACCGCGCGTATTTTTACAGCGGTGAAGCGGCTTATGGACTCGGTGAACGGGCTCGTGCGATCGAGTTCTATCACCGATTCTTGTCGCTGCCGTCGGCCAAGGATTCGCCGCTGCGGTGCGATGCTCTGTACGCGTTGGGCATCGCCCACGAGGAATTGGACCAAACCGGCGAGGCTGTCGAGACGTTCGAGAAGTTATTGAACGGATGTGCGGACAGCCCGTTGGTCGTCGATGTCCATTTGCGATTGGGCGATTTGATGATTGCGCAGCGTGATTACCCGGCCGCGGTCACGTCGTTCGACAAAGCGATCGCGGCGGCCACCGAGGATGCCGACACGAGTTATGCGATCTTTCGACGCTCGTACGCGCTGGTGCAGGACGGCAAGCCGACCGAAGCGGCCGCCGGGTACGATCGATTGCAACGCGAGTTTCCCGATTCGCCCTACGCGGCCAACGCGACGTTGGCTTCTGGACAAAGTCTGTATCGCGGCGGCGACATCGATCAAGCGGCGGCCAGGTTCGAAACGGTGCTGACGCAAAACAGTCCGGTCGCGGCGACTGAAGCGGCGCACTGGTTGGCGCGAATCAAGCTGGCAAAGGGTGACGCCGCCGCGGCCGTCGCGATTGCGAAACAGCGATTGGACTCCGGAGTCGAAGGCGACTTTGCGATCGATCTGCGTGTCGATTTGGCCGAGGCGTTGTCGATGAACCCGGCGACCGTCGCCGAATCGATCGCTGTGGCCGAGCAGGTCTACCGTGACGCACCGGATGATCCCCTGGCCCCACGGGCGCTTTACAACGCCGCCTTCTCTGCTTTGCAAGTCAACGACTATGAAAAGGCGGGGCGGCTGGCGGGCGAATTCTTGAAACAATTCGCGTCCGATCCGCTGGAGAGCGATGTCCGTTTTATTGTCGCCGAAAGCCAACTGTTTACCGGCAAGACACAGGCGGCGGTCGACAGCTATCAGGCGTTGCTGGAAACCGCGGCAGCCGACAACGTGCAACGACCGGTGTGGGTCTTGCGGACCGCCGTCGCGATGAATTCCATGAAGGCGTTTGACGACGCCGTCGCGCTGTTGAAAAAAGAGTACGCGAGCTTGGAGCAAGCGTCGCACAAGGCCGAAGCACAGTTCCTGGTCGGACAAGCCCATTTGATGTCCGATCGGCCAGCCGATGCGGCCGAGTCGTTTGGGCGAGTGGCGGAGGTCGCGCCGGAATGGTCACGCACCGCGGAAGCTCGCCTGCTGCAGGGAACCGCGTTGCTTTCGGCCGGAAAGTCCGACCAGGCGAATGCCGCGTGGCAGGCGTTGATCGACCGAGACCCGGCGTCGGCGATGGCGGACCAGGCACGTTACAAACTGGGGCAGCTGGCGAGCAAAGCGGGCGACTATGCCCAGGCGGTGAAGCTGTATAGCCAGATCATTGACGCGGGACGGGACCAAGGTCTGATCCCCTATGCACTTTACGGTCGCGGCTGGTCACACATGCAGCAAGGCAACCATGCCGAAGCCCTTAAGTCGCTCGACGTGATCTTGGATCAATCGCCCGGCCACTCGCTCAGTGACGACGCTTTGATCGCGCGGGGCATTTCGCATCGCACACTCGGTGATCTGCAGTCTGCCCAAGCGGACTTGCAGCAGTACTTGGAACTCAGGCCGACTGGAGTCAACTTGGGGCACGCGTTGTACGAATTGGCGTTGGTGGATCAAAAGCAAAGCCGTCCCGGTGACGCGGCGGAAAAACTGCAGCGGCTTGTCGACGAGGTCGCGGGCTACCCGGCGATGGACAAGGTGCTGTATGAACTCGGCTGGTCGTTGCGTGAATCGGACAAGGAGACGCAAGCGGTCGAGCAGTTCCGTCGTTTGCTGGACGAATACCCCGAGACGCCGTTGGCGGCCGAGGCGGCTTACTTTGTCGGCCAGCAACGTTATTCGGCCAGCGATTGGCCGACCGCGGTGAAGTACTTTCGAATCGCCGCCGACAAGACGAGCGATGATGCGATGAGCGAAAAGGCGCTCTATCGTCTGGGATGGTCGTTGTTCAAAGAGTCCAAGCTGGACGAAGCCCGAGAGGCGTTTGCCAAACAGGCGGAAAAACATCCCGGGGGAAACCTGGCGATCGACGCACGGATGATGGTCGGGGAATGTTTGTTTAAACAGGAGTCGTTCGAAGAGGCGGTGCAGTCCTATGCGATCGGCCGGCAGAAAATTCGCGAGGCCGACGAAAACGCCAACACGTTGCGTGACGCCGCCGAACGCCAAGTCCGCGAGTTGATTTTGTTGCACGGCGGTCAGTCGGCGGCACAGCTGAAGCGTTGGGATGAAGCGATCGGTTGGTACGACGAATTGAAACAACGGTTCCCCGCGACCGCTTACCTGCCACAAGTCTTTTACGAAACCGGATTCGCCTACCAACAGAAAGGCGATCTGCAGCAGGCACTCAAGTATTTCGGTCAAGTCGCCGAGCAGTATCGCCGTCGCGAAGTCGGCGCGCGGGCTCGATTCATGATGGGCGAAATCTATTTCGGTGAAAAGCAATTCGACAAAGCGATCCCGGAGTTTCAAAGTGTGATGTTTGGTTTCGGCGGTGAGAACGCGCCGCCGGCGATCAAGAATTGGCAAGCCAAAAGTGGGTTCGAAGCGGGACGCTGCAGCGAGTTGCTGATGCAAAGTGCCCGGACCCAGGATGCAAAGAATCGGTCGCGTAAGTTCGCGACACAGTTTTATCAGTACGTCGTCCAGAAGCATGCCGGACACGAACTGGCGAAGAAATCCGCCGAGCGTCTGGAGGCGTTGCAGTAGTCGTGACTTCCAATCAGATGAACCCGCGTCGCGATGACGACGCCAGGAAAAAACGAATCACGATGGTCTGCTTGGTCGTCGGCCTTTGTGCGGCGTGGTTGTGCGGCGCGACAGGCTCGACTCGCACTTTCGCACAAGACGACGCCGGACTGTCGGTCGATGCGTCCGAAATCCAGTCGGTCATGAATGCCCAGCCGACAGACGAACAGCCGCAAGCGGTCGCCGAGCCGACCGGGATCGACATGTTGTCGCTGATCATGCGCGGCGGTCGGTTCATGATCCCGATCGGGTTGATGAGCCTGTTGGTCGTCACGCTGGCCGTCGAACGGATGCTCAGTCTAAGACGCGGGAAAGTCATGCCGCGGCGTCTGGTTCGCGAGCTTCGCCGACTGGCCGATCCGGTGGAATCCTTTGACCCGCCGACGGCCTATCAGGCATGTCTGCAACACCCTTCGCCGACGGCCAGTATCGTCGGTGCGATGTTAATGCGCACCGGCCAGCCGCTGGGGGAAATCGAACGCACGGCGACCGAGACGATCGGGCGTGAGGCCGACCGCTATGCGTCGCCCGTCCGCTGGTTGACGCTGGCCGCCGCGGCGACCCCGTTGATGGGGCTTTTGGGAACGGTCTGGGGCATGATCGTTGCCTTTCACGAGTCGACATCGCTGTCGGCCGATCGCTCCCGCAGCGAGCAACTTTCCGAAGGCATCTACACCGCCTTGGTCACCACGCTGGCGGGGCTGGCCGTCGCGATTCCCGCAGCGATCTTTGCCCAGTACCTGGAAAACCGAATCGCGAAATTGTTTCACAGTGTTGAACAGCTTGTGTTCGACCTGGCACCCGGATTGGCCCGGTTTGACGGCCGGCGACGGCTGGACAGCGATGGCACGTTGATCCCGATCCAGTACGTCGACGGCTCGGCAGGCAACGTCACTCCGCCGCCACCCCCGCCGTCGCACGCGCCGCCCCACGCCGGTGTCACCGACGAGGCCAACCAAGCCAAGGCGAGTTGATCGATGGCTGTTCAAATCAAACGCTCCAGCGTCGCCGGGACGCTCAGTCTGACACCGCTGATCGACGTCGTGTTTCTGCTGCTGATCTTCTTCTTGGTCACCAGCGAGTTTGAGGAGGAGGAGCGTCGCTTGGACATCGTCTTGCCGACGGCCACCAGCGCCGTGCCGATGATCGGCAAGCCTCGCGAAATCGTGATCGACATCGACAAGGCCGGCGAAATCTATCTGCGCGGACAAGCGACGTCGCTACCGGACCTGGAAAAACTGCTCAAGGCCAGCGTCGCGTCCAACCCGACCAACCAGTCCGCCGTAATCCGAGCCGACCGAGAATCCTCGTTCCAACCCGTCGTCAGCGTGATGGACGTCTGCAATCGAAGCGGAATCAGCGATTATTCGGTGACCACGCTGGAAGGCCCGGAGTGAGGGAAGTTTTGAGTCTTGAGTCTTGAGTCTTGAGACTTGAGACTTGAGACTTGAGACTTGAGACTTGAGACTTGAGACTTGAGACTTGAGACTTGAGTTTTGAGTCGGTTCCATCTGTTTTTTGTCACCCATTTTCTTGTCTCTTTATTCCCCACCTCTATTTTTCTGCCCCCCATTTTTCTGTCATCTGCCTTCTGTCCTAAACCCTGAAACCTAACAACCCGCCGCGGACCGATTTATCTTGCGAATTGAATCTGACTATGACCGTCCTCGTGTCGAAAGCACGCCGACCGATTCGGCGCGGATGTGGCCGCTGGATTTGTCGGTGGTCACGCTGGCCGGTCTGGTCCTGTTTCTGATCGCGACCCCGTTCCGGTTCGACGACCCGCGTCTGCTGTACAACGCGACGACGTACCTGGTCGGAATCATCTGTGTCGCCGTGATCCTTTCCTTGGTTCTGCGGGCGATCACGTCGCGGTTCCTGCGCAAGGCGATCCTGTTGGGGCTGCTGTTCAGCATTTCGGTGCACCTGTTGCTGTTGATCTTTGCGATCCACTACGTCGTGTTCGCGGCCTATCAACCGCTTGCATCCAAAGGCGAAAAACGCGAGCGGACGCCGATCCGAAAGACCGTGCCCGAGCATATCTTTCAGGCACCCAAGGAATCCAAGGAAACGCCCGATTGGTCCAAGCCGGTCGACGCGGAAACCAAGTCTCGCGAGATCCCCAAGGAACAGCGTCAATTGCCGCCGGTGGAACGATCGCAACCGCGGTTGGAGGTGCCCAAGCCGCGGCAGCCCGAAAACCAACCGATGCAGAAGTTTTTGATGCAGCGGAATCAGCCCAGTGCGAGCGAGCCGATGCCGGCCGATGCGCCGGGGAAACTGGCGCGGCGGGAGAGCAACGCTCCGGCGCCCAAGCCGCAAGCCGAGTCGATCGAGGTGCCCTCACCGGCTCAAGAGATCGCCAGTCCCGTTCCGGCCGCACCGGCCGAGCGCAAGTTGGCCGACAACGCCACACCGAGTGCATCGCGACAGGCGGCGGCACGCTTGGACATGCCGGCCGTGGTGCCTCAGCCGAGTGAATCGATCCAGACCCCGCGGGCGACGCCTGCGGCCACTTCGTTGAGCGCAAATGAATCGATGCCGACGATCGGCGACGCGGGGCTGGCGCGAGCCAGGCGTTCGCGGACGATCGCCCAGCCGTCGGCGGTCGCCGGTGCCGCGCCGGCGCCCGTCGTCGTCTCGGTGGCCCGGGCCAGCGACGAGGCCTCGCTGATGCTCTCGCCGACCGACATTCCGACCGAGACTCGCGGTGAAACGACCGGGGCCCAGATCACGCTCGGCCCCGCACCAAGCTTCATGACTGAGACCGCCCCGGTCAGTCCGACCGGCGGCGCGCGGGTCGCTCGCAACACACTCTCGGCCGCGGTCGGGGCGCCCAACGTGAACGCCGGGCCGGCGACACGGGCGCCGGGGCGCGGCCGTCGCATGAACGTGGTCCGCGGATCCTCTCCGATGGGAACGATGACGCCGGCCGAGTCGGTGCCGGCCAGTGCCGCGGGAATCGCCGGCGCGGCGCCGTCGGATCAGCTGGATGATCGACTGGGCGCAAGCGATGCGGTGGTCGGGCGTGAAGGCGAATCCGGTGGCGCGGCGACGGCCGAGTTGGCTCCCGCCGGCGCACCGGCGATGGCGTTGGATCTGTTGGCCGACATCGGGCCGGTCGGGATCAGCGACACACTCGCCCCGTCGGCCGGATTGATCCCCAGCGATGCGCAACCGGAGATCGCGGCGATGGAGTTGCCACGCGAAGCCAGGCCGAGACGCCAAGTCGGCGGGCCGGCCACCCCGGCGGGCACCAAGATCGCCGCCGTGGAATCGTTTTCGCGACGTGTGATGCGGACCAGCGGCGGCGCCGCGTCCAGCGCCCCCGGCATGGGAGGCCCGGCGACTGAGGAGGCGATCGAGCGAGGGCTGGCCTATCTGGCAAGCGTCCAGAACGATGACGGCAGCTGGTCGTTGCAGGGCCACGGGGACCGCGTGATTTTGCGAAGCGACACCGCCGCGACCGGATTGTGTTTGCTCGCGTTCCAGGGCGCCGGCTACACCCACACCCAACACCAATACGCCGGCACGGTCAGCAAGGGGCTGAAGTTCTTGCTGGACAACCAACGTACCAGCGGAAACCTGTACCGCAGCGAAAACGAACTGAGCGATCGAAACGTGATGTTCTACAGTCACGGGATCGCCGCCTTGGCGTTGTGCGAAGCCTATGGGATGACCCAGGACCGCGAGCTGCGTCAGGGGGCTCAGGAATCACTGAACTACATCATGGCAACCCAGCACCGCAGTTACGGGGGTTGGCGTTATTCGCCCCAGGTCAGCAGCGACACGAGTGTCACCGGGTGGATGATGATGGCTCTGAAAAGCGGCGATCTGTCCGGGTTAGACGTGTCACAAGCCGCCTATGACGGGATCGATCACTGGTTGTCGCTCGCACGCGGCGACGGCCCGGAGCGGTTGGATCGCTATCGGTACAACCCGTTCGCCGCCGACACGCCGCAGCAGCGACACGGACGTTTGCCGACACCGACCATGACCGCCGTGGGCATGCTGATGCGGATGTACAACGGGTGGAGTCGCGAGCAACCCGAGATGCAGTCCGCCGCGGAGTATCTGCTGAAGTACCCGCCGCGGCTGGGAGAGCGACGCCGTCCGTTACGCGATGGATACTATTGGTATTACGCCACCCAATTCATGTTTCACATGGGCGGCGATTATTGGGACCGTTGGAATCAATATTTGAATCCGCTGTTGCTGGAAACTCAGATCAAGGTCGGACCGGAAGCCGGTTCCTGGGACCCCGAATTGCCGATCCCCGACCGCTGGAGCGCCCACGCCGGCCGGTTGTACGTGACCACGATGAACCTGCTGAACTTGGAAGTCTACTACCGGCACCTGCCGATTTATGAGGACACGGCTGCGAAGTGAGGGTGGGACGTACCGGGCGACTGTGGCTTCGTTTTCGATTGGGCTGGATAGTCGCCGTGTTCTCCGAACTCGGCGCGGGGGAAAGCTTCGCTTTGGCGGTGCCGAGTTCGGAGAACACGGCGACAGTGGCTTTGTGATTGATCGGGCTGGACAGTCGCCGTCCTCTCCGAGGTCGGCGCGGGGTGAAGCTTCGCTTTGGCGGTGCCGAGTTCGGAGAACACGGCGACAGTGGCTTGGTTTTCGATTGGGGTGGACAGTCGCCGTCCTCTCCGAACTCGGCGCGGGGCGAAGCTTCGCTTTTGGGGTGCCGAGTTCGGAGAACACGGCGACAGTGGAAATCAAGGCTGCGGTCGATCCCTAGACGGCAGGCGATAATGGAGCAAACGCCGCGTGCTCACTCGTCCGCTTCTGCTTACCGGACCCTCTGTCATGTTTGCCCTGCCCTGCTCCGCCCTGCCCTTCCGCGTCTTGTTGCCCGTCGTCTTGGTGGCACTGGCAATGGTGCCGCGATCGGTCGCCGAATCGCCCCACGACGTGGTGTCGGTGAAGGCGTCCAATCCGGTGCTGCACGGTTTGGAAGTGAAGACGGAGTTGGACGAAAAGCGTCGCTGGATCAATTTTCGCGGTCCGAAATTGTACTCGTCACCGCGCGACATGGATCAGGCGGACAACGGGCGGCCGAGCTACTTGAATTGGTATTCCATCCGCAAACCCGATCCCGAGTCGGGCAAGACGATCCAGTTGCGAGACGTCTACAGCGGGTCGCAGTCGTTCAGCGTGCGGTTGGGGCAGCCGGTGTTTTATTTGATTCCCGCCCAGACGGTCGCCGACGGCCCGCCGGCCGAGGTCCCCGAATCGTTGGGTCATTTCATCGCCTTCGAAATCATCGACGTCGATTCGCTGGCGTTGCCCGAACCCACGCCTGGAAAGCCCGCGTTGGTTTGCGTGCCGGCCGAAGAATGGCATCATGAAGAGCATGTGCCGATCAAATCCGCGTCGAGTTACCTGATGGTGTACGCGGTCGAGGCGAGTGCCGTCGACGGCAGCGTCACAACGATCGATTCGTTCGGGCTGAATCAGCTGGCGGTTGAAATTCTGGAGTTCGTTTACGTGACGGCCAGACGGGGGCGTTGAGCAGCGAATGCGGGCAGTAGCGGAAGCCGCCAAGGCTTTCGGCTCTCTCGCGCCGGTGGCGGAGCTCCACGGTGGGACGCAGGCGAAAAATAGGACCCATAGGACCAAGAGAACCTATGGGACCGAGGTGTGATTGGGGACGGTGGTGTCCTATCGGTCGCATCTGTCCCATTGGTCCTATTTCCCCACCCGCCCAGTCGCATTTGGTGCCACCCATCAATTCGCGAGGCGTGATTGCTAGCGATTCCATGGTGGGCGCCTGCTTGGTGGGTGGCACCATTCGCAGGGCGTGGTTGCCTGCTTGGTGGGTGGCACCATTCGCAATGCGATGGGGGCGAAACTCTTGGCGAGTTCCGCTACGGTGCGTTTGTGCGCTGGTCGGTGGGGCGGCTGTTGAATTCTGCGGATTGGGTGGAGATGGCCTGAGGGGGAAGACGATCAGGTGGTAAGGATTGTGCTTGGACACCGGTCCAACAATCGGATTCCTCCCTCGGCAAGGACGCTGGCGTGAGCAAAACTGAGTCGCAAAACGCAGGCAAGTTTGATAGCAATCAGGACAGTCGAGTCGCGGATCACCGCGACCGGCTCAGCGGCATCGTCGCGGTGGCCGGCGGGGGCGTGTTGGCGGGCGTCTTTTATGCGCTGGTTTACGCGACCTCGTGGGCGCCGCTGGAACGCTACTTCCTCGGCCACCCGGTGGCGATCGCGGCGACCATCCTGTTTTGCATCGCGGTTTGCATCCTGGGGCTGAAGGCCTGGGCGACGCGTCAACAATGGGCGTTGCTGCGACGCGCCGACGATGCGGCCCTGTCGCCCCAACGACAACTCGATTCACCGACACAGGAATTCCGCGACCGTCACGACGCCGGGTTTGTCGCTCAGACCTGGTCGAGTGATCTGGCCAAGCTGCCTCGCGAGGTTGCCCGCTGCCAGCTCGTTGTCCGGCTGCGTGAAGTCCTGATGCGTCAGTCCGGGCGTGGGACCACCAAGCATTTGGCCGACGACCTGCGCGAGCTATCCTCTCGCGATGCCGATTCGGCGCACGACTCGTTCGCCCTGGTCCGGATCATCGTCTGGGCGATCCCGATGTTGGGGTTCTTGGGGACCGTGATCGGGATCACGCAAACGCTGGGCGGCTTGGATTTTTCCAACGGCAACGCGGCGGTCGACAATTTGAAGAGTGGCTTGTACGTGGCGTTTGACACCACAGCGTTGGGCTTGGTGCTTTCGATCGTGGCGATCTTCTTGCAGTTCCCTGTCGAACGCAGCGAGCAACAGTTGTTGGCCGCGATCGATGAACGCGTGGGCTTTTTGACTGGGTTGCATCTGCCGGGTGATGAAGTCGCCGACAACCAATTCGAATTGCTGGCCCAGTTGTGCGAGGGCGTTCGTACGGCGGTCGCGGAATCGCTGAGCAACCAAACGACGCTGTGGCGGGAAACGATCGACGAAGCTCAAGGCTATTGGCAGCAAGCTCACAACGTGCAATCGCAAAGCTTCGTCGACGCGGTGGAGCAAACTCTGACGCCAGCAATGCGCGAGCATGCCAATGCACTTCACGACCATGCCGAGCAGATGGAGCGTTCGACGCAGCGGAACCGAGAACAGCTGGAACATCAATTCGACCGATGGCAATCACAGCTCTCGACGTGGCAGGAAACCATCGTCGCCGGTGCCGATGCGATGACGAAACAGCACGCGATGATGCTGGATCAAGTCGATCAGGCGGCGTTGGTCCGCGAGCAAGCCAGTTCGGTGTTGAATCTGCAACAAACGTTGGCGGCAAACCTGAATCTGTTGGACGAAACAAACCGTCGCATCGATGAGAACATGGGCGCGGCGGCAGGCCAGGGAATGGCCGACGCGATGATCGTGCTGGCGCGTGCCGTGGACGTGCTGAGCCGCGAGATGGTGGCGGTCAAGTCGAACATGAACCAAGATTCGAGGCGGGCTGCATGAGCGGGCGTCGACGCCAGAGCCTGTCGCCGACACTGTTCCCGTTCCTCGCCGTCTTGGTTTGTACCCTGGGGACGTTGATCCTGCTGTTGGCGTTGGTGGCACAAAACACCTCCGATGCGGCGCAACAAATCGCCGAGACAACGGTCGAAGATCCACCGAGCGATCCGGGACAGTTGACCGTTGGTGACGTCGAACTGTTGGTCGAAGAGGAAGAGTTTCGCCTGGGCGAATTGATTTCTTTTCGCGACGCACAGACGGGTGACCTGGAAGACCGACGCGACCAACTGGCCCACGTCGAAGACCACATGCGACGCATCCGCGAGCGGTTGAAACAGATCGGCCAGGCGATGGAACAGGCGATGTCCGAGGATCCGATGCCGGCGGCAACGGCCGAAGAGGTCAAGAACCTGAAGGAACAGCTGGTCAAAGAACAGTTGGTGGTGAAGCAGCTGCGCGAAGAAATCGAAACGGCCAAGCCGCGTTTTGTGATCGTTCCGCACCAGGGACCCAACGGCACCGACCGGCGGCCGCTCTATTTGGAGTGCACGGCCAAGGGCGTGACGATTTGGCCCGAAGGCGTCACGATCACGCGGAACCAATTGGAGCAATCGTCTTCGACGGCCAATCCGCTCGATGATGCGCTGCGCGCCGCTCGTTACCACGCGATGCAGCAGTACGGCGACACGATTCCGCCCTACCCGATGTTGTTGGTCCGTCCCGGTGGCGTGGACAGCTATTACGCGGCCCGAGCGGCGATGACGGATTGGGACGACCAGTTCGGATACGAATTGGTGCCGGACGATGTGAATCTGGCCTATCCCAATCCCGATCCGGTGATGCGCCAGCGGATGGAGTACGCGATCAATCAGGCACTCGATCGAATGACCAAACAGTCGATCGTGCGATCCATTCGGGGATCCGGAAGTCGCTATCCCGGCAGCCGCTCTGTCGACGGGCCGGTGGGCAACGGCGGGAACTTTCAGCGTGGAGCGGGAGCCGGCGGATCGGTTGCGGGGGCCGAGGGTCAGATGCCGCCAAGTTCTGCCGGACCGTCACGCCCGCCCGCCAAGGTGCCGCGGTTGTCGGTTTCACAAATGGATCGTCAGGGTCGGCAAAGTGGTTACCGCGACCATCGGATGTTCCCCACGCGAACCTACGGCGGCGGTGGATCGAGTGATCAAACACCGCTCACGCCCGAGGCGGCCAAACAAAGGTTGGACCGGCAACTGCAAGAGTCGGCGTCGTTGTTGGCCGAATCGGAAGCCACTGACCGTCAATTGAATCAGGCGGCCACGACGGCGGTCGGTCAGATCACCGGTGGAACAGATGCGGATTCGTCCCATCCCAAGACCGCCGGGATGCAGTTTCCAAGCAGCGGCGACGAGCAATCATCCTCGGCGGTGCTGGCCCAGGGCAATTCGGATTCCGGAGGTCGGCAACGAGTCATTGGCAAGGCCAACGCTAAAACCCAAGACGATCCCGGCGGGTTCGGCCCCTTGGCCGGGGCGCCATCGGGGATGAACCGAATGAACCAGCCCAAGGTGTCGCAGCGTAGGAAAGCCCCGGCGCCGACCGAGGGCCAGAGCGAAATCGCGAATCAGAATCCGACATCCACGCCATCCGATTCGCCCCAGAACCCTCGTCGGTTGGTCCAGCGACGCGGCGCCGATTGGGCGTTGCCGAGCAGTGTCACGTTGGGCCGCGGCAATGAGATCGTTCGTTCGGTCCGGATGCAAATCTATCCCGATCGGTTCGTGTTGTTGTCCGATGCGGTCAGCCGGACGGACGAAACGTTCACGCTCGGCCCGGACGACTTCAATCAGGCGACGCTGGAATTGGCAACCAGTGTTCGTGACCGGATCGAGCGTTGGGGCGCGGCCGCGCCCGGTGCCCGCTGGTCGCCGCAATTGAAGGTCGATGTGATGCCCGGTGCGGAGCCGCAGTACCAACAATGGAGCCGGCTGATGATCGGCAGCGGGCTGCCGATCCAGCGTGTCGGCGGCGATCAAGGTGACGGATACCGTCATGCAGAAACCAACCCGCAAGGTGATTTCAAATGAGCGGACGACGACGCAGAGAAGGAGTATCAGTGGGGCACGATGCCTTTTTGGACATCGTCGCCAACCTGGTCGGCATCCTGATCATCTTGGTCGTGGTGCTGGGGGCTCAATCGGAGGCAATCTTGCGTGACGCCAAACCGAAGAAGGTCGAACCGGTCGATCCAAAGGCCCGCGTCGCCGGCGAGGCCGAGATGCGATCGCTGGCCACGGTGGCGGCGCGGGCGGCGTCGGCCCAAGCGGATTCGATGCGGTTGGAACGCACGATCAAGCTGTTGGATTCCAAGATCGCACAGCAAGCCGAACGGCGGACGATCCTGTTGACCTTATTGACCGAAGCCGAAGCGGCTTGGGAAGACGAGCAAGCCAAGTTGGACGATGCCCGTCGCGAGGCGGCCCTGCGCAACGCTGAAGCGGAGGAGTTGAAGACGAAGCTGACCGAGATGGTCGGTGCCCGGACTCAATTGGAAACCGAGCAACCGCCGGTTGTCGCGATCTCGCATTTGCCGACGCCGATGGCCAAGACCGTGTTCGGGGAGGAGGTCTATTTTCGTTTGAAGGATGATCGGTTGTCGGTGATCCCATTCAAGTTATTGACCGAAGAGATCGGACGAAATTTTCGACGGACTTCGGGAAGCCTTCGTGAAGGCGTCAGTGATGCGGCGGTCGGTCCGGTGCGGGGCTATGTCGCCCGGTACGTGCTTAGCCGCAGCAATGAACTGGTCAGCGACGGCAACGCGATCGCCCGGATGAGTCGTGCGCGGGTGGTCGTCGCGTCATTCGAACCGCTCCAGGAACCGCATGGCACTCCGATCGAAGAAGTTTTGGCCAACGACGATTGGTTGGATGTGGAACTGTCACGCTACCCGGCTGAGACGACGACGGTGACGGTGGCGGTGTATCCCGACAGCTACGGTTCGTTTCGCAAGCTGCGCGAAAAAATCTATGCCAAGGGTTACGCATCGGCGGCGCGGCCGATCAAGGACGGCAGCCCGATTTATGTGAACTTCGCCGGCGGCGGGACGCGGTCGGTGGCTCAGTAGTTGGGAGTTGGGAGTTGGGCTGACGGTGATAGACAAACTTGTCGACGTGACGGATTGGTGCGTAGTGGAAGTCGCCCAGGCTTTCGTGTTTCGGGGGCGAAAGCGACTCTTCCAGCGCGGGCCCTCTCTGGCGTTTGCTCGATGGTATTTACTTGCTGGGCAAACGCCGTCTCTCGCATCGCATTGAAGTCTATACAATTTACCATGGCTCCCTTCTCCCCCGGCTTTGTGGGGGAGAAGGGCTGGGGATGAGGGGGCCAACGCTGCGAAAACTGGTTGGGTGGACGGCCCCTCACCCCCAGCCTGGCCTGATGAAAATCAACGGAACTTGGAAGGTTGGGTAGGTTCGGGGACGTTCAACGATTCTGCTGGATCCCTCGATTGCAAATTGCAAATTGTTCATTGCAAATTTTAAATTTGCCGGGAATCGTCGCTCAAATCATTTTGCAATTTGCAGTGTTCATTTTGCAATTTGCAATCATTGTCGGTTCACCACTACCAGACGCCACTCAATTTTCATCAGGCCACCCCCAGCCATGCCCTAACTGGACAGCGCCACTTTACGGCGACTTGCTCAAAAGATGCCGGAATCACCGTGGTAGATGGGATGAGTTTCACGCCAGTCGTACTCGTACTCAACAAAGTGGTACTCGTACTCCTACTCGATAGCTCGTGGGAAACTTGCGGATCGAGTAGGAGTACGAGTACCGGCGAAACGTCTGAGTACGAGTACGATCAACTCTAACCCGCAAATCCTGGTGTTTCTGATTCAAAGTGGCGCTGTCCAGCTAAATTGCGGACCAATTGGTGTAAACGCCGTCTCTCCCAGAGGGAGAGAATTTGAATGTGGGCCGAACGCTGCACCAATACAATCGACGTCCTTCCGGCGCGTGCGGGAGGCCAACTACCCGAGCGCCTTGTCGCTGATGTCTTTGCGGCACCAGGCGCCGGGCCAGCGGATTTTTTGGACGGCGGTGTAGGCCTTGAGCTTTGCGGCGCTGATGGTGTTGCCGATCGCGGTGACGCCCAACACGCGTCCGCCGGCGTTGACGACCTTGCCGTCGGCGGTCGTTGTTCCGGCATGAAAGACTTTGACGTCTTCGACTTCGGCGGCGTCGTCCAAGCCCGTGATCACGCGGCCTTTTTCGTAGCTGCCCGGGTAGCCTTCGCTGGCCATCACGACACACAAACTGGGGCGTTCATCCCATTCGAGCGGCCCGAGTTCGGAGAGTTTTCCGTCGGCTGCGGCGACCAGCACATCGAACAGGTCCGACTTCAGCCGCATCAACAGCGGCTGGCATTCCGGGTCACCGAAGCGGACATTGAACTCGAGGACTTTGGGGCCGGCGGCGGTCAGCATCAGCCCGGCGTACAGGACGCCTTTGAAAGGTTTTCGCGCTCGTTTCATCGCGTGGACGACGGGGACCAGCACGTCGGATTCGATTTTCGCGAACATCGCCTCGTCGACGATCGGCGTCGGGCAGTATGCGCCCATGCCGCCGGTGTTGGGTCCGGTGTCACCGTCGTAGGCGGGTTTGTGATCTTGGGCGGCCGGCAGCGAGATGATGGTTTCGCCGTCGGTGATCGCCAGCACGCTGGCTTCCTGGCCGATCAGTTTTTCTTCGATGATCAGTTCGTTGCCCGCTTCGCCGAATTCTTTTTGGCCGGCGATGCGGTCGATCGCTTGCAGGGCATCGCTGCGGGTCTCACAGACGATCACGCCTTTGCCGGCGGCCAGTCCATCGGCTTTGACCACCACGGGGACCTGATCGGTCGGCTCGCTGTACTTGTCCTTGATGTAGCGTGAGGCGTCTTCGGCGTTTCGGAAGGTGCGGTAATCGGCGGTGGGGATGTCGGCGGTGTGCAGCAGGTTCTTGCAGAACACCTTGCTGCCTTCCAGTTCGGCCGCGGCGGCGGTGGGGCCGAAGACGCGAAGGCCGGCATCTTCGAGGGCATCGACCAGGCCCAGCACCAGCGGGGCTTCGGGGCCGACGACGGTCAGGTCAATCGCATGCTGCTTGGCAAACTGGACCAGGTCGTCGACGTCGGTCGCCGCGATGTCGACGTTGGTCGCTTCGGTCGCGGTTCCCGCATTACCCGGAGCGACGAAGACCTCCGTCACCTTCGGGCTTTGTCCGAGTTTCCACGCGAGGGCATGTTCGCGTCCACCGCTGCCGACCACCAATACTTTCATCACATTCACCACGGGAAGGGTTCCACCAAACAGATCGCTGATGCGGCAATGTAATTGTTCGGCGGAAATGATGGCAGATGGTGCAGCGGGCTGGCGGTTAAACGTAGCTACCTTCGCCAGAAGGTGGGGCAGCGGCGTTTTCCACGCTCTGGCGAGCGTAGCTACGGCGAATCGAGAGGCTCGGTGACGATGGAGCCAACCCGGCCGACGGAACTTCGTGGGTCTTTACGGCGCTTTAGCGGTAGACATTTTCGCCTTTGTGCGTATAATTCCACTCGACCCCCCGGGAATCGTGTTTCTGTCGCCCGCTTTACCCCACCCCACCCCCAGTGGCGACGCGATTCCCGACGACTAGTTTTTGAGAAGGTGGCGGCCGGCTGAGTTCCCCGCTCTGGTTCGGCCGCCGCCTTTTTCTTTGCTCGTCTTGAACCAGTCTGTACGAGAGCGATCGATGTCACTGGCTTTTGATGTCGCTGCCGGACGCGGTCTTAATCTCGCCCCGCGGACCAATTACACTCGACGCGTTCGAGGCACCCATCCCTGTAGGAGTTTACGTGTGAACCACTTTGTATCTTTGACCCGATTGTTTGTTCCTTCAGCCGCCGCGATCGCCGTTTGCGCGATGTTGCTGGCCAGCTCACCCGCCCAGGCCCAAGAGACGGGCACGCTGCGGATGACGTTCAAATTGAAAGGCGCGGCGAAAACCTTTCCGCCGATCGCCCCCAACGTGGATCAGGCGTTTTGCGGTTTGAAGCAGATTCCCGATGAAACGCTGGTTGTGAATCCGAAGAACAGCGGCATCAAGAACGTGATCGTCTACGTTTACACGGGGCGTCGCGGGACCGAGTTGCCGGAGATGGAATTGAAGCCGGAAACTCATGAGCTGGCGAACAAAGATTGCCGGTTTGAGCCCCACGTGTTGATCGCCAAGAAGGGCGACACGATCAAGGTCACCAACCCGGACAAGGTCGGCCACAACGCGAATTTCCAGTTCTTCAACAACACCCAGCAGAACTTGACGGTCCCCGCCGGTGGGGCGGTTGAGATTGAGCTGAAAGAGGATGAGCCGGCGCCGATTCCGGTTGCCTGCAACATCCACAACTGGATGAAGGCCCAGGTCGTCGTGCTCGATCACCCCTTTGCGGCGGTCAGCAATGAAGACGGCGTGCTGGAAATCAAGGGGCTGCCCGTCGGTGAGGAAGTCGTGTTCCGCGCCAACCACGAAAACGGTTCGCTGAAAGAAGTGATCGTCAATGGCGAAGAGACCGATTGGCGAAGCAGCAAGTTCGAAGTCGAAATCAAGGCCGGAATGAACGACATGGGGACGATCGAAGTGCCCGTCGATGCGTTCAGCCTGTAAGAAGTTCGGTTTGAATTCAGCGTTCGGTTATTGGGCGTGTTCCCAGGTTTGTGCCTGAGGACACGCTCGTTTGGCGAATCCGCCTCACGGAGAGGCGGGGCCCAGCGGAAGTGCTGCGGTGACATTGCGTTGCACGACGTAGCTACCTTCGCCAGAAGGTGGATTCCCCGGCACTGTCCACGCTCTGGCGAGCGTAGCTACATCAGCGTGATGCGATCCCGCGTCGACCGACTTCCGCCGCCGCGAAACTGCGACAATTCATTCGGTTGGTTCACTCGGCGGCGTTCGGTTACGCTGCTGTTATGAAATCAACCGTCGACGCAACTCCGTTTTTCTCTCTACCGATCCTTGCGGCTCCGATTCTGGTCGCATTTCTATTGTGCGGCTGTGATGCCCCGGTGGAGCATTACCCGCCTAACGAAGTCTATTCGCTGGTCGTTTCGGCCAAGCTGGATGCGCCGACCGAGCTGGCGGCCGAAGACACGACGGCGGCGCTGGAGGCTTGGTTCGGGACCCCGATCGAGCCGCGATGGCCGGTCGAGCAGATGTCGCGTGATGGAGCGAAGACGTTGGTCAGTCTGGAGAATTTGCAGCGGGCCGCCGGGCCGGTCTACAGCGACCAGTCCAATCGGCACTTTGGCCTTTTCAACGAGCATTGTGTCACCTGCCACGGGGTTTCCGGCGGCGGCAGTGGGCCCGCGTCGCTGCTGCAAAACCCCTACCCACGCGACTTTCGTGCGGGCGTGTACAAGTGGAAATCGACCGAGCGGGGGGCGAAGCCGACGCGTGAGGATCTGTTGGCCATCCTGCGTCACGGGGCGCCGGGGACGGCGATGCCGTCGTTCCGGCAGGTGTCCGAGGATGATTTGGAGGCCTTGGTCGATTATGTCATCTATCTGTCGGTCCGCGGCGAATTTGAACGCCGGTTGCTGACCGAAGCGGTGGTGGAACTGGGGTACGAGGAAACACGGCCGGATGACGACGCGAGTTTGTTGACGCTGGCGGGTTTTGATCAAGACGCCTTTGCCGTGGAGGTCGCCCGCGACACGCTGGACCGGATCACCGGTCAGTGGGTCGACGCCGACCAAGCGGTGATTCCCGTTCCAGAGGAGACGCCGGCCGGCGATGCGTCGATTGAGCGTGGCGACGCGTTGTTTCATGGGCGAATCGCCAACTGCGCGGGCTGTCACGGAAAGCAAGGCAGCGGGGATTTGGTCACGTTCGACTTTGACGATTGGACCAAAGAGTTTACCGAAGGGATCGCGGTGACGCCGACTGATCGCGAGGCGGTGCGGCCGTTTCGCAAGGCAGGCGCGTTGCGGCCTCGGCAGATTCATCCGCGAAAGCTGACCGAGGGGGTCTATCGCGGCGGCGGGGATCCCGAGACGCTGTATCGCCGCATCGTCGCCGGCATCGCGGGCACGCCCATGGCCGGAATCATGGTCTCCGGCGAGCCCTCGGCGACGGGGCTGACCGGCGATCAGGTTTGGGACATCGTGCACTACGTGAAGTCACTCGGCGAGGCAAAATGATGAGTCGTGAAGGTTATCGCAGCGTCGGGGCGATCCTGGGGTTGGGCCTGGGCATTGCGTTGATGACGCTGTTGGGGCAAAGCGGCGTGCTGCCGGGGGCGATCTTCGGTGCCGGAGGAGCCTTGGCCGGCGGGATCCTGGGCGAAAAGACGCATGGGTTGAGAAATCGAAAATAGCGGAGTCGGTCCGTGGGATAGGCTTCCAGCCTGTCGGCAGCATGGGATGACAGGCTGGAAGCCTATCCCACGGGCAAGAAGAGATTGATGAGCGAAAACGAAACAAACGAAGCGACGCCTAATCCGGCCGACGAGCGATCCAAGTTGTTGCATCGCTTGGCAGTGTTGTCGGTGTGTCTGGTTTGGCCGCTGATTTGGGTCGGCGGGCTGGTGACGACCTACGATGCGGGGATGGCGGTTCCCGATTGGCCCGGGACCTACGGCTACAACCTGTTTCTGTATCCCCTGTCGACGTGGATCTATGGGCCGTTTGACCTGTTCATCGAGCACGGGCACCGGCTGTTGGGGGCCGTCGTCGGGTTGGTGGCGATCGCGATGGTGGTCGCAGCGCTCCGCCGCGAGGATCGCCGCTGGGTGTTGTGGTTGACCGTGGTGATTCTGGTCGCCGTGATTTCTCAAGGGGCACTCGGCGGCGTCCGGGTGTTGTTAAGCGATCGGACGACGGCGATGATCCACGGCTGCTTCGGGCCGGTGGTGTTTGCCCTGTGCTGCGTCGCCGCGTCGGTGACCAGCCGCCGCTGGTGGGATCGCCGGCGGGCCGCCAACGCGACGCAATCGGCAAAGCCGCTGGGGGGCGTGGTGTTGGCGATGGCGACCCTGCCCGTTCTGTTGAGCTATCTGCAATTGGTTCTGGGAGCGCAGTTGCGGCACGTTCAGCCCCTGACCACGCCGGGGACGTTCACGTTGATTGTGGCGGTCCACATCGTCACCGCGTTCGGATTGTGGCTGTTGACGCCAGTTTTGTTCGTTTTGGTGCGTCGCTGCGGCGATTTGACGCTGTCCAGGCCGGCGGGTTGGCTGATATGGTTTGTGGGCTTTCAAATCTTGCTCGGGACCGGGACCTGGATCGTCAACTACGGTTGGCCGAGCGTTTTGGAGTTTCTTCCGTTTGGCGAAGGCTTTTTGGTTCGCTCAAAGGGATTTTTGGATTCGATCATCGTGACCGCGCACGTTGCGGTCGGGTCGCTGATTTTGGCGACATCGGCGGTCGTCTTGGTACAAGTTTTACGTCAGCGAACGCTTGCCACCCACGTTTAATCAGTTATGTCCAGCAACGTCCTCGCCACCGATTCCCGCTATGAAACCGATCGCCACGGTGTTGGCATCGATTCCGGTATGGGGGTGGGGGTACTCGAACTGCCGGCCCATCGCAGGGATGTTACACAGCGCAGGGAGGCGATGGCCCAGGCACCGTCGGCATCGAGTGTTCCGTTGGACGCGGCGGAGGTTTCGCTACGCGTGTTGGTTTCGGATCTGGTTCAGCTGACCAAACCACGGATCGTCGTGATGATCCTGGTGACGACGGTCGCCACGGCGATGATTGCCGCTGGCGGGCTGGTGTCGCTGGGACAGCTTGCGTTGTTGCTGTTGGGCACCGGGATGGTCGCCGGCAGCGCCGGCGGGGCGAATCAGATTTGGGAGCGGGTGATCGACCGCAACATGCCCCGCACGGCGGTGCGTCCGCTGCCGTCGGCGCGGATGTCGACGGCGGTGGCGACGGTGTTCACCGCGTCGATGGGCACGTTGGGGTTGGCGATTTTGTGGATGGGATTTTCCATTGTGCCGGCTGCAGTCGGTTTGGCCACCTGGTTGTTGTACGTGTTTCTGTACACGCCGATGAAGACCCGGACCTCATGGAACACGACGGTCGGCGCGATCGCCGGTGCGTTGCCGATGCTGATCGGTTACACCGCCCTGGGCGGTTCGCTGGCCGATGGCACGGGATGGTTGTTGTTCGGTGTGTTGGCGGCTTGGCAGTATCCCCATTTCATGGCCATCGCTTGGCTTTACCGTCGGCAATACGAGCAGGCCGGGTTTTGCATGTCGACGACGGTCGAGCCGACGGGGGTTTCCGCGGCGGTCCAAAGCATTGTCGGGTCGTTGGCGGTGATCGCTTGCGGCGTGGCGTTGTGTTGCCTGTCGCCGGGAGTGATTCCGGCGGTGGTTTGTAGCGTCGCCGTGCTTGCGGCCACGGTCCCGATGTTGAAGGCGTCGCTGCGATTTGCCCGCGACCGAAACGATGTGACGGCACGTCGATTGCTGCGGTCGTCGTTGTTGGTGCTGCCCGCCGTGTTGGCGGTTGTTACGATCCGTGTGTTTTGGTGAGCTGTGGTTTGGTGAGCTATGAGAACCGCGTCAAATTTGGCCGCGATATTGTTGGTGGGAGTCGTGTTGGGGTTGCTGGGACGCACGCTGCGTCAGCGTTCGGCCGGCCCCGGCCCTGAGGAAGTGGTTTACACGTCCGAAGTGGCGCCCGGAGAAGATCCGGTGATCGCGGACCGTTCTGAAATTGCCAATGAAGAAGTCGTCCATCCGCCGGAAGACGAGGCTTGGCTGAGTCGGTTCGAGTTGACCGAGCGTAGCGGGGAGTTGGTCAAGAGTGAAGATCTGTTGGGCCAGCCGTACGTGGTCAGCTTTTTCTTTACCACGTGCCCGAGTGTGTGCCCGCAACAGAACCAAAAGATCAAGCAGTTGCAGGACCGGTTCGAAGGCGAAGACGTCGTGTTCCTGTCCATCTCCGTGGATCCGGAGCATGACACGCCCGAGGTGTTGCGCGAGTATGCCGCCCGCTTTGGGGCCGACGAGGATCAGTGGCTGTTTTTGACCGGTGATCTAACCTACATCCGCCGGATCGGTGGCGAGATTTTTCAGCAGCCGGTCGACAAGGGGTTTCACACCGAGAAGTTCGTGCTGGTCGACAAGGAAGGAAAGATCGAAGGGTTTTATAGTTGGCCGGAGTCGAAGCAGTTTGAAAAGTTGCAGTCGGCGATCAGCGAGATGCTGTGAGGAGTGCGGGCGGGGTGACAGAAAAATAGGGGGCAGAGAAATGTGTGGGGGAAGAGGAGACAAGAAAATGGGTGACAGGAAAACGTTGAGGCGACCGACGACTCGCAAACTGTAACTTGAAACTCGAAACTTAAAGCTTAAAAAAGTATGTGGCAGTTATTGGCGGATTATTTGCCGCATTGTACGGCGCTGTTGAACGCTGCGGCGACCGGCGTGTTGGCGGCCGGGTTGATTAAGATTCGCCAGGGCAACCCGCGCGGGCATAAGAAGATGATGCTGACGGCGCTGGGGATCAGTGCGGCGTTCTTGGTGCTGTATCTGTTGCACAAGGTCGCGCTGTATCAGACGACCGGCGAGCCGAACACGCGGTTCCCGACGGATCCCGAGGTCGCACCGCTGGCGGCACGCTACACGTACTATGCGATCCTGGGGACGCACCTGTTGCTGGCGATTGCGGTGCCGTTTTTGGCGCTGCGAGCGGTTTATCTGGCGATGAAGGGCCGGATCGTGGCGCACAAGAAATTGGTGCGTTATGCGTTTCCGGTCTGGATGTATGTGTCGGTGACCGGGGTGCTGGTTTATCTGATGCTGTATCAGTTGTACCCGGCGTAGCGGGTGTTGCAGATGCCGCTCACTCGTGTTTCGCGCTGGCATGGGCTGCCAGTCGTTCGTCGCAGTTTAGTTTTCTGGTAGCGGAACTCGCCAAGAGTTTCGCATTGGCGCGGCGACGCCGCGCGGGGCCGAAAGCCTTGGCGGCTTCCGCTACGACTTAAGCTGCGGCACGTGGCGGGCGCCGGTGGTGGGGCCGCTCGCTGACGCTTCCCGCTGGCATTGATGCCAGCACGTGGCGTGAGCCAGTGGCGGGCGCTGGACGCGTGGTAAACCCCTGGGCCGCTCGCTGACGCTTCCCGCTGGTGTGTGGGGCCGCTCGCTGACGCGTCCCGCTGGCATTGCCGCTCGCTGGCGCGTCCCGCTGGCAATCGCTACGCTTTTTGGGCGCCGACGTAGGCCATGCGCAGCAGGTGCAGGACTTCATCGAACATCTTGTCCTCTTCGGTGTCGGTGTTGCCCTTGGTTTTTTCTTGGAGCATTTCGAGGGTGTCGATGAAGTGCTTGGCGATCCGCAGGTCCGTGCTTTTTTCGCCGGTCGCGGGGTTTTCCATCACACCGAGGGCGACCATGGCTTGGCTGTAGAAGGTGCTGATCAGCATGGCCAGCGAGGCCGGCGGCAGGTCGCCGGTGGGGTCTTCGGCGGCGCCGGGTGCGTCCTCGGCAACGGCCTTTTCTTTTTCCTGTTCGACTTGAGATTTCCAGTCGGTGTCGACGACCAATTCCGGTTCTTCTTTGTTTTCTGACATCAGGATTTCATGCGTGGGGATTTATCGTTGGCTAACGGCGGGTTGTTCTCGTTCGTGTTTGCGTGATCCTCGTTCAATCGCGGCCTGGACGAATCCGGCAAACAGCGGATGGGCCTTCAGCGGCTTGCTTTTGAACTCGGGGTGGTATTGTACCGCCAGGAACCACGGATGGTCGGGCAGTTCGACGATTTCGACCAGGCTTCCGTCGGGGCTGGTGCCCGAGAATTGCATGCCGTGTTCTCGGAACTGGTCGCGATAGGTGTTATTGAACTCGTAGCGGTGTCGGTGTCGTTCGTGGACGTCGTCCAGGCCATAGCACTGTTGGGCCTTGCTGTCGTCGGCCAGGAGTGTCGGTTGGCTTCCCAGCCGCATCGTGCCGCCCAATTGCGTGACGTTTTGTTGTTCGTCCAGCAGGCAGATCACCGGATGCGGGGTGTTTTTGTCGAACTCGCTGGAGTGGGCTTTTTCCAGTCCGCAGACGTTGCGGGCGTATTCGATCACGGCGCACTGCATTCCCAGGCAGATGCCGAAGAACGGGATGCCTCGCTCGCGGGCGAAGCGGATCGCTTGGACCTTGCCTTCGACGCCGCGTTCGCCGAATCCGCCGGGGATCAGGATGCCGTCGAATCCGCTGAGCAGTCGTTCGGCGCCTTCGCGTTCGATATCGCTGCTTTGGATGCGTCCGATGCGGATTTGGGCCTGGTGGTGCATGCCGGCGTGGTCGATCGATTCATAGATCGACTTGTAGGCGTCTTTGTGTTCGGCGTATTTGCCGACCACGGCGATGCTGACTTCGTGGCGTGGATTGCGAAGCCGGTGCAGCAGATCGGTCCAGGGGCTGATGTCCAGCGCCCGGCTGGGCAGGCCGAGTTTCTTGACGACCAATTCGTCCAGTTTGTTGTCGACCAGCGAGATCGGGACTTCGTAGATCGAGAAATCCTTGTCCTTCTCCTCGATCACCGCTTCGGTGGGGACGTTGCAGAACAGCGCGATTTTGTCGCGTTCTTCGCGGCTGATCGAGTGTTCGCAGCGGCACACCAGCACATCGGGCTGGATACCGATTTCTCGCAGTTGGCCGACGGAGTGTTGGGTCGGTTTGGTTTTCAGTTCGTCGGCGGCTTTCAGGTAGGGCACCAGGGTCAGGTGCATGTAGAGCACGTTTTCGCGGCCGACGTCCTGGGCGTATTGCCGGATGGCTTCCAGGAAGGGCAGGCTTTCGATATCGCCGACAGTGCCGCCGATTTCGGTCAGTACGACGTCGACGTCATCGCCGCCCATGCGGGCGATGACGGATTTGATTTCATTGGTGATGTGCGGGATGACCTGGACGGTTTTTCCCAGGAAGCGTCCCTTGCGTTCCTTTTCGATCACCGACAGATAGATCTGGCCGGTGGTGTAATTGCAATCCCGCGTCAGCGCACCGCTGGTGAAACGCTCGTAGTGTCCGAGATCCAGGTCGGTCTCGCTGCCGTCATCGAGCACGTAGACTTCGCCGTGCTGATAGGGGCTCATCGTGCCGGGGTCGACATTGATGTAGGGATCCAGCTTCTGCATTCGGACTCGCAAACCGCGAGATTCCAGCAGCATGCCCAAGGAGGCGCTCGTCAGTCCCTTTCCAAGCGAGGATACCACCCCGCCGGTTACAAAGATGTGTTTGGTCATGGACGCGGATGATACCGCGCTGAGGAAAAACCGGAAGTGCCGAGAGCGTCAATGCGACGATGTTCTCACGAGCCGCTCGTCTCCAGTCGGCGGCGAAACGCGGCCAGGTCTTGCGGGGTGTCAATTCCGGGCTTGGCGGGGCCGACCGCGGCGACGACGATTTTTTTCCCCGCTTCGATGGCCCGCAACTGCTCCAGTTTCTCGGTTTGCTCCAGCGGGCTGGGGGGCGAGCCGGCGAACCAGGACAAGAAGTCGCGGCGGTAGGCGTACAGTCCTAGGTGGTGCCAGTAGATCGGTGGGTTTCGCTCGAGCAGTTCGGCGGGATCCCCGTCGCGGCGGTAGGGCACACAGGCCCGGCTGAAGTAGACCGCCCTGCCCTGCCCTGCCCTGTTTGGTTGCGTGGTCATCCCCGCCATCACAATTTTCACGATCGCCGGGTCCTTGAGCGCCGCGGCGGTCCGGATCGGCGTGCCGGCGGTCGCCATGTCGGCCTCGGGGTCGCCGGCGAGTGTTTCGGCGACGGCGTCGATCGCGGCCGGGTCGATCTCGGGTTCGTCACTTTGGACGTTGATGAAGATTTCCGTCGCGGGGAATTGTTCAGCGACCGCGGCGATCCGGTCGGTGCCGCTGGGGCAATCGTTGGGCGTCATGACCCAGCGACCGCCGAACGCATCGACCGTCTCGGCCATTCGCGGATCGTCGACCGCCACGATCACGCCGGCCGACGCGGCAGCGGCCCGCGATGCGGCTTCGTAGGTGTGTTGCAGGACGCTTTTGCCGGCGACGTTTTGCAGCAGTTTTTCGGGCAGCCGGGTCGAGGCAAGTCGTGCCGGCAGCACGATTTGGGTTTCGGGCATCGGTGGGCGTCTCGGGAAAACGGTTGACAGTCGGTGCGGGCGGGTCTACCTTTCGCATCCAACGTTTGGTGGTGCCGTCGGGCGATGAGGAATCGTCCGCGGAAACAGGGAACTTTGGTGAAACTCCAAGACGGCCCGGCCGCTGTAACCGATGCTGTTGATCCTGCTCGTTGGCTTTCTCGCCGGCGGGTTGATCAGCCGTCCGCACTTCACTCTTTTGGCCATTGTCCGCGGATCATCCTGCAACACGCAAGGTGACCGAATGACGAGAAGGCGAGGTGTGCGACGAGAATCGGAAGTCAGAAGACCTACCACGAAACGGACGCTTCAGGGACCTTCCAGGGTGAGGTCGGCGTCAACAGATTTGCTCGCACCGCACTGGTTCTCTTCGCCGCCCCAAACGGTCACGGAGAGTTGAGTCGGGTCTGTTCACTAAACAGTTTGCTGCTGCCGGCACCCCGAGTCTGGTCATGCGCTACCGTCAAAGCCAACACGATGGGCGATTCGCCAGGTCGCTTGCTGCGCCAGCGGCCGGGGCGACCGCTGGGCCGGTGCGAACCGGATTCACGTTGGTCGAGTTGCTGGTGGTGATCGCCATCATCGGCATCATGGTGGCGTTGTTGCTGCCGGCGGTGCAATTTGCCCGCGAGGCGGCTCGTCAGACCAATTGTCGCAACCACCAGCACCAGATCGGCGTGGCGTTGCACGCCTACCACAACATGCATCGGTCGCTGCCGATCGGATGTTTGGAGTGGCGGTTTTGGGGCCAGCCGAGTACGCGGAAGAATTTGGCGTGGTCGGCATTCCTGTTGCCGCAGATGGGTGAGCAGGCGCTGTACGACGCGATCGACTTTGATTACGCGTTTGATCATCCGCGCAATGCGGAAGCGGCGGCGGTCGTGGTCGAATCGTATCTGTGTCCCACCGAGGTGCCTCAGGGGATCAACGGTCGCGGCGAGATCAGCTATGGCGGTCTGTTCGGCGAGCGTTTGATCGACCGGCGACCCGACGATGGGGTGTTCTTGTACGAACAGCGGATCCGGTTTCGCGATTGTTTGGACGGTTTGTCCAATACGATGGCGACCGGTGAAGACATGGTCGGGCCGGACAGCGAATGGATCAACGGGGGAAACGTGTTCGTCCAGTCGCATCCGATCAACGACGATTCTGCGTGGGTCGGCGACAACGAAATCCGATCCCTGCATCCGGCCGGCGCGATGGTGCTGTTTCTTGACGGCAGCGTGCACCTGTTGAACGAATCGCTGGACGAGATCGTGCTGGGCGGAATGATCACGCGGGCCGGTGGGGAGATGATTCCGGCCGATGCGTGGTGATGGTGGCTGTGAGCAATCTGGGCTTCATGACTTTGACAACTAAGATTCTGAAATTCACATGAAACGCTTTCGATACTTTTTGGTCTCGCTATTCACGGTCGGTTCGCTCGCCTCGTCGGCCGCGGCCGCAACGGTGACGTTTGAAAACCTGCTTGCCGCACCGGAGACCTATTACAAAGGCGACACGTCACAGATTAATAGTGATCCCTGGACGGTGGATGGTTTTGAATTCAGCAACCAAACGTCGTTCGTCCCGTACTGGAGCGGTTGGGCGTACAGCAACACCACCGACACCACGACGCCGGGATTCACCAACGAACACTCCGCGATCGCCGGCGGCGGAAGTGACGGTCTCGGTGGGGCGGTTGGCGGCGGCACCTATGCGTTGGCATATGAGGACGGCGCAACGATCAACCTGCCGGCCGGCGCGCTCGTTCAAAGTGTCGATTGGACCAACGGGACGTATCCCTACCTTTCGATGCGCGACGGCGATGACTTTGCCAAACAGTTCGGCGGTCCCAGTGGAACCGACGAGGACTACTTTCGTGTGGTCCTGACCGGCTACAGTGACGTCAATCGCGGGGGATCGACGACCGGCGCGGTGACGTTGACATTGGCCGATTTCCAGTCCAGCGACCCCGCCCAGGACTACATCGTTGACTCGTGGCAGGTCGCTGAGGACTTGACGATGTTGGGCGATGCGCGATCGATCGGGTTGACGTTCCAGTCCAGTGACGCGGGGATGTTCGGGGTCAACACGCCCAAGTATCTGTTCATCGACAACCTGCAGTATTCGGTCACGGCGATTCCCGAGCCGACAGTGTTCGGCTTTTTGACGCTCGTCGGAGGCGTTTGCACCTTGCGACGCCGGCGTTAAATCGCCGGGCAGGCGAAACGGGGGCGTCCGCATCTTGGCTGGGATGGGGAGCCGAGTGAGTTCATCTGATCGGGGCTTGTCTGCTTGTACGTGTCACGATGGATTGGAGTCCCTCTCACCCCCAACCCCTCTCCCCCGATTCCTGACTCGCTTAAGCTCGCCAGGAATCGGGGGAGAGGGGAGCCATGGCGGTTAATGTTCGCTTCTCGATTTAGCGGTTTTGGCCCTCCGGCCAGCGGCTCATGATTGACTTAGCAGATCTCAAACCAGACCACTAGTGTCCTGTCGAATCGCCGAAACCAACTCGGCGATCGCCTGCTCGAGCAGTTCGGTGCCTCCGAATCGCATGCCCAGTGTCTGAATCTTATCAGTGACGATTTCATTCTTGGCCGTCTTGGCCGGGCCGGTAATTTCCGAGGGGCTATCGGTGATCCGCTTGGCGATTTCGGCGACTTCAAAATCGCTGATCATCCGGTCGCAGCAATTGTAGGTTTCCCCGGCGATCGAGTCGTCTTGGCCGAGCAACAGCAACGCGGCTTTGGCGACATCGTCAGCGTGGACGGCCTTGCCACCGCCGCGGGCGTCGACCGCTTTGCCGGCGCAAATCGCGGCGACCAAGTCGTACCAGCGTGATTGGTTGACCGGCCTGGCCACGCCGTAGATCGAGGGCGGGCGGAGGTTGGCCGCGACCAGTTTTCCGCTTACGCCATAATGGTGCACCACGGTTTCGATCGATGCCTTGCAGGCACCGTACAGCGTCGACGGCAACAGCGGGTGAGTTTCGTCCAGCGGGCGATCGGGCAGCACGGTGTCGTGGACGGTTCCCGACGAGATGAAGATGAATTTTTTGACGCCGGCCCGTTGGGCGGCGTCGAGCAATTGCAGCGATCCGGTCGCATTGCGGTGCCAGTATTTCAGCGGGTCATCGCCGCTGTCCATGAACGACGCTCCGCCGCGAAACAGCCCGGCGTGGATCACCGCGTCGGCCCCGGCGACCAGGTGTTCGGCTTGCATCAGGTTTCCTAATTCGCCCTCGACCCAGTGCACGTCGGAGGATTCGGCGATGGTCGCGCTCGGGCTGCGGTACCAGGCGGTGACTTCGTGACCTTGGTCGATCAAGCGGCTGATCAGGTGGCGGCCCAGGAAGCCGGTTCCGCCGGTGATTGCGATTCGCATCGGAGGGTTGTGGTGGCGCGGTGCGGTGGTCGGTTTCTGCCACCCATTATTGAAACTCTTGCCCGCGCAGCAAACAACCGCCTCGAGCAGTCACAGCGATCGATTCCTTTCGGGCTGCCTGCGGGGGCGGTTGTGCGATGGAGAGGTGAGGTGTGGTGGGGGGGCGAGGGGCCGGGCCGTTGCTGCCGCCGGGGTGTCGCGGTTTGCCGTAAAAATCGACGTGGGGTTGATGTTGGGCCCGCCGGCTGGCGTCCATTGGCTCAGATCGCATTGTGGCGTCTGTGCGTTGGCGTCGGTGTTGGGGCCCCAGGTTGCAACTCGATGGTCGCGGCAATGGGCCGGCACGGCCCGGGGTGAAACGGCTTACGGGGGGGCAGCGGTTTAGTTGCCCATGGCGCCGGCGATCGCGGCTCCCGATTTGTCGAAGCTTTTTTGGGTCTCGGAGGTCAACGTGGCGACCGAGCCGATGCAAACGGCGATGATCAGGGCGAGCATCACGGCGTATTCAACAGCCGTTGTACCCTCCTCATCCCGCCACAGCGTCTGTCGCTCGGGGAGTTCGTCTTGTTTGGTCATGGTGGGGGTATATCTTTTTGGTCGGTTTTCTCGTGGAAAAGGCACAGCCGATGAAACATAGGCCAGAAACCTGCGTACTCACTGCCAATACGTACACTTTTTGGGTGGCCGAGCGAGCTGCCGGCGGCGCCGCGGTAGGGATTAGAACGCCCATTCGGATTGCCCGGCGTGTCGAGGCGGTTCACGCTGTACATTGTCATCGGTTGGCTCGCGTTTTACCCTGTTGCGGGCTCATTGGTGCGGGCTCATTCCCCTTCAACCCCAGTTTCGATGATCGGTCCAGTATTCAATCGCGAGGCGACCGTCGTTCCCAAGCGTCCCAAGACGTATTTGGCGCGTGGTTTGTATTTGATCGCCCTGTTCGGATTGCTCTGCACCGGCTATCTGGTGCTGGACGGTTCGCGTTCGCTGGCGACGGTGTCCGATTCGGCTCGGTTCGGCGGCTGGATGTTCCTGTTGCTCGCTCCGCTGCAATTGCTGGTGCTGTCCAGTCTGGCGGCGGTGGGTTCGGCGGCCAGCGTGGCACAGGAGAAAGATCGGCGGACGTTGCTGTTGTTGTTGATGACGCGGTTGAGCGGTTTTGAGGTCGTGGTGGGGAAGTTGGCGGCGACGCTGCTGGGGCCGCTGGCGATGTTGTTGGCGGCGTTGCCGTTTTTCTTGGTGCTGCCGCTGCTGGGTGGTGTTTCTCCCGGTCAGGTGTTTTCGGTGTTTCTGGTGACCGCTGCGACGGTGGTGTTCTCCGGTTCGGTCGGCACCGTGGTCGGGTTGTGGCGTGAGAAGACGTTCCAGGCGATTGCGTTGACGGTGTTGACGTTGTTGATGCTGGTCGGTGCGGGCGAGATTCTGATCGCGTTGGCGAATTTGCCCGAGGCGGTGTCGTTGGCGGTCAGCCCGGTGCGTGCCCTGGGGGCGGCGGCCTCGCCGCTGGCGAGTCTTTCGCAGCAGACGTCGTTGGGGGTGTGGTTGTTCACGTCGATCACCCTGGCGGGATCGGTCGTGGTGCTGGCCGTCGGTGTCGCCCGGGTGCGGATTTGGAACCCGTCACGTGAGGTTCGGATGAAGGCCCCCGAACCGGAGACGAGTGAGGATTTGGAGACGCAGGAGGCGCCGAGCAGTTGGAAGGTCCGCGCGCCGCGTCAGGTTTGGAAGAACCCGATCCTTTGGCGTGAGGTCCGCACTTGGGCCTATGGCCGCAAGGTGGTCGTGATTCGGATGGCGTTCGCGGCGTTGTTCCTGTTGGGTGCGGCGGTGATTTACGGCCAGATGCAAAACGGGACGGCCTATGAGTCGGCGGCCCGGATCGGCCGCGCGTTGCCGGCGGCGACCTTGCCGGTCGCCGCGATCGGCGTGGTCAGTTTGGTGTTGATCAACGCGTTGGCCGTCAACGCGGTGACCGGTGAACGGGACGGGTTGGCGTTGGACCTGTTGTTGGTCACCGATTTGAGTCCCCGCGAATTCGTGTTCGGCAAATTGCTGGGCGTGTTGTATGTCGGCAAGGAGATGATTCTGTTGCCGTTGGGATTGTTGTTGTTTTTGGCGGCCAACGGTGTGATGACGTATGAGAACATGGTCTATGCGATGCTCGGCTCGGCGATCTTGTATGTGTTCGTCGCGATGTTGGGGATCCATGCGGGGCTGAACTATGTGGCTGGACGGACAGCGACGCTGGCGAGTTTGGGGACGGTGTTCTTTCTGTGCGTCGGGATCGCGATTTGCATGACGATCATGGTCAGTTTTCGCGGTGCGTTTCAGCTGCAATTGGCGCCGTTCTTGGTCATGATCTTGGGCGGCGGTGCGGCGTTGTTCGCGTCGTTGGGATGGCGGAATCCGTCTTCGGCGATCTTCCTGGCCTCGTTCACGTTGCCGTTGATCACGTTTTATTCGATCACTCAGTTCTTGCTGCAAACCGATCACCTGTTCGTGTTCTTTTCGATGGCGGTCGGTTATGGTTTTACGATTGCCGCGTTGATGATTCCCGCACTCAGCGAATTCGATGTGTCGCTCGAACGCGATCGAGGGGCCGAGGGGAATGGCTGATTGAGCGAGCTGGTGCAGTATGTCGGCTGGCTGGTGCCGATGGCGGTTTTGGTGTTGCTGAGTGCGTTGTTCAGCGGCAGCGAGGCGGCCCTGTTCTCGTTGACGTTGCGACAGCGCCGGCAACTTCGTCGCGGCGGTGTGGGCGGTCGCATTGCCGACCGGATGCTAGGCGATTCGGAGAAGTTGCTCTCGGCGATTCTGTTTTGGAATTTGCTGATCAACATGACGTACTTTGCGATCGCGTCGATCGTCGCCAGCCGCTTGGATGCGTCGGCCGATGCCGGGGCGAGCGTCGCATTGGTGTTCACGTCGGCCAGTTTGTTGGCGATCATCTTCTTCAGCGAGATGCTGCCCAAGAGTCTGGCGCTATTGGCCCCGATGCAGGCGTCGGTGTTGCTCGCGCCGGCGTTGAATTTGGCGGTGCGGTTGGTCAGCCCGCTGTTGCCGATCATCAAGACATCCAATCTGTTGGCCAGCCGATTGCTGTGGCCATCGTTTCAACCGGAGAACGAGATCGATTTGGCAGACATCGAACGCGCCGTCGAACTGGGGACCGACGATGCGGCGTTGATGGCGCGAGAGCGGTTGGCGCTGCAGAATCTGGTCGCCATCGCGGAAATGCGGGCGAGTGAATTGATGCGGCCCCGCAGTCGTCTGCATCTGGTCGAATCACCGATCCAAGCCGACGTGCTGTTTTCCCAATCGCCCCCGGGCGGCTACGCGATCATCACCGATCAGTCCGGCGAGACGATGATCGGGGCGCTGGGGGTGAGGATGTTGCGGCCGAGTCAGATCGATCATTTCGAAGACCTGGTCGAACCGGTGATCTATGTTCCCTGGTCCGCACCGGTCGCGCGGGTGTTGGATCAACTCGATCAGAATGACTTGAGCGTTGCGATTGTGGTGGACGAGTACGGCGACGGGATCGGTGCGCTGTCGATCGACCGGATCTTTCGACGGATGTTGGCGCCCGAGCATGACCAATTCGAAGAGGATGCCGATTCGGCGGCGATCGAGCAGATCGAACCCGATCTTTATCACGTCGCCGGTGGCATCTCGCTGCGGCAGTTGGCAAAACAATTGGCCGTCGACGTCCCCGACGGATCGGTGGCGACGGTCGCCGGGTTCATCCAACGACACAACGAACGCTTGCCCCGGTTGGGCGATCAAGCCACGTTGGAAGACTATGTGTTGACGGTGGTCGAAGAAAATGAGGGAGCACTTCGGATCGAAGTCCGGCGTCAGTGGCCGTCTGACCCCTCCGGCTGGAACGACGAGAGGGACGCCCGGTGATCTTTTTCGCGATCCTGTTGTTCTTGTTCGGCTTGGTTCTGAGCGCTTTCTTCAGCGGCAGTGAGACCGGAATGTATCGGGTCTCTCGAACCCGACTCGTGCTGGACGGCTTGGGCGGATCGCGGAGCGCGCGGGCGCTGATCTGGGTTCTCAATCGACCGGCGCTATTCGTCGCGACGGCACTGGTGGGAAACAACCTGGCGAATTTTCTGACCAGTTTCGCGATCGTCCTGGCCGTGATCGCGCTGTTCGGTGATTCGTCGGCGGCGGAGTTGGTCGGACCGGTGCTGATGACCCCGGTCGTGTTTGTCTTTGGCGAGCTGTTGCCCAAACACTGGTTCTTTCAAGCCCCGTACCGGTTGTTGACGTTGGTGCGGCCGGTGCTGCTGTTGGCGACCGTGTTGTTCTTGCCGGTGTCGATCTTCTTGGGCGTGCTCGCCGCTGCGCTGGGCGCGTTGACCGGTCAGACGCCGTTTCGAATCTCCGTCGCCATGGCTCGCGGAGAACTGACGCAACTGTTCCGCGCCGGTGAGGAAGCCGGAATCCTGCACTCCGGTCAGCGTTCACTGGCCGGTCAATTGTTCGAACTGGGCAGCGAACTCGCCGTCTCCTTTGCGGTCCCGTTGCATCGATTGGCGACGGTCGACCTGCCGATCGATAAGGACGCGACGATGGCGGCGGCGCGGCGTCAGAACCACCCGATCGTGTTGGTCCAACGGAAAAAGAGGGTCGTCGGCTACCTGAGGTATTCGGAACTGGCGACCGGCAAGGCCCAGGTGGAAATTCGGCCGGTGATCCGAGTCAGTCTGACCGAGCGTCACTTGACGACGCTCTTGAAGCTCTATGACGAGGCCAGCGAGGTCGCGCTGCTGTGTGACGAGAACGACGATGTCCGCCACGTCGTGACACGTCGGCAGTTGTTGCAGGCGATGACGAAGTAAGAAACGCGGGTTCAGGGTGTAGCGGAAGCCGCCAAGGCTTTCGACACGCCATGTGGCGTCGCCGCACCAGTGCGAAACTCTTGGCGAGTTCCGCTACGGGAAATGCCGGCTACGATTTGCTGTAGCCCAGGTTGGTGATCACCAACAGCATTTCGTCACAGGTGATGTAGCGCCGATGGTGTTCCAGTTTGTACTGGTCGATCGCCAATGCCAATTCACGCCCGGCCTCGGAAAGTCCGTCATGGGAACTGCCGAATTGTCGCCGCTCCGCGCCGGCTTTCGATCCGCCTTGGCGACGTCGATCGACGAATCCCTCGCTACCTGGGCCCGGTGAACTCTGCCCCTGTGATCCCTGGCGCTGAGCTTCCTGACGCGGCCCGGTCACCGGGGGGGCGATCGGCGCGGTTTGGAAATCACTTGATGGCGTTGGGGTGGAAGCGTTGAATAGCGACATAAAGAGCTCTCGTTCTTTGAAGGGACTGTAGACGGAATGGGCTTTGAGACTTCCGTTCGGCGTCGTTAATGGTGGTTACAGTGACGCTGTTGGTCGGTCGTGTAGGCCCTGGCCCGCGCAGTTCGTCACTCAACCGTAGTTCATTCGCGGGGGTGACGCGGTGTGAGAGGCCGAAAAACACGCTGGCAACCGGCAGGGAAAACCCGCTGGTGCGTTTTAGGTTCCGGTTGCGGGTGTCGTCGGCGAGCGCCAACCCGGAGAATCGGAACCATCGGGAAAACACTCCGTCGACTGCCGTGTCGTTTCCCGTTGGGCCGGACAGTCGCCTTCCTCTCCGAGGTCGGCGCGGGGCGAAGCTTCGCTATTGCGCGTGCGCCGAGTTCGGAGAACACGGCGACTGTATTCCGCGGCAACCCAAGTTTAAAAGTGGACCTCGCCCTAACGGCGGGTCCCTTGATCGGCCTGCTGGGCAGCCAATTGTTCAGGCGTCAGCAGGTACTCGCTCCAGCCGCTCGATTCGACCAGTTGGCGATCGAGTTGCAGGGCACGTGCGACCGAGCGGCTGGCCAAGTCCGCCCTGCCCTTCTCCAGTTCGATGGCGGCGATTTGCAGATGCGGTTCGGCGCGTTGCGGGTCGCTCTCGGCCGCTTTGGCGAAATGTTTGACCGCGATTTCGGGTCGGTTCAGGTTTCGCATCGCGATCCCACGCAGCATGTGCACGCGGGTCGGCGCGGCGGATTCGTCGCCGGTCGGGTCAAGCTGGTCGAGCGTCGCGACGATGCGATCGTATTGATTGCTGTTCAGATACAGTTCGGCGACTTGCAGTTTGGCGTCGATGAAATCCGGCTGCAGGGCGAGGGCGCGGTGGTAGGCGGCCAGGGCCTCTTGTTCGTTGCCTTTTTGTCGCAAACAGTCGCCACGGAGGGTCCAAATTTCCGCTGAGCCTCGTTCGGAGGCCAACGCGATCTCACTTTGCCGTTCGGCTTTTTCCAGTTGTCCTTCTTGCAGGTACATTTCGCCCAGCCGGCCGACCAGCCGCGGGTCGCCTGCGCTTAGTGCAACCGCTTTCTCCATGTGCTCGATCGCGGAAACTCGCCGCCCGCGGTTCCAATACGCTTCGGCCAATCCGCGATGGGCGCGGTCGTCTTTCTCCGACAGCGCCAACGCTTCGGCGAAAAGCTGCTCGGCGTCGTTCCACTTTCCCACCCGCATTTTCTGCAAGCCCTGACGCGACAGTTTGCGTGCGGCGATCGATTGGCGGCTTTCCCCGATCCCTTGAATCGCGCGGCATCCGGCCGACGAGCAGCACAGCAAGACCAGGACGGAGGCCCAGGCGATCAGTCGGCGCGGCGTGCGATCCGCCCGTGCGATCACGGGGCATTGCAAGATCGTCAAAGAGCGGATGCTCAATCGCACGCGGGTCACCCGGCAGTGTGGGGGGACGGTGTGTTCGCGCCCTCGCGCGGTCAAACTACAACGAGTCGGAGATGTTCTTCGGCATCGCGCCTCATTGACAGCAGTGAGAAATACCAGCGAAATGCGTTCCACTGCAATTGCGTCTTTTTCGTCCCCAATTTTCCCCGCCAATCGGTTCTGCCCCGCCACTGTCATGCCTGCTCAATTCGATTCCTTCGGTGTTCGATTCCTGTACCCCGACAACTGGACGGTCGCTGACCGTGGCGAGGACGAGGGGGATCGGGGGGCAACGCTGGATTTTCCCGGGGGCGGGTTCTTCTCGCTGGAATTGACCGGCACCGAAGCGGTCGGTCCGCTGATCGACCGAATCGTCAGCACGATCGCGGCCGACTATGAAGACCTGGAGCGGGAAGACGTCACGTTGGACGTGGTGCCGCCCGGAACCGCGGTGACGGATCTAAGGTTTTATTACCTGGACTTGCTGATCGTCAGCCGGATCGCGGTCTTAAAACGGGGCGACGGTTCGGGCACAGACGACGTGTTGTTGGTGCAGATGCAGGCCGAAAGTCGCGACTTTGACAAGAACGAACCGGTGTTTGACGCGATCTTGAAACAGATCGCCGACGCCGGCTAGGCTCTGACTGAAATCCATGAGGCCTTGGCGGTCGGGCGCGAAAAGGGGACGGGGGTCAATAGCCGGTACGGCCCTCCGGGTGCTTCGCACTATTGACCCCCGTCCCCTTTTCGCGTCCCCAATAGCCGGTACGGCCCTCCGGGTGCTTCGCACTATTGACCCCCGTCCCCTTTTCGCGTCCCCTTTTCGCGTCCCCTTTTCGCTCGCGCGGTTATTCAGACAGAGCCTAGACCAGGTCTTGCTTGCGTTTTTTCCGCCGTCTTCGCGAGCATTCGCGGCAGACGCCGTTGATGATCATTTTGTGGCTCTCGACGCGAAAACCGTGCAATGCGGCCATCTGGTCCCGAATCGCGACCAGTTCATCGCTCTGGAATTCCAGCAGTTTTCGGCACCGGGTGCAGTACAGGTGATCGTGCTCGGGGTAGCCGTAATCGTGGTCGTAAACCGTCCGGCCATCAAGTTGAAAACTGTTCAGCAGTCCGGCATCGACACATTCACGCAGCGTGCGATACACCGTCGCGGTGCTGACGTAGTTGTCTTCTCCCCGTCGAGGCAGACGCTCGATCAGCTCTTCGGCATCAAAATGCTCGTGCTGGCTGAACACTTGTTCGATCAGAAACTTGCGCTGGCTGGTTTGGCGGAGGCCGCGCGATTGCAGGTACTCGCTGAAGCGTTCCTGGGGTGATAGCGCCGTCTCCAACGGCTGGACCTTGGTCGCAACCGTTTCGGAGCTTGATTTCGCGGTTTCGGAGGTCGATTCCGACAATTCAGCCATGATGGGAGAGTCAGAGAAAAGAAAGCATCACCCCGTCAGCGTGGGGCGAGCGCCCGCTCGAGACGCTGTGTCGACGAGTTCCAGTCATGTAGAAGTCTACACGACCGGTCAATCGCTGTCTCCGGCGGGCGAGCGATTGCAATCGCTGCGGCGCGGCATTTGGCGACCGGTAATCGAGCTCGCTAGGAGTTTCGTTTTCGATTGGGCCGGACCGTCGCCGTCCTCTCTGAGGTCGGCGGGGGGCAAAGCTTCGCGATTGCGCGTGCGCCGAGTTCGGAGAACACGGCGACTTTCGGAACGGATCGGCAGGCTGCAAATTGAGCTGCGATCAACGACTCGCACGGCGCCATCGCAGAGGGACGAAAGCCTTGGCGGCTTCCGCTACGTGGGATCGTTCCTGCCCAATTGGTGTGGACCGCTAACCCAGCAGGTCCAGGAAGCGGTCCAGGGCCGCGTCCATCCGTTCGGGGGTGTCGTAGGAGCCGTCGGCGATTTGACGACGCAGTTCGGCGACGCGTTCGAACCGGATGCCTTCTCCGGCGACCGCCGCGTTGCCCTCGATGCGATTGGCCGACGTGGCCGCTTGGCTGAGGTCCAATTGGTCCACCGGGCCGGCCGGCGAGGACGACGGGGCCTGATCGACCTTGGACGCAGCGGAACCGCGGTCGACTTGCGAGGTGGCTTGGACGTTGGAGGCGGATTGCGTGGTGGAAACCCGATAGGGACCGTAAATCTGCATTTGAGCGATGCTCCGAAGACAAAAATGGAAAACCCAATCACTGGCTGGTGGGCCCACAAAGGGGGCGGTTAGCCGCAATTGGGGGATTTAGGCGACGTAGGCCGGACCGGACCGATGAGGCAAGCCCCACCGACGAATCAGTCATTTCCGCATCGGCCGTCAGCGCCGCGATCCGTGTCCCAGGATGCAATCCGTACAGCTTTGAAGAGACTTTTGCTAAGCGCGAAGCGGGCGGAAACAGTAATACGTTTCGGCTCGCGGGTCGGCGTCAGTTGAGTCCATTCGTAAACTTTTCGGGGGCAAACCCGGGACATTCACGCCGACGGTAGCAAAGTCGCCGACCCCGATGCAAGGGAATCTGTCGAGAACTGTGGCAATGGGTTTCGAATCAGCGTGGGTGAGCAATAGGAAAACGGCTGCACTTCCGCAGAGCAGGGAGTTAGTGGTCAAAAAATAGGGCGGTCAAAAAATGGGGTGGTCAAAAAATGGGGTGGTCAAAAAATGGGGTGGTCAAAAAATGGGGTGGTCAAAAAATGGAGTGGTCAAAAAATGGAGTGGTCAAAAAATGGAGTGGTCAAAAAATAGGTGGGTGAGAGTTGCCATTTTTTGACCAACTCATTTTTTGACCCCATCCGTCCAGACGATTGTCAGGGGCATCTTCAATGGTTGAACCCCGGTGAAATGTACCGTTGACTCAGAATCCTTACGAAGCGGTTGACGTTGACGCACCGGAAGTACGTACTCTGGCTGTGCCGTTTGCGGTGTCCGCAGCGGTTGCGTTTGAAGTTTCCGCGATTGCATTTACCGGCAACGATTTCTCCGTCTACTTTGGAACGCCCATTGCTGTGCTTGGAAATGTTGTGCCGGTATTCGTGTTCGCACTGCTCGTCGGACGGTTTAACGTGATTCCGAAATCCGCCCGCAGGATCTGGGGTGCATTGTCCGGTCGTCTGCTTGGCGGATGTCTCCTCGGCGTGTCTGCAGTACCGGTGAATCATGCGATCTTGGGCTATTTGTACCTTCTACCATTGCCAAGCAAGCTCTCAGAAGTTTGGCTGTGCCTGCTTCTTCCCGTTGTCCTCTGCACGATGGCCGAGCGAGTGTTTCTTCGAGTGCTTGAGCAAAACGATCGTGTGGACGAAACCAAGGCTGGTCCTGTTTGAATCGCGATCCGACGTCGCCATCGACCAGAAAAACTGGCACACTCCGTTCTGATCCGCTCTAATCCATTCTCTGCGACAGGCCTTCCAGGAGTCGGCCTTCTCGGGCAAATCCTCATCACTCAAGTTGACGGGAGCATCTGATGTCCACGATTGAGCACTCCCGGCCGACCGCGATTGTAAAGCTGGCGTCAGTCTGGCAAACCGCAAGACGACATCGGGTTTCCGTCGCGTGTGTCCTTTCCGCCGCGATCATGTTGGTGGCGGCTATTGCTTGCACGACGATCCAAACGCGTGATTCGGTATTCGATCCGTTTTCGCTGCAGGTGTTGGTCTCACTTCTGTCCTGCACCGCGGCGTCGAATCTGTTGATCGCGTTTGGGATGCGACATGAACGATTTCATTTCCTGACGTGGGGCGCTGTCGTTGTCGCGCGGCGGAACTCGCCAAGTGTCTTGGTCACGTTCAGACCATGTGATGGATACTTGGCAGGAAATGGAAACGCTGGCACGGAGGTGCGAGATTCGTTCTAATTTGGTCAACGGTCATCGCACCACGTGATTCCCTGCCTCCACCCGAACAGGACGTTCCATGCACCGTATTCTCGTCGCAGCACTTTTTGTCGGGGCTTTCACGAGCACCATCCCGTCGATCGCGTCTGCGCAAACCGATGCCACTCCGCCCGCAGGTGCTGCCGAGCCGACGGTTCACGAGGCGATCAAGGGGGAATGGGTGATGTATCGCGAAACACCCAATGGCAAGTACATGACGATCAAGCATCATCGGGGCGATCATACGGTGGTGACGACTTATGATCCGAACAAGCATCCGATCCAATCGCATCGGTCCGAATACGACATCGATACCAGCGGTGCGGTTCCCGTGTTTCGCTACCGCAACAAGGTCGTCTTGGTCGGACCCAATGCAGGTGCCAAAGATGAACGCGAGTCGGCGTACATCTTTCGCATCGACGGTGATCGCTTCTACGAGATTCATGGCATGCTGCCCGGCGACGAGGGTAAGCCGTCGCTGAGAATGTGGCAGCGGCTGAAGGACAACCCGATTCCCAAGGACGAGGCGTGATCGATGGCCGACCGATTCAATCCCAGTGACGCGCAAACCTATTTCACGTCCAAATTCTGGAAGGACCATGTGTTCATCGGCAACGAACTGAGCAAGAAGAAGGCCGAGATCGTGTTTCAGCGGCGTAGCGTTCGCATCAGTTCGGTGATCTGTTTGACGCGCGCCGAATTGACGTCGCTTGCCGGCGAAATTCACAATCGTCAAGTGGAGTTTGCCAACGCCGGTCCGCATTCAACCTACGTCAGTCGCGCCGCTTACGACATCTGGTCGCGCGGCGGCAGCAAGCCGAGCGATCGGCAGTCGGCCAGTCACAAAAAGTCGACGTTTCGTTTCGCCGTTCAACGACAGGTCGACGGCAAGTACGCGATCCATCATTTTGATGGCTGATCTATTGCCAGAGTCTCAGGACGCTGACCAGGTTGTGGTGCTGGTCGGTCCACAGCGGCGCCTCCCGCAGCTCTTCGTCGGTCGCCTGGGTGGCCTTGGCCAGTGAGGCGGCTTGGAAGATCGTGTGTCCGGGGTGGGCGATGATCATCCAGGTCGAGTGGGTCGTGCCGATGGAATTGTTGCCGATGCCTTCGAACATGCGGCTGTCCAGCCCGGCGTCGCGGCTGAGGTTGTGGACCAGCGGCGAGAGTTCCAGGTGGTTGTTGGAGGTATGAATCGCCAGAACGCCACCTTCGGCCAGCCGGTCTTTGTACAGTGACATCGATTCGCGGGTCAGCAGGTGTGCGGGGATCGCATCGCTGCTGAACGCGTCGAGCACCAACAGATCGAATTTGGCGTCAACCATTCGCTCCAGCACCAGGCGTCCGTCGCCCAGGTGACGCGTCATCGACGAGGGGCAGTCTTTCATGAAGGTGAAATAACGGTCGGCGATGTCGATGACCGCGGGATTGATTTCGATCAGGTCAAAGGAGTCTGTCGGACGTCCGTAGGTGGTCAGCACGCCACAGCCGAGTCCGACGATGCCGATCCGCAGCGAGGGATGTTGTTGTTGCAGCTCTTTGATCACGTGGCCGACGCCGCTTTCGTAGCCGTAGTAGGTCGTCGGTTGAGACTGATGGGGTTGATAGCGTTGCATGCCGTGCAGCGTGCTGCCGTGCACCAAACAGACGCCGAGTGGTTTTTCACGAACCTTCAGGACGCCGAAGAAGTTGCGTTGGGATGCGATGGTTCGGTTGTTGGAGACGAACGCCATGGTGACGATCGGTGCGATCATCACCAGAATTGCGCCGTACTTCAGTCGTGCCGCGGCGGCCCAGTCGTATTCGGCTTGTCGCCACGATTGACAGGCGAAGAACAGTAGGAAAGTGAGTGCGGTGACCAACGCCACAAAGAACGGTAGTTCGGCGTGGTTGTTCAGCAGCAGCGGGCACAGGATCGCGACGATCACGCCGCCGAGTGCACCGCCGGCCGACAGCATCGCATAGTACTGTGTCAGTCGTGCGGTGCCCGGTTTCAATCGGGCGACTTCACCGTGACAAAGCAGGCACGCACCGAACAACATCACCATGTAGCAAGACGCTTCGGCGATCAATTGAATGCTGCCCGGCAGCAATGTCTTGCCCTGGATCAATGCCAACGCGGCCAACGTGACCGCGGCGATCGGTTTGGGGCGGTACCACTGTGGCGAATCAAAGCAAACGATGAAGCTGGCCAGATACAAACTTAACGGCAGCACCCACAGAAACGGCACGACGGCGATGTCTTGGCAAACATGATTGGTGACGACCAACAACATCACCGAGGCCAGCGCCGGGAGCGCGATCCAGGCGGTTTGTGTGGCGGCGGAAACGGGTGCGGCGGTGGCCGGCGGATCCGCGGACGTCTTTGATGACTTTGATTCAGAAGCACCACTCGAATCGGGAGTGATCCGGAACAGGCTGATGGCGACGTAACCTTGGACGAGCGCGAACAGACAGAACAGCAACGACCACATGCTGGATTGTGTCGAAACCGACAAAACAGGTTCGAACAGAAACGGATAGCTGAGCAGCGCGAACAGTGAGCCCGCGTTGGACAGGGCGTACAAGCGATAGACGCGTTCGCTGTTGTCGTGAAAACTGAGCCAGGCCTGGACCAGCGGCCCGGTGCTGGAGAGCACAAAGTATGGCAGCCCGACATGGCTGGCGAGCATCCACAGCAGGTGCAGCGTCGGCGATTCGCTGCCGGTCGGTTTCCAAGCGTCCGACGGTTCGATCGGCAACGTCATCGCGGCCGCACTGAGCAGCAACAAGTGCACGGCGGCTTGGGCGAACGGATTGCAATAGGTGCGGAGCACGTGGGCATAGAGGTAGCCGCCGAACAACAACAGTTGAAAGAACAGCATGCAGGTGGTCCAGACCGCCGGTGTACCGCCGAACCAGGGCAGAACGCATTTGCTGATGATCGGTTGGACTTGGAAGACCAGGAACGCGCCCAGCAAGATCGTTGCGGCGAACCAAATCATCGATCGACCGCGACCGTCATCCGTGGTGGCTGGTGAGGATTGTGACGGTGATGACGGTCGGTTGCTGATAGAGTCGGACATTGATCGAAGGAATTCCCACATGCGTCGTTCGGATTTCAGGGATTGCCGGTGGCAATCGATAGAAATGGCGCGAAACCTTAGGTCACCGATAGCGCGGTGATCGACGGGCGGGGTGAAAGTCGGGTAACTTAAACGGCTTTCCGTTCAGATGCCCTGCCCTTCCCCACCGGCCCCGGATCAGCAAACGCGTGTCGCTCAGTCCTCCACGAGACGAAGCATCCATTGCCGTTCGTGATCGCGTCTACGTCGACGCCAAGCGAGCTGCGATCTGGGGGCTGACGAGCAACGCGGTGTTGGTGGTCGTCAAGTTGGTCGGCGGGCTGTTACTGCACAGTTCGGCGTTGATCGCCGATGCGGTCAATTCGATCGGTGACGTCACCAGTTCGGTCGTCGTCCGTGCCGCGCTGCACATCGCGGAACAGGAAGAGGACGACGATCATCCCTATGGGCACACCAAAGCCGAATCGATCGCCGGGTTCGGCGTCTCGCTGTTGGTCATGTTCGGTGCCGGGATTCTGACCATCGAGACGATTCACGGATTTTCTGAAACGCCGGAGATCCCACACTGGTCGGCCGGAGTGGTCGCAGCGGTGTGCAGCCTGATCAAAGAGGTGCTGTTTCGATACACGTCCCAGGTGGCCAAACGCCTCGATTCGGCGGCCTTGCGTGCGACGGCGCTCGATCACCGCAGCGACGCGCTCGGTTCGGGGGCGATCGCGATCAGCTTGTTCGCCGCGCCCTCGCTGGGCGCTTTCGGTCCCTATGTTGATCCGGTCGCGGCGCTGTGTGTTTGTGCGGTGTTGATCATCACCAGCGCCAAGATGTTTTTGGCGATCGCCGCGGAGTTGATGGACCAGCAAGCGGATGCGGAAACCGTGGCCAAGGTCCGGGACATCGCCGCGGAAGTCGATCAGGTCAAGGACACCGAAAAGCTACGCGTGCGAAAGAGCGGATTGGAGTACTTCATCGAACTCCACGTTCGCGTTGACGGCCGGCTGAGTGTTGCCGAAGGCCACCGCATCGGACACGAGGTCAAGGACCGATTGTTGGCAAAGATGCCACGGGTTCGGGATGTGCATATTCATATCGAACCGTGGACAGACTGATCGTTCCCAAGGCAGGTGAAGTTGTCAACGCTTGTGATTGGGGGTAGCGGAAGCCGCCAAGGCTTTCGGTCTTCCACGCCGCGTCACCGCGCCTGTGCGAAACTCTTGGCGAGTTCCGCTATCCGAAAACCAAGCTGCGACGAACTACTAGTGCCGCGGCGCGAGCAAGAGATGAGGCGAATCCACTCGCTTGCGTTTCGGGGTCGTATTAATCTTTACGTCGCTTCGGCGAGGGCCTGGAGTTGGACGGTTGCCCTGTTTTGTTCTTTTTCCAGGTAGGTACGCCCGAATTTGACGTTGACGTGGTCCCAGGGCAATTTGTCCAGCAGGTCATATTTGTCGTGGACTTGCTGCCTGACGTCGATGCCGGCGTCTTCGATCGCCGACCACCAGCGATCGGGGTCCAGGTGCTCGGTCCAGCCGTCCATGCGTGCCCCACGCTCCCAGGCCAATCGGATCGCTTTGCCGGTGCGTCGATCGCCGCGGCTGAGCACGCCTTCGAGCAGACTGGTTTCGATGTTGTGACACTTGATGTTGACGCTGCGGATCTTGCGGCGGCTCCACATGTACTTGTGGGCCCAGTGGAAATACTCGCGGCTTTGCATGCCGTTCCACTGATACGGCGTGTGGGCTTTGGGGACAAAGTTGGACACGCTGGCGGTGACGCGGGCATAGCGACCTTTGACTTCTTTGCCGACCGTGGCGATGGTTTCCGCCAAGTCGACGATGCCGTCCAGGTCGACCGGCCGTTCGCCGGGCAGGCCACACATGAAGTACAGTTTGACGCTGTCGAATCCGTTTTGAAACGCGTTGCGGCAGCCTTCGATCAAATCGCTGTTCTTGATCTTCTTGCGAATCTGTTCTCGCATGTCATCGCGTGCGACTTCCGGTGCGAGCGTCAACGAGCTGCGGCGATCGGTGCCGATCAGTTGTGGCAGCGAACGCAATTGATCGTTGACGCGCAAGCTGGGCACGCTGATGTTCACACCGAGCGGTTTGAAGACTTCGTGCAGCCGTTTGACCAGCGGCTCGAAATGCGGGTAGTCGCTGCTGGACAGCGAGAGGATGCTGATTTCGTTGTGGCCGGTGTTGAGATAGCTTTGCCAGGCGGCGTCGACGATCGTGTCGACTTCACGGATCCGCAAGGGGCGTTTGATCACGGTGCTTTGGCAGAACCGGCACAGGTGTGGGCAGCCGCGCATGATTTCCAAGGCGATCCGATCGTGCACGCATTCGATGTAGGGCACGATCGGATGGACCGGCAGCGGGATCCCGTCCAGGTCGCTGATCACGCTGGGGGCAAAGGTGGTCGGGACGTCCTCGCGCAGACGCTGGAGCGATTCGATCCGGCCGTCCTTGTAGACCGGCTCGTAGAACCGCGGCACGTAGGCGTAATCGAGCGTGTTGGCGACTTTGGCCAGCGCGTCGCTGCGCTGGCGTTTGCCTTCTTCGCCGTCGGCCAATGTGCCATCGTCGCGGCGATAGCTCTCTTTGATTTCCAGCCACAGGTCGCAGACGTCCGGCAGGGCCGGTTCGCCGTCGCCGGTGATCATGACGTCAAAGTAGTCGGCCATCGGTTCGGGGTTTTGACAGCACGGTCCGCCGGCGACCAACAGTGGGTCGTTCATCGTGCGGTCGACCGATTCCAGCGGGATGCCGCCCAGGTCGATCATCGTCAACACGTTCGGCGAGCTGATCTCGTACTGCAGGCTCAACCCGACGACGTCAAACTCCGACAGCGCGGTGAAGGTTTCCAGGGTGTACAGCGGGATGTCGTGCTGGCGGAGCAATTGCTCCATGTCCGGCCAGGGGGTGAACACACGCTCAGCGCACCAGTCGTCGCGGCGGTTCATCAGCGAGTACAGTACCTGCAATCCGTGGTGGCTCATCCCGATCGTGTAGGCATCGGGGAACCCGACGGCCAGTTTTCCCCGCAGGCCGCGATGGTCCTTCACCACGATGTTGCGTTCGCCGCCGACGTATTGTGCCGGTGTTTGAACGTGCGGCCAAACGCGGGATTCAAGCAGTTTGCGGCGCTGGTGGTTGATCATTCAGAAATGCCGATTCGCTGGGGGCGGGTGTGGTGAGTCTTCAGTGGAATGCCTAAAGTGTGGTCGGTACAAGGCTACCAACGCAAGAGAAACCGAAAAAGACAAGGTGCATCCGAGCCGTGAGCGAATTTGAATCTGTTGGCAAAGTGGACGATTTTGAGATCGGCCGTGGAAAAGCGGTCCCGATCGAGGGGCGGATGGTTGCGGTGTTTCGCCAGGAAGACGGCAGCTGGCACGCGATCGATGACCTGTGCCCTCACATGGGGGCATCCCTGGCCGAGGGGCACGTCGAAGGGACGACGGTCACGTGCCCCTGGCATGCCTGGCGATTCTGTATCGTCGACGGGACCTGGGAAGACAACCCGCGGGTGAAGACCGACTGCTTCGAGGTCAAGGTCGAAGGCGACGAGGTGTTTGTCCGCGAGATCGAGCGGGAGTGACGGGGGTTTGATCACGCTCTGTTGACGTAGCTACGCTCACCAGAGCGTGGGGTACCGAGAGGGATCCACCTTCTGGCGAAGGTAGCTACGTTTTTCCTCGATGGCAGGCTGGGCGCCTGCTCCCCTGCGTCGCTACAGGCCCCGGACCAATTCCAGGGTGTGGGATTGGCCGACTTTCAAAACGACGGGTTTGGCGTCGGTTTCGGCGGTCACCTTGTTGGCCCAGGCCGCGGCGTCTTGTTCGATCGGCGGCCAGGTGTTGTAGTGGGTCGGCAGCACGACGCGGGGTTCGATCAACTTGATCGCTTCGATGCTGTCGTGGATGCCCATCGTGAACACGTCTCCGATCGGGACGACGGCGACATCGGCACCCCCGGCGTACCATTTCATGTCGCTGTAATACGCGGTGTCGCAGGCGAAGTAGACGCGGAAGGTTTCAAATTTCATCAGGAAGCCGGCCGCCGAGCCGCCGTAGGATCCGTCCGGCAGACTGCTGCTGTGCAGGGCGGGAACCATCTTGGCGGTCCCGTCGCCGATCGGGACGTTGCCGCCGACGTTCATCGCCACCACGTCTTCAAAGCCGTGATTCTTTTTGAACCATTCGGCGATCTCCCAGGTCGCGATCAATTGGGCGCCGGAGTGTTTGACCACCGAGGCGACGTCGCCGACGTGATCGGCGTGGCCGTGCGAGACCAGCACGTGTGTGATGTCCGAGAAATCTTCCGCCTTGACTTCGGCTTTCGGATTATCGGCAAAAAACGGATCCAGCAAGATGCGTGCGTCTTTGGTTTCGATCAGCCAGCTTGCGTGGGAGAGCCAGGTGAGTTTGATCATCGGGTTCGATCTTCCTTTTGTTGACGAAGTTTAGAAAGGATAACATCTTCCGCAGTCGCGATGTCCAGCTAGGCTTTGTCCCTAAATCCGGCACGGGGCGTAGGTGGTAGCGGAATTCGCCAAGAATTTCGGCTTTTCCCGTGTGGACTGCTGCTGCGAGTCGAAAGCCTTGGCGGCTTCCGCTACGGGTTGCGGGACAAAGCCTAGTAATCTTCGCCACGCAATCGAGCGATTTCCATGGCGTCCTTGTCGCCGCGTCCGGACAGGCACACGACCAAGTTTTCGCTCTTGGGCATTTCGGCGGCCAGCTTCATCGCCTTGGCCAACGCGTGGCTGGATTCCAACGCGGCGATGATGCCTTCGCTGCGGGCCAGTTTGTCAAACGCGTCCATGGCCTCGGCGTCGCCGCACTGGATGTAGTCGACGCGGCCGGTGTCTTTCCAGTAACTGTGTTCGGGGCCGACGCCGGGGTAGTCCAATCCGGCACTCATGCTGTGCACGTCGCAGGTTTGGCCGTCTTCGTCTTGCATCACATAGCTGTAGCTGCCGTGCAACACGCCGGGCGATCCGAACGACATCGGGGCGGCGTGATCGCCGGGGTTGCTGCCGCGACCGCCGGCTTCGACGCCGACCAAACGCACCCCGTCGTCTTCGATAAAGGGATAGAACATGCCGGCGGCGTTGCTGCCTCCGCCGACACAAGCAACGACGCAATCGGGCAACTTGCCGAAAACCTCGAGTGATTGGTCACGCGCTTCGCGTCCGATGACGGCTTGGAAATCGCGGACCATCATCGGGAACGGATGGGGGCCGATCACGCTGCCGATGATGTAGTGGGTGTGTTCGACCGAGGCCATCCAGTCGCGCATCGCTTCGTTGACGGCGTCGCGGAGCGTTCGCGAGCCGGATTCGACGGGGCTGATCGTCGCGCCCATCAGCCGCATGCTGAACACGTTGGGTTTTTGCCGGCGGATGTCTTCGGCACCCATGTAGACCGTGCAGGGCAGCCCGAAGTGGGCGCAGGCGGTCGCGGTGGCCACGCCGTGTTGGCCGGCGCCGGTTTCGGCGATCACACGCGTCTTGCCCATTCGCAGCGTAAGCAAGGCCTGGCCGAGCGTGTTGTTGATCTTGTGCGCCCCGGTGTGGTTCAGGTCCTCTCGTTTGAGCCAGATCTGGGCCCCCCCGGCGGCCTCGGTCAGCCGTCGGGCATGGTAAAACGGGCTGGGGCGGCCGACGAAGGTTTTCAGCAGGCCGTCAAGTTCCTGCTGAAACGCCGTATCTTTCTTGGCCAGTTCGTATTCCTGGGCCAATTGATCGAGTGCCCGGGTCAGCGTTTCGGGGACGAATCGACCGCCGAAATCGCCGAATCGGCCTTTTGCGTCCGGGACCGATGCCGTGGCGGGTGATCGGGAAGGAGCACTGCTCATCGTAGGTTTTGCCAAAAAGGTATGCTTCCGTAGTTCAAGTTCATCATCTTCACCCGGCGGTCCAACTTGGTCAACGCGACGAATCCACGCCCGACCCGATTCGGTCGGATTGCCGATGCCGCGATCGGCACGGTGATGGGAGTCGACTACAGCGGCGCGGCCCAGGCCGGGAAAACGGCGTGGATCGCGGAATTAGCCGCTGCCGGACCACTGCGAGTGGCTGACGACGCGCCGCGTTTCCGGCTCGCATCCTTGCATCCGCTGGGCCGGCTGGCCGGTGGTGACGACCGCGACCGCGTCAACCGCTACTTGGTCGACCGCATTTCAACGCAATCGGAAACGGTTTGGGGATGCGATTTTCCGTTCGGATTGCCGATCGAATTGAACCTCGGCGACTGGCGGGAACAATTGTCACACGCCAGCGAGTTCGATGGTTCGGCCAAAGAATTCGGCCGGTCGCTGGTTGAACGGACCGAGCAGGCGCTGGGGACCAAACACGTTCGCCGCACCACGGATCGGGAAACGCAAACGCCGTTTGATTGTTACCACTACCGGATCATCTACCAAACCTTTCACGGCATGCGGGACGTGTTGGCCGAGCTGGTCGCCGATCGCAATGTCGCCGTGTTGCCGTTTCAATATGCCAAAGCGGGCCGTGGAGTGGCGTCGTCGATTCTGGTCGAGGCATGTCCCTCGTCGACCCTAAAGCGATTGGAATTGCCGCACCAGCGTTACAAGCGGTCCGGTGGGAAGCCGCCGGAAGAGACACACAAGCGGACGCGACGAACGATCCTGAAAACGGTCTCGAGCTACGTCGAAATCTCGGCCCATCGACGGCGCGTGATCATGAACGATCCCGGCGGCGATGCACTCGACGCGGTGCTGGCGGGGCTGGGGGCGTGGTTGGGGGTGACGCGAGCCGACCATCGCGCGATCCAGGCCCACCCACGGTATCGGCGTGAAGGGTTTGTGTATTGTTAGGCGTGGGGTAAGCATCCTGCTTGCCGTCTTGCCCGCGTTGGATTCTTGTTGACGCGTCAAAAACGGTTGAATGAGCCCGTTGATTCAGCCATGACTTGCAATCGCGAGCCACATTGAAGGGGGGCTATTCCCAGCGTTGACCGGCAGCCCTTTCGAGCAACCGACGACGATCGCTGTTTAGTGTTGTGTCGTTGAGATCCGTTAGCGGGGGTAGGTGCTCTGAATGATAATGGCGAGTTGTTCCGACCCTGCAAGTTCTCCGGTTTCTGAGAGTAATTGTTCCCTGATCCGCTCAAACTTTTCCTTCAGCGATTCGCCACTTACTGGATTGCCATGAAACTTCGGTTCTATTCCCAGTAGTCTGCCGGTCGTGATTACCACGTCAACAAACTGATCGACGAATTCAAACGGGACTGATGCAAAAAGGTACTTCATCAGAAGCGTGTCCCATTCTCCTTCGTCAAATCCAAAAACTTCGTCTCCATCGAGCTGGCACTCGACTTCGACAATGGACGGATGTTGCCAGGGGGGAACGTTGTCCGACCGGTCAAGGCTTACCGTATCGTCATGCAGCGCAAAACCTTGAGATGTAAACGTAGGCAAGAGTTCCGCGAGAGGTCGACGCGTACTTGAGCGAAACGCAACGACTTCTTGTTCATGAAGGTATTCGAAAGTCATCAACGTATTCCTCTTTTAACGGTAATTCCTGGAACACGCCGAAATGGATCCACTTCACCGTGCCAGTCGGGGGTTAGCTCGCGAAGATTTAGTGGGCTGTTGTCGGTCGTGTGACGTTGAGGGTCGACATGGTGTAATTCGCGAGATTCCCAATTTCCTGTGCGTGGGTTGTAGTCCATCGGGGCATTTCCTCTACGCATCTCAGCCAATTGTGAAGGAGAGAATTCACCGCTGTTTTTGGCAGCTTGGTAGCGGTTCTTCCAATACCGAGACTGTACTGTTTCCCACGAAGGAGCAGTGCCATCAGGTAGCGGCTTGTCGATCGCCTCGCCACGTTGCCAGCGTTTAAACGTAACGGACCCGTCTGCGACACCATCTGAAGCAGCTTTCCCAAAGACCTGATCGAACTTCTCGCTGTATGCTGCGGTGGATCCCGCTTGCGATTTGCCTTTCGGTGTCGCCGCCTTCGGGACGCGGCAGCCGGCCTCCAGCCCATTATGAGTCCAAACGCCTCCGGGAGAATCCCCCACTCGAAACGAGTGGGTCTCCTCGACCTCAATGTTGCGCAGCTCGCATTGTTTGGCGTACGGAGCGGTGATCGACTCGATCCGTGCTGGCGATCCATCGCCGCTGGCCATCTTGTCGCCGACCTTGAAATTCGAGATCGGTTGCCATGACTGCGATTCAACGGACCAGAAACAATGCTCCGGAGTGGTTTCGATCCAGTCGCCACCTGCGACCTGGAACGCGATGACCTGAAACAGACCGGTATACCTCACGGTGCCGAGGACGCGAGGATTGGTTTCCCCCGAGCGCGATCGCTCCGCTACAAACGGCTCCCACTCGACAGGCTCACTGACCTCGGAGACCACCGCGATGGCTCCGTCCTCGATGAAGAATTGATCACCGGCAGCCAGAAACCGTGCTGCCAGGACCGTTCCGCCAACCATCACCACCGGAGTGTCGGCCGGATACGAATAGCTGACTTCTGCTTCGCAGTTGTGGTAGCGAATGCTGTAATTCACCCTCACTCGAGTGACAGCAGCGGCGGCGGTCTTCGGCGATGAAGCCGTCAGCGAAACGCCGTCGCTTCCGATGCGCTCTCGCGATGGAATTCCCGGATCCGATGCACGGTTTTTTCTCGAACAACAATGTTTGTATTTCTTGCCACTGCCGCACGGGCATTTACTGTTGCGAGGGATTCGCGAAGTGGTCATTGCAGCCTGTTTGGCCTTGAGCAGCAAACGAATGCTCGAAGCTGGTCGAACATGCCATGAATTCGTGAAGCTAGGATTTTTCTGCGAGTTGTCGGCGTGATTCCCAGCGGGGGGGTGGTCATTCTATCGGGCAACGTGCTGTAGCGGGGCGCAGTTGAACAACGACCAACAAGCGGGTGAATGCAGAGCGGAACGCGGCCCGGATTCTTGACGCACGTCGCGGCCAAAGCGTACGGTGGGCGTCATGCAACGCATGGTGTACGGAATGGGAGCGTCGTGATGCCGGAATTACCTGAAGTCGAAACGATGCGTCGTGGGGTGTTGCCGATCGTGGGGCATCGGATCGTCGCCGCCGAACGTCCGCCGTGCGGTCGCAAGCCGATTTTGTTTCAGCCGGCGATCGCCCAATTTGATCGTCGCGTCCGCGACCGCCGGATCAGCGGGATCGATCGGTTGGGGAAACGCGTGATCATTGAACTGGAAGACGACCAGGCGATCGTGATCGAGCCGCGGATGACGGGCTTGGTGCTGCTGGCGGACCCGCCGGGGCCGGAGCACTTGCGATTGAGATTGACCTTGGCCGGGGATCGCTGCGAGGAAATGCTGTTTTGGGACCGCCGCGGGCTGGGCACGGTGCGATTGTTGACGGCCGAACAATTGCGCCGCGACGTCCGCGACCGACTGGGACCTGACGCGACAAAGATTTCCGCGGAACAGTTGCGCGAGAATCTGCGGCACAGTCGCCGGGTGATCAAAGTCGGCTTGCTAGACCAGGCGGCCGTGGCGGGCATCGGAAACCTGTACGCGGCGGAGATTCTGTTTGTCGCCGGCGTCGATCCACGCACCCGCTGCGACAAGCTCAGCCGGCCGCAGTGGCAACGGATCCACGCCGGGATCGGACTGGTGCTGGGCGAGGCGATCGAGCACGAGGGCAGCACGCTTTCCGACGGAACCTACCGCAACGCGCTCAACAACGAAGGCAGCTATCAGAACTATCATCGGGTCTACGACCGGGCCGGATTGGGGTGTGGACGTTGCCGGGCGGGGGTGATTCGCCGAATCGTCCAAGCCCAGCGGAGTACGTTTTTTTGTCCGATTTGTCAGCGGAAAACGGGGCGACATGCGTCGGTCGGCGGATTCGAAGTTTCGCCCGCGGCCGGCAGTGCGGTACAATCGGAACGTTGCTGACCGGAGTTGAGACAAACCGCTCCCTGCCGAGGTCGTGCGGTTTTTAATCTTCGAAATTACAAGACCTTACGAATTCACCCTCCCTCTGGGAGGGTCGCGGAGGAGTAGACGACGACGCGGGGAGGGGCTGCGGTGGCTCGGATCCACCCAAACGCCACGAATCGACCCTCCCCTCGCTACGCTCGACCCTCCCTTCCAGGGAGGGTTAATTCCAAAGACCGCATGACCTCCACATGGGAGGGCGAAATTGTCGTGGAGTGTTTTCCCGGCGACAGATTGTCCCACGATTGCTTTTTAGACCACTGCCTTTTGGAATCACGATGCCGATTTCATCCAACCGACGCGACTGGTTTCGCAAGTCCGCCCTACTGGCCGCCGGCGGATCGCTGGCCGCATCGTCGCTCGGGCCTCGACCGGGTTATGCCGCGGCACGCAACGCGTCTTGGGAGACGGCGACGCAAAAGGCGCTCGCTTGGCTGGCGCGAACCCAGTCCTCGCGGGGGCACTGGAACACCCAGGTCTATCCGACGGCGATGGCCGCCTTGGCCGGCACGGCGATGATCGGCAGCGGTTCGACGACGACGCAGGGGCCGTACGCCAAGGAGATCGCGCGGACGTCGGATTTTCTGATCAGCAAAAGCCGCGACAACGGGTTGATCGGCGACCCCAAGACGGATCAGCGTTACACCTATGGGCACGGCTTTGCGATGTTGTTTCTGTCGCAGGTCTTGGGCGAAGAAGGTTTATTGGATCGTCGCCGCGAGATCGTCGATGTGCTGACGCGGGCGGTCGAGTTCAGCGGCAACGCCCAAACCGCGGCCGGCGGTTGGGGATACGTGTCGGCGGCCGAGGGCAATGATTTCGACGAAGGCTCCACGACGATCACCCAGGTCCAGGGGCTGCGCGGTTGCCGCAATGCCGGGATCCCGGTCAGCGGCGACGTGATCGATCGTGCCAAAGAATACATCTATGGCTGCAAGAACAAGGACGGCGGGATCAGCTACAGCAGCCGTCAACGCGGCAACAGCCGTCCGGCGATCACCGCGGCGGCATTGGCGGCGCTGTACAACGCCGGCGACTATGACAGCGAGCACGTCCCGGAGATGCTGGAGTACACCAAGAAGGAGCTGCACGGGATCAGCGACGGCGCCCGCGCGTTCGGTCATTGGCACTACACGTACTTGTATTACAGCCAGGTCGTTTATCGCCAGGGCGACGAGTTGTGGCAGCCGTTCCGGACCAAGTTGTACGAACGCATCACCAGCCAGCAGCGTCCGGAGGGAAATTGGGAAGGCCAAATTCATCCGGTCTATGTGACCGCGTGCAACTTGATCATGTTGCAATTGGATTACGGTTACTTGCCGATCTATCAACGGTAGTGCTTTCTAAAAGCCACTCTCCCGGCAGGAGGTCGTACGGTTTTCGGGACTTCACCCTCCCTGGCAGGAGGTCGTGCGGTTTTTGGGAATTCACCCTCTCTGGCAGGGAGGGTCGATTCGTGGTGTTTGAGTTTAACTGAGCCACAACAAACCCTCCCCGCTCCGAGCGTAAACTCCTCCGCAACCCTCCCAGCGCGAGGGTGAAGGCGTAAGCGCCTGCTAGATCAAAGGTTAAAAACCGCACGTCCTCGCAGGCAGTGGTGTCAGTTGCGGCTTTCGAGCGAGGGTCTTTCGTGCGACCGCAAACCAGCTGGATTGTTGCAAATCACGGTACGGGGACCCGACCGGCAGCGTTTGCATCAGGTATTGATCGGCCGCCCGCAGGTTGTGATACGGCAGAGAGGGAAACAGGTGATGCAGGGCGTGAAAGCGAATCGAGAAGGGATACAGTAACCAAGTGAAAAAATCGCGGCCGGTAAAATTGCAAGAGTCATGCAGGTGTTCCGATGCCGTCATCTTTGTCCCGTCGCTTTCGAAGTGATGATCGGCCAGCAGCCTTAGTTGATTGAGCAACAGGACGCTGATGCCGAGCGAGTAGAGCATGGGGATTCTGGTCCAATGGTTGATGCCCAACAACACGAGTGCCGGAATCAACGTGGCACGGATGCAAGTCAAGATTTCGACTGCCGTGATGCGGCGCCGATCGGCCGCGGAGACCCTTCGCACATAGTGGGGATTCATCATCAGCGATGAACAACGCGTTAACACAAACGTGCGAAGCTTGGGGTGCAAAAAGGTCAACGGGGTGAGGATAAACCGCGCGGTGACGAGGATGGGAAATGCCAGCACCAACAGCGAGTAGGCGAGCATGCTGGTCCAATTTCCGCGTCGGAAGCAATTGACGATGTATTCGGGATCCTGCTTGGTTCCATACAGGCGGTGGGTATGGTGATCGCGGTGATGGCCGGAAAAGAAAGGCGAAGGGGCCAACATCATCACACCTGCGACCAGATTCCAGGCGACCTTGTAAGCACGCATCTCATGTTCGCCCAGATGCGCGACTTCATGCACAAGTGAACCGGCGCGATAAAGCCAAAACACCGCGATCGGAAACGCGACGACTTGGTAGACCGACCAGGAGTCCGCTGTCAGATAGACGCTCGCCGCGGTGTACGCCAGCACGATGCTGACCAAAAAATCTCGCCAATAGATCCATGGTGAAACGCGAAAGTAATCGGTCTCGGCGTCGCGCAACGCGACTTTGGAATCATGGACCCACTGCTGTGAACAAGCATCCATCAAAATCTCCGGCTAGTAGGTCGGGGGCGTCGGCCTTCCAGCGAGGCCGCGTCCAGTGGAAGCCGAAAGCTTAGGCGATCGTCGCCCGCTTGTAGAGGTGAACTCGGCCCGTCGGCGTCGAATGTTGTCTCAACGCGTCGCGATCCTGCTAGGCTTTGTCCCTCAACCGGTAGCGGAAGCCGCCAAGGCTTTCGACTCGCAGCAGTCCACACGGAAAAAGCCGGAATTCTTGGCGAATTCCGCTACCACATACGCCCCTTGCCGGGTTTAGGGACGCCGGGTCAATAGCCGGTACGGCCCTCCGGGTGCTTCGCACTATTGACCCCCGTCCCCTTTTCGCGCCTCGCAGCACTAGTGGGTGTGGTGGGGTTCGGTGGTTTGCAATTGCACCATGTCGCGATAACGGCCTCCGCCCTCAAGCAGTTGCTGGTGGGTGCCGACTTCGACGAGGCGACCGTCTTCGAGCACAACGATCTTGTCCGCGTTTCGGATCGTGCTCAACCGGTGCGCGATTACCAGCGAGGTCCGGTTTTGCAGCAACTCCTCAAGGGATCGTTGGATCATCTGTTCGCTTTGGCTGTCCAGGTTGCTGGTCGCTTCGTCGAGGATCAAGATTTTCGGGTCGGCCAGAATCGCGCGGGCGATGGCGAGACGTTGACGTTGTCCGCCGGAGAGTTTGACGCCGCGTTCGCCGATGATGCTGTCGTAGCCTTGGGGCAGCTTTTCGATAAATTCGTGGGCCGCTGCCGCTCGAGCGGCGGCGATGATTTCGGTTGGATCGCAATCGCGGCGTGCGTACGCGATGTTGTCGGCGATCGTGCCGTCAAACAAGAACACTTCTTGTTCGACGATCCCCAGCAGGGCTCGATAGGAATCCAGGTTGATATCGCGAAGGTCTCTTCCGTCCAGCCGCACGCAGCCTTCGGCGGGGTCATAGAACCGGGCGATCAAGTTGGTCAGCGTGGTTTTTCCCGCACCGCTGCGACCGACCAGGGCGACCGTTTCGCCGGGTTCGATCTCCAGTGAGATCTCTTGCAGGACGAAGGTGTCGGTGCCGGGGTAACGGAAGGAGAGGTCGTTGATCTGGATCCTGCCGGCGGTCGATGATTTGGTGACATGGACGGCATCGGGGTTGGTCGGCAATTCGCTGTCGACTTCCATCACGTCCAGGATGCGGTCCAGCCCGGCCAGGTTGTTTTGAAACCCGACGGCACTGCCGGCGATCGTTGCCAACGGGTCCAGCAGCATGGTCAGGTAAACCAGAAACATCATCAGGTCACCGAGTGTCAGTTCGCCTTGAATGATCTGGTAGCCGCCGTAGAGCAACAATCCGGTCGACGCCAGCGGGATGATGACTTCCCAGACCGTTTCGATGATCCGCGTCCACCACCAAGTGAAAAGCTGTTGCCGGACCAAGAAGCCGCCTTCGCGAACAAACTTGGCCGATTCGTGGCGTGATCGGGAAAAGGTTCGCACGACGCGGATCCCGCCAAAAGTTTCGGTCGCGCCGGCGTCGATCCGTTGTCGCTGTTTGCGGATGTCGCGATACAACGGCCGGATACGGTTGATCCAGGTGCGATGGCTGACCCACACGATCGGCAGCAGCAGCAAACCGCCGACCATCAGTTTCCAGTCGACGAAGATCAGGATGATCAGGCTGCCGACGAATTGGACGATCGCCCGCCAGGGGTTGTACAACATCGAAAAGATCAGGTCGGCCACGCCCCCGGCGTCTTCGCGAATCAGACTGGCCACGCCGCCGGATTTCAGGTCGTAGACGCGTCCCAGGGGCAACCGAATGGCGTGGTCAAACACGCGACGGCGAATCGTGATCTGGGATTGGTTGACGGCTTTGGTGGCGGTCCAGCGGCTGAACAGATGAACGATCGTCGCCAGGATTGTCATCACGACGACGGCGGCGGCGATCCAGACCAGCCGCTGCATCTTGTCACTCGGCCAGTCAAATTCGGCCAGCCAAGTCGGCAGCGGTTTGGGGGGATCGGTCAGCACACAGTCGATCGCCAGTTTGGTGCCGACCGGGGGTACCAATCGCAACCCGATCGCGATGGTCAAAAAGAACAGTGCGAGGATGATTTGGCGGCGGTGCGGACCGACCAACGCCCAGAATTCACGGATCAATTCCCAGAAACTGCGGTCGCGGGTGCCTAATTTGACGGCGCTGCGATCGGCGCCGTGGTGCCCCGTCGGGCGAACCTTCTCCGCATTTCGCTGGCGGACTGTCTGACGGTAGGCGGCAAATCGATGACGGCTGGGCAGTGTAGGCATACGCTATTGGTAGCGCCGTGGTGGCCAGATGACAAGGTGCGGTGGGGTGGGGGCGAGCTGGCGGGGACGCCCCCATCGGCGTACTGAACTTCGGTCACGGAGCCGGTTGCGGCCAAGGCCGGTCGACACGGCGGAATTTCGATGGCCATGGCCGATGGGAGGATGTTACACTGAAACGCTCTCCTCGTCGGTCTCCGCTAGTCTTCTCGTTCGGAGGGGTGTCCATGCTGGATCTCGTCGTCGCGACCTCGGTGATGGTGTTGTTGTGTCTGGTGACCGGATTATTTGTCGCGGTCCGCATGAAGCGTGAGTCGCGTTTCTCCAGCGTGGTGTTGTGTCTTTCGGTGCTGTCGGCGGCCGGGTACGTCTACTTTTTAAACGGGACATTGACGTGGGCCCGATTCGTCCCGTTGACCGCGGCGATCGTGTGGACCAATTTCGCGCCGATCTTTTTGTGCGTCGCTAGCGCGGCGGCGCTGGCGATCCCGAATCGACCGTTGTGGCGGCGTGGCGGGTTGTCGTTGGTGTTGGCATTGTTTGCGACCGCGACGCTGTTGCAGCCGATCGTCCAGCCGGTGATCCGTCCGGTGCGGCACAGCATGAACACGGTTTGGTTGGGGCACGACGTGTGCCAGCAATCCGGCAGCGTGACCTGCAGCCCCGCCGCGGCGGCGACGTTGTTGAAAGCCAATGGGATCGATGCGGAGGAACATCAGTTGGTGCAGTGGTGTTTGACCGATGCACTGGGCACGACGTCGCTGGGGCTGTGGCGTGGGTTGCGGTTGGCAACCGCGCAGACGCCGTGGGAACCGGAGGTGATGGACGTCACGTTGGAGGATCTGCTTAGCCGCGAGCCCCGCGACGACATCTTTCCCTGTTTGATCCTGGTCGGATTTCCCCGTTTCGCATCGGTCGCCTCACCGGAAATCGAATCACGTTACATCAAAGAGTACGGTTGGCCACGAGGATTTCGACACAGCGTCGTGTTGTACGGACCGGCTGAGGACGGTGGGATCGAAGTCGGCGATCCGTCGATCGGACGTGAGCGTTGGGCAAAGCAAGATCTGGAAATCCTGTGGCGCGGCGAAGCGGTGCGATTGGTGCGTCGCGAGTCGTGACGTGGTTTTCCCGGACCACGCTCCCTTCCGGGCCGTCGTCGCTACGAAGCAGCGAGTCGCCTAAATGCTAAACACCCGCGTCGGGGCGGTCCTAAAGTTTTCGGGCTTCGGTGGCCAGTCGGGCCAGGCGGGTGGTCAGTTCGTCTTCGAGGGTTTGCATCAACGGATCACGCTGGCCTTTGGGAGGGCGTTTGGTGTCGACGTCGATGGCCGGCGCGAACTCGATGACCGCTTTCAAGGGGATCGAATGGTCGGCGTGGCCGTTGACGGATTCCTGCATCCGTTGGATGGTTTCGACGATTCGGGTGTCGGTCACCTGATCGGCCATCAGGTAGCTGTCGGGGTACGAGGAAAGGTCTTGGGCGATGTCGGCGGCCTGGACATGGCGTTTGAGTGCGGTCGCGGTTGCGGGGTCGGCGCCGTTTTCGAAATAACGCGACGAGGCGGTGGAGCGAATCAGCCGGACACGTTCGCGGACGTCCACCAAGGGTTTATCCAGCCGCATCTCCGCTTCGGTCGATGTGAGCAAATGTTCGATCAAGGCATCGCGTCGGGTCGGCAAGTCGCCCGCACCGCAGTGTCCGAGGTACTGGATCTCTTTCAGCGACAACAGCGCTTCGGCGAGTCGGACGGTGCGACTGCGAATGTCGCGTGGCGGCATCAGTTTCCAGCCCAGGCGTCGTTCGAATCGGTCCAGTTGCTCGGTCGCCCAGCGGTCGATTTTTTCCAGGCACAGGTATTTGATCGCGACCGGATGAACGACGACGTTGCCGCTGCCCGCAGCGGCGGTCGTTGACGAGTCGGCGTGAAGTTTTGCGCGTCGTTTGGCGGCGGTGCGGGCGATGAAAGCGACGCCGTCCAGGAGCGGTTTCAGTTGGTCGTTGGTGCGATTGGTGGTGCCTTCGGGGAAGATGATCAGGGGCCGACGGCCTTCGACCAGGATCTCGATCGCGGCTTCGAGTGATTGTCGGTCGTTGCCTTCGCGAAAGATGCTGAAGGCACCCATTCGGCGCAGTGCGAATCGGTCGAACCGGCCTTCGTTGAACAGGTGCCACGATGCCATGGCATGGACATAAATCCCCAGTTCTCGGGCGGGCCAGCCCATGACCAGCGGATCGGCGTAGCGGCAATGATTGGGGGCCAGCAAGATACCGTGCTGTGCCTCAAGGGATCGCCGCAGGTGTTCGGTGCCGCGGAGTTCGTAGTCGACGACGCCTTCTTTGCGTTTCAGATAACGATCGTACAGCCGCAGCCGTTGGATCAACCACGGCCAGAGTGTTCCGCGGTAGGGAGGCACAAATTCATAGGGACGCTCGAAAACAACGGTCATCGGCGTGGGCAACTCTGGGGGCGGAACATTGGCGGTCGCGTGGCTGCTGCGTTGAAAGGCACGCTGCGGACACAAGCGGGATCATGGTCGAAAGTTTAGAGAGCCCGAGGGTGCCTGACCATTACGGTCCGACGCCGGAACCGGAGGCTTGTCCCAGGAAAAATCCCAAACCGACCGCGACGATGAAGAATGCCACCAAGAGTGCCGCGATCAGCATCTTGTCGACGCCTTTTTCTTTAACCGGCTTGCGGCTTTCGGGTTTGTAGACGTCCGATTCGCTGCCGACATGAACGCTGGATCGTCCTTCGCTGCGCTCGGGGTAGTGCTGGGGGGCGGCGGCCGGCTGCTTCAGGGCCGGAGACGATTTGCGGGCAGCAGACTGACGGGCAGCAGGTTGGCGAGAGGCGGGCTGGCGGGAGGCCGCACCGCCGTAGCCCGATTCGACTTGCAGGTCCAAGAAGCTGTTGTCGTTGAAGTCGATCGCCGGACGTTTGACGTTGACCATTTTTCCGCTGTCGTTGGCGCTCAATCCTTCGCCGCGGATCAGACGGCTGCGGCTGCTGGTCAGCGTCTCGTCGTTTTTGTTGGAAAGCGTGTCGCCGCCTTGGTCGGGGCGCAGCGTGTCGTCGTCCAGCGAGATCGAGGAGGAACCGTCACCGCCGATCCCCGGCAATTCGCCCAGGCCGATCGTCACCTTTTGTCCACGCGGGACTTTGGCGACGTAGCGTTCCAGGACCTCGGCAACATCTTCGGCCGACTGGTAGCGATAGTTCGGATCCTTCTGGATCATTTTGACGCAGATGCCTTCCAGTTCACCGGGCACGCCCTTGCGGATTTCACGGATCGGTTTGGGCATCTCCTTTTGATGCATCGCGATCCGTTGGGCCAGGGTGCCTTGGTTGAACGGCGGTTGGCCGGTCAGCAGGTAGTACATCGTGCAGCCCAAGCCATAGATATCTGCACGGTGGTCGACGGTATGGCTGTTGAGGGCCTGTTCGGGCGCCAGGTAGTCTGCGGTTCCGAGCACGTTTTCGTTGTTGGCCACCGTCAGCGATTCGTCTTCTTCGGCGCCCATCAACGCCAATCCCATGTCCAGCAAGCGGACGGTGTGGGAGGAATCCAGCAGCAGGTTGGCGGGTTTGACGTCGCGATGGATCACACCTTTGGAATGCGCGTGGGCCAACCCGCGAGCGGCTTGGGCGATCACCTCGGCGGCTGTTGATGGATCCAAGGCGCCGTCGCGTTTGACCAACGCTTGCAGGTCCAGCCCGTCGACGTATTCCATCACGATGTAATGGACGTCGCCTTCGTTGTCGATGTCGTACGCCAGCACAATGTTGGGGTGATTGAGCGACGCGATCGCTTTGGCTTCCAGCTGAAAGCGGGCCAGGTACGACGAGTCGGCGACCCGCTTCTTGGGCAACACCTTGATCGCCCGGCGGTCGTGCAGCTTGGTGTGCTCGGCCAGATACACGCTGCTCATCCCGCCGGTGCCGATGTGGCCGAGCAACTTGTATTTGCCTAAGAAGAAGCCTTTGTATTTTCCGTTGAGCAGTTTTTCATTGTGCCACTCGGTCAGCAAACCGTTCTTGGCAAACAGACGGGCCAACGTTTTTGCGTCCGGGGGCAACCCGCCGTCATAGTGCTGACGAACCTTCTCCAGCAACCGCTTCGCTTTGGCTGGATCGACCAGGCGGCTTTTCTCGACCAGTTCAAGAAACTTTTTGGGCGACGGTTCCGACATAAGTGACCGTTTCGGTGGTCCCACAATACAGACGCATGCGATGCGGGATTCCAGTTTTTTCCAGGGGAGTCAGTTTTGGCGAGACGGGAAGTCTACGCAACTGGCGGGCCGGATTGGAGAGCCACGCGGGAAATTGCAAATCGATTTCGCAAAGAAAGTTGCGGCGATCTCGCGTCACGACCAACTCGTATCCTAACCGCAAATGCGGCGATCGACACGCTGATCAGGGGGATTCTAACGCAGCAAATGTCACTCGGGGTGTGGTTTTAGCGGTTAAGCGCCGCCCAGATGCCGCTTTCGACCTGCAAATCTGTCCCCGGGGTGCTCAGGGGAGCTTTCACGCGGATAATGGTACCGATCTGTCACCGCGCTCCACCTCCGCTTCTCCGCTTCATCAACCTTTCATTACGCAGTCATCGTTTCATGCATCGCGGTCCGGATCGAAAATTACACCTCGGCGTGATGGCGAAGCATTGGACCTCGGGCCGCGTCAAGACACGGTTGGGAGCGACCATCGGGATGCGTCAGGCGGCGGAGGTGCATCGGGCGTTTTGCCACCATTTGGCCGGCCGATTGGCCACCACGGCCGATCAACGTTCGTTCGTCGTGTCGCCGCCGGAGCGTCAGGCGGACTTTCGGGCATCGCTGCCACAGGACTGGCAGATCGAAATCCAATCCGATGGCGACTTGGGATGCCGCATGATGGCTTGGTTCTCCGCTGATTGCGGGGGCGATTGTGGGGGCGATGGCCAAGTCGATCGCGTTTTGATCGGTGCCGATTGCCCCCTGTTGGACGGTTCGGTGATTCGCCAAACCGGTGAGCTGCTTGGATCCCACGACGTCGTGCTGGGGCCGGCGATCGATGGCGGGTATTACTTGATTGCCCTGCGTGGGCCCTGGCGTGCAGCGTACCAGCGGTTGATGGAACAGATGCCGTGGAGCGGCGCGTCGGTTTTCCGGTTGACGTGTCGTCGTGCGGAGGAGGCCGGATTGCGATTGGCGACGCTGGCGACGATGGAGGACGTCGATACGATCAAGGAGTTGGAACAGTTGATGATTCGATTGGAGCAGTGTTCAAGCGACGCGGATTGCCGCACACTTCGTCGGTCGATCGAACAAGCGATTTCGCAGCCGGGAAGGGAGCGGGGAGAGGAATGAATAGCGACGTGGTGGTGATCGGGGCCGGTGCGATCGGATTGACGCTGGCGTATGAACTGGCGCGACGCGGCCGGCAGGTGACGGTCATCGACCGGGATCGATTGGTTGCCGTGGAGACCGACGGGTGTTCGATCAACACGCCTTTTCGATCGGCCACGTCGTGGGCGGCTGCCGGTATTTTGCCGCCGGCCGATTTGGAACACTCAACCGATCCGATGGACCGGCTACGCGGGCTCAGCCACCAGCGGTTTCCCGAATTGGCCGAACGATTGAAGGCGGAGTCTGGGATCGATTCCGGGTTGGCGCGTTGCGGCGGGTGGTACTTGTCTGACACCGTCGGCGAGACGGCGTCGATGGTCGGCATGGTGTCCTACTGGCGTGAGCTGTCGATCGAGTGCGACGAGCGGACGCCGGCGGAGTTTGCCGGATGTGAACCGGCGCTGGCCGAGTGGGCCCAGCACGAGCCGTCCGCGCGGGCTTGGTGGGTACCCGATGAATACCAAATCTCCCCGCCGCTGTTCTTGCAAGCCTTGATCGAAGCCTGTGGTCGCTTGGGGGTGACGTTTCTGGATCAAACCCGCGTCGTGGATCTGGAGGATGTCGAATCTAAGGCGACGGTCGCGTTTGAACGTCGTCATGCGGGGCGTCAAAGGATCGAAGCCGCTCAAGCGGTCGTTTGCGGCGGGACGTGGAGCGGGCTGATGGCCCAGCGATTGCGACTTGCCAAAAGTCTGGTGCCGGTGCGGGGGCAGGTGTTGTTGTTGAAGACCGAGCAGCCGATCTTGTCGAGCATCATTAATTTCGGCCAACGCTATTTTGTTCCGCGACGTGACGGTGCCGTGTTGGTCGGTTCCTGTGAAGAAGAGGTCGGATTTCAACGCGGGACGACGCCGGCGATGCTGGACGAGTTCCGCCGGTTCGTTCGACGCGTTTGCCCGCCGCTCGCGTCGGCTCGGGAATTGGGCGCTTGGTCGGGGTTGCGGCCGTTGACCTTTGACGGGTTTCCGATCTGCGGCAAGTTGCCCGGCAGCGAATCGATTTTCGTCGCCACCGGACACTTTCGCAGCGGCATCCATCTGTCGCCGGGGACCGCGATCTGTATGGCCGATGTGATGGGCGGTGCCGAGCCCCCGATCGATCTGCAGCCCTTCGCGGTCGGAAAGCAGCAGGGGACGGCCGGTTGATGAACGGCTAATCCTTAACGGCTAATCCTTAACGGCTAATCCCAGGTGTGATCAGACTAAATCAACAGGCCGTTAGGCGGTCTGGGCGGTAGTCAAACGCGGCAGGACATTTCAAGATAACGGAACCACCTTCTGGCGAAGGTCGCTACGATTGATCGGCAATTCACACAAGACAGCGATGGAAACAGACCCGCAAATGACCGAAGACACTGCGACCTTGGAACCGCCGGGGTCGATCGCCGTGATCGGCGCCGGGCCGCTGGGAATCGAAGCGGCACTCTATGGACGCTTTCTCGGTTACAACGTGACGCTGTTCGAGGCCGTCGAGGTGGCTCATTCGATGGCCGATGGGCGCGACCAGCCGATCCCGATGATGCCCGATCGCTGTCTCTCTCCGCTGGCCAAAGGGGCCCTGGAGGCTCAAGCCGGCGATGACGAACCAAAGTCACTGCCGCTTTCGATCGGCGAGTGGATCGATCGCGTCTGGTTGCCGTTGACCCAAACCGATCTGCTCCGCGACCGACTGCGTTGTCCGGCCCGGGTCAGTGCGATGGAACTGGTGTCGCCGCAAACTGACGGTGGGGAAGACAGCGACGAGGAAAACGACGTGCCGCCGGATTTTCGGCTGCGTCTTGCCGAGGGCGAAACGGCCGACTTTGAAGCCGTGATTTTGGCCACGGCAGCCGGGGGGCGAGAGATCCAGCGGTCCTTTGACGAGCCGGTCGATTATCTGTTTGCCGTCGGCCGGCAGCCGTCCGGAGATGCCGAGCAAGACTTTGCCAGTGGACTCAAACAGATCGTGGCCGTGTACGCGTCGCTGGGCGGACGAGCGGATCTGGACCTGTACCGGCCCCCACGCGGCTGAGACTGCCCTTGATTTCTGTGGGGAGATCGGCGAGATAAGAGGCGGACGTTTAAAGTTAAGACGAATCCCTCCCTGGCAGAGGTTCTGCGGTGATTGGCCTCTGGATTAACAGGCGTTTACGACTTCACCCTCCCTCTGGGAGGGTCGCGGAGGAGTGAGCGACGACGCGGGGAGGGTTGATCTGCGCTTCGATGTTACCCGAGGACGAAAGTTTGTCCGATGATTCACCGTTCGACCTCCCCTCGCTGCGCTCGACCCTCCTGCCAGGAGGGTTAATTTGAAAAATCGCACGACCTCGATAGGGAGGGTCGATTCATGATGTTTGAATATTTTCGAGCTGCAGCGAACCCTCCCGCTCCGAGCTTAATCTCCTCCTCGACCCTCCCCGCAAGGCAGTGTGTCTTTAGGTGTTTGATGGCTTCAAGACTTAACCTCGTCCGTCTGCCCTGCCGATTTTGCGTCCTGGTTTGGTTCACTGCGATTTCGTGCTGCGCGGTGACCTGTCCGGCGCAGGACCGGCTGCCGGGCGATTCGGTCTATCGTCGCGGTGTCGCGTCGGTGGTGGATCGTCCGACGCCGACCGAGCCGACCCGGCACACTTCGGCGGGTGAGTTCCCGGCGTTGGTCGTTCCGGGGGATGCCGATGCGGACGGCCGAGCGTCTTCGGATGGGGCGTTGGCCGGACCGCTGGTGACCACGGTCAGTTCGCTGTTGGTCGTACTGGCGGTATTCGGCGGTCTGGTTTGGATCTCGCGTCGCTATGGATCCTCGCGGACGTTTCAGGGAGCATTGCCTGAAGACGTGCTGAGAACGCTTGGCAGTTCGGCGATCGATGCCAAGACCCGCGTGACGTTTGTGAAGGTGGGGGCTCGAATATTGGTGATCGGGCAGACCGCCAGCGGTGACCCGCAGACGTTGTCGGAGATCACGGATCCGGAGGAGGTCGAGCGGTTGACCAATCGCTGTTTGGGGCGACCGGAGATCGTCGGCCGACGCTCGGCGTATCCCAGCGATGTGCAGGCGTCGCGTCGCGATTTGGCCGCCGGATGAGTTTGGCGATCCTGACCGTTGCGATTCTGCTGTTGGTCGGCGTCGTCTTGAGGCAGTCGCTGCGTCTGCTGCGCGTGTTGTTCATTCCCGGGTCGGTCGTGGCGGGGCTGGTCGGTTTGATGGCGGTGACGTTGCTGGGGCGATTCGGTGGGGAGGTTGTCGCGGCGAAGACGGCGGAGCTGAACGAGACCTTGGCCGGTTGGCCGGGGCCGCTGATCGCCGTGGTGTTTGCGGCGATGATGTTGCAACAATCCGGCGGCAGCCCGCGGCCCCATGACGATTCGACCGCCCGCCGCGTCGGACGCCAAGGATTGATGGTCTGGATCATCGTGCTGGGGGAGACGATGGTCGGATTGTGGGCAACTTGGCTGTTGATTCAGCCCTTGTACGAGGTGCCCAATTCGTTCGGCATGCTGATCGAAACCGGTTTTGCCGGTGGCCACGGCACCGCCGCCGCGATGGGGCAGGTGTTCGCCAGCGAGCACGTCGGTCTGGACGCCGGGCTGGATTTAGGCTTGTTGATGGCGACGTGCGGATTGGTCTACGGCGTGGTCAGCGGCATCTTTTGGATCAACGTTGCCTCGCGGTTGGGATGGTTGCGGCACGATTCGACGGAGTCAGCGTCGACGAGCGTGTCGCAGCAGCCCAAACCGATCGGGTACCAGACGACGTCTTCCGATGCGATCGATCCGCTGTTGTTGCAGATCGTCTGGATCGCCTTGGCCGTCGGTGTGGGGATGTTGCTGCAAATGGCGGTGCTGGGGTTGGCCGGCCAGATCGACCTGGCGATGGGGACCGGTGCCGCGTCGGGGGCGGAGGGTGCCGATGCGGAATTGTCCAAGCGGATGTCGGCGAGCAACGTGATGGATTTTCCATTGTTCATCTACACGATGTTCGGGGGCTGGCTGGTCCGCCGCGTGCTGCGTCTTCTCGGGCAAACCCATCGCATCGATTCGATGACGATCCAGCGGCTCAGTTCGACCGCGATGGAGATTCTGGTCGTCGCCGCGATCACGTCGTTGAAGCTGAGTGCAGTGGCCGCGTTGATCGGGCCGTTTTCGATCTTGTTTGTTTGTGGGGCAATTTGGACGGCCATCTGTTTGATGGTGATCTCGCGCTGGGTATTGCCTGGTGAGTATTGGTTTCGGTTGGCTCTGATCAATTACGGGATGTCGACCGGCACGACGGCGACGGGGTTTGTGTTGTTGCGGGTGGTCGATCCGGAGTTGAAGACGGGCGCGGCGAGTGACTATGCGCTGGCGGCACCGCTGTCGGCCCCTTTCATCGGCGGTGGAATTCTGACGATCGCGTTGCCGCTGGTGTTGTTGGAGCGGGTTTCGATCGCTTGGCCTGCGACCGTGATTGCCGCGGCGGTGTTGGTGTTGATTGGGGTGGGGCGGCGGCTGGGCCGGTCCGGTTGAGTTGAGGAGCTGCAGTGAAAACACTCTCACACCGCCAATCGACCCTCTCCTCGCTACGCTCGACTCCATAGGCATCAAGTGAAGAGGAAACCCACTTCGGAAGCATTGATGTCAACACAACTTACAGTCAACACAACGTACAGTGGCTCCCTTCTCCCCCGGCTTTGCGGGGGAGAAGGGTTGGGGATGAGGGGGCCAGCGCCGCGGAATCTGGTTGGGTGTACGGTCCCTCACCCCAGCCTGGCCCGATGGAAATCAAGGGAACTTGGAAGGTTGGGTAGGTTCGGGGGCGTTCAGGGATTCTGCTGGATCCCTCGATTGCAAATTGCAAATTGTTCATTGCAAAATTTAAATTTGCCGGGAATCGTCGCTCAATTCATTTTGCAATTTGCAGTGTTCATTTTGCAATTTGCAATCATTGTCGGTTCACCAGTATCAACCGCCACTCAATTCTCATCAGGCCACCCGCAGCCCCTCTCCCCAAAACAGATCGCGGTCATCATCCTTCCGCGATCAACTTCTGTTGACGCGATCTGTTTTAGGTAGCTTGGAGCCATGCTCTAAATTGCGGACCGATTTGTGTAGACACCAACGCACTGCCAGGGAGCGTGAAATCTTGACTCGATGCCGATGGGGGGGAGTGCAGCGAGGGCAGAGTCGAACGATCACCAGAGCACCTTCGCGAAACTCAGCGGGATCGTTAGAACATGTCGATCAAATTCCCGCCACCAGGAGCCCGTCACCAGGAGATTGCATTGTCCAGCGTCACCGTCCCCGCCGATGACTTTCCGCCGCTTCCGGCCCCGACGTTTGGGCATCGGGTTGCGGTGTGGTGGATGATCTTGAAAACGTCCTTGGGCGAACGGTTGGTGTACCGCGGCGATTTCGCCCTGGGGACGCTGATGCGATTCCTGCCGATCATCACGCAGATCTTTTTGTGGTACGCGGTGTTCGATTCGATCGGGGACCCCGAAGGCAGTTCGGCGGCCCAGATCGGCGGGTTCGGGTTTCGCGACATGGTTGCGTATTACTTGCTGACGATGATCGCCCGGGCGTTTTCCAGCATGCCGGGATTGGCCTCGGGCATCGCTCAGCAAATCCGCGAGGGGGAGATCAAGCGGTTTCTGATTCAGCCGATCGATTTGATCGCGTTCCTGTTGCTGACCCGGATCGCTCACAAGCTGGCTTATTACGCGATCGCGGTGGCGCCCTTCGCGTTGGTGTTTTTCTTGGCGCGAGATTACTTCGTCGGTGGCTGGCCCAGTCTGCCGGTGTTCCTGGCGTTTTGTGGTTCGCTGGTGATGGGGTTTCTGATCGGATTTTTCTTGGAAGCGGCGATCGGGATGATCGGGTTTTGGTTCCTGGAGGTCAGTTCGTTGCTGTTTGTGATCATGTTGTTCAGCTTCTTTTTGTCTGGACACATGTTCCCGCTGACGATGTTGCCCGAGAGTGTTTTGACGGTGGTGAATTGGTTGCCGTTTAAGTACCTGGCGTATTTCCCGGCGGCGATCTTTTTGGAGAAGATTCCGGAGGAGGAGTTGGCGCGGGAGATGTGGATCGAAGCCGGATGGTTGGTGTTCTTTATCATCCTGTGCCGCATCGCCTACGCCCGCGGCGTCAAACGCTACAGCGGATTCGGAGGGTAACGTCGATGGAGGAACTACTGCGGTACATCCGTGTGTTTGCGACGTTCGCCCGAAACAGTCTGGTCCGTGACATGACGTTTCGATTGAACTTTTTCTTGCAATGCGTCAGCAGTCTGGGTTGGACGGCGATGAACGTCGGTTTCTACCTGATCATTTTTGAGCATACCGGATCGATCGGCGAAGGGACCGGTTGGGACCGCGATCGGTTCTTTTTGTTCATCGCGACGACCTGGTTCATCAATTCGCTGGTGCAGGCGTTTTTCATGCCCAACGCGCAAGAATTTAGTGAGATGATTCGGACCGGCGGGCTGGATTTCGCGCTATTGAAGCCGATCGATACACAGTTCTTGATTTCGTTTCGGCGGGTCGACTGGAGTCAGTTGTCCAACTTTTTTGCCGGCGGGGTGATCGCGGCGGTGTCGCTGTGGAATTTGGCCCATCGCGAGGTCGATCCGATGGTGCCGTCGGCGTTGTCGGTCGTGTTGTACCTGGTGTTTGTGGTCTGCGGGATCATGATCATGTACAGCGTGATGATCACGTTGAGTGCGACGAGTGTTTGGTTGGGACGGAATCAGTCGCTGTACAATTTCTGGTTTTACATCACCAATTTCAGCCGCTATCCGATGGAGATCTACAACCGCGGTTACTTGGGCAAGCCGCTGTTCGGTCTGTTCACGTTTGTGATTCCGATCCTGTTGGTGGTGAATGTTCCGGCGCGGATCTTGGCCGATCCCTTGGTCGCGCGCGAGGACGGCGCCCAGTGGTACGTGGTTTGGGCGGCGGTGATGACGGTGTTCAGCGTGTTGGCCAGTCGCTGGTTGTTCCGCAAGAGTCTGCTGAGTTACCGCAGCGCCAGTTCGTGAGGGCTGGAGAGTCGCCGTGTTCTCCGAACTCGGCGCGGGGCAAAGCTTCGCTTTTTCGCGCACGCCGAGTTCGGAGAACACGGCGACTATTTGGGTACGCCGAGTTCGGAGAACACGGCGACTTTCATTGAGTTGCGGTCGACCACTAACGATTGAAAAACGCCTTTGGATCCACTCGGAGTTCGCAGTCGTCACACAGGGAGAACGTCAGTTCGTGTGACGCATCCAGGGACTGAAACCCCGTCGCGGTGGATTGAAAGGCTTCGACGGTTTCGGTATCCGGATCCAGGATCAGGTAGATGCCGACGGCGGATTCGTGGTACAGCGTTTTCTTGTGGATTCGGTCTCGGTCGGCGGTCGCGGGCGAGACGATTTCTGCGACGATCGCGGGAGTCGATTTGACGTGACCGCTGGGGGGGCCGCCGCAAACGACGACGGCATCGGGACGCACGACGGTGTCATCGGCGATCACCCAGTCGATTTCGCACAGGGCGGTCGCATCGCAATCGATCGAGCGCAGTGCCTGGCGCAATTCCGAGACAAGATTGACCAGCACCATTTGATGTTTGCCGAAGGGGCTGGGGCTCATCGCGACCGGGATCCCCTGCCAGAGCTCCCAATCGCCTTCCCATTGCCGGTAATCGTCCACGGTGTAGCGGGGCAGGTATTTGGCGGCAGAAGACATCAGAGAATCCGGGGGATAGCGGTATGCAACGGATCCATTATAGCGATGACGTTTCGAGTGTCGCCGTGTTCTCCGAACTCGGCGCACGCGAAAAGCGAAGCTTTGTCCCGCGCCGACCTCGGAGAGGACGGCGACTGTCCGGTCCAATCAAAAACAAAGCTGCGGTAGACTACTCACAGCGAGCGGAAATCAACATGCAGACGCGCGACAAGGGAGAACAGATGGACGTCTCAAAAGACATCGTATGGCACCAGCACAGCGTCGACCGAGAGATGCGCGAGCGGCGGCTCGGGCAACAGGGCTGTGTGATTTGGTTCACGGGGTTGAGCGGTTGTGGCAAGAGTACGATCGCCAACGCGTTGGACGTGATGCTTTCCGAAGCCGGGCGGGCGACGACGTTGTTGGACGGTGACAACGTGCGTCATGGCTTGTGCGCGCCGCCGGCTGTCTTGGAACCCGAGCACGGGGCGGAGTTCGCCCGGCGATTCGGGTTGGGGTTCGGCGCGGTCGACCGGGAGGAGAACATCCGCCGGATCGGCAGCGTGGCGGCGTTGATGGCGTCGGCGGGGCTGATCACGTTGACGGCGTTTGTCAGCCCCTATCGCCGGGATCGCGACCGGGTTCGCAAAATCGTTTCCCAGGCGGGCCGGCCGAGTGATTTTGTGGAAGTGTTTGTCGACACGCCGCTGGAGGTCTGTGAGGCCCGTGACCCGAAGGGGTTGTACAAGAAGGCGCGTGCCGGAGAGATTAAACAGTTCACCGGCATCAGCGACCCATACGAATCGCCGGAGACGCCCGAGATCCGCCTGGACGGGGGGGCGGGCAAATCCGTCGACGAGTTGGCCGGGCAGGTGAAGGCCTGGTTGGTCGAGCACGGGGTATTTTAGGCCGTTTCAAGTTGGGAGTTTCAAGTTTCATGTTGGGGGACAGGGAGAAACCAGAAACCCAAAACCTGGAACTGATTTTTTGCCGTTGCGGTATTGGGCGAGGGCGGTAAACTACCGGACCGTAAATCAGACACGAAACAAAAATTTGGTTTGAAAGTAAGTACGAAATGACGATTTCGAAGCAGCGAAAAGCTGAAGTCATCAAAGAACACGGTGCAAACGAAGGCGATTCGGGTTCTCCGGAGGTTCAGATCGCGATTTTGACCGAGCGAATCAACGGTTTGACCGAGCACATGCGGACGCACAACAAAGACTATGCGTCTCGCCGAGGGTTGCTCGGACTGGTCAGCCGCCGCCGTCGCTTGCTTGACTATGTCCGCGGGGAGGACCCGCAGAGATACTTGGATATCATCGGAAAGCTGGGCATTCGTAAGTAGCCCGGAACATCGGCCGCTCTGGCGTGACGAAGGCTTCGGCCAACAGTCGCCATCGCGGCGACCGGAGATTGATTTCTCGCTTTCTTCTTCACGCCCGGCTGCCTCTATGCAATCGCCGGGCGGGGTTCGGCAAGCGCTGTGCTTGCCGCTGTCGAGGGTGATTGAAACTGCCCTCCCCTCTCTCCAGAGCCTTTTCTCTCATCGCCCCTGATCTCGTTCGCCTGCGTTGGACCGTGCCGGCGGGAATCGTAGAGCATGGGGAGTGATCTCGATTCGGTAGGTCGGAAACGGTCCGCTATCGTTCATGACTTCGGGCACCCCGCTGGCAATTGGGCCGGTCGGTTGCCGGAGTAATTTTGTTGTAGTTGTAGTTGCAGGAAGGAAAGTAAAGTGACTGTGAATAAGATTCGCGTCGAAAAGAAGATCGGGCGTCATGTGTTGTCGTTCGAAACCGGTCAATTGGCAAAGCAAGCCGCCGGTGCCGTGTTGGTTCAGTACGGTGAGACCGTCGTTCTGGTCGCCGCGGCCAGTAGCAACCCGCGGCCGGGAATCGATTTTTTCCCATTGATGTGTGATTACCGCGAACGATTCGCGGCGGCCGGAAAGTTCCCCGGCGGATTCTTGAAACGTGAAGGACGCCCGTCGACGAAAGAGATCTTGAGTTCGCGTCTGATGGACCGACCGATCCGACCGCTGTGGCCCGAGGGGTACATGGACGAGGTCCAGGTCCAAGCATTTGTGGTCGCCAGCGACCAGGAAAACGATGGCGATGTGTTGGCGATGAACGGTGCCGGTGCGGCCCTGCACATCAGCCCGCTGCCGTTCTTGGGCCCGATCGCGTCGGTCCGCGTCGGCAAGGTCGACGGCGAATTGGTCGCCTTCCCCAGCAATTCGGATCTGGAAGAAAGCGAATTGGACATGATCGTCAGCGGCTCGCGTGAGCAAGTCGCCATGATCGAAGGCTTCGCCAATGAGATGGCCGAAGATGAAATGATCGAGGCGATCCAGTTCGCCCACTCGGCGATCCGTGACATCTTGGATCTGCAAGACGAGCTGTACCAGAAGGTCAATCCGCAGAAGATCGAGTACACGCCGCCGGAAGACGACGGATTGCTGGACAAGATTTCGGCCGGCTACTACGACGAATTCAAAACCGCCATGCAGACCAGCGGCAAGCATGAACGTGCCGCCGCCGTCAGTGCCCTGCGCGACAAGGCGATGGCCGAGATGATTCCCGATCCGGAAGCCGAAGGCGCGATTTGCACCAAACGCTTCAAATCGGTTTGGCATGATTTGGAAGGCAAGGTCGCTCGTGATTTGATCGTCGCGGGAACCCGCCCCGACGGCCGCGACAACACCAGCTTGCGGCCGATTCACTGTGAAACCGACGTCTTGCCCCGCGTCCACGGCTCGGCCGTGTTCCAGCGTGGTGAAACGCAAGCGTTGATCACCGTGACGCTGGGAACGGCGCGTGACGAGCAGCGTGTCGACGGCTTGCACGACGAATTCAGCAAGAAGTTCATGCTCGATTACAACTTCCCCTCCTTCTCCGTCGGCGAATGCCGACCGATCCGCGGGCCGGGACGTCGTGAAATCGGACACGGTTGCCTGGCCGAACGCAGCGTCGCACCGGTGCTGCCGGCCGCTGATGAGTTCCCCTACACCGTCCGCGTGATCAGCGACATCACCGAATCCAACGGCAGCAGCTCGATGGCGTCGGTCTGCGGTGCCACGCTGGCGCTGATGGCTTCGGGCGTTCCGATCAGCAACCCGGTCGCCGGGATCTCGGTCGGATTGGTTCGCAACAGCGACGACGACTACGTCTTGCTGACCGACATCCTGGGCAGCGAAGACCACTTCGGCGACATGGACTTCAAGATCGCCGGCACGCAAAACGGAATCACCGGCATCCAGCTGGATTTGAAGATCACCGGGATCAGCGAAGAGATCATTCGTGCGACGCTGAAGCAATCGCGTGAAGCGCGGATCGAGATCCTGCGCAAGATGCTGACGACGATCCCGCGCCCCCGTCGCGAAACAGCTCCGACCGCGCCGCGATTGTTGCGGACCCGAATCTCGCCGGACAAGATCGGCGCGTTGATCGGACCCGGCGGAAAGAACATCCGTGGCATCCAGGAATCGACCGGCTGCGTGATCGAAGTCGACGACGACGGCACGGTTTTGGTCGCCGGCAACGACAAGGATTCGGCCGCCGAAGCGATGCGTCAGGTCGAAGCCTGCACCGCGACCGTCCAGATCGGCAAGATCTATGACGGAATCGTCAGCAGCATCAAGGACTTCGGCGCCTTCGTCGAAATCCTGCCCGGCCGCGACGGACTGTGTCACATCAGCGAGCTGAGCAGCGGCTACATCAGCAGCATCGACAAGGTCGTGCGTGTCGGCGACGCGATGAAGGTTCTGGTCATCGACGTGGACGAGCATGACCGCGTCAAGCTGAGTCGACGTCAGGCGCTCGAAGAGTTGGGCGAAGAGGACGAGATCGCTGCGATGGTCGCCGAGCAAGGTGACGATCGCGGTGGTGACCGAGACCGTGGTGACGGCGACGGCGGTGACCGTTCGCGACGTCGCGGCGGAAGCGGACGTCGTCGCGGCGGAAGCGGTGGCGGCGGACGTCGCCCTCGCGACTGAGACCCGCAACGCGTCGACCGACGCATTTGATGAATGAAACCCGCACAAGAGCCTCGGTTGTCAAAACCGAGGCTCTTTTGTTTTGTTGGTGTCTAGCCTTGAGGCGATTCTCCGTCGCTGTGAGGAACGTCGATCGTATTGCTGATGGATTCAGCTGCTTTTGTTCCGTGCGTCATCAAAGATCACTACGCTCGGTTCGCCAACGGCGATTTACAACTTAGCCTGGGGTGAGACCGGATGAGCCCCAGCGAATCCGGGCGTAACCCCAGGTCCACTTTCCTGGGGTTGCGGTCACTCCGCTGCGCTCGTTCCCTGACCCCAGGCTATGAATGTGTATGCCCTTTGGGCAAGTGCTGCGGAATGAATTCCGCAGCAAAGTGAAACAGCCTTCTGGGCAAACAAAGAAGATCATGATCACCACTGAGCCGTACTAACCAAAAAGTCGTTCAGTAATACAATCGACGTCCCTCGCAGCGAGAGGCGACGGAGCCCGGAAGGGCCGTCGTACCTCGATGCGCCGCCGTGCGACGGCCCTAACCTTCTTGCTTGAGCAGCTCGATGGTCGTCTTGATCACGTCGGCGTTGTCCATCAGGAAACTGTGCAGCACGGGGACGGTGCGAAAGCTTTTGGCGCCGTCCAGCTTGGCTTCTTCGACGCTGACGATCAGGTCGCCTTCGCCCTCGACCAGTGGGTTGGCCACCGGCGTGGCGACGTCGCCGGCGATGATGTGAAACGGAAACGGCGGCACGGCCAGTTTCGGTTCCAGCTGTTTCCATTTTTCCCCCAGTTCCATCCCGCCTTTGCCGGTCACCCAGCCAAAGACTTTGGTCGGTGCCAATCGCTGGGCGATCGTCGCGCCTTGGTTGGGTGGTCCCAGCATGACCATCGACTTGCAGCGTGGCAGGATCTGTTTCGGGTCGCCGTCACTTTGCAGGTCACCGATCGCGTGGCGGACCACGATGTTTCCCATGCTGTGGCCGACAAAGCTGAACGTGTCGCCGTGGGGCAGGTCTTCGAGCAATTCACGCAGGGCCGCGGCATGGTCACCGATCGATCCGCGTGTGCTGGCGTAGGAAAATCGGATCGCGCCGGGCTGTCCGTTTTCGGCGAGTTGCTTGTCGAGTGCTTTCATGCTGCCGCTGGTTCGCATCAATCCGTGCAACAGGACGACGTGATGCTTGGCCGCTGCCTTGGCGTCCTTCGGGCATTTTTGATTCAGTGCATCGACGCACTGTTGCTTCGATCCCCAAGCCCGGCGATAGCTGTCCGCGTCGACTAACCGCCAGTGTCCGGTCAGCGCGTTTCGTTGAACCCGATATCCATCGCGCCACAGGTGGTCCGTCCAGATTTGTGAGTACGGGGTGGTCGGAAGCGGCAGGTTGAAGTTGGGGGCGTCGGTCACGTCGGAGTCCTCGGCCGAGTTCGGTGCGGTTGGCGGTCCTGCGGAATGACCGCTGTGGTGATGAATTTCGAAACTGAGCGAAGCGGCCAGGGCGAGGGTCAGGAAGTATCGCATGCGGCTGGTTTCGGGGCGAGCGGAAGGGGGCGTCTTTGGGGGCTAAGCGAGAAGAGCCCGCGGCGCGAGAGATGCTTCGGAAAAATCCTCCTTCCCAAATTACTGTAACGGAAGCCGCAAATGGAGTGGTTGGGCAGAATGATTCGGGGCAGAATGATGATCTGCCCGTGGGCTGGCGCCAAACTGCGATCAGCGGTTGCTGCTGGAGCTTCGTCGGCTGACGCGCTGGGCACGTTTGCTCAGGAACTGCGTGGCTTCTTCGGCGACCAGGACGGTTTCGCCCGAGCGGATCTCGGTGCGGAACCGATGGTGCCCTTCGCTTTCGGCTTCGGCGATCACGCGGATCCGAACCTCTTCGCCGGGGCGGATGCTGTCGATCGGATCCAGCAGGACTTGTCCGGTCAGCACTTGGCCGCTGTGGCCTTCGATGCGACGCGGTTCGATGCCGTTGCTGAATTGTGCGATCGCACGCACGCCATTGGCTTGCCGGCTGCCGCGGTTCTTGATCACGATTTCGTAGACGACTTCGGATCCGACCGGTGCCGGGGCGGCGGGGTCTTGCAGCGTCATCACCAGGTCGGCGATCGATTCGACGCGGGTGTCCAAGGCGACGGCGGCCTTGCCGGCCGCACTGCCGGCCGCGGTGAAGTCGAACGTTTGTTTGCCGGGCGAGACCATCGTGCAGCTGAACTCGTAATCGCGCGACGCACCCGGTGGCAGCGACTGGATCGTCCAAGTCAACTTGGTGCCCTGTTGCTGTGCCGTGTCGATCCCGCCTTGGTAGCGGACGCCCGAGGGCAGCGCCAAACTGGCCACGACGTTTTTGCAGGTCGCTTTGCCGTTGTTGCTGATCTCCAGGTGGTACATCGCGTCGGTGTTTTGGTACTTGGTCTCGGGACCGGCCAAGACGGCTTCCAATTCGGCCGCCGAAACCCGGATGGTCTTTTCGGCTTGTGCTTTCAATCCGAGGTCGCCGGAAGCCAGGCCGTGGATTTTCAGGTCACCCAGGTCTTGAGCAGTCAACTCGACTTCGAATTGAGCTTCCTTGCCGCTGGGGATGTTGCCGATCCGCTGCGTCTGCGGCGTGGGGGAGTTGGGCGACAGGGTGAACACGACGTTGGGCGCGACGCCATCGCCGGGATTGAGCACACGTACCTTGTAGGTTTGCGATTCGCCGTAAACGACTTCCTCGGGGCCTTCGATCAACAGGTCCAGCATCGGCTCGCGGACTTCGATCTTGGCAATGCTCTTTTGGGGAATCAACGTCCAGTCGACGTCCAGTCCGTGGGTTCCGCTGCGCTGGGCTTGGAGCCGCACGAACAGTTTTTCCGTCGTGCCGGCGGGCAGCGAATCGAGCGTCCAAACCAGTCGGTCGCCTTCTTCCAGACCCTGACGTTCCACGGAGCCGCGGCTGGCATTTTGGCCTTTGATGTCTGCCCAAACGGGGATCACCGCGCGAACCATCAACCCTTCGGCGTCGATCGCGCCGCGGTTCTCCACACGAATTTCGAACTCGTGCGTTTGGCGGATGATCACGCTGGATGGGCCGTGGGTGACGACGCGAATCCCGGGCAGTTCCGATGCGACCGCGGTCTGGCCGGCGGTCAGTTCACGTGACGTCGAGGGTTTGGTGACTGGCGACGGTTGGAACGCGCGGTCGGAATGTGTCGGTGCCGGTTGAGCAGCGATCGGTCGGTCGGACGTCATGGGCGCCGGGGATGGTACCGCCGGGATCTGCGGTGACGGTGTGGATGCCATCGGGGTTCCCAAGTGGCTGCCGCCGGACGCGATCGAGTGCCCGCGGCTGGGCTGGGGGACGCGGGTATCGGGGATGACCGGCATGGTCGGCTGTGCAGCGTACGGTGCGGTCGGGATCGGTGCTGTCGGGATCGGCGAACCGGTTCCCATCGATGCGGCGGGCGGTTGCGCGACAGATGCGCCCAGCTGCGGGATCGCGTAGGGATCGTGGCCGGACACATACGGGTTTTGTGAAACCGGATGTGGCGGAACATAGGGTTGGACGGCGATCGGCGCGGTGGGCATCGGTGTGGTGCGTGGGGCCATCGGTGCCGCTGGCGGAGTGTTGGCAGCCGGTGCGGTGGTGGCCACGCCCGAGCCGATCGGTGCGCTCGCCGGTCCGAACGGCGTGTTGGCCGGATTCAGCGGGGCACGCGGTTGCGATCGGGGTTGGAACGACGATGCCGGCGGCCCGATCCGATGTCCGGCAAGCGATCCGGTCGGTCCCAGTTTGGGCGCCGCGGGAGCGGGCAATTCCGGAGCGACGAATATCGGTTCGCTCGGCTCCGGCGGGTTGATCGGGGAAAGCGGCACCGATTGCGGTTTGGGCGAGGAGGCGACGTCAGCCATCGGTGCCGTCGGTTTGGGTGCCGGGGCGGAAGGCGTCGGTGCGACGGTCGACGGTGCAGTCGCGGTCGGTGCAGTGGCAACCGGTGCAGTGGCAACCGGTGCAGTGGCAGCCGGAGCGGTGCCGGCGACGGTGTTCGGTTCGGGCGCGGTCGGCGTCGGCATCGAATCGGCGACCGCCTCGCGTGCCGTGGTGTTTTGTGGGGCAGGTTTGCTGTCCTCGGCGAGTGTCGATTCGGCGAGTGCGGTTTTGGCCGGTGCCGTGTCTGCGGGAGCCATGTCTGCGGGAGCCGGCGTGGATTCCAGCGGTGCCGGGGGCGTGACTTGAGTGCCGGCGACGGCTTCCGCCGCAGGCTGCGACCCTGCCGACGCGATTCCAGCATTGCTGTCGGTTGCAGCAGGGGACGCGTCGGCGGTTGCGGCGGGTTTCGGCAGTGCGGCGACCGCAGCCGGTTGCGGTTTCGGCTGCGGTTTCGGCTGCGATTTTGGTTGCGGTTTGGGTTGCACCTTCGGTTGCGGATTCATGGCGATATCGGCCGCTGGCGTCTTGGCGGGTTTCGGGGCCGGTTTCATCGGCTTGGCGTCGGACTTTGCCAGCTTGGGTGCGGGATCGTTGGAACTGATCGAAGCTTCGACGGCGGTTTTGGAATTTGCGATATCGGATTCCACAACGACTTGACGACGCGTCACCTTGGGCACGATTGCTTCACGCGAAATGGGGGCGTTTTTTGCAGCGGCGATCTCGGACGCATCCAATGTCGGAACCTCGCGGCGGCCCGACCGCCGGCTGCTCGAGAGAACCGATAAAGCAACGTTGTCCTCGCGTGGTTGGGCAGCGCTGGAGGTGCGGCGTGACGACGAACTGTTGGGCTGCGCGCTGTTGGACAATGTGCTCCGACGGCTTGACGGTGCCGCAGCGAGGGATGGCGGCTGTGGGATCGCCGGGTTCATCCGCGGCGTGGGGGCGGGCAGTGGCGCCGACGCGCTGGGCGTGGTCAGCCGCGAGGGGCCGGCCAGACGCGTTTCATTCGGACGCGGGTCGCGAATCGGCGTCGGACCCTTGGTCGGCGATTTCGATTTCGCTTGATGGTACGGAATCCCCTGCCAGTCGACTTTCGCCTGGGGCGCTGGGGCGGTCGATTGAGCCGCCTGTTTGTTGTTGCTGCTGCCGGGGCGCGATCCGAAAATGCTGCTCAGGATGCCTTGGGACCGATTGGGTTGATTCGATGCGTGAGGGCTGGTGGTCCGGGAAGGCGTGCGGTTGTGTGTTGTCGCAGCATTACCGGATGAACTTTGGCCGCCACCAAACAGGCTGGGCAATAGCGAGAAGCTGCGATTGGGGGCGGTTTGGGGAGCGGATGGCTGCTTGCCGACGACTTGCCGGATCGGTTCTTTTTCGCCAAACGGCTTCAGGCCCAACGCGTTTTGCACGCCGGAGGTCGCCTGTCGGGACTCGGCGGCCGAAGCGGATTGTTGGGCAGCAGCGCCACGGGCAGCCGCTCGGCGTGACGCGTCACCGGGGCTTGCCGCCGTGACGGGGCTGGCAACCATCAGCGTGGCGAGCGAGTAAAGAGCGAATGTTTTGACGTGTCCGCGCAGCATGCGTCCATCTCGTGAAGTGCGTAAAGAGAGCTTGTCATTCACGGTATCGGAATCACTGCTGCAACAATTGAGTAGAATTTGACGGTTGTGCCGGATTGTCTGACGCATCGGCCGCAGTTTCACGCCGCCGTTGTTTCACACGCCGATCCCCTTCCTCCCATTCTTGCTGTTGAATCACACCCCATGAAACTCCGCTCTTGGTCTCGATCGTTTGGTTTGTCCACGCTGTGTACAGGTTTCCTCATGACGTCAGCTCTCTCGTCCCTCGCGCGTGCCGAACCGGTGGACGTTTGGTTCGGAACGTCGACCTCGCGAAACGGCCCCAGCAAGGGCATTTATCACGGCAAGTTCAACACCGACAACGGGAAACTGACCGATGTGAAACTGGCCGCGGAGATCGGCAGCCCGGGATTCTTGGCCAAGCACCCGAGCGGAAAAATGCTGTATGCCGCCGCCAGCGATGCGGGGACGCCATCGATCGTCGCCTACAGGATCGAAGGCGGGAGCGGCGAGGCCACGTTGGTCAAAGACAGCAGCGTGCCGATCGGAGATGGTGGCGCGGCCCACGTCTCGGTCAGCCACGATGGCAACGTCGTCTTGTCGGCCCAGTACGGCGCCGGGTCGACCGCGTGTTTTTCGCTGGACGAATCGGGCAGCCTGATTAAACGCACGGATTTGCAAAAGCATCCTGCTGGTTCAGGCGTGATTTCCGGCCGCCAAGAAACCGCCCACGCCCACTGGTCGGGGACCTCGCCGGATGATCGCTTCGCCTTCGTTCCCGATCTGGGGATGGACAAGGTCGTCATCTACAAACTAGATACGGAAAACGCCACGCTCGAGCCGCACGGCTACGGCGTCTGCCCGCCCGGCGGCGGCCCGCGTCACATGAAGTTTCATCCCAACGGAAAGACGATTTATGTGCTGAACGAATTGGCGTTGTCGGTCACGGTGTTCGACTATGATGCCCAGGCCGGCACGATGTCGCCGATCCAGACGATCGAAACCATCAGCGAAGCGGTCAAGGCCAAAGAGGTCTTCAACAGTTCGTCGGAAATCCGAGTGCACCCGAGCGGCAAGTTTGTCTACGCCGCCAATCGTGGTAACGATACGATCACCGTTTATTCGGTCGATGACTCGACGGGCAAGTTGAGCTTGGTCGAAGTCGAACCGATTCGCGGGGCATGGCCGCGAAACTTCAATTTGGATCCGAGCGGAAAATGGTTGCTCGCCGCCGGCCAGGCGTCCAACACGGTTTCGATCTTCAAGGTCGACCAAGACACCGGCGAACTGCAATTCACACGGGATGCGGTGTACGTGCCCAGTTCGATCTGCGTGCTGTTTTAGGGGCAAGAAGATGGGGGCAAAATGATGGCTGCGATCGTTTTGCCGTTCCGTCGTGGATAGGGGAGTGATCGTGAAATGGGACCGATAGGACATATCGGCCCCCTATGTCCTGTTGGTCCCAACGTGCGACTGTCTTGGTTCAACGGAAAATGGAGTTGTTGCTCCAGCGAATTGAACAGTGTGGCGGCATCGTGCCGGTCGTTCTGGCATCCTGCCAGAAAGGTTTTTCGCTTGATAGAAAAACCGAAGGGAAGAGTGGCGACACGCGACCGCGCCGCCCTTCGGCTTCCGTCAGGACTCCGCGGCAACCGAACGCGCGTCGTTCATCTGAACGCTGACGTAAGGGCATGGTTATCAAGCGAAATCAAATCCTGGTTGAGAGTCATCATCTTCCAGTCCGTTGTTTTGCTCGACGTAGTTTCGCAACACGTCTTCGGCGTGGCGTGGGTCGCTGGCCAGATCGGCGTGTGAGTGTGCTCGGTAGGTAGTGAAGTTGGGCATTTGTGACTGAAGATGCAGGAAGAAGTCGCGGCAGACCGGATCCGTGCAACTGTGGGCCAAATGGAGTTTTTGGTCCATCAAATAGACATGGTCACCGGTCACCGAAAAATTCACGAATGGCACAGCGTTTGTGGATGAGAGCTTGTCCAAGTAGTGGTAGCGATACCGCAAGGACTTGAACCAACATCTGCGAAACGACTTGTATGTTGCGACGGGGCTGTGAACATTTTGGTAGTGCGATCGAACGTGTCTTAACCAATGTTGTCCGAAGTCCTGCTGCAAATATTGAGAGACCTGGCTTTGAAGCACGATGAATAGATCTTGCCCACTACGGACATACTGTTCCGCGAGTTTTCTGATCTGTCGCGCGACCGATCGGAGTTCGATCCGACTCGTCAGTCGCGAATCGTCGATAATTGATTGACGGACAATCTTCTGTGGGACTGCCATGTCGGCCAGTAGGGTTTTATGCAGGGCGTTTCCGTGGCTCCACTCCCTGATGCGATTCGGTTCGGTGAGGTCTGTCGGATCAACAACCACGCTTTGTTGTTGCCGATTTTTCCAAGCGTGGCGGGCGCGGTACTCCGTGTAGAAATTAAACAACTGCTTACGTCGAATACTTGCCTGCTCATCTGCAAGCTTGATGAGCGTATTTCGATGTCGCCGCTTTTCGGGGTCGCGTGTCGATTCAGCCAAGTATCGAAAGTGAATTTCTTGCTCCAAGCTCCGTTGCTGGGCGCAAAAGAAGCGGATTCCGTGCTCACTCGCGGACACCGTCGTCACTGGATAGTTTCTGCAGTAAGGCGAACAGGGTGGCAACAGGGACCTGGCAATCTGCGCGATGACAATCATCAATTGGGGATCTTCCATCGTGCAGGATCCTGAATGCTCGAGGAGATGGGCAACGCAAATGCGTTTCGCGCAGCGAGTCGGGGAGTCTCGGCGCGGTCGGATCGCTCAGGAGGTGGGACAAGCGTGGGAGGGCAATCGGGGGGATTATTTCGCCGGTCAGACGAAAGTCAAGGATTTGTCGGTCGCCCGGATTACGAAGCTTTGGTGGACAGGTTTTGAAGGGCACGCATGAATTTGCCCCCTTATTTCGCTGTTTTTGACCTGCAGGCTGAAAAAGAAGTTTTTTTTGCGTGATTTCTCAACCGCAGCGGTCTCAGAATGCAACTGGGTAGATGAGTGCGAAAAGCATTCGTTCATGATTTCGTTTCGTATCCCAAAGAGAGAATCAGATGAGCCTCCCGTTTTACACCCTGGCACCACCATTTACGGCGGTGACATTCGTTGCCATCTCAATGGTTTCATCGCAGTTTCTTTCTGACCCAATCGTTAGGTAACGTCCCCACTTAGCACCAAACTCACCCGGCAGCCTTACTCAAGGAGGCTGTGCTGTCAGCTGGCGAAAGCATTCGCGATCCGTTTTTCTCAGAGTGATTGAATTGAGAAAATTTCTGGTCGTTGATGCGACGTCGCTTTCGTCTGACATAGGAATGACGTGATGAAACCCAAAGTAGTCGACACCGCGTGTGGGGCGGCCAACGAGAGATCCAATACTTCGCAACTCGATCTGAAAAAGGTCTATGTAGATTGTCAGCCTGTATTCTTTAACGTGCTCGCCAAGTTATCGCGTAGTGGTTTTCCGACACCGCCATCGGATGCGTTCGACCACATCAATGAATTCTTGGTTTCGGAATGGCCCGGAATCGCTGAACGATTTGATGCGACGAAGGGAACGATCAGAGCGTATGTCTATGGTGCGTTTCTGCGGTTTGCCCGGAGACGAATTGCGAGACAAAAGCGGTGGACGCATAATTTGGTCAGCGTTAACGACCTGGTTCGAATGCAAGGTCCGGCGCAAGAAGCGATTGAGTCGGCGATCGAGCAAGAAGACGAAGTTTTGACCAGTGACTTCTTGCAGCAGTTGCCGGAACTACACCAGAGAATCTTTACCGAGTACGTGCAGTCAGCGGATGCAGACGAACGCGCCCTGGCGAAGGCGTACGGATTGTCTCGCTATCGAATCCGGGAAGTATTGGTCGAATCCATTGGCCGTATTTCCGTTGCATTCGGACAGCAAGATCAATTCCCTGCAGATCATTGGAATGTTCTGCATTCCCTTTGGTCTGAATTGCTCACTCCCGCCGAAACCGCCGCAAAGTTTGGTTTATCTACGGACGTTGTCCGCGAAATACGTGATCGTCACGGGATGCGTTTATTGGCGAATCTGCGGAAACTACGCACAAAAAAAATATCTACAAATTGGGATCAATCAATGGACACTTCAACGAAAGGTTTTCTCAAACGCGTCTTCCTCTCTCCAGGTGAAGACCAATTGTTGGATCAACTACATGGGAGTTGCGGAGAAGTTTCTCAGCTTCTTTCGCTTGAGGAGGTCACCTTCACCGATCAGGAACTGAAGGTGTTACAGCAGAATCCGCAGTGGATCGCCAAGGTGTACGGAGCGATCAGTGGTGATTCACAGTTGTCACCAGAAGAACAGGAGGTGGACGATGCCATTGGCATCGCATCGGCAGAAGATGATTCCGCCATCTTGGATGCGATCCTCAATCACCTGCTGCCAAATTTGCCTGATTCGTTGACCGATTGGAGTGCTCGATTTGTCGACGTTGCCGATTCCGATCGGGCGATCGATGAGTGGGGAGATTTTATCGCTGAGACGTCGTTGAGCGAATCGGAGTTGACCTCCCTACCTTTTGTCAACGACTTGCTTTCCAATGGATTGCATCCATTCATTCTATTTGAAAGTATCCATTCCATCGCACAACTTGCCGAGCGTCTGATTAAAGTCCCCGTCAAGTTCGAGGGGAGTTTCGGGGTTGAAATATCATTCGCGAAATTCGTCGATTCTTTACGTGAACAGCGAAAGCATGGAGAGTTGCGCGAAGTGCAGATCCAGGTTAAGGGCGAATCGATCCCCGGGGTCACTTCACCAGTGATACCCACTGACTTGCTCGTTCGTGAAATCTCACAGTACGTCGGATGCTCCGCAGGTTTCGCTGCCGGCCTATTGGATTGGGTCGTCGGTTGCGCGCAACTCACACCAAAGTTGTTTCTCGGATTCGAGACGGAAATCGCCGGGCAGAATGGGATCAGGTTGCGACTGGAGGAGAGAGATGAAAACCAATCGGTGCAAGATTTGTACGTCCGTCTGACACCGCAACCACGACTCGTCGAATCGGCAGCTGTCTTTGCGGATTGACTCGCAGGTTGAATTGATGGGTTCGCAATACTCGGCATTGCCAAGCTCGCTTCGCAGTGTTCGGTCCTGTCAATTCAACCGTAGGGATGGACTCTGATCTCTTTGGTCTTCAATCTTCTTACAGGCTTAAACTCCACACGAGTTCGCTCGATCACCTCGACTGTCCAGAACAGCTGATCCCGGTTATCTTCGAATAGCCGATGCAGTAGCAACGTGTTCTTCGGAAACGCCCTTTTCGGAAACTTGCCACGGAGCGTCTTCCATTCAAGAGGTACGCGGTCGGTTTGGGTTGTTGTGCCGCATCGTGTTTCCAGAACATGGTTTGATTCTGGAACGGGGGGAACGAATCGGTGTACCAGCGGCACGTGTAGGTGCCCGGTCATGACCACGGAGATGCAATGGTCTGACAAGAAGTGACTGAGTGCCTGATGTGAGGCTAGTTTCATGCTCAGCGTCTTGCCTCGGCAATGATAGGAATGATGGATCAACATCACCCGGATTTCGTGTTCGCGGCGACCCAGATCGTCCAGCATCTTATCGGCGACCGCTAATTGACTCTGGAATGCGCCTCGCGCCATTGCTCGATTGAGACTGTTGGGACCAATGTCTGCATCAGAGTCGATGCGGACAAAGCGAATCAGACGCCCGCAGGGAAGCGAACGCGTTTGATTGACATCAGGCAGCCCAGGAAAATATATTTTGACGGCTCCGTTTGGATTTCCCAGCATCCAGCCATCGCCCGGCCACTGGTCGTGATTTCCCGCGATGCCTAAGTCGCGCCATGTCGACGCATGCAAGCCGATGTGGTTCCCAATCGGTGGCAGCAACTGAGTTGCTAGATAGTCATCGGCGAGATCAAATTGGTCAGGCGCGCCGCAACTGGTCGCGTCACCGGTGAAGATTACTTCGGCGTTCTCGCGATGGCGCATCGAAGCGACATAGCTGGAAAGCTGCACGAGAGACTTGTGGCTGTGACCAAGTAGGCCATCAAATCTCGACGTGTTGGCCCACATTTTTTTCAGCCATGCCGGGAACCTCAACGCCCCGGTCTGCGGATCGATTGATGCAAAGTGGAGGTCAGAAATCTGTACAAATGTTGCCAGTCGCTTGCGCTGATTCATTTGAGCTTGCCCCGAGACGAACCGTATTCTTTGAAGAGTTTCCGGTTATCGTAAACGGGATTTTGGCTCGGGTGGTAGTTGGTTGCCCCTTTGTGGATGGTTTTCGGCAGGGGAATGAGATGAGGATCTCAGTTCGAAGCAATTGAAAGCAGTTTTTCGAACTGCTTGAAGGTCTTGGTGTTGGCGACGTCGGCTTTCGTGAGGCCTCCGCGGCGAGCTTGTTTGATGCCGTATTGCATCACGTCCATGCCGTCGATGGTGTGGGCGTCGGTGCTGATCACGATCGGGATGCCCAGCTTTTTTGCGGCCGCCAGGTGCACGTCGTTCAGGTCCAATCGGGCCGGGTTGGCGTTGAGTTCCATCAGCGTGCCGCTGGCCGCGGCGGCTTTGAGCACCGCATCCATGTCGACTTCATACGGCGGGCGGCGATTGATCAGTCGGCCCGTCGGGTGGGCGATGCAGTCGACGTGTTCGTTTTCAATCGCGCCGAGAATCCGCTCGGTGATTTTCTCGCGTGGTTGACGTTGTCCATAGTGGACGCTGGCGAGCACCCAATCGGCTTCAGCCAGAACGTCGTCGGGCAAGTCCATCCCGCCGGATTCCAGGATGTCACATTCGATCCCTTTCAGAATCACCAGTTTCCCGTCGTACTCGCCGCGGATCTCGTCGATCATCGCCCACTGCTCACGCAGGCGATCGGCGTTGAGTCCCATCGCCATCGACACGCGTTTGCTGTGGTCGGTGATCGCGATGTACTTCAGACCTCGCGCGATCGCGGCGTCGGCCATTTCGCGAATCGTGTTTTGACCGTCGGTGGCCGTCGTGTGCATGTGCAAGTCGCCACGGATGTCGTCCTGCGTGATCAGTTCGGGAAGCTCGCCGTTCGCCGCCCATTTGAACTCGTTGCGATCCTCACGCAATTCCGGAGCGATCCACGGCAGCCCGATCGCCGCGTAGACGTCTTCTTCGGTTTCGCCGGCGACTTGTGTTTCATCGTCGACTCGGAACACGCCGTACTCGTTGATCTTCAGTCCCTTGTCTTTGGCGATCCGCCGCGTGTGAACGTTGTGGGCTTGTGATCCGGTGAAGTACTGCAGCGCGGCGCCGAACTGGTTGGCGTCGACACAGCGCATGTCGACTTGGAATGCTTTGCCGACACGGATCGAGATTTTGGTGTCGCCGCGGCCGATCGTTTGCGAACGGTCGGGGTAGGATTCCAGGTGGTCCATCGCGGCGTCGCGGTCGGAGGCGACGACCAGCAGATCCAAGTCGCCGATCGTTTCGCGTCCGCGACGATACGATCCGGCCCACTGCATCGTTTCGATGTGCATGCAGGTTTTCATGTGACGGCCGATCGATCGCGCCAACGCGTCGCCTTCGGCCCAACGAATCCGCTCGGCCGCCTGCTCGGCGATCGCCAGCCCTTCCAGGATCGCCTCGGCTGTCTTCGCACCAAACCCTTTGACCTTGGCGACCGAGCCGGCTTCGCATGCGGCACGCAAATCGGCCAGCGAATCGATGTCCAATTCCTTTTGCAGCTTGGCGGCCTTCTTGGCTCCCAGCCCCGGGATCCGTGCCATCTGGATCAAGACCTCGGGGACTTCCTCGCGGAGCTTTTCCAGTTGTGGCAGCTTGCCGGTTTCCAGCAGCGTTTCGGTTTTCTCGGCGAGCGTCTTGCCGATGCCCGCCAGGTCGCTCAGCTTGCGATCCGGATCGGCGACGATGTCGGCGACCGATTCGTCCAGGTCACGAATGGCTTTGGCACCCTGGGTGTAGGCGCGGATGCGAAACGGGTTTTCGCCCTTGAACTCCAGCAGCTCGGCAAGTTCATCAAAGACGTTGGCGATGGTGGAATTGTCCATCGGTGCTTGGCTTTCCGCTATTAAGGGGAGAGAAGATTTGGAATCGCGCTGTCAGCTTATCAACATGAAGCTCGGGTAGCGCAACTCATCAACGGCTTGTTGATTTTCCCCGGTGCCGGGTGCCTACGCTAGCCCGACGCGTCAGCGAGGGGCAACGTGGCGCCCCTCGCTTACGCGTCGGGCTGGCAGATTTTCGCAAGGTTTGGCGTGTTCGATCAGTCAACATTCCGTTGATGACTTCTGCTACGGCCCTACCCGGAATCTGAGCTGATAGAGACGCACTAGGCTTTGTCCCTAAACCCGTAGCGGAAGCCGCCAAGGCTTTCGTCTCGCAGCGGTTCACACGGGAAAAGCCGAAATTCTTGGCGAATTCCGCTACCACATACAACCCTTGCCGGGTTTAGGGACAAAGCCTAGCGTGCCGGCAGCCAGCCACCGCTGTCGCGTTTGACGGGGGCCGGCTGGCGCGGTGCGGCCGGGGCCGGGGTCGCTGCGTCTTCCCAGGCGGCGACTTGACGGACGCTTTGGTGACGCGTGGTCGCCTCGCGGACCGGGACGCTGACGCGCGGGCGTGCCGTTTCGCGTTGGGAAGGGGATCGCGACGAGGCGGAGCTTTCGGTGTTGCGGAACAGAGCCGACGGGTCGGCACCACGCGAGGAGGGCGCCGGCAGCGGCGGGGCTTGGAATTCCGGTGCTCGGAACTCTTGCGTGCTCGGCGGTTGAACGACGCGCTGACGCGGCGCCGACTGGCCAGTCGGTTCGGTTGTCGGTTGCGTCACCGTCGGCGGACCCGCCGGAACGCCGATCGGTCGTAAGGTGCTCCACTGTGATCCGGAGGATTGCGATCCGCTGGATTCCGTCGTCGCGGCCGGGGCGGACAGCGGCGTGACCGCCGAGGGCGTCTGGGCGGTGAACTGTTGACCGAAGCGATCACCCGGGTTCCCGTTGGGCTGGTGTCGCGTCACCGGGGGATCCAACTGGATTGCAGGCCGGTTGTCGTCGTCGGTTCCGCTGGTGTCCGATGGTGAGTTTCCGTAGGGATAAAGGTCGTCGTAGGCATCGGTGCCGTTGTTGTTGGAGTAGCCATTGCCGGCAGATCCATTACCGGTGGATGTTGAATCGGACGAGCCATTGGTGGCCGAGCCATTCAGTTCGGGGCGGCCTGCTTCCAGTTGTGGCTGGGGCACTGCTTGTTGGTCCGCCGGATCACCGCCGGAACCGCTGGGCGCTCCGCCGGTCAGCGGTGCCGTGTTCGAGTAACCGGAGTCGGGGATCGTCGATGGAATTGTGGTGACACCGGGATCGCCGGGTTGGAATTGACCGCCGACTTGCCCGATACCGTTAGCGGGCGGCGCGAAACTGCCGGGTGTGCCGGCCAGGGGAAACGAAGATTGCGGGTAGGTGTTGCCGAGCGTCGGTGTGGAACAGACGCCCGGTGTGGTCTGCACCGGTGCCGCACCGCTTTGTAGCGGCAAGGAAGTATTGTAGGGCACGCGTTGCAATTGCTGCACGTACGAGCTGCACGGTTGTTGGACCGTGACCGTCGTCCCGGTCATCGGATCCACCGTCGACACGGGGCGGTAGTACGTGATGGGCGCGGTGTAATAGGACGTCACGTAGTTCGTATCGCGTCCCAGCAGCGAGTTAAAGAAGCGGGCCAAGCCGGAGCCGAATCGGCGGCGTGGCGGTTGTGGGCTGACCGGGACCAAGGGGGCGTAGTTCGTCGGCACGGCGTTGTAGGTGACCGGTGCGACGTTGCCGGGGTAGTTGGCCGTGTAGACCGGTGACGCGGTGATCGGGTTGGCGGTAGCAGTCCCACGCAGCGTCGTGCTGATCGGCACTCGATTGGTGGTGGTCGCCAGAGGCAGTCGGTACGAATCGGTCGTCGGCATGTAGCTGGTCGTGACCGGGGCGCTGGATGTGACCGGCGCGGAATTGACGATCGGCAGACGCTGTGCGTATTGCTGGCCGGCTGGCATGCCGGTGTAGACCGACGGATTGTCGAACGTCTGGACGGAGGTGTAGCCATAGGCGGGGCGCTGGGCTTGGTAGGCGCCCGAGGTCACCGCCGGAGTGCTCAGTGGGGTCGCGGTGACGGGCGCGCCGGCGACGGGCGCGCCAGCCACCGGTGTGCCCGCGTAGCCGTAGTTGGCGGTGTAGGTCGGTGTTCGTCCGAACAGCCAATCCAAACAACCGGCGTCGGCGACGCTGGCGAATTGGAATGCCGACAGAATGGCGGCGGCGGTGATGGCGAGGGTTCGAAGGTTCAATCGGCCGGTCGACATGCGACGATTCCGTGGACGGCGGTTTTGAGGGGTTGTCTTTCTTTTGGGGGGATCGTGGTTGTGGAAAGGCCACAGAATCTCCCGCAGTAGTGGACGCCGCAGATAGGGTCTGGTCAATCGATTCGACAGCCCGCTTTGGCAGTTGGAAAGCGATTCGGGCCGTCCCGTGCCGGTCGTGACGGGTTTTGGGGATCTGGCGGGGGAACAGAGACAGTTTCGGAGGTTTTGTTGGCTGCCAGTTTGCCAGCAATCCAGGGGGGACGCGTCACTGGGGCCGGAATGATCGGTGGGCAGAATGATACGGGGCAGAATGATGGGGGCAAAACGATGGGGGCAGAACGATGGGGGCAGAACGATGGGGGCAGAACGATGGGGGCAGAACGATGGGGGCAAAACGATGGGGGCAAAACGATGGGGGGGCAGGATGATGGGGGGGCAGGATGATGGGGGGGCAGGATGATGGGGCGAAACGGTCGGCGGCCTTAGAGGCAACAGGTTATGACTTAACCCTCCCTGGCAGTGGTCTGATGAAAAGCACGTGGCGTCGAAAACGGGTGAACCGGCAACGATTGAAAATTGCAAATTGAACAGTGCAAATTGCAAAATGATTTGAGCGATGATTCCCGGCAAATTTGAATTTTGCGATGAGCAACTTGCAATTTGCAATCGAGGGATTCAGCGGAATCGTTGAACGTCCGTGAACCTACCCACGGAACCAGGTTCCATTGATTTTCGCCCTCCCGCCCTGGCAGGGCGGCGCCGGCGAGGGGGGGCGATCGGCGGTGTGCGAGTGCATCCGAGCCACAGGAAACGCTCCCCGCTCCGAGCGCATACTCCTCGGCGACCTTCCCGGAGGGTGATGGGGCTTCAGTTGCTTGACGCTCGATGCCTATGAGGGTTCTTTTCCGCTGGGGGCCTTCTGCCAACGTGGCACGAGCGTTAATCTCTGGGGCCCCACTGCGGAAGATCACGACCGATCCCTCATTTTGTTCTCAGGCGGCGATTCATTGCGGTTGCGGTCGGAAAGGGCAGCCGAGACGGGCGGTTTTTTTCTGTCAAAGGCCTGCTTGGCACGCCGGTTGCTATCCGTGGCGGACATTCAGCGGAACTGTCATTCCGTCGCCGAATTCGATTCGCGTCGACTGCCAAAACGGGTCGCCGGCGAAGGGCAGCCACCACAACGGCTGCATCGGGACGACGGAGCGGGGCCGCATGCACGAAACACCAGCCGGCGCACATGGTCGCCGGTCCAACCCATTTTCCCCCTTATTGAACATCTCGTCAGGCACGCCGACCGGTCCAACCGGCAGCGTGTTGATCGAGATGCGTTGTAAACCACAGGAGAAACAACGTCGTGGCAAAGCAAATCGTTTTCGACGACGACGCCCGCGGGCCACTGTTGGCCGGCGTCAGTAAATTGGCGCGAGCCGTCAAAAGCACGCTCGGTCCACGCGGCCGAAACGCGGTGCTGGACAAAGGCTGGGGGTCGCCCAAAGTGACCAAAGACGGTGTGACCGTCGCCGAAGATATCGAGTTGGATGACCCCTTCGAGAACTTGGGTGCACAGCTTGTCAAAGAGGCCGCCAGCAAGACCAACGATGTCGCCGGCGACGGCACAACGACGGCGACCGTGTTGGCCGAAGCGATCTTCCGTGAAGGGTTGAAGATGGTCGCCACCGGCGCCGATCCGATGGCACTCTCACGTGGGATCAGCAAGGGGGTGGAAGCCGCCTCGGCCCAGATCCAGAAACTGGCCAAGCCGGTCGACGAAAAGAGCAAGAGTGAGATCAAGCAAGTCGCAACGATCGCCGGGAACAACGACCCGACCATCGGCGACGTGCTGGCCAACGCCTTCACCAAGGTCGGCAAGAACGGTGTGATCACCGTCGAAGAAGGCCGCAGCAACGAGACCTACGTCGACGTCGTCGAAGGCATGCAATTCGACCGCGGGTTCCTTTCCCCGCACTTCGTCACCAACCAAGACGAAGTCTCGGTCGAACTGGACGATTGCTATGTGTTGTTGTTCGAAGAAAAGATCAGCAACAACAAGAAGATGATTCCGTTGTTGGAAGCGATCAGCAAGGAAAAGAAACCGTTGCTGGTGATCGCCGAAGACGTCGAAGGCGAAGCGTTGGCGACGTTGGTCGTCAACAAGATGCGAGGCATCATCTCGGCCGCTGCCGTCAAAGCCCCCGGTTACGGTGACCGTCGCAAGGCGATCCTGGGCGACATCGCGGCCTTGACCGGCGGCAAAGCCATCTTCAAGGATCTGGGAATCGACCTGGAAAGCGTCAAATTGTCGGACCTGGGACGGGCCAAGAAGATCCGCATCACCAGCGACGCGACCACCATGGTCGGCGGTGCCGGCAAGAAGGCGGACATCGACGGTCGCGTCGAGCAGATTCGCCGTGAGATCGAACAAACCGACAGCGACTACGATCGCGAAAAGCTTCAAGAGCGTCTGGCCAAGCTGGCCGGCGGTGTTGCCCAGATTAACGTTGGTGCCGCGACCGAAACGGAGATGAAAGAGCGCAAGGCGTTGATCGACGATGCCCGCGCGGCGACTCAAGCCGCACTGGAAGAAGGCATCGTTCCCGGCGGCGGAACCACGTTGCTGCGTTGCCGTGCCGCAGTTGAAAAACTGGAGAAGTCGATCGAAGGCGACGAGTCGCTGGGTGTTCGTATCATTCGAAACGTGTTGGACCAGCCATTGCGAGCGATCGCCAACAACGCCGGCCTGGATGGCGCCGTCGTCGTCAACCGTGTGTTGCAGCTCAAGGGCAAGACCGAAGGTTACGACGCCAACTCGGAAAAGTACTGCGACCTGTTGGCCGCCGGGATCGTCGATCCGGCCAAGGTCGTTCGGACTTCCTTGGCCAATGCGGCCAGCGTCGCGGCATTGTTGCTGACGACCGAATCGCTGGTCACCGAGATTCCCGTCGAAGAAGAGGAAGGGGGCGGCGACCATCACCACGACCACGGCATGGGCGGCGGAATGCCGGGCATGGGTGGCATGGGTGGCATGCCAGGTATGGGTGGAATGGGCGGCATGCCGGGCATGATGTAGTCCGGACTTCTGCTGCAGGCACCTACGGCACGGGCGGTGAGTTCCACTGCCCTGCCCTGCCCCACTTTGGCGGCGCCGCGTGACAGTCATCCCACGGCGCCGCGAATCGCAACTGAAACAATTCAAACTCAATCACCTTTCCAAAACACAACACAATCATGGCAAAACCGAAATTGCGTCCGCTCGATGACCGAGTCGTTGTTCAACCCGTCGAAGCCGAAACGACCACCGCCGGCGGGATCGTCCTGCCCGATTCGGCAAAGGAAAAACCGCAACGCGGCACGATCGTCGCGGTCGGCCCCGGCAAGCTGCTCGAAAGCGGCAGCCGCGGCGCGCTGAGCGTCGACGTCGGCGACACGGTGATCTATGGAAAGTACGGCGGAAGCGACATCGAAGTCGATGGGCAAGAGATGAAGATCCTTCGCGAGAGCGACATCCTGGCAAAGGTCCTGTAGGGACATCGGTGACCGCCCCACCCTGCCCTGCCCCGTAACCCGCGGTGGCATCGGTCGCAGCGGCGGGTCTGGTCCAGGTGTTCTGGGATGCGTTCATTCAGCACTCGTTATCATTGATAGAGGAATCCTCTCGTGGCAAAACAACTCCTATTCGAAGACCACGCACGCGCACGCATGCTGGCCGGCATTGACAAACTCGCCAATGCCGTCGCGGTGACGATGGGCCCCACCGGTCGCAACGTCATCATTGACAAATCGTTCGGCGGCCCGACCGTGACCAAAGATGGTGTCACGGTTGCCAAAGAAATCGAACTCGAAGACCGCTTTGAGAACATGGGCGCGAAACTGGTCATCGAAGTCGCTCAAAAGACCAGCGACTTGGCCGGTGACGGTACGACCACCGCAACCGTGCTCGCTCGGGCGATCTTCAAAGAAGGCCTGCGCAACATCGTCGCCGGCAGCAACCCCGCCGCGATCCGTCGCGGGATCGATCGTGCCGTCCAAGCCGCTTGCGACCAACTGCACGAAATCGGGCGTCCGGTTCAGGACAAGGCCGAAGTCGCCAACGTCGGCGCGATCAGTGCCAACAACGACAACGAGATCGGCAACCTGTTGGCCGACGCTCTCGAACGCGTCGGAAAAGACGGCGTGATCACGGTCGAAGAAGGCAAGTCGCGAACGACCGAAGTCAACTACGTCGACGGGATGCAGTTCGACAAGGGATACATCTCCCCGTACTTCATCACCGACCCCGGCACGATGGAAGCCAACCTGGAAAACGCGTTGGTGCTGCTGTACGAAAAGAAGATCAGCAACATCCGCGACCTGGTTCCGCTGTTGGAGAAAACGGCGCAAACCGGCCAGCCGTTGTTGATCATTTCCGAAGACGTCGACGCCGAAGCGTTGACGTTGTTGGTCGTCAACAAGCTGCGTGGCACGTTGAACGTGTGTGCCGTCAAGGCACCCGGATTCGGCGATCGTCGCAAGGCAATGTTGGGTGACATCGCGACGTTGACCGGCGGCACGCTGATCAGCGAAGACCTGGGGATCCAGTTGGAAAACGTCACGCTGGATCAACTCGGTCGCGCCAAGAACGTCACCGTCGACAAGGGCAGCACCACGATCATCGAGGGCGGCGGAAAACGCAGCGACATCGATCAACGTGTGGCTCAGATCCGGGCTCAAATCGAGCAGACCGACAGCGACTACGACAAGGAAAAGTACCAAGAGCGTTTGGCCAAGTTGGCCGGTGGTGTGGCCGTCGTCAGCGTCGGTGCGGAAACCGAAGCCGAGATGAAGCAAACCAAGGCTCGTTTGGAAGACGCCTTGCACGCGACCCGTGCGGCCGTCGAAGAAGGCATCTTGCCCGGTGGTGGAACCGCACTGGTTCGCTGCACCGAAGCGGTTCAAGCGGCCAAGTCGAAAGCCAAGGGCGATGAGAAGATCGGTGTCGAAATCGTGCTCAACGCACTCAGCGCCCCGATGAAGCAAATCGCCGACAACGGTGGCATCGACGGCAGCGTCGTGGTCGACGAGGTCAGCCAAAAGCCGACCAACACCGGTTACAACGCCAATACCGGTGAGTACGTCGACATGTACAAGGCCGGCGTCATCGATCCGGTCAAAGTCGTGCGAACCGCGTTGACCAACGCCGGCAGCATCGCAGGATTGCTGTTGACGACCGAAGCGTTGGTCACCAACTTCGAACAGGAAGACAAAGACAAACTTCCCGTCGAAGGCGTGATCGCCTAGTCGATCCCGGAAACGTGTCTTCACAACAGCGGGTCGCTGCCTAACCATCGGCACGCGGCCCGCTTTTATGTCCGATCCTCATGCGACGCGGCGGCGTCGCCACCCCAACGGCTGATGCCGTGAGTGATGATGAGCGAAAAGCAATGCTATTACGAAGTCCTTGGTGTCGACCGGGGCGCTGCCAAGGTCGAGATCGATCGCGCCTATCGAAAGCTGGCGATCAAGTACCATCCCGACAGCAGTAAAGCCGAAGACGCGGTCGAGCGTTTCAAAGAGGCATCCGAGGCGTATGAAGTCTTGAGCGACGCCGACAAACGTGCTCGGTACGACCGTTTCGGACATTCCGGTGTGGACGGCGCCCACAGCCAGTTCAACGACGTCGAGGACATCTTCGAAGCCTTTGGCGAGATGTTCGGCGGCGGGGGCGGCATGTTCGGCGATCTGTTCGGCGGCCGTGGCGGCGGTGGGCGACGACGCCGATCGCGACGCGGGGCCGACATCCGATGCAACGTCACGTTGACCTTGGACGAGGCGGCCAAGGGCGTCAGCAAAGACCTGTCGTTTCGACGCAACGTCGGCTGCAAGACCTGCGACGGCAGCGGGGCGGCTCCCGGCAGCCAACCAGAAACCTGTGCGACTTGCGGCGGCCGCGGACAGGTCGTCCAATCGGCCGGCATCCTCCGCGTGCAAACCGCCTGCCCGCACTGCGGCGGTGCGGGACAACAGATCAGCCAACCGTGTAGTGATTGCCGTGGCACGGGACTGCAAAGCGAAAAAGCGGAGCTGACCGTCGAGATTCCTGCCGGTGTCGACGACGGGATGCGTGTGCGTGTCCAAGGCGAAGGCGAAGCGAGTCCCGATGGAGGACCGCCCGGAGATTGTTACTGCTTTATCACCGTCAAAGAGCACGAGTTGTTCAAACGTGACGGCAGCAGTTTGATTCTTCAATTGCCGATCTCCTACAGCCAGGCCGCCCTGGGGGCGGAGATCGAGATTCCCACGCTCGACGGGCCCGAAAAGTTACGGATCGAACCAGGCACCCAAAACGGCGAGGTGTTCACCGTCCGCGGAAAAGGTGTCGTCGATCCACGCGGCGGACGAATCGGTGATCTGCTGGTCCAGGTCTTTATCGAAGTCCCCAAACACCTGAACGCCGACCAGGAAGAATTGCTGCGCAAGCTGGCCGAACTCGACAGTGATTCGGTGTTGCCGCATCGAAAGACCTTTCTGGAAAAAGTAGCGGATCTGTTTTAGGGCATTCCTCTTAAATTCATTTACTGTGATTGCGAATCATGAATAGCGACGGAAAAACAGAACTGGAAATCGAAAATCAGGCCGACGAAGAGCCTTCGGCAGATGCAGATCCCTCCGCCGACGCGGGCCCCACAGCCGACGCGGGGCAATCGACCGACGAAGCTTTGCTGGACGATTCGGTCGCCGACGTTCCGCCGACACGTGACGAGGAGATGGAGCGGTTGCGATTGACCGCCGCCGAAGCCGACAAACGCGTGTTGCAAGCCCAAGCGGAGGCCGAGAATTTTCGCAAACGGATGCGTCGCGATTACGAAGACCAACTCAAGTTCGCCTCCACTGATTTGATCGTCGATCTGTTGCAGGTCCGCGACAACTTGTACCGCGCGACCGAAGCGGCGCAGTCCGGTGAGCAAGCCAGCGGGTTGCTCGAGGGCGTCGCGATGGTCATCAAGCAGATGGACGACGTGTTGGGCAAGCACGGCGTGGTCGAGATCCCGGCTGAAGGCGAGGTCTTTGATCCCAATGTGCACGAAGCGATCTCGCAGATCCCCAGCGACGTCGAAAGTGGGAAAGTCGCCCACGTCGCCGTGACCGGATTCAAACTACACGATCGTGTGATCCGCCCCAGCCAGGTGGTCGTCAGCACTGGACCGGCATAACACAGGGGCCGCTGCGACAACTCGTTTGGCAACGCGGCTTTCGTGAATCGACACGGTATACTACGGCCGATCAGCCGCCTCGCGCTAGCGTGCGGTTCCTGCCGTCAAGAGCGAGTGAAAACCGCGGCACGAGCGCCCGTCGGCTGATACGAAGTGACGCAGTCTAACTCGGTAGGTAGAGCGTTTGGTTTTGCAATTCATTCACCCTTGGGATCAGATCGATGCCGACATATGACTACGAATGCGGTGCTTGCGGACACGAAATGGAACTGTTCCAGGGCATCAATGACCCGGTCAAAAAGAAATGCCCCGAGTGCGGCAAGCTAAAACTGAAGCGTTTGTTCGGCAGCGGTGCCGCGATCGTGTTCAAGGGCAGCGGTTTCTATCAAACCGATTACCGCAGCGAAGGCTACAAGAAGGCTGCCAAAGCGGATAAGAAGTCTGGTGAATCGAAGTCGGAATCCAAGTCGGGCGATTCGAAGGCCAAGTCCAGCAGCGCCAAGTCAAGCTCGAGCGACTGATTCCGCGCGGCCAACATCAACCCGGAGTCCACGATGCCGCATCAGCTGTCATCACGTCGACTGTTCGCCGATCGCTCGGCGGTTCTGGTGATCGACTTCCAGGAAAAGCTGGTTCCGGCGATCCCGTCCGGGGAGGATGCGGTTCAGTTCACCGAATCGTTGTTGGAGGCCGCGGACTTGCTAGGCATTCCCTCGGCGGCCACCGTGCAGTATCCCAAGGGGCTCGGCGGGTTGGTCGCCCCGTTGGACCGGCGTTTTCCAGATGCCGAGGAGAAGCTCGATTTTTCCTCGGCAGTGTGTCGGCGCGAGTTGGATGCATGGATCGCCGCAGGCCGCGATCAGATTTTGATCTGCGGGATTGAAACGCACGTCTGTGTCTTGCAGACGGTGCTGGATCTTGCCGAAGAGGGCCTGCATCCGCTGGTGGTCGCCGAAGCGGTCGCGGCTCGCGGGGGGTGGGAACACGAGTTGGCGATCGAGCAGATGCGTTCGGCTGGTGTGACGATCAGCAGTTTGGAATCGGTCCTGTTCCAGTGGCTCGGGACCGCCGATCATCCCCAGTTCAAAGCGATCAGCCGGATCGTCAAGAACCTTTGAGCTCGGGATCAGGGGGCCGCCGACCTGCCAGAGGCCATCGGTGACGTATGAACCGTAGCTACCTTCGCCAGAAGGTGGATCCCTGGCGCTTCCCACGCTCTGGCGAGCGTAGCTACGTCAAAGCATCGTTATCCCGTGATCCCTCGTCCCCTCTTTGGGGCGTTTTCATTGACTTAAAGGGGGCGACGCCGTAATCTATAACATTGCTCTTTTCTCTTTCGATCTTGCTTCGATCCGCTTGATGCTGCGTCACGTTCCCCTGATCCTCCTTGTCATCCTCACGGTAAGCGTTTTTGCGTCTCGCCGTGCCGATGCGAGCTGCGGTGATTGGCTGGCGCATCCGGGTGACGCCTCGATGTCACAGCGCGGGGGGGAATCGGCCGACGACAGTCCGGCTCGGCGACCTTGCGACGGGCCCTCCTGCCGTCAGTCACCTGTTGGTCCGCTCTCGCCGGCCACGCCGCCGGCACCCCAGGTCCAACGCGAGCATCACGACGCGGTTTGCCCGCCTCCGTTGCGCTCCCTGGTGGAGTTGTTTCCGGCAAGGTATGAGCGAGACGAGTTGATCCATCTTCCTAGCGGGCATGCGTCCCCGATCGAGCGGCCTCCCCGGGGCTAGTGCTCGATTTGTCGCGATGTAGGTCCGTTGACGAGGCGTCCAGCCTTGTCGATCGGGCGTTCTCTTTCAGACCGCTGGTTGCGGGATGACGACGCTGAAGATCGATGCCAAACCGTTCGTGCGGCATGTCGATTGGCCCGTCGTCCATCACTGAATCCGATCGCGACGATTCATTTGTGTGACGTGTGGGCGTGGCCTTTGATCGGCCGCGACCGGTCGCGACGCCTGCCGAATATCCGGAGGCGGCGCCCAAGTTGGTCAGTTCATCTCGCTAGGAAATCATTGATGTCATCCGTTGCTTCCGGCGCCGCCCCCGCGGCGCCACGCAAGAAGTACGTGCGCGCCGTCGGGCCGCGTCTTCGGAAACTGCTTTATTTTATTTTTGTTCTTGTTGCTCTGCTGTTCGCCAACTCGGGCTATCTGGCCCTGGTCACGTTTTTAGAGTGGTTGCGCGAAGAAACCTATCAGGACTTTTACTATCAATACATGTTTCTGGCCCACCTGGTGCTGGGGCTGATTCTGATTCTTCCGCTGGTGATTTTCGGGTTCGTCCACATGTGGAACACCAAAAATCGCCGCAATCGACGGGCCGTGAAAATCGGTTACGCCTTGTTCGCAGCCAGCTTGTTGATTCTGGCGACCGGGACGTTGTTGGTGCGAATCGGCGGGTTTGACCTGAAACAACCGATCGCCCGCAACACGGTGTATTGGTTGCACGTCGCGTGTCCCTTGGCGGTGGTTTGGCTGTACTGGCTGCACCGTCTGGCGGGCCCGCGCATCAAGTGGCGAATCGGGATGAGGTTTGCCGGCGTGGCGGGCGTCGCGATCGCCGCGATGGTGGTGTTGCAGATGCAGGATCCGCGACAGTGGAACGCCGTCGGGCCGGAATCGGGGACGCAGTACTTTGAACCTTCACTGGCACGGACGGCCACCGGGAACTTCATTCCCGCCGACGCGCTGATGAATGATCAATACTGTTTGAAGTGCCACGAAGATATCCACAAGGATTGGAGCGACAGCGTTCACCGGTTCAGTTCCTTCAACAATCCGCCCTACTTTGCCAGTGTCAGCGAGACGCGTGAGGTTTCGTTGCAGCGTGATGGGTCGGTCCAGGCGTCGCGGTGGTGCGCCGGTTGTCACGACCCCGTCCCGTTTTTTTCCGGTGCGTTTGACGACCCGAATTTCGACATGCTGAAGCATGAAACCGCCAGTGCTGGGATCACATGCACGGCGTGTCACGCGATCACCAACGTCAACAGTGTCCGCGGCAACGCGGATTACACGATCGAAGAACCGCTGCACTACCCCTTTGCCAGCAGCGACAATTCGCTTCTGCAGTGGGTCAACAATCAACTGGTCAAAGCGAAGCCGTCGTTCCACAAGAAGACGTTCTTAAAACCGTTCCACAAGACGGCGGAGTTCTGTTCGACGTGCCATAAGGTCCACCTGCCGCAGGCGCTGAACCACTACAAGGAATTCTTGCGTGGCCAAAACCACTACGATCCCTACCTGTTCAGCGGCGTCTCCGGTCACGGGGCTCGCAGTTTCTATTACCCGCCCAAAGCGGTCGACAACTGCAGCAAGTGTCACATGCCGTTGGTGGCGTCGGATGATTTTGGCGCGAAGATGTTTGATGACGCGACGGAGTTGAGCGTTCACGATCACCTGTTCCCGTCGGCAAACACGGGGATCGCCTGGCTGAGAGATCGCGAAGACATCATCACCGTGCATCAGGAATACTTGCAGGACATCGTGCGCGTCGACATCTTCGGCGTCCGCGAAGGGGGAGAGATCGACGGCAAGCTGATCGCGCCGCTTCGTCCCGAGCTGCCTGCGCTCAAGCCCGGTGAAACCTATCTGTTGGAAACGGTGATCCGGACGCTGAAGCTGGGGCACCTGTTCTCGCAGGGCACGGTCGATTCCAACGAGATCTGGTTGGACGTCACGGTGACCAGCGGAGACCGCGTGATCGGCCGTAGCGGAGCGATCAATCCGGAAAAGCACAACGAGGTCGATCCCTGGTCGCACTTCGTCAACGTGTTCATGTTGGACAAGGACGGCAACCGCATCGATCGCCGCAACCCGCAAGACATCTTCACGCCCCTGTACAACCACCAGATCCCGCCGGGTGCGGGCCAGACGGTTCACTATGGGTTGAAGATTCCCGAGGATGTCACCGCGCCGGTCAAGGTCGAATTGAAATTGCAATACCGCAAGTTCGACCAGCAGTACATGGATTTCGTGGCCAAGAAGAACGAGCAATTCGGACGGACGATTCGCGGCCACCAACCGGGCCAGGAATACATCAACGAATTGCCGGTCACGACGATGGCGGTCGATTCGATCGTGTTCCCGGTCGACGGGATCGACCAAACGGTGGAAAACGAACCACGGGACATCCCCCAATGGCAACGCTGGAATGATTACGGCATCGGTTTGCTGTTGAAAGGAAAAGCGGAACTGCGTCAGGCCGAAGAGGCGTTCACCGAAGTGGAAAAGCTGGACCGATACGACGGTCCGATGAATTTGGCTCGCGTGTTGAACATGGAAGGTCGTCTGGACGAAGCGGTCGAAGCGCTTAACCGTGCCGAGAGCTACAGTGACACCGAGGGTTTCCCGCGGTGGACGTGGGCGTGGCTTTCCGGTGTGGTCAATTCACAGCAAGGCCGGCTGGTCGAAGCCGAGCAAAACTTGCGGAGTGTGTTGGAGGACAGCACCGAGGACATGCAGCGTCGCGGTTTTGATTTCAGTTTGGACATTGAAGTGATCAACCTGTTGGGACGAACGCTGTTCGATTTGGGAGTTGCTCAAAACCGAATGGAACGCGACGAGGAAAGTCGGCATTATTTTGAAGAAGCGATCAAGCAGTATCAAAAGACGTTGCAAATCGATCCCGAAAATGTCACCGCGCACCACAACCTGCAGCTCTTGTACGAGACGCTGGAGGACACCGAGAACGCGGCCGTGCATCGCGAGTTGCATTTACGGTACAAGCCGGACGACAACGCCCAGGGCCGCGCCATTCGGCTGGCCCGCGAAAAGTATCCCGCGGCGAATCACGCGGCCGAAGCGGTCGTGATCTACCCGTTGGATCGCCATTTACAACAGCCCGAAACCGATGAAACGCAAGCGATTACCCGTCAAGAAAAAGAGGAGGCGACCGATGTCCAATCCGCAGGCGGTTGAAACGAAACCGAAAGCAGTGGAAGCGGAAGAGGAGGAAGTGCTCCGCGACGATGCCGAAATCGGTCGCGCGTTGCGGCGATCGTTGTTGGCGTTGATCGCCCTGGTTGTCGTCGGCGGCAGCTTGGCGTTTTATTTGTCACGTCCCGAGGCCGCACCGCCGGTCCGCGAATCCGAGTTGGCGAAAGTCAGCGTGCGTGAAATGCCCGATGTGGAGGTGCCCAAGGTGTCGTTCACCGACATCACCGCCGACGCCGGGATCGAATTCGTGCACAACAACGGAGCGGTCGGCGACAAGTTGTTGCCCGAGACGATGGGCGGCGGAACGGCGGTCTTCGATTTCGACAACGACGGCGATCAAGACATTTTGTTCGTCAACAGCAAGGACTGGCCGTGGGACGATCCCAGTGATCGGCAGTCCACATCGGTGCTGTATCGCAACGACGGCGGTCAGTTCGTCGATGTCAGTGAGACGTCGGGGTTGGACCTGACCGATTACGCGATGGGTGTCGCGGTCGGGGACTATGACAACGACGATCGCGTCGACGTGTTCATCACCGGTCTCGGCCACAACCACCTGTTTCGCAACGTCGGCCAGGGGCGGTTCGAAGACGTGACCGACCTGGCCGGTGTGGCCGGCGATGAAGATCGTTGGAGCACGAGTGCGGGGTGGTTCGATTACGACAACGACGGTGATCTGGATCTGTTCGTGTGCAACTACGTGGGATGGAGCCGCGAGTACGATCAGTCGCAAGATTTTCAATTGGTCGGAGGCGGACGGGCATACGGTCGTCCACAGAACTTTGAGGGCACGTTCCCCTATCTGTATCGCAACGAGGGCGATGGCCGGTTCACCGACGTCTCGGAGGAATCCGGGATTCAAATTCGCAACCCGTCGACCGGCGTGCCACTGAGCAAGTCGTTGGGATTGGCGTTCTGTGACTTTGACGCCAACGGAACGTTGGACGTGATCGTCGCCAACGACACGGTTCAGAACCTGTTGCTCAGCAACGACGGGCAAGGCCATTTCACCGAAATCGGGGCGCTGACCGGGATCGCGTTTGATTCCAGCGGCAACGCCCGCGGTGCGATGGGCATCGACGTCGCCTCGTTCCGCGGTCGCAAAGCCCTGGCCGTGGCGATCGGCAACTTTTCCAACGAGATGACGGCGTTGTACGTGACCAAGTTCGGACGGATGCAGTTCTATGACGAAGCGGTCTCGACGGGACTGGGGCCGAGCACGCGGTTGTTGTTGACGTTCGGTTTGGTCTACGTCGACTATGACTTGGACGGTCGATCGGATTTGTTTTGTGCCAACGGTCACTTGGAAGAGGACATCAACCGGGTGCAACCGAGTCAGCATTACGAACAGCCGCCGCAGTTGTTTTGGAACGCCGGACCGGAACACGGGACGGAATTCTTGGCGGCCGACCAGTCGCACGTCGGAGAGGACTTGTTGCGACCGATGGCTGGACGTGGTGCGGCATACGCCGATATCGATGACGACGGCGATTTGGACTTGCTGATCACCGCCACCGGGCGGGCGCCGCGGTTGTTGCGCAACGACCAACAACTCGGCCATCATTGGTTGCGATTGAAGTTGAAAGGCGACGGCAAGCACTGCAATCGCGATGCGATCGGGTCGTGGGTCGAGATCAATGTCGCCGGCGACATCATCCGCCAGCAGGTGATGCCGACGCGAAGCTATCTTTCGCAAGTCGAGTTGCCGCTGACGTTCGGGCTGGGGACCGCGGACAAGGTGGACCGGGTCACGGTCCATTGGGCCGACGGGGCGCAACAAGAGATCGATCCCTTGGCGGTCGATCAAAGTCACGTGATCGAGCGTCCCGCATCGGCGGAGATCCCGTAGGGAGCACCGACAAAGTGGGATAGACGCCACGCTAGGACAACACCCTCGGTGGACGAGGTCGTGCGGTTTTCTGGGATTTACCCTCCCAGAGGGAGGGTGAATTCACGTCTAATGGCTCACTCCCCTCAAACCCCAGCGGAATCGATGGACAACCAGCAGCAGCCAGCAGCGGAGTCGGACCAACCCACCGAAGCACCGCTCCGGCGGCCGGCCGCGGTGCGGGAGATCAATTACCGGCACAGCGCGCAATTCGTGCCGCTGTTGGAGCACCTCGGTTGTTCGTTGTTGGTTTCGACCTATGCGGCGGGAAAGGTGGTCAGCATCGGCGCGTCCGGCGGTCGGCTGCACTTGGGGTTTTCCAATTTCCAACAGGCGATGGGGATCGCGCCGCCGCATCAGGCTGTGAAACCCGGCGGCGTCACCACGTCATCGATCGCGGTCGGGGGACCGAACGTGATCTGGGTGCTGCGCGACGGTGGGGCACTGGCGCCGCAAGTCGATCCGGCCGGAGCCTATGATCGGGCGTTTCTGGCCCGCGAGTCGTTTGTCACCGGGAACATTCATGTGCACGAGATGCAGTGGGGCGACGACGGTCAGCTGTGGATCGTCAACACCCTGTTCTCGTGTTTGTCGACGTTGCACGAGGAATTTAATTTTGTCCCTCGCTGGCAACCTCCGTTCATCAGCCAGCTGGCGCCGCAAGATCGATGCCATCTCAACGGAATGGCGATGCAACACGGAAAGCCACGGTATGTTAGCGCGCTGGGGGAAAGCGACGCGCCGCGCGGCTGGCGTGACAACAAGTCCGCCGGCGGCGTGCTGATCGATGTGGCCAGTGGGCATACGATCGCGCGGGGTTTCTGTATGCCGCACTCACCACGCATGCACGGTGGCCGATTATTTTTGCTCGATAGCGGTCGGGGAAAACTGGTCACGATCAACCGGCAAAGTGGCCGAGCCGAGGACGTGGCGTCTTATCCGGGGTACGGCCGCGGGTTGGCGTTCCATGATCGCTACGCCTTTGTCGGGATGAGTCGGGCGCGGGAGACCTCTGTTTTTGGCGGGGTGCCGATCTGTGAGGACCGCAGCGCGATGCGATGCGGTGTGGTCGTGATCGATTGGATGACGGGACAGAGTCTTGCGTTTGTCGAGTTCGAAACCGGCGTCGAAGAATTGTTTGATGTTCAAGTGATCGCGGGAAGTCGCCGCACCGTGCTGTGTGGCCCCTATCCGCGAGAAGACGAGCAGCGTCCCGTGTGGGTGGTTCCGCGTGAGGATCAGGTCGATGCGATCGTGGACGGGGGCGAAGGCGTGTGTGTGCAAAGAAATCAGATCTGCTGAGAGATCCGATTTTGAGGGCGATGGTGATGTCGACGGCCAGGACGTTGGTCGCTGTGGGCAGCGATTCTTGAAGTGAGTGGATTTCTCCTGCGCTGAATTTCACTTGAGCGGCGGCGATGCGGTTGGGGCGAGCTAGAGTTTTGCGACCCGACGCTTCCTTTCTCGCACGGCCTGCCACCATGTTCTTCGCCGGCTCGATCACCAACCCTCAACAACAACCCGACTTGATTCGTCGTTGGCGTTGCGGCCGCATCGTGATGCAGGCCGGCAAGCTGGTTCGGATCCAGCGCCGCTGGGTCAACGGCAGCGTCTCGATGGCGCAGGTCTGGTGGCAGAATCGTTACGGGCGCGGTGACGATGATCTGTGTTGGTTGGATTACCACCAACCGCTGGGGATGCCGGCGTTTTTGACCTTGGACTATGTCCGCAGCGGTCGCCGCGCGGGCTATCGCTCCTTTGCCGGGGCCTGTCACGTACTCGATGAAATCGCCCGGCTGCGCGGGGCATCGGCGATCGTGGCCCATGTTTCCAACGGATCGATCTCCGACCGCTTCCTTCAGCGGATGGGATGGGAGCGGCATCTGGAGCACTGGTCGGGGCGGCATTGGATCCGGCGTTTCTATGACGGCTATCCGCAGGCGGGGGTCGAGCGGTATCTTGCGTAGTCGGACTACGCCAGCTCGTGCGGAATTGAAACGATTACAAGCACGCAGCGCCGGCAAGTGTGTCTCGGTGTCAGTTGCCGTCCAGGTTTCCCGTAGCGGAACTCGCCAAGAGTTTCGGTCGGCGCAGGTTTCCTGTAGCGGAACTCGCCAAGAGTTTCGGTCGGCGCAGGTTTCCCGTAGCGGAACTCGCCAAGAGATTCGGTTGGCGAGGCGGTGGCACCCTGTGCGGTGTTTTGCACGCAATACGTCCTGAATGGCTGCGCGACCGTAGCTAACTTCGCCAGAAGGTGGATTCCTGTGGCGACCACGCTCTGGCGAGCGTAGCTACTCGATCGAGGCATTTTTCAACGAGGGCCCCAGCCTACGTGGGCGTGGCCAAATACCGACACCGTCCCTGCGTCCACACCGCCCTGCCCTACCCTGCCCCGCATGAATTTTCTCTCTCACGCGATTCCGTATTTGGACGATCCGCTGGTCGCGGTTTCGACGGGGGTGCCGGATTTTTTGAGCGTGGTGGATCGACGCATCCGCGCCCGCGAGCGGATGGCGACGGCGGCGCTTCAGTCCGATGACATCCAAGTGCGGCAGGTCGCCGGGGGGATTTTGCACCATATCCGCGACGACCGCTGGTTTCACAACACGCCGGCGTTTGTCGAAACCAACTTACAATTGGCCGTTGGGTTGCGTGATCTGTTGCCCGGTGATCGCGGTTTTCGCCCCATGTTCGTCGGTCACATCCTGATCGAAGTGCTGTTGGACGCGTTGTGGATTCGCGATTTTCCCGAGCTCGCCCGTCGATACTACCGCTTGATCGACGATACATCGCCCGAATTGATTCAGCGCTGCGTCAACGAAATCACGGGAAAGCCGACTGAAAAATTGGCCGGGGCGATTCGTCGCTACGCCGAAGCCCGATTTCTGTACGACTATCTGGACCACAATCAGTTGTTGATGCGACTCAATCAGGTGATGCGGCGTGTCGGACTGGCCGAAATGCCGGATTCGGTCCTCCCCTGGCTCCAAGACGCCGGCGAGTTGGTAGAATCCCGGCGTGTTCGATTCCTGACTCCGCCGGACGGATCGACGCTTTTTCCACCCCTTCCCTAGGATGAACGATCAATGAAGTACGGCATGAACCTGCTGCTGTGGAGCGGCGAAGTCACCGAAGAGATGTACCCGGTGTGCGAGAAACTGAAGGCGGCCGGTTTTGACGGCGTGGAACTGCCGATTTTTAACCTTGATTTGGACTATGCCGCGATCGGCAAAGAGTTGGATTCTTTGGGACTCGGTCGCACCGGTGTGACGATTCGTGGCGAAGAAGACAATCCGATCTCGCCCGACGCCGCGGTGCGTCAAAAGGGCATCGAGGCGACGAAACGGACGTTGGACCTGTGTGCCGCTGCCGGTGTTGAAACGCTCGTCGGGCCGTACCATTCTGCGATCGGACTGTTCAGCGGTGCCGGGCCGACCGAAGACGAATGGAAATGGGGCGTCGACAGCATGCGTCAGGTCGCCGAACACGCCGGGCAAGTCGGCGTGCGATTGGGCGTCGAAGCGTTGAACCGATTCGAATGCTACCTGCTGAATTGCCATGCCGATTCGACGCGGTTCGTCCGCGAGGTCGATCACCCGGCGTGCGGGATGATGTACGACACCTTCCACAGTAACATCGAAGAAAAAAGTGTCACCGATGCGATCCTGGCCGGCGGCGACAAGCTATACCACATCCACATCAGCGAAAACGACCGCAGCACGCCGGGCAAGGGCGGCGTGAATTGGCAAGAGAACTTTGACGCGATCGCCAAAAGCGGCTACGACGGCTGGCTGGTGATCGAAGCGTTCGGATTAGCGCTGCCGGAAATCGCGGCGGCCACCAAAATCTGGCGGAAGATGTTTTCCGACGAGATGACGCTGGCCACCGAGGGGTTGGCGTTCATGAAATCGGAATTGGAAAAACGTCAGTGAGCTCGGTCAATGAATCCGCCGGAGGTTGGGACACGGGTTCGGACAGTGATCCGACCGTCGTGTTTCTGTCCGGCGATCTGATGTTTGCCTCGCGGGTTCGCGCGGCTGCGGAATCCGCTGGGTGGGAGTTTCAGCTTGCCGCGTCGCTGCCTGATCGCGGCGGGATCGAATTGGTGATCGTCGATCTTTCCACGCGGAGTGGTGCGGTGGACGGATTGATGGATCGCTGTCGCCAGGTGTGCCCGAGCGCGCGCGTGTTGGCGTATGGGCCGCACGTTCAAGTCGCTCGGTTGGACCAAGCCAAGCAGGCGGGGATTCCGCTGGTGATGACGCGTGGCCAATTCGATCGCTCACTCGGCACGTTGTTCGATTCCTGATCCTTTGTCACGATGACGATTGACGCTAGTGCTTCGTCAACTTTTAGATTTAGGGTGCCGCGGAAAAGGGGTCAGGTACCAAAAATGCGAAGCACCCTTCGGGCCATTTGGTTTTTGGTACCTGACCCCTTTTCCGCTCCGTTGATTTTCAGAGGAAAGTTTGATGCCTTCGGTTCTTGCCATTGCCGCCCATCCAGATGACATCGAGTACTTGATGGTCGGCACGATGTTACAGCTCGCACACCGCGGCTGGGACTTGCACTATGTCAACTTGTGTGACGGTTCGCGTGGCAGCACCACGATGGACCGAGACGAGTGCGCCAAGACGCGTCTGGCGGAAGCGCAGGATGCCTGCAAGAAGATGGGAGCCACTTTTCATGCTCCGATCTATCCCGACATGGCTGCGTCGTACACGTTTGAAAACTTGGCCAAGGTCACCGCGATCGTCCGCACCGCCAAGCCGTCCGTGGTGCTGACCCATTCGCCCTCGGACTACATGGAAGACCATGAGATCGCCTGTCGATTGGCCGTCAGCGCGGCGTTTTCCCATGGGATGCCGAACCTAGTCAGCGATCCACCGGTGCCGCCGTTCTTTGAACCGGTCACGGTCTATCATTGTCAGCCGGTCGGCAATCGAACTCCGCTGGGCGAACTCGTGATGCCGCACTTCTTCGTCGACCACTCCGATTTGATTGACAAAAAAGTCGAGTTGCTGGCCTGTCATGCCAGCCAGAAAGAGTGGCTGGACGAAAGTCAAGGCATGGACAGCTACTTGCAAACGATGCGTGACATCAACGCCGAGACGGGCAAGATGAGTGGCAAGTTCCGGTACGCCGAGGGTTGGCGGAAACACCTTCACTGGGGTTTTTGCGGTCCCAACGATGATCCGCTCCGCACGGCCCTGGCCGACGTCATCGTTGAAGGCCAGACGCCAAGCTAGCGATCGGCCC